>NZ_JBFPKF010000009.1:0-259174 GCF_040948685.1 Paraburkholderia sp. BR14374 | reverse complement strand
GCGTGGGCGTCACCGACTACGACCGCGACGGCGAGTTGCGCATCGGCATCAAGCGCGTGCGCGGCGGGCGTTTCTCGAACTTCGCGTTCGACACGCTGCAGCCCGGCCACACGATCGACGTGATGACCCCGGACGGCCGCTTCTTCACGCACCTGAACGCCGAACAGGGCCAGCAGTACCTCGCGTTCTCGGGCGGCTCGGGCATCACGCCGGTGCTCGCGATCATCAAGACGACGCTCGAAGTCGAGCCGCGCAGCACGTTCACGCTGGTGTACGGCAACCGCAGCGTCGACCAGATCATGTTCGCCGAGGAGCTCGAGGATCTGAAGAACCGCTTCATGAACCGCTTCGTGCTGTATCACGTGCTGTCGGACGACCTGCAGGACGTCGAGCTGTTCAACGGCGTGCTCGACCAGGAAAAGTGCGCGGCGTTCCTCGACCAGCTGCTGCCGGCCGACGCGATCGACGAGGCGTTCATCTGCGGCCCCGCGCCGATGATGGACGCGGCCGAGGCGGCGCTGAAGGCCGCCGGCGTGCCGCCCGCGAAGGTGCACGTCGAGCGCTTCGGCACGCCGCTGCCGCAGGCGGGCGTGCCGCCCGTCGAGATCACCGCGGACACCCCGGCGGCCGACCTCGAGATCGTGCTGGACGGCAAGCGGCGCAGGCTGCGCCTGCCGTATCAGGGCGTGAGCGTGCTCGACGTCGGGCTGCGCGCCGGTCTCGCGCTGCCGTATGCGTGCAAGGGTGGCGTGTGCTGCACGTGTCGCGCGAAGGTGCTCGAGGGCGAAGTGAAGATGGAAAAGAACTACACGCTCGAAGAACACGAGGTCCGCGACGGGTTCGTGCTGACGTGCCAGTGTCATCCGGTGAGCGACAGGGTCGTCGTCAGTTACGACGAACGATAAGCGCCAGCGCATCACACCCCCGTCTTCGATCAAAGTTCCATCTCATGTGTCATTCACTGTTCAACAAGCACCGACGGTAGGTACGGCGTCACGTGCCGCCGCGCGAAGCCGCTCATGTCTGATCGCACCGCGCAACCCTGTTGCGGATGCAAAGCCTGAATCGTTCAATTTCTCTACCGGAAAACACCATGACCGAAGCCTTTATCTGTGATGCCATTCGCACTCCGTTCGGACGTTATGCAGGCGTACTGAAGGATGTTCGCGCGGACGACCTCGGCGCCGTGCCGATTCACGCGCTGATGCAGCGCAATCCGTCGGTGGACTGGCAGCAGGTCGCGGACGTCCTCTACGGATGCGCGAACCAGGCCGGCGAGGACAATCGAAACGTCGCCCGCATGTCCGCTTTGCTCGCGGGCTTGCCGATCGACGTCCCCGGCTCCACGATAAACCGCCTGTGCGGCTCGGGGATGGACGCGGTGGGCAGCGCCGCGCGCGCGATCCGCGCGGGCGATGCCGACCTTTACATTGCGGGCGGCGTCGAAAGCATGACGCGCGCACCTTTCGTGGTCGGCAAGTCGGCGACGGCGTTCTCGCGCTCCGCCGAAATCCATGACACGACGATCGGCTGGCGCTTCGTCAATTCGCTGATGCGCAGCCAGTACGGCGTCGACTCGATGCCCGAAACGGCGGAAAACGTGGCCGACGACTTCGGCGTGGACCGCGACTCGCAAGACCGCTTTGCGCTGCGCAGCCAGCAACGCGCCGCGCGCGCTCAGGCGGACGGTACGCTGGCCCAGGAAATCACCGCGGTGCGCATTCCCCAAAAGAAGGGCGAACCCCTCGTGGTCGATCGCGACGAACATCCGCGCGAGACCTCGCTCGAGGCGCTGGCGAAACTCAAAGGTGTGGTGCGCCCCGACGGCACGGTGACGGCGGGTAACGCTTCGGGTGTCAACGACGGCGCTTGCGCGCTGCTGATCGCAGGCGAAGAGGCAGCGAAGCGCAACCATTTGACGCCGCGTGCCCGCATCCTGGGCATGGCTACGGCTGGCGTCGAGCCGCGCATCATGGGCATCGGACCCGCACCGGCCACCGAGAAGCTGCTTGCGCGCCTCGGCATGACGCTCGACCAGTTCGACGTGATCGAGCTGAACGAAGCGTTCGCGTCGCAGGGTATCGCGGTGCTGCGCCGTCTCGGCGTCGCGCAAGACGATCCCCGCGTCAATCCGAACGGCGGTGCGATCGCGTTGGGCCATCCGCTCGGCGCTTCGGGTGCCCGGCTGGTCACGACGGCGACCTACGAACTCGAACGCCGCAATGCACGCTTCGCGCTTTGCACGATGTGCATCGGCGTTGGCCAGGGCATCGCGATTGCGATCGAGCGCGTTTGAGCGGAGCCACTCGCATGTCGAACGTATTGAAGACTTCCACGATCGTCGGCATCGTCGGCGCGGGCGCGATGGGTGCGGGTATCGCCCAGGTGGCCGCGCTCGCCGGACACCGGGTCGCCCTGTTCGATCTCGATGCCGCTACGGTCGCAAAGGCCATCCAGGGCATCGCCGCGAATCTCACGAGGCTCGTCGACAAAGGCCGCCTCGACGCGACGGCTGCCGCTCAAGCGAACGGAAGGCTGTTTGCGGTCGACCAGTTGGCCGCGATGCGCGATGCGGGGCTCGTCATCGAAGCCGTCGCCGAACGGCTGGAAGTGAAGCGCAAGATTATTGCCGAGCTCGAAGAGCACGTGGACGACGCCTGCATTCTCGCGACCAACACTTCGTCGATTTCCGTCACGGCGATCGGTGCGACGCTGAAGATTCCGTCGCGCCTCGTGGGCATGCACTTCTTCAATCCCGCGCCCGTGATGGCGCTGGTCGAAGTGGTCAGCGGCCTCGCCACATCGCCGGACGTCGCGACCTGCGTGTACGAGACGGCCGCCGCGTGGGGCAAGACGCCCGTCTACGCGCGCTCGACGCCCGGCTTCATCGTGAACCGCGTGGCACGTCCGTTTTACGCCGAAGGTCTGCGGCTTTTGAACGAGCAGGCAGCGAGTGCCGCGTCGATCGACGAGGTGATCCGCGAGGCGGGTGGCTTCCGGATGGGACCGTTCGAGCTGATGGACCTGATCGGACACGACGTCAATTTCGCGGTCACCGAGTCGGTGTTTCGCGCGTATTTCAACGATCCCCGGTTCACGCCGTCATTGATCCAGCAGGAGCTGATCAATGCGGGTTTTCTCGGCCGCAAATCGGGACGTGGTTTCTACGAATATGGTCCGAACGCCGCGCGCCCGAGCCCGCGGCTTGCGCCACCCGCGGATTCTCCGCGGGTCGTCAAACTGTTTGCGCAGTCCGGCGTGATCGCGCTGCTTCAACAAAGGCTGCTGGATGCCGGGCTCGTTACCGCGACGATGCCAGAAACCGAACGCGCCGACGGTGTGGTCGCGCAAATCGACGACGCGCTGCTGCGACTGACCGACGGGCGCACGGCAACTCAATGCGCTCGCGACATGGATCACGACAACTTGGTGCTCGTCGACCTCGCACTCGACTACGCCGGCTGCAGCACGGTCGCGCTCGCCCGTGCGCGGCAATGCAGTGATTCGGCCTATGCGGCCGTCGTCGGCGCGATGCAGGCGGCCGGCTACTCGGTCGTGCCGATGGCCGATGTGGCCGGCATGATCGTGATGCGGACCGTCGCGATGCTGGTGAACGAAGCGGCCGATGCAGTCAATCAGGGCGTGTGCACGGCTGCGGATCTCGACCTGGCGATGGAAAAAGGCGTCAACTATCCATTGGGCCCGCTGAAGTGGGCGGATAACGCGGGCGTCGCTCTGTTCTCTACGGTACTGAGCAATCTCTGCACCCATTACGGTGAAGACCGGTACCGCATTTCACCGCTACTAGCCGCACTTTCGTGGTCGCGTGCGTCATGGCATGCCCGCGCTGCCATCGACAGCGCAGCCTGACTCGAATCAATCCAATTCCAGTATTCCGGAGACTCCCATGGTCCGACGCACCCCTCAATCCGACGAACTCGAACCGATCGAACGCGCCAGCCGCGACGAGCTGCAGGCTCTGCAACTGACTCGCCTCAAATGGTCGGTACGCCATGCCTACGACAACGTGGCGCATTACCGCAAGGCGTTCGATGCCGCTGGCGTGCATCCGGACGATCTGCAGGAACTGTCCGATCTGGCCAGGTTTCCGACCATGATGAAGAAGGACCTGCGCGACAACTATCCGTTCGGTCTTTTCGCGGTACCGCGCGACCAGGTGGTGCGTGTGCATGCATCGAGCGGGACCACGGGCAAGCCGACGGTCGTGGGCTACACCGCACGCGACATCGATACCTGGGCCGACATCGTCGCGCGTTCGATCCGCGCTGCCGGCGGCCGTCGCGGCGACACGCTGCACAACGCGTTCGGCTATGGCCTGTTCACGGGCGGGCTGGGCATTCACTACGGCGCGGAGCGGCTCGGCTGCACGGTGGTGCCGATGTCCGGCGGCCAGACGGAAAAGCAGGTTCAGCTGATCCGCGATTTCGAACCATCGATCATTCTGGTCACGCCGTCGTACATGCTTAACCTGATCGACGAGATGACGCGCCAAGGGATGAATCCGGCCGAATCGTCGCTGAAGGTGGGTGTCTTCGGCGGCGAGCCCTGGACCCAGGCCATGCGTAGCGAAATCGAAACACGGGCGGGAATCGACGCGGTCGACATTTACGGCCTCTCAGAAGTGATGGGCCCCGGCGTCGCGGCGGAGTGCATCGAAAGCAAGGACGGTCCGGTGATCTGGGAAGACCACTTCTACCCGGAAATCATCGATCCCGTTACCGGCGAGGTGCTGCCGGATGGAAGCGAAGGCGAACTGGTCTTTACTTCGCTGACGAAGGAAGCCATGCCGGTCATCCGCTATCGCACGCGCGATCTGACCTCGCTGTTGCCTCCGACTTCCCGCGCGATGCGCCGGCTCGCGAAGATCACCGGACGCTCGGACGACATGCTGATCATCCGGGGCGTCAACGTGTTTCCGAGCCAGATCGAAGAGCTGATTCTCGCGATTCCCAAGCTGAGCGCGCAATATCAATTGACGGTCAAACGCGACGGGCATCTGGATTCTCTGGCGGTGTGCGTCGAAGCGCGGCCGGAGGTCGGCGAGTCGTTGAGCGACCACGATCGGACAGCGCTCGCGCGCGAACTGCAGCATCGCATCAAGACGATGGTCGGCGTCTCGACGACGGTCTCGGTCGCGCTTGCCGGACATATTCCAATGACCGGCACCGGCAAGGCGAAACGCGTCGTCGATCTGCGGGGCGCGAACCTCTAAGCATCGATCAGAGGCGCTGCGCGCGGGGACTCGCGCAACGCCCGCTCTGCCCGTTCAACGTGGCCGCGCGAGGCTGAGTTAGCCAGCGATGCCGCCCTTTTGCACCGCTTTGCTTTTCGGCCGCTTCTCCGCCAGCAGGACAGAGTCCTTCGCCGGTTTAGCGTCGCGCTTGCGGCCCGCTGCCCGTGTCGCTTCCCGGAACGACGCGGCACGCGCCTCGCCTAGCGCAATCAGCGCATCGGTGAGCTGCGCCATATGCGTTTCCATCGATCTGTTGTCGCCAGATTGAAAGGAGACGAAAGCGCCGTCGAAGCCGAGCATGCCGAAATACGCCAGTTCGTCGGCGACCGCTGACGCCGCGGCGTCGCCTTCAGCGCTGAACGCGCTGCGGATCATCTCGCGCATATAGTCGCGGCCTTCGTTGCGCACCTCGATCACCGTCTGGATCGCCTCCGGCTCCGCGGCCTCGTTGCTCATCACCATGACGACCAACAGGCGCAGGAAGTTCTCGCGGTGCTGGAATACCTCCCCCGTCTTCTTCAGATACCAGCCCAGACGCTCGCGCGACGTGCCGCCCTCCGGGGCATTCTGGTGAGCTTCACGCATCGCGGCGAAGAAGCCCCGCGCGCCTTGGGCCATCACCTCCGCCAACAGCCCGGCCTTGGAGCCGAAATGATGATAAATCGCGCTCTTCGGGATTCCGGTTGCTTCGACCAGCGCCGACATCGAGGTGCCGGTGTAGCCATAGGCCGACATCACGCGGGCGGCCGCGTCGAGGATTTCCTGGCGCGATCTCTGGCCGCGTCGATTGCCAATTTGCTGTGTGGTTTCCATTCTAAAAGTATACCGCTTCGCCCCCTTTTCTAGCTTATTGGACCGATCGGTTCATTACTGGTTTGCCCTGGCTGTTCGCGATTGGACCGATCGGTACACTAATTCCAACTGTGGGAATGAGCCAGACCAGCATCCGGATCGGGCGTTGTTCCTCATCGCCCGATCCGGACACGAGCACGCACCGGAGAGTGCTTCGCAACATTTCCGGGCCAATGGCCCGTCAACAGAACTTGAACATAAGGAGAGCTATGCACAGCGTGTCGACACTGGGGTATATGGTCCTTGGCGTAAGCGACCTGGCGGCATGGGAGGGGTTCGCCGTCAACGTACTGGGTTTGCAGGTGGGCAGGCGCGTCGCCGGCGAATCGCTCGGCCTGCGTATGGATGATTACGAGCAGCGCTTCCTGTTGGTCAAGAGCGAGCTCGACGACTTCCTCGCCGCCGGCTGGGAATTCGAAACGGATGCGCAGCTCGACGCGTTCGTCGATCAGGCGCGTGCCCGCGGAGCCGGGATCGTCGAGGCGGATCGTGAAATCGCCGAGCAGCGCCGCGTAGCCCGCCTGTTCGTGTGCCACGATCCCGACGGCATCAGCCACGAGTTCTATAGCTGCGCGTACCGCGCTCACACGCGCGACGCATTCCGCTCCTCGGTACTGCGCGGAGCATTCAGCACAGGACGCCTGGGTGCTGGCCACTTCGTCACGGTGCCCAAGCAGAGTGCGCGCGCCAAAGCGTTTTGCCAGGACGTGCTCGGCCTGAAGCTCAGCGACTCCATCACTGGCGAAGCCGCACCGGGCGTGAACCTCGACGTCACGTTCTTCCACGCTCGCAGCGGACGTCACCACTCGATGGCGGTCGCGGAGGTGCCGTTCCCGGTCCCCAAACGTATCCACCACATCATGGTCGAGTGCACCGACGCCAACGACGTCGGCCTCGCCTACGACCGCTGCAAGCAGGCCGGCGTGCCGATCCTGATGGAACTGGGCCATCACCCCAACGACCAGATGTTTTCGTTCTACATGATCTCGCCGTCCGGTTTCGCGATCGAATTCGGCGCGGGCGGCATCGTGGTGAACGACGACACATGGGAAATCAAGCGCTACTCCGAACTCAGCGACTGGGGACACAAACTGAATCCGCCGCCCGGCGCGCCCGCCCCCAACGCGCATTGAATCCCGACTCATCACATAGCTTGACTGCAAGACCATATTCCTGGAGCCACAGTATGACCTTGACCGAAGCCAGCACCAGCAAGTTCGTGACGATCAACGAACCTGGTCTCGAGAACTTCACCATCCATTTCAACGACGCCGGCCACGGCCCTGCCGTCGCCATGCTGCACGGCGGCGGGCCCGGCGCAAGCGGCTGGAGCAACTACTACCGCAATGTCGACGCGCTTGTGAACGCGGGATTTCGAGTGCTGCTCATCGACAGCCCCGGCTTCAACAAATCAGGCGAGATCGTCAGCGACGTGCCCCGCAACCTGCTGAACGCGCGCGCGACCAAAGGGGTGCTCGATGCGCTTGGCATCGCCAACGTGCATCTGGTCGGCAACTCGATGGGCGGAGCATCGGCATTGAGCTTCGCGCTGGAGTATCCGGAACGCCTCGATCGCATGGTGTTGATGGGACCTGGCGCTCAGGGTCCGAGCATCCTCCAGCCTCAGCCGGGCGAAGGCATCAAACGCATGTTCAAGCTCTATGCAGAACCCACCTATGAGAACTTCGAGGCCATGCTCGAAGTGTTCGTGTACTGGCCTGGCGCAATCACCGAGGAGTTGCGTCGCGGACGCTGGAACAACATCGAGTCGAACCTGAACCACCTGAAGAACTTCATCGCGAGTTCGAAGCTTTGCCCCGTGACCACATGGGACCTGTCCGCACGCTTTCCGCAAATCGCTCACAAGACGCTGATCACGTGGGGCCGCGACGACCGCTTCGTGCCTCTCGATCACGGCCTGCGCATGATCAATACCTTGCAGGATGCGCGACTCCATATCCTGCCGCAGTGCGGCCACTGGGCTCAGTGGGAACACGCCGACGAGTTCAACCGCCTCGTCATCGATTTCCTGAACAACTGAGAGACGGGCGACGGCGGCGGTCGCCGTCATCGCGCTGGCCCTTGCGCTGCGAATACGCGCATCCCGCTGCCACGTTGAACATCCAGAATATCTAGTGGAGACAAGATATGACCAATGAGTACGACGCCGAGGTTGCCATCGTCGGCTATGGGCCAACCGGCGTGATCGCCGCGCTGACCCTCGCGAAACACGGCATTTCCACCATCGCGTTCGAGCAACACAAAGACATTTACCAGCGTGCGCGCGCAGTCACCGTCAACGACTGGACGATGCGCATCTTCCAGAATCTCGGCGTCGACGAACCGGTGCTCAAGCAGATCGATCCGCAACGCGCGCTACGCTGGATGCGCTATGACGGCACCGAGATTTTGCGCATCGAGCACCCGCCTTCGACACTCGGCATCAAGCCGCGCTTTTTCAACATCTATCAACCGACGATGGAGTCCACACTGCGCGAATGCGCGGCGAAGCGCGCCGAATACATCGACGTGCGCTACGGCTTCGAAGTCGTGTCGCTGGAGCAGGATGAAACCGGCGTCACGGTGACCGCAAGGGACCTCGCGACTGGCGAAACGGAACAGACCCGCGTGCGCTACGTGATCGGCTGCGATGGCGGCAGCAGTGCCACGCGCGGCAGGCTCGGCGTCAAGCTGCTGGGCGATACGCTCGACGTGCAGTGGATCGTGATCGACTGCCGCGTCAAGCGCTGGTGGCCGGACCGCAACCTGCTGACGTTCTGGTCCGACAAGGAACGGCCGGTGGTGGACATCGCGCTGTCTGGCGGCAACCACCGCTGGGAACTGCCGCTGAAGCCTACCGAGTCGGAAGCGGACTTCGCGACGAACGAGGACGTCTGGCCGCTGCTGAAAGCACTTGGTGTCACCGAGGACGACGTCGAAATCCACCAGTATGCGTTCTATCGCCACCATACGCGGATGGCCGACAAGTGGCGTGTCGGGCGCGTGTTTCTCGCGGGCGACGCGGCGCATCTGATGCCGCCCTGGGCAGGCGCGGGCATGCAAACCGGCATGCGCGACGCGTTCGATCTGGGCTGGAAGCTCGCGGGCGTGCTCAAGGGCACGCTGCCCGAGCAGTTCCTCGACACCTATGAAGCGGAACGTCGGCCCAATGCGGCGTTCTACACCGGCCTTGCCGTGCAACTCGGCCGCATCATCAAACAGGAACTCTCCGAAGAAGAACAAGCCGCGCTCAATGCACCGCCTCCGCCCGACGCGCCGGAGCAGCCGCTCATCGCGCCGCCGGTGCTGGAAGCCGGCTGGCTGCGCGGTCCGCTCGCTCACGACAGCATCGTGGGCCGCATGGTCCCGCAACCCGTCGTGGGCGATAACCGCGGGGTGATGGCACGGCTGGACGACCTGCTCGGCGACGGCTTCGTGCTGCTCGGCGACGACGTCGACCCCGCCACGCTGCTCACGCCCGATGAAAAAGCGGCGTGGGACCAGCTCGGCGCCCGCTACATCGCGCTGCGCCAACAGGATCAGCACACCAAGGGCTGCGACGAATTCGTCGACCTCGACGGCGTACTGCGCCCATGGTTGCGCAAGTACGGTGCGCGCGCAGTCGCACTGCGCCCCGATCGCTTCGTCGCCTCCGCCGACGTCAGCGGTCTTGCGGTACCTACCTGACACGTCTCAAACCAGGGAGAAACATGAACATGCATGACGCCAACGTCGTCAACGCGCTGGCCTCGCGCCTGCGCGATGCGGAAGCGATGCGCCAGACCGTCTCGCCCGTACGCGGCGACATCGCTGCGGGCGGCATCCCGCTCGACGACGTCGCCACCGCCTACGCAGTGCAGCAGGCGAACGTCGATCTGCGCGTCGCGAACGGCGAGCGCATCGTCGGCCGCAAGATCGGTCTGACGTCCGTTGCCGTGCAGAAGCAGCTTGGCGTCGATCAGCCCGACTTCGGCGCGCTGTTCGCCGGCATGGCCTACGGCGACAGCGAACCGATGCCGCTGTCGAAACTGATCCAGCCGAAGGTCGAAGCCGAAATCGCGCTGGTGCTCGAACACGACCTCACGCACGACAAGCACACGTTCGTCGACATCCTGCGCGCCAGTGCGTACGCATTGGCCGCGATCGAGGTTGTCGACAGCCGCATCGAAAACTGGGACATCCGCTTCGTCGATACGGTCGCGGACAACGCGTCGAGCGCGCTGTTCGTGCTCGGCAGCCGGCCGGTGCCGCTGTCGCGGATCGACCTCGCCGCGTGCGCGATGACGCTGTCGCGCGACGGCGAAGTGCTCTCACACGGCAGCGGCACGGCGTGTCTCGGCAATCCGCTGAACGCCGCCGTGTGGCTCGCGGATCGCATGGTCCAGCTCGGCACGCCGCTGCGCGCCGGCGGCGTCGTGCTGACCGGCGCGCTCGGCCCGATGGTCGCCGTCAAGGAGCCGGGCACTTACTGCGCGCAGATCGAAGGCCTCGGCAGCGTGCGTGCCACGTTTATCGCTTGAATCAGGACTTTATATGGCTTCCGAAAAACTGAAGGTCGCGATCATCGGCTCGGGCAACATCGGCACCGATCTGATGATCAAGATCATGCGCAACAGCCGGCATCTCGAGATGGCGGCGATGGTCGGCATCGATCCGAACTCGGACGGTCTCGCGCGCGCCGCGCGGCTTGGCGTCGCGACCACGCATGAAGGCGTCGAAGGTCTGACACGTCTGCCGGTATTCAATGACATCGACTTCGTGTTCGACGCGACCTCGGCCGGCGCACACGTGAAGAACGATGCGCTATTGCGAAAGCTGAAGCCTTCGATTCGCGTGATCGATCTGACGCCGGCCGCGATCGGGCCGTACTGCGTGCCGGTCGTCAATCTCGACGCGCATATCGGCGCGCCCAACGTGAACATGGTGACCTGCGGCGGACAGGCGACCATCCCGATGGTCGCGGCCGTGTCGCGCGTGGCGAAGGTGCATTACGCGGAGATCGTCGCGTCGATCAGCAGCAAGTCGGCCGGTCCCGGCACGCGCGCGAATATCGATGAATTCACCGAGACCACGTCGAAGGCGATCGAAGCGGTCGGCGGCGCAGTGAAGGGCAAGGCGATCATCGTGCTCAATCCGGCCGAGCCGCCGGTGATGATGCGCGACACCGTCTATACGCTGTCGGAGATGGCCGACCTCGACAAGGTCGAAGCGTCGATCGAGCAGATGGCCGCCGCGGTTCAGGCGTACGTGCCCGGCTATCGTCTGAAGCAGAAGGTGCAGTTCGACGAAATTCCCGCGAACGCGCCACTCAACATTCCGGGCCTCGGCCGCTTTAGCGGCCTGAAGACGTCGGTCTTCATCGAGGTCGAAGGCGCCGCGCATTACCTGCCAGCCTATGCCGGCAATCTCGACATCATGACTTCGGCCGCGCTCGCGACCGCCGAGCGTATGGCGCAGGCGCTCGTGCAGGCATCAGAGGCTTAAGGAGACTCCCCGCATGGACAAGAAACTGTATATCTCCGACGTGACGCTGCGCGATGGCAGCCACGCGATTCGTCACCAGTACTCGATCCAGAACGTGCAGGACATCGCACGCGCATTGGACCGCGCGAAAGTGGACAGCATCGAAGTCGCGCACGGCGACGGCCTGCAAGGTTCGAGCTTCAACTACGGCTTCGGCGCGCATAGCGACCTCGAATGGATCGAAGCGGTCGCGGATGTCGTCGAGCACGCGCAGATCGCGACGCTGCTGCTGCCCGGCATTGGCACGATTCACGACCTGAAGGCTGCATATAACGCGGGCGCACGCGTGGTGCGCGTGGCGACCCACTGCACGGAAGCGGACATTTCGAAGCAGCACATCGAATACGCGCGCGAACTCGGCATGGACACCGTCGGCTTCCTGATGATGAGCCACATGACCACGCCGGAGAACCTCGCCATCGAAGCGAAGAAGATGGAGAGCTACGGCGCGACCTGCATTTACGTAGTCGATTCGGGCGGCGCACTGACGATGAACGATGTGCGCGACCGCTTCCGCGCGGTGAAGGCCGTGCTGAAACCCGAAACGCAGACGGGCATGCACGCGCACCACAACCTGTCGCTCGGCGTGGCGAATTCGATCGTCGCCGTGGAAGAAGGCTGCGACCGCATCGACGCATCGCTCGCGGGCATGGGCGCGGGCGCGGGCAACGCGCCGCTCGAAGTGTTCATCGCGGCAGCGGAGCGCATGGGCTGGAATCACGGCACCGACCTCTACACGCTGATGGACGCCGCCGACGACATCGTGCGTCCGCTGCAGGACCGGCCGGTGCGCGTGGACCGCG
Source organism: Paraburkholderia sp. BR14374 (assembly GCF_040948685.1). Classification (NCBI taxonomy): domain Bacteria; kingdom Pseudomonadati; phylum Pseudomonadota; class Betaproteobacteria; order Burkholderiales; family Burkholderiaceae; genus Paraburkholderia; species Paraburkholderia sp. BR14374. Next base: position 246,742 of record NZ_JBFPKF010000009.1, on the reverse strand, counting down.
AAACGCTCGCGCTCGGCTATGCGGGCGTGTATTCGAGCTTCCTGCGTCATTCGGAAGTGGCCGCGAAGAAGTACGGTCTGAAGACCGTCGACATTCTGGTCGAGCTGGGCAAGCGCCGCATGGTCGGCGGCCAGGAAGACATGATCGTCGATGTCGCGCTCGACTTGAAGCAGGCACGCCAGGCTTGAAGCGCGCGGACTAGCAGCCTCATTGAAGCTGCACAAAAGATCGATCAAATAAACTATCTGGAGACTGGAATGAAAAAACATTCCATTGCAATTCTTTTTGGATTCCTGCCTGTCGGATACGCGTTCGCCCAGAGCAACGTCACGCTGTACGGCCTGATTGACGGGGGCGTCTCCTATGTGACGAACCAGGGGGGGCATTCGGTCACGAAGTTCGACGACGGCATCTATACGCCGAACCTGTTCGGGTTGCAGGGCGCCGAAGATATCGGCGGTGGAAACAAGGTCATTTTCAAGTTGGAGAACCAGTTTCAGCTCGGTACGGGCGCGACGGTGCAGCCGGGCATCTTCGGGCGGAATGCTTACGTCGGTCTGGATAGTGCCAGCTTCGGCAAGCTGACTTTCGGCAATGTCTTAGATTTCATGACGACGTCGCTGACCGAGGCGGGCAATGCTCCTGCCGTGTTCACTGGCGGCTTGTACAACTTCGCGGCCGGCCCGTTCCAGAAACTGAACATTCCGCAAAACCCGACCGGCTGGTTCGACTGGAGCCGCATGAGCGGCATCCCGGCGGCCAATTCGATCAAGTATCAATCACCGGTGTTTGCGGGCTTGTCCGCTGGGGCAATGTATTCGCTCGGCGGAGTGGCTGGTTCGTTCGGGTCGAATTCAACCATGAGCTTCGGGTTGAATTACGGTGCCGGTCCATTCGGAGTCGGCGCCGCCTACACGAAAGCGAAATATCCCGGATCCAGCAACGGCTCGCCGCAGATTCCAATCACGAACTGGGGTTTCGGCGCTCACTATGTAATCGGACCCGTCTACACGGTCGCGAACTTCACGAGCGTGCGCAACTCGTTCAACGGCGCCGCGGCCTTTGCCGCACAAGTCGGCGCCAGTTGGCAGATCACTCCCGCGTGGTCGTTCGGCGGGAACTATATGTACCTGAAAGGTAACGAGGAACTCAACAACAACCACGCGCATCAGCTTGGTGCAACGCTGAACTATTCGCTCTCCAAGCGGAGCATGGTTTATGCGGAGGGGGTTTATCAGAAGGCGAGCGCAGGCTCGCAGGCTGCCATCAACGGCATCATGGGTCCCAACGGATCGTCTAGCACGACGTCGCAAGCCATTGCACGAGTTGGCCTTCGCACCGCGTTCTGATATCCGGCTGTTCTGGGCTGGAGGTGGCGATTGGCAACGCTTGCGGGCGGTGGCTCCGTCGTAGCCGCTTTCAACTCGATGCTGCTCGCCACACTGCACGACGCCTGCTACTACGCCGACGATTGCTCTGCCAGTTTCAAACGCATTGCCGATTGAATCAGGACGGGTAATTCATAGGTGTCTGATCACACTGCCGGCCAGCTTGCGCAGTTCGTCGAACTGCGTGGCGAGTTCGAGGCACAGCATGAACGCCAGCGATGCTGACGGTCCCGGGTAACGGTCCATCCAACGCAGCGCCGGAGTAGCGTAGCGCACGCGAATCGCATCTCGCGTCATTAGATAGGTGATTCCGGCGCCGATGAGCGCGCCCACCAACAAGTCGGACGGATAGTGAAAGCCGAGATAGGCGCGCGGCACGCAAATGACCAGCACCGCATAGATAAGCACCAGCACACCGACGGCCCGCCACACGAGGAAGATGCCAGTCGCGATCGCCATCCATAGCATTGCGTGATCGCTTGGGAAGGAACTCCATGTCGACAGCTGTGCGTCGTCGATGACGCGACCCGCGAAGCGCAGATGCAACTCGCTGCTAAAGACGGGACGCACTCGGAACGGCAACCAGTGAGTCAGCAGCCTTCCGATGAAGAGCGCCAGGAGGCCGCTGAGAAGCGTTGCGAGCACCATTTCCCGCCGCCATTCGCGGCGATCGCCACGCTGAAACCACATCCACCACAGCAACGGTATGAGTACGAGCCCTTTGAACGTGTAGAGGTCTGCAATGACCTCTATGGTTTGGGTCGTGAGATTCCCGAAGTGGATGTTGGATAGATATGTTTCGATAGATGAATCGATGCTGTTCATTGTCTTGTAAGAATATCGAGCTGGTCCCATCGGAAATCAGCATGGTCCATTGGATGTGCCACATTTCACGACGCTTACTTTCACCGACAACTTCTACTGCACAATTCCATCGCAAACTTTTGAGGACGGTCTACTACCTGAAGAGATCAACGAACAACGATAGTCTGCTCGATGCAACCCGTCGTATGATGCCTGGTAGAGATCGTATAACGCTCATGCGTCGTGGTAGCCTGCCGTCAAGATTCGAGCTCAGCGGGGGCGCAATTCATAGAGCCGATGTTCCGGCAAAGTCGCAACCAGTTGCCAACCATCAAGCGTCTCGGGTAGACGCCGGTACGGGTCGAGCACCGCAAGATAGACCGTCGTGAACCGGCTTTGAAGGTCCGGGAAACGATCCAGCAGTTCAGTCGACCAGGCGCGCAGCATCTCGCCATCTGCTAAGACATTCGGTTTCCGGGTGGAGCTGTCGTCCTGGAACTCCCTCAATGCTACGTTCTCGCTCCGGTAAAGCACGGGTTGCTGCCCCGGTTTGAGATACAAATCCGGCACCAGAACGCCATTCACCGTTGCGAGCGCCACCACCTTGTCCAGATATGGATTCCAGCGGTGGGGGTCTTTCCATGGAGACCGGTCGGCGGTGTCCTGCTTGTACTGGAACAACACCGAACCGGCCTTCAGCGAAGCGAACGTATTGCGGTAAGCCTCAATGACAGGCCTGTCGCCGCGCCAGTCTTCAGTCACCGTCAAGATCCGGAAAACAAAGACAAGCGTGAGCGCGACTGCGCCGATACGTTGAAAACGTGGCGCCACCGAGGGCCGTATGCCAAACAACGCAGTCAGCAAAAACGCGAAGCTGATCGCACATCGCTCGATCACACCGTAGGAAGCAAATGCGTCAAACGGTGCGAGTATGACTACCAGTGGAAGTGAAAACACGGTTATCCGGAACTCTGGCTCGCACGTCCACCATTTCAGAACGAGACCAATGGCCACGAACAGGCTCAACCCCGCCACGATCGCCACATCGCCCGCGCGATTGCCCACCGAGAAGACATTGATGCATAAAGCGAGCTTCGAAAGTACGTGGAGAAGGCCGAAGTGAGTTGACCCGTGAAGGCCACTGGTGCTGCTGCGGACCAACAGTGCAAGCGGAAGCAGCAACGGAACGACGCTCGCGGCCGCGTGGCGAGCCATTGATTGACTCGAGATCTTCCCCTCGCGAAGAAGACAGCCAAGTTCCCACGTGCCTATCACCAGAGCGAAAACGGCGAGTGGAAACAGATGGCAAAAGTAAATAACGAGGGCACTGCAGCACGAGACCACGATCCGTGCGAGGGTGGCTCTGCGCAACGCCACATGCGCGGCCATCGCCCAAAAGGAAATGCCAAGACCGAACAGAAAGTTATCGTAGCCGCGGATGAGTATCCAGTTATAGAGCAGCAGGAAGCTGACAAGCGGCAACCATGACCAGCGACCATTGGCAACACGGCTCAACACCAGGCAGCCCGACGTCAATAGTCCCAGTTCAGCGAGGGTAAATAGCCAGGCGGCCCATTCTACCGGTATGAGCTTCGTGAACCACGGGAGGGTCAAGTCCATGGCGAGGTCAGGCACGGCATCCCAATGAACCACAAAGTTTCTCGCATACGAAGCCGGATGAGAAAGGATATCGACCCTGACGATATTGTAAAAGTGTTGCCCAAGAGGCGGATATAGCGTGACGAGGAATGGCACCGACGCAACCACGGTCGCAACAAGCCACACACCCCACAGACGCACTAGCGAAATGCCAGTGTTCATCCGGTCGCTGACAGTCATCGAAACCTCGGAAGGTTGATTTGGAATTTGGAACCCTCCACGCAAGGTATTCTCGAATTGTTCTGTTCACCGAAATTTACGTTTCTCAAGGAAGCTGTCGCGCAGCTCTATTCGAGGACGCTTTCGGTCTCATAGTGCTATATATGTCATTTTTTTTACAAGCATACGCGCGCGCCAACGTAGCCATTTGTACGTCACCTCACACAAAGGCGAGGACATTCCTTCGGGTCTCGCTGACGAAGGCACCCGTGAGATTCCTGGACAGACGCAGCGCAGATGGAATGAAGCGATAAAGCAGACGAAATCGCTTTGTTACGATGAACGGCCCGACGTCGATACCGACCTCTGCACGTAATCCCGTTTCAGCAGGAATGCCTGGCTGCTAAGTAGATGTTCAAGGAAAGCACCGAGGGCTGGGATCGGATCGATCCGTTTTATCGGGAATGAGCGAGAGGGCGCCGCCAACCGTGGCGGCGCCCTCTCCATACAGCTCAGCACGTCAACGGCAACGCGCTAACAGCCTTACGCCGACGAACCAGTAGAAGCCGCCCGCTCCGCTCGCCGCCGATAGAGCCCAAGCGTCGCGCCAAGCCCGCACAGCGCGGCGAAACTTAGCCAGTAGCCGGGCGCGGCCTTGTCGTGTGTGGTTTCGATCAGGAAGGTCGACACGGCCGGCGTGAAGCCGCCGAACAGCGCCGTCGCGAGACTGAACGCCAGCGAAAAACCCGCGACGCGCACCTCCGCCGGCATGACCTCGGTGAGCGCGGCGACCATCGCGCCGTTATACATGCCGAAGAAGAACGAGAACCACAGCAGCACGCTCAGCATGCGGCCGAAGCTCGGCGCCGCGGCGAGCCACGACAGCGCCGGATACGCGGTGAAGATCGCCAGCACGGCAATGGCGAGCAGAATCGGCTTGCGGCCGATCCGGTCCGACAGCGCGCCGCCGATCGGCAGCCAGATGAAGTTCGACACGCCCACCAGCAACGTCACCATCAGGCTATCCGATGTCGACAGTTTGAGAACGGATTTGCCGAAGGTTGGCGTGTAGACGGTGATCAGATAGAACGTGGTCGTCGTCATCGCGGTGAGCAGCATGCCCGCGATCACCGTGCGCCAGTTGCTGAGCAGCATCGCGAAGATTTCGCGCGTCTGCGGATGATGCCGGCGCGCCTCGAACGCGGCGGTTTCCTGCAGCGAGCGGCGCAGCATGAACAGGAACGGCACGATCGCGCAGCCGATGAAGAACGGAATGCGCCAGCCCCACGCGCCGATCTGCTGCGCGCTCATCCAGTGATTCAATCCGTAGCCGAGCGCCGCCGCCATCACAATCGCGACCTGCTGGCTGGCCGACTGCCAGCTCGTGTAGAAACCCCTTGCGCCGGGCGTGGCCATTTCCGCGAGATACACCGACACGCCGCCCAGCTCCGCGCCCGCCGAGAAGCCCTGCAACAGCCGCCCGAGCAGAACGAGCGCGGGCGCGAGCAGGCCGATGGTCGCGTAACCCGGCACGCACGCGATCAGGATCGTGCCGCTCGCCATGATCGACAGCGTGACGATCAGGCCGGTACGCCGCCCCACCTTGTCGATATAGGCGCCGAGAAAGATCGCGCCCAACGGACGCATCAGAAAGCCCGCGCCGAACACGGCGAAGGTCAGCATCAGCGACGCGAACTCGCTCGACGCCGGAAAGAAAATCTTCGAGATCGACGTGGCGTAGAAGCCGAACAAAAAGAAGTCGAACTGCTCAAGGAAGTTGCCGCTCGTCACGCGCAGTACGGCCGCGGCTTTGGACGAGCGTGCCCCGACCGGCGTGCCGGCTAGTGGTTCGGTAGCGTTCATGAATATGTCCCCTGTTGTTATGCCAATATGCGGCGCGTGTCGCGCCTAGTCCGAGCCGAGACCCAAGGTATTGGGCTGGCGCTTTTCGATTGACGATTTGAGTAGCGCCGCCGAGCGGAAAATGCCGTGCGCGAACTTGCCGTACGGAAGCGTCGCGAACAAGGCGATCACGATGCCAAGATGCACCGCCAGCAGCCACGGCATCGCCGCCGTTTCGCGCAAAGCCAGCAGCCCGAGGCCCGACGCGCTGGTGAGCAACAGCAGCGCGATGAAGGCACGGTCCATCGGACGCTGGCGCGCATCGCCCTGCTCCGGATGGCGCTTCAGGTTGAGCCACAGCAGCCCCAAGGGCCCGACGATCAGGCCGATCCCGCCCGCCGTGCCGAGCAATACCGGCACGCTGAAGAACGGATACGGCGCTTCCTCGCCGAGCAGGTAGTGATAGAGCGTCGCCACCACCGTTGCCGCGAAACACAGCATGAACCCGTAGAATGTAAAGTGGTGAAGGCGCCGCCGCGCGAGCGTGAAGGCATCGTTGGATTCGTTGCAGCCGTCGCCATGGCCGCCGTCGAGATACTTGAGCGTCAGCGCGTTTTTCGCCGCTTCCGTCACGGCCGGCGTGCTCGCGTTCGCGCTTCCCGGCGACACGTCGCGCCAGAAGCGCGTCACGCCGCTGCCGAGCGCCACGATCGCGAACAGGAAGACCGCGCCGAACATCGCCGCCAGCAGGTTGTGCGGGAAGATCGCGTAGAAGTTCGCGGGCGCGACGTTACCGCTCAATCCGCCATGCAGGGCGGTGCCGAGCAGCAGAAACAGCGCGAGCCCCGCCGCCAGCGCGACCGACAGCGTCACGCCATTGCGCTTGTACAAGCCGCCCAGCGCCTTGGGCCACGCGTATTCGGTGTAGGTTTCGAGGCGCACTTGCGCCATCGCCTTCGGCACGTTGACCGCGAATTCGTGCGGCGGCGCGTACTGGCATGCGTGGTAGCAGGCGCCGCAGTTATGGCACAGATTGGCCAGATAGTTGACGTCGGCTTTGCCGAATTCGAGGCGCCGCGTCATCGCCGGGAACACCGCGCAGAAGCCTTCGCAATAGCGGCACGCGTTGCAGATCTGCATCTGGCGCGCCACTTCGCCTTCGCTTGCGGTCAGCGGCACGATCGGAATCACGCGCGAGCCGTCGCGCGTGCGTTGCATATCGTGCTTCGATTCGAACGCCGCGGCGCGCGTGCGTTCGGGCGCGAGCGTGTCAGTTTGCTGCACAGAAAACCTCCGTTGTCTGCAGTGCGGCGCGCGCGGCCTGAGTGCCGGCAATGCGCCCGAACGCCGTGCCGATCGACATGCCGACACCCGCTGTATAGCCCTTGCCGAGCACGTTGCCCGCCATCATCTCGCCCGCGACGAACAGGTTCTCGCTCGCCTCGCCGCCGAAGTGCACCTGGGCGCGGTCGTTGGTCTTCAGCCCGAGATACGTAAACGTGATGCCGGGACGCAATGCGTAGCCGTAGAACGGCGGCGTGTCGATGGGGCGGGCCCAGTGCGTCTTGGGCGGAGTGACGCCTTCCGTGTGGCAGTCGTCGAGCGAGGTGTGATCGAAGGTGCCGACCCGGCATGACTCGTTGTAACGCGACAGCGTCTCCACGAAGCGTGCTTCCGGCAGCTTCAGTTGGCGCGCGAGTTCGGGCAGCGTGTCGGCCTTCACGCCGGGAAACACCGGCGGCATGAAGCGGCCGATCGCCTTCGAATCGATGATCGAGTAGCCGATCTGTCCCGGCTGATGCGCAACGAGGCGTCCCCAGATCGCATAGCGTTTCGGCCAGAAGTCCTCGCCTTCGTCGTAGAAGCGCTCGGCCTCGCGATTGACGACCACGCCCAGCGACACGCAGTCGATGCGCGTGCAGATGCCGCCGTCATAGAGCGGCGCGCGCGCATCGATGGCCACGCAGTGCGACTGCGACGGATCGCCGATCATGTCCGCGCCGGCATCCATCATGTGGCGGATCAGCACGCCCTTGTTGAAACGCGTGCCGCGGATCAGGAAGTTGTCGGCGGGCCATTCGCCGCGCTCGTTTTGCCCCCAAGCCTCGCGCAGCCATTCGCGGTTCGATTCGAAGCCGCCCGCCGCCAGCACGCAGGCGCGTGCCTCGAAGCGCTGGCTGCCACTCCTGGCCGCGACGAAACGGCCGCCGTCCAGTTCCAGCGAATCGACCGGCGTGTCATAGCGAATCTCGACGCCCAGCGCCTCGGCACTGCGGTAATACGCATTCACGAGCGCCTTGCCGCCACCCATGAAAAACGCGTTGGTGCGCGCTACATGCAGCGCGCCCGACAGCGGCGGCTGAAAGTGGACGCCATGCTTTTGCATCCAGGGCCGGCACGACGACGACGCGCGAATCGTCAGGCGCGCGAGATGCTCATTCGTGATGCCGCCGGTGACCTTCAGCAGGTCTTGCCAGAATTCTTCTTCCGGATAGGCATCGACGAGCACGTCCTGCGGCGCGTCGTGCATGCAGCGCAAATTGCGAGTGTGTTGGGAATTGCCGCCGCGCCATTCGCGCGGCGCCGATTCGAGGAGCAGAACCGACGCGCCGGCTTCGCGCGCCATCAATGCCGCGCAGAGCGCCGCATTGCCTCCTCCGATTACGAGTACGTCGACCATCTTGTGGGCCTCCTTTCGGACGCACTCTAAAGGTCGCGCTCGTGCTCCGCCATCAGCGCGCCGTCAACAGGCCTTCAGTTTTTGTGAAGCCCTCCGACTGACGCAGGCGCGCGCCGGGCCAGCGGCCTTCGCGCACCAGTTCGCGCGCGACGTCGGCGAGCACCACGCGCGCGGCGAGCCCCGCAGGTGAAAGCTCGTCGTCGGAGATGCTCGCGATCATATTGGGCCGCACGGCGAAGCTTTCGGAAACGGGCACGCTAGCCAGTACCGCGTTCTCCGGCCGCGCGAGTGCGGCGCCGGGCTGGATGGTCGCGGCGATGCCCGTGCGCACGACGTCCATCAGCAGCGCGAGGCCGTCTACTTCGGCCGCGATGTTCGGTTCATATTTGGCCCGCTTGAACGCGGCGGACAGCAGCGAGCGCAGGCCGTGCGCGCCGCTCGGAAGAACGAGGGGAAGCTTGCCGAGTTGCCCGAGACGCACGCTCGCGCCCGACGGCATGCCTTCGAGTTCGTGCCGGCCGATCACGAACAGCCGCTCGTCGAGCAGCGACACGACGCTCCAGCGCTGCGCGGGCTCCGGACGAAACAGCACGGCAAGATCGATCTGGCGTGCGCTCAGCATCGACGCGAGATAGCCGGACAGGCTTTCGACGATGCGCAGCCGCACGTCGGGATAGCGCGCGCGCATGGCCTGCATGAAGGGGACCCCGAGCACGCTGGCGGTGCTGGGCGCCATGCCGACGCTGACGTGGCCCGAGAGCCGGGCAGCGCGCGCGGCGAGCGCCGCGTCGTCGATATGACGCAGCGCGAGTTGCGCCTGACGCCAGAACGCGAGACCGGCATCGGTCGGCACGACACCGCTGGAGGTGCGCTGCAAAAGGCGCGTCGACAGTTCGCCTTCGAGGCGGCTGATCTGCTGACTCAGCGCGGAAGTGACGACGCCGAGCTCCAGCGCGGCCTTCCCCATGCTGCCGTGTTCGACGACGCTGAGGAAATAGCGTAATTGTCTGAGTTCCATTTCACGATCGGCGTGGACGAGAATCGCGGCTATTGTCGCAGATTGGAAATGGGTACTGACGGCGGGTCACGGCTCGCGTTTACGTGAATACCTCGCGATCATCCGCCGGGGTGACGGTCGGTGAGTTATCCGCTCGCTTGGCGACGGAGGGCCGGATTTTCGCCGGTCATCCGCCTGATGATCGCGAGCAGTTCCTCGATATCGACGGGTTTGACGAGATGCGTATCGCACCCCGCCTCCGCTGAGTGAGCCACGTCCTCAGGCTGTCCGTATCCCGACACGGCGACGATTTCAACGCGCTTGCCGCCCGCCTGATGCTCCTTCAGCCGACGCGCCACCTCATAGCCGCTGATTCCCGGCAGCCCAAGATCGAGGAACACGATCTGCGGCTCGAACGCTGCGGCAATCTGAAGCGCGTCTTCCCCGCTGTGTGCGGTGCGCACATCGTGCGCGTCGAGAATCATGGCGAGCGATAGTGCGGCGTCGCTGTTATCTTCGACGATCAGAACACGCAATGGGTCGGACGCCGGTCGACCGGCCTCGGCACCGTCCTTCGCGTCCTGGTGGCGGGCCTGGCACACGGGTAGACGTATTTCGAATTCGCTGCCTCTGTTCTTGCCTTCGCTCCTCGCGGCAATGGTCCCGCCGTGCATTTCGGTCAGCGTCTTGCACACCGACAGCCCGATCCCAAGACCGCCCCTCGATGGCTCGCCGTGGCAGGAACCCTGTACGAACAGATCGAACACGTGAGGCAGTGCGTCGTCCGAAATACCCGTGCCCGTGTCCGACACCGTCACGGAGACTTCCTGCCCGACGAGCGTCGCGCATACGACGATCCTGCCACCGTCGTCGGTGTATTTGATCGCGTTATCGAGCAGATTCGAAAATGTCTGGGTGATCCGCGCCGGGTCGCCGTGCACGTACACCGGGTGCTCCAGCGGCAGACGCACGATGTCGTGATGCCGCTGCGACGCAGCCGGCATCGTGATTTCGAGAGCGTGGTCGAGTGCCAGCCTGATATCGAAGACCTCGCGCTTCAGCTCGATCTTGCCGGTGGTGATTCTCGATACATCGAGCAGGTCGTCGATCAGATGCGACAGGTGACCGGTCTGGCGTTCGATCACATTGCGCAGCCACTCGCGTTTGGCGGGATCGGCTCCGGCGCTGTGACCCAGCAGATGCGCGGCGTTGCGCACGGGCGCCAACGGATTGCGCAGCTCGTGCGCGAGCGTGGCCAGAAAGATGTCCTTGCGGCGATCGGCGTCGCGCAGTTTCGCCTCCGCGTCGGCCCGCTCCGTCACGTCGCACAAGCTGCCGATGAACGTGTAATCGTCCTGATGAATGGGCGGTCGCAGATACCCGAACATTTCGACGGTCCTCAGCGCACGATCGGTTATGCGGTGCAGCCGGAACGCGACATGCACCGGTTCGCCGGAGACCCGCCGGGCCTGGAAATGGCGTCGCAGCAGTTCGACATCGTCCGGATGAACGACCGACGTCATGAACTCGGTTTCCGTCAACGGGCCCCTGTCCTCGGGCTGCCCGGTGATTTCGTACATCCGGCGGTTTTCCCACACGCCTTGTCGCGACGCGCCACACCACTCGAAGATGCCGATGCCGGCCGCGCTCGTCGCGACACGCAGCCGCTCCTCCGTGAGCTTCAGCGCGGTCAGCGCCGTGCGCAGGCTGTCCTGTGCCGCCGCCACCTCGGCCGCCTGACGTTGCATGTAGGCCTCGATCGCGTTTTCGATCATCGCGCGAAACGTGCGCTCGACAATGTCGTGCGCCCGCATGTGAACATCGACGGAAGCGGCGACGGGACCGAAATACGCGCGGATCTCGTGCTTCAGAAAGCGCTGCATCAGATCCATGTTGCGAAACAGATCGGTGACCCGCCAGTCGTCCGGCCAGAACCTGCCGGGCTGCGCGATACCTACGTGATCGGTTAAAGACGCGTCGCTGTCGGCGACCAGCAAGGAAGCGCATACCTCGGCCAGCATGTAGGCGAAACAGGCAGTCAGTCCCTGCCCGCTGTCCGCACCGGGGTGCGCGCCCTGCTCCGAAGTCTCGGCGATCCAGCGCTGCATCAGCTGCTCACGGGTACGCCCCAGCCTGCGCGCCAGCCCATTTAGCGTGATCGCGCCTCGGCAATCCTGATCGAAATCCCGTTTCATCGAGGCGCCCCCGCACAAGCGCGGTGAGCCCGCGATGCCGCCCTGGCACGCTGGCTTATGTCATTCAACTTCTCTCTCATGGCCCGTTTTTTATCGGATATGTCGCTTGCGACTATTAATAGTATCGATCGGCCGAGGTTGGGCCCCGGCCCGCCGCAAATCGCCTCACACTGTACCTGCTGCCGGGCGGCGGTTTAACCGAGACAAACCCGCAGCCGCGTCTGGCGAGGCTAGACCAAACGCGTGACACTTACGGGTAAGATTGCCGGAACGCGATCAAGACGCGAAGGAGCCATGACGATGGAGGAACCTCGGAACTCGACGCGGCACAAGGGCCCCAAGGTCGCGTTTGCCCTGCAAGGCGGCGGTTCACACGGCGCGTTCACGTGGGGTGTGCTCGACCGTCTGCTGGAGGCTTCGTCGCAGGCAATGCCACTCGATATCGCGGCAATCAGCGGCGCGAGCGCGGGCGGCATCAATGCAACGCTGTGCGCGGCGGGTCTCGCAACCAGCGGGGCAACGAAAGCACGCGACATGCTGCGCGCCTTTTGGGAAGCGGTATCGCGCGCCGGCGCGCTGGCGGGGAACGCGCTCCTCGGCTTTTCCGAACCTGGCCCATTCGGGGGCTGGAATATCGACTGGAATCCCGCCGCCATCATGCTGGAGGCCGTCGGACTCGTCGCTTCGCCTTATGGCAATCCGTTCTACCGCGATCCGCTCGGGCCGGTGATCCGTTCCGCGCTCCCCGAGCACGATCTCGCCGCGCTCAATACGACGCGCGACGGCCCGCAACTATTCATTTGCGCAACCGACGTACGAACCAACCAACGCGCAATCTTCACCCGCCCCGCTATTTCGATTGACGTGTTGCGCGCTTCCGCATGCCTGCCGAACGAGTTTCGCACCGTCAGCGTGGACGGCATACCGTACTGGGATGGTGGTTATCTGGGCAACCCGCCTTTGGCGCCGTTGATCGAGCATGCCCAGGACCTGATTCTCGTGCTCGCGAATCCGTTCGTGCGCCACGATATGCCGCCCAAAGATGCACGGGGCATTCTCGAGCGGCTCAATGAAATCGGTTTCAACGCGTCCGTGGTGCTGGAGATCAACGCGATCGAAGCGGTCAACCACGTGCTCGATTCGGTCGGCAAGGAAGCGGCGAGCAAGAGCCGCTACAAGCCCGTCAGGTTTCACCTGATTCGCGACGACGAATTTTTGGCGAAGTTCGGATTCGTGTCGAAGAGCAGCACGTCCTGGTCATTGCTCAGCACGCTGTTCGAGCGTGGCCGTGAAGTCGCCGACGTATGGCTCGAGGGCGGCTACGCGAAGCTCGGGCAAGCGTCTTCGGTGGACGTCAAGGCTTCGTTGATCGATCCGACGCTCAAGCACAGCGGCAACGCGAGCGCGCGACGAAACTGACCTGGACGGACGGCGCATTTGACGATATCGCGTAGCAGGCTGGCGCGCTCAGCCTGCGGTGCTGTCAATCGCCTGCCCGCGAGATGACCTTGGCGATGGCCTGCGCCGCCGTCGCAACGTTGTTGTCATTGAGCGCGGCGACGCACATGCGCCCGGACCGGATCAGGTAGACGCCGTGCCGTTCGCGCAGCGTGTCGACCTGGTCCGTCGAGAGCCCCGTGTACGTGAACATGCCGCGCTGCTCGAGGTAGCGCGCAAGCAGCGTGTCCGGCACCTTGCCGCGCAGGCGTTCATGGATCTCCGCGCGCATGCGCATGATGCGCCGGCACATCGAGGCAAGCTCCTGTTGCCACGATTGGCGCAGCGCCGGTGTGGTCAGCACGCGCGCTACGATCTTCGCGCCATGCGTCGGCGGATTGCTGTAGTTCGCGCGCACCGCGCTCGTCAATTGACCCAATACGCGCGCGGCAATATCCGCCGACTCGCAAATCACCGACAGTCCGCCGCACCGCTCGCCATACAGCGAGAAGTTCTTCGAGAACGAATTGGCCACCAACGCCGGCACGTTCTGGCGCACCAGTTCACGAATCGCGAATGCGTCGGCGTCGATACCAGCGCCGAAGCCTTGGTACGCCATGTCGATAAAGGGCAGCAGGTTCCGCTTTCCAATGACCTCGATCAGTTGCACCCATTGCGCGTCGTTCAGATCGACACCCGTCGGGTTGTGACAGCACGCGTGCAGCAGGACGACGCTGCGCGCCGGCAGAGCGTCGATGGCCGATAGCATCTCTTCGAACTTCAGACCGCCGCTCGACTCGTCGTAGTATGGGTACGCATTGACTTCGAATCCCGCGCGCTCGAAGATGAAGCGGTGGTTTTCCCACGTCGGATCGCTGATCCATACCCGCGAGCCCGCAAAGTAGCGCTTGATGAAATCCGCACCGACCTTCAGCGCACCCGAGCCGCCCAAGGTCTGCACGGTCGCGATGCGCCCGTCGGTACGCGCCGCCGAGTCGTCGCCGAACACCAGCGATTGCACGGCATCGCGGTAGTGGGCGAAGCCCGCCATCGGCAGGTACGGCTTGGGACCGAGCTCGGCGAGCAGTTGTCCTTCGGCCTCGCGTACCGCTTGCATCACCGGCAAGCGGCCTTGATCGTCATAGTAAATGCCGATGCTCAGATTGACCTTGTGGTCGCGCGAATCCTTCGCGAAGTTTTCGTTCAAAGTGAGGATCGGGTCGCCCGCATAGGCATCGATATGTTCGAACATGCTAGTTCCCTGAATCAGGCCAAAAGATTGCAAAAGCGCGGTGCTAGCGCGTCGGCACGCCAACGGCAACCGAGGCGCCCGCCCGCCTGTTGCGCACGCGGTAGCCGACGCCCAGCGCAACGAGCCAAACGGGGATCAGGTAGACCGACATGCGCAGATCCGGTATCAGCCACATCACGACCAGAATGCCGGCAAGGAAGATCAGGCAAAGATAGTTGGTAAGCGGATAACCGAGGCTGCGGAATAGGGTCGTCTCACCGGCGCGCGCTTTCGCAGCGCGGAAACGCAAATGAATGATGCTGATCATTGCCCAGTTGATGATCAGCGCCGAGACGACGAGCCCCATCAGCAGCTCGAATGCCTTGCCCGGCATCAGATAGTTGATCACCACGCAGGCGGCCGTCGCCACGGCGGACACGCCCAGCGCGACGAGCGGAATCCCGCGCGCGTTGACCTTCAGCAGAGCGCGCGGCGCATTGCCCTGGCCTGCGAGGCCGTAAAGCATGCGGCTGTTGCAATAGACACCGCTGTTGTACACCGACAGCGCGGCGGTGAGCACCACCGCATTGAGCACGTTGGCGACGAAGTTGCTATTCATCGCGTGAAAGATCAACACGAACGGACTACCGCCCGTGACGACTTTTTCCCACGGATACAGCGACAGCAGCACGCCGAGTGCGCCGACGTAGAAAATCAGGATCCGGTAGATCACCTGGTTGGTCGCGCGCGGGATCGTGTGCGAAGGATCTTCGGCCTCGGCGGCCGTAATGCCGACGAGTTCCAGTCCACCGAACGAGAACATGATGACGGCCATCGCCATCACGAGACCCGACACGCCGTTCGGGAAGAAGCCGCCGTGGCGCCACAGATTGGTCACGCCCGCCTCAGGACCCGCATGGCCCGAAATCAGCAGATAGCCGCCGAAGCCGATCATGCCAACGATTGCCGCGACCTTGACGATCGAGAACCAGAATTCGAGTTCGCCGTACGACTTCACGCTCGTGAGGTTGATCGCGTTGACCACGCCGAAGCACACGAGTGCGGAGACCCACGTTGGCAGTCCTGGCCACCAGTACTGCATGTAGATGCCAACGGCCGACAGTTCCGCCATGGACACGAGCACGTACAGCACCCAGTAATTCCACCCGGAAACAAAGCCAGAGAATTGCCCGCAGTATTTTCCTGCGAAGTAACTGAAAGAACCTGCGACGGGTTCGTCGACGACCATTTCGCCGAGTTGCCGCATGATGAAGAAAGCGACGATGCCCGCGATCGCGTACCCGAGCAACACGGACGGCCCTGCCGTCTTGATGGTCTGCGCGATGCCGAGAAACAGGCCCGTGCCGATTGCGCCTCCTAGCGCGATCAACTGAATGTGACGATTCTTCAGGCCGCGCTTTAGCGTGCCCTGTTCCTGGTGTGCCACGATGTTGTCTCCTGTGTCCTGCGGTTGGTTCTGGACGCCACGCCTCGCATCTTTCGCCTGCTCGGGTCAGAGCAGGCGAAATATGCCGGGGCCTCACAGCCGACGCTTGTGACGCCGGTGCCGTGTCTTGCTGGGATAGGTATGGTTCAAGCGGCGATGAACGGGTTGCATGCGCGTCAAACTTTCAGCGTGCCCCGCTCGATCTGATCACGTTCGAGCGACTCGAAGAGTGCCTTGAAGTTGCCTTCCCCGAAACCTTCATCGCCCTTGCGCTGGATGAATTCGAAAAAGACGGGGCCAAGCAGCGGTTTGGAAAAAATCTGTAGCAACAGGCGCGGCGATCCATCCGCAGTCGTTCCATCGAGAAGAATGCCGCGCGACTGCAATTCGCCAACCGGTTGACCGTGGCCTGGCAGGCGGGTTTCGAGCGCATCGTAGTAGTAGCTGTTCGGCCCGGTCATCAGCGGCACGCCAGCCATCTGCAGGTTGTCGATCACCGCGATCAGATCGTCGGTCAGGAAGGCGATGTGTTGAATGCCCTCGCCGTTGAAGGCCATGAGGAATTCTTCGATCTGGCCGCTCCCCTTGCCGGATTCCTCGTTCAATGGAATGCGGATCTTGCCGTCCGGCGCCGTCATCGCCTTCGACGTGAGCCCCGTGTATTCGCCCTCGATGTCGAAGTAGCGTAGCTCCCGGAAGTTGAACAGCGTCTCGTAGAAGTTGGCCCAATACATCATGCGGCCGCGATAAACGTTGTGCGTCAGATGATCGACGAGGCGCAAGCCATGACCGGCCGGCCGGCGCTCGACACCTTCGATGAACTCGAAATCGATGTCGTAGATCGACTTGCCGTCTTCGAAGCGGTCGATCAGATAAAGCGGCGCGCCGCCAATGCCTTTGATTGCCGGCAATCGCAACTCCATCGGACCGGTTGCGATTTCGATCGGCTGAGCGCCCAGCGACAGCGCGCGGGCGTAGGCCTTGTGCGAATCCTTCACGCGAAATGCCATGCCGCAAGCACTCGGGCCATGTTCGGCGGCAAAGTAAGCGGCCTGGCTATTGCGCTCACGATTGACGATGAAGTTGATTTCGCCCTGGCGGTAAAGCAGCACATCTTTCGAACGGTGGCGAGCCACCAGTGTGAAGCCCATCTGCTCGAACAGCGGTTCGAGGACATTGGGTACGGGCGAGGCAAATTCAACGAATTCGAAGCCCATCAGTTGCATTGGATTGTCAAACAGGTCGGCCATGATTTCTCAGGTTCAGCGGAGGATGAATGATTGGTGGCGATCGACGGGCACTGACTTATGCGGAGGCATGTTGGAAAAATGCAAGAAAATTTCCCCATTGGTCACGCAGGGAAAGGCCCTCGAGCCGCCTGATCATCTGACCACTCGCCCAGCACATATGCTCGCGTCGTAGCACCATCTGGAATCAGTTTAATTTTTTATCGATGCAATAGGATTTCCTAGCAGACGCAGACAAACCCTGATTTGTGCATTAACATTTCATTTCACTGCGGAATGAGGAAATAAGAGTGCATACAATCGACATCGACCGAATCGACGTGCGTTTGCTGGAGATTCTTCAGTCGCGAGGGCGCATCTCCAATCTCGAGTTGGCGGAGGCAATCAAGCTTTCGCCCGCGCAAACGCTGAGGCGTCATCGCCGGCTCGAGGAAATGGGCGTAATCAAGTGCTACGAGACGCGGCTCGATGCGCAGCTGCTGGGCTTCGGCGTAGTGGCTTTCATCCAGGTGACGATGGAGCGAGGCCATGTGCGCGACCTGTCGAAGTTCAAGCGAATGATCTCGGAACTCACCCAGGTTCAGGAATGCTTCGTCGTAACGGGTGATATCGATTACATGCTCAAAGTCGTCGCGCACGACCTGAAAGCGCTGTCGGAGTTCCTACTGGATACGCTGATGCGTATTCCGGGCGTGAGCGGAGTCAAGTCCAGCGTTTGCCTCGATGAAATCAAATGTACAGGCGCTGTCCCGTTGGCAGCCTGGTGAATCGACTCAGAGACCGTACTGACGCGGGTTTGTTTCCATGCAACATGGTCCTGTCTCGAAGGATAGATGCTCACCAAGACGTGTCGACGTACATTTTGTCGCACACCTCGACGCCAGGACGCGGCGTGTCGGCGCAGGTCGAAGCCTCAGCATGCCGCCAAGGTTCGTGCAACGTGTTTCTCCGCGATAGGGCCCAACCGCCCCGCAACCCGTTCGATAGCCGCGATATGACTGAGTGCCGCGCGGTACGTCTCGTCGATACTCTGCTCCCCATCCAGCGCGACGACGCCATTGACGTCGAACACGGCGCGATAGGCCGCCACCTGACGCGTCAGAAAGCTCATCGGCGGCGGCTGGTCGTTCACGTCGTTCCTTGAGCGCACGCGGCGGTGTGAAGTCGCGCCGGAAACGTTCAAACCAAAGGCGACGTCGGGACGCAGCACATGGCCAGCGATGCTGCGGAGCACCGGCGCAGTCTCAGCCGCATCGGAACGCGTGCCGATCTCGGCCTGAGAGGTGAACACGTAGCGGTCGCAAAAGACTACGTCGCCGCGTTCCAGTGCCGGTATGACCGTGTCGGTCAGATGCTGGACGAGGTCGCCCATGATGGACAGCAGAATGCCCAGCATGTCGACGCGACGTACGCTTGCGTCGGACCCCAGGCTGGCTTTAGAAGCATGCCAGTGGCTGTCGACCATATCCCGGAACACTGCGTCCTTGCGGATGCGACTGGTCGGCGTAAACGTCGTCACGCAGTTGAGCCCGGCACAAGTGCACGCGCTTTCGAGCTTTTCCATCAGTGAGGACTTCCCGGCCCCATCCACGCCGCACAACGTGACCAGCACGCCGGGATAAGCATGCGGTTTGAGCTCGAGCGCTTCGAACACGGCATTCGACATGAAATCACCTCAGACCATCACTTCGCGACTCTGCGCAAACACCTCGTCACGGGCCTCGATCGGTGCGAGCACCGCGGTGAAGTGCTTGAGCATCGGCGGCGCCGAGACGATGCGCATACCGCGGATCGACTCGCGTCGCTGGTAGACCCGGATCAACGCCGCCGCAACCGCCGCGAGGTGGCTATCGGTGTAGACGCGGCGAGGAATGGCGAGCCTCAGCAGTTCCAGCCTCGGGGCGCTGAGCGCGCCCGTCGATGGATCTTCTTTCAGAAACGCCAACGAGCCCAGACCGACGGCGCGCACGCCGCCCTCCAGGTAAAGCTCGGAAGCCAGCGCCTCGGCTGGGAACTCCGAGCGCGGCACGTGCGGCAGGAAGGCGGCCGCATCGACATACACCGCGTGTCCGCCGGTCGGCCTAAGGATCGGAACGCCGCCGGCAAGCAGTGTGTCCCCTAGCCGTTCGACCTGACCCACGCGGTGTTGCAGGTATCTGTCGTCGACCATCTCGCGCAGACCGATCGCGAGCGCTTCCAGATCGCGGCCTGCCATCCCTCCGTAGGTGACGAAGCCTTCGTGCAGCACGAGCAGCGGCACGACCTGCTCGTAGAGCGCGCGCGACCGTGTCGCGAGCAAGCCGCCGATGTTGACCAGCGCATCCTTTTTGCAACTGAACGTGCAGCCGTCGGCGTAGGAAAACTGCTCCTTCAGAATTTCCGCCACCGACCGGTTCGCATATCCGCTCTCGCGCTGCTGGATGAAATAAGCATTCTCCGCGCAGCGCGCCGCGTCGAAGTACACGGGAATCGCAAACTCATCGGCCAACGCTTTCACCGCGCGCAGGTTCGCCATCGATACCGGCTGTCCGCCGCCCGCGTTGTTCGTCAGCGAGACCATGATTAGCGGAACGTTGTCGCGTCCTTCGCTCTCGATCACGTTGCGCAGTTTCTGCACATCCACGTCGCCCTTGAACGGATGCTCGACAGAGGGTTGGTAGCCGATTTCGGCGACACACGAGATCGCGGTCCCGCCGGCAATCGATACGTGCGCCTCGGTCGAATCGAACGGCGCGTTGAACGGCACCACTTGGCCGGGGCGCACGAGGGTTCGGAACAGGAAGTGCTCGGCCGGCCGTCCCTGGTGAGTCGGCAATACGTATTCGAAGCCGAGCATGTCCCGCACCGCCTGCGTCAGCTTAGTAAAGCTGCGGGAGCCGGCATACGACTCGTCGCCGGTCATGATGCCCGCCCACTGGTTCGCGCTCATTGCGGAGGTGCCGCTGTCCGTCATCAGATCGATATAGACGTCGTCGGCTTCGAGGCGAAACACGTTGTACCCGGCAGCGGCAAGCCGCGCCTGCCGTTGCTCGCGGTCGATCAGCCTGATCGGCTCGACCATCTTGATCCTGTACGGCTCAGGCTGGCTGTTTTCTAAAAGCATGCACTCCTCCTGCGTTGAAAGTACACGGGCCAGCGGATGGCTGGCCGCTTCGGGCATCACATCCCGCGTCAGACGCTTTGCTCGATCGGCACAATCTCGATCGGCGTCCAGTCCGGATCGCCGCCGTCCGCCGACGCGCGGTGACAAGCGCGCGCGTGATGGGCCGCTTCGAAGCGTTTCTCGATCCGGTTCAGGATCGACCAATACGCGCCGCGTTCGCCTTGCGCGATCGCTTCGACCAACGCGTCGTTCGCGTTGTAGTTGAACAGGCTCGCATTGGTCCCGAAGAACCGCCGGTCATTGCCGATCAGATCGGCAATGAACTGCTGCGGGTCCGGGCCCAATGCGGTCGGCAGATAAAACACCGGGTGCAGCAGATCGTCGTTGCCTTCGATATGGCCGTGCAGATTCGGATTCCCGGCATGGAGGCCTTCGCGGCGGATCATCTGCTCGAGCTCGGTGCCCGGAAAAATCCTCAGCCCGACCGTGACCGAAACACGCTCTGGATCGACCCGCTTGATGAACTCGATGGTCTCGCGAGCGGTCTCCTGCGTCTCGCCGGGTGCGCCGAACAGCAGTTCGATGATGTGCTCCAGACCGTGGCGCTTCGCGGTATTGACCGCATGTTCGATGTCGGGAGCACTGAAGGTGCGGCGCAGTATCTTCAGCATCGTTTCGCTGGCGGTATCGACGCCGAAGTTCATGCCGACGCAACCGGCCGCTTTCATCGCGGCCGCGAGTTCATCGGGAAACGGCCGCGGCATCCCGTACGCATACCACTGGATCTTTCCGGCGAGCCCGTGCCGGATGATGGCCGCGCACAACGCCATCGGATGCGCGACGCTCAAATTGAATTCCGAGTCGTTGATGTGAAAGACGTTGACCCCGCGCTCCTCGAGCGATGCCATCTCGGCGACGACGTCATCGGGTTCGCGCATGCGAACCGAGCGGCCTTTGATCAGCGGCTCGACGCAATAGATGCAGGAGCGATTGCAGCCGCGTTTCGTTTCGATGCCGATCTGGCCGCCTTTGGCGAAATAGTGCGGGTTGTTGACCAGCTCGCGTTTGTGAGGCCCTATGCTGGCCAACGGTCCGCATGTGTTGGGCGCGAGCGGCGTAGCGTGCACGCCGGCCGTATCGCGGTAGACCAAGCCGGGTATGTGCGTGAAACTCCTGCCTTCTTCGAGGCAGGTCAGCAGTTCGGGAAAGCTGAACTCGCCTTCCCGAACGATGCCGAAGTCCGCGTCGAGGTACGCAAGCAGTTTTTCCGGCATCACCGAATAGCCCGCGCCGCCCATCACGATCGGGACCGCGCGCGCACGCCGAAGCATCGCGACGATGTCCCTGATGCGCTCGAGAAAGCTGTAGCCGCTGGAGAAATAGACGTCGTCGGTATTTCGCAGCGTCACCCCCCAGTAATCCGGCGCGGCGGTGTGGCAGTGCTCGGCAATGGCCGCCTCGCAATCGTCGGAGAAGCACAGGTCGAGCAAGTTGAGCTCGAACCCTGCACGCTCCATCGGCGCCGACAGATAGTCGAAGGCAATCGGCGCAATCGCCGGCTTGATCTGGTTCGTGTTGACGAAGGTGACGCGCTTGGCCATGTTCGATCAGTCTCAGTGGAAAGTTTAGCGAGGGTTCGCAAGGGGTCGCAAGGGGTCGAAAAAGGGCGCGGCTAGACGGCGACGTCGATCGACATCTTCTGGCCCGCGCGGGCCACCGTCATCTCGCTCATGAATTCACTGAACCGATGCAGCATCACCGCCGAGAGGTGCTTCGCCTTTTCCTCGCAGTCGGAAAACGCATAGAAGCCCGGACCCGCGCTGCTCATCCCCGCGTACACCGCGCCCTCGCGTTGCATCGTCTCGTCGAACTCACGCATCACGTCGGTCCGGAAGATGCCTTCGAGCACCTTCATGTTGCTCATGCTGTTGAGTTCCCAGCCGTGCTTCAGAAACGCGAACAGGTCGTTGCGATGCAGCGCCGGTCGCAGTTTCTGTTCGATGAAGTTGCGCCACGCGGTGCCATAGCGCTTCTGCCACTCGACGAAATGCGTCGGCACGAAACCGGCCTCGGTGGTGCCGGACATGTCCGCGCCTTCGCCATGCGCACGCAGCGCTTCGGTCGATAGCGTGTCGTAGTTGCCAACGGCGGTGGTCACCCACAGGTTTTCCGAACTCAGGTTGCCGAGGAAACGGCCGTTGCCGTGTTTCTCGTCGACCCAGACCAGCCCGCCGAAGAACAGGCACGCTTCACCGACGCCGGTCTCGAGGCCGAAATACACGTGCTCGTCATCCTTCGCGGTCTCGACGTAGTTGCGGGTGATCATTTCCCACATGTCGTGCGGCGAAAACGGTGAGCCGAACAACGCGTTCAAGCCGGCGAGCGTCGCGGTGTTGAACGACACATTCGAGCCGAAGCCGCTGTGCTGATGCTGGATGCTGCGCAGCCGATCGACACGGATGTCGTCGCGTGCGTAGCCGACCGTTCGCTTGAACAACTCGAGCATGTGCCGCCCGCTTGGTACGTCGCAGCCGCCTTCGCCGTTGTTCGTCTTCGTGACGGTGATCTTGTGTCCGACCGTGCTCGTCGATACGCCGAGTCCGCCGCCTCCGAAGCCGGGCATCATTTGCATGAAGTCGAATACGGCGAAGTGAAGGCGCCCTGGCACCGAGACTTCGGCGCGATCGTAGCTCGGCACCGCGTCGCGCTCCCAGTGCGGCAGCACAGTCAAATTCGCCCCCGGCAGGAACTGCCCCGCTTTCGCCTTCCAGGCCTGATTCATTGCTCTACCTCCGTCCTCGTGAGTTCCAGGAATTCCAAAGGGCACCACCCATTGTTCGCGCTCCTAGTGCACTGTTCGTGCCAGGCATTCCTTTGCTGCGCGACGTGAGTCCCCGTCAGATGCAATGACGCAAGCAGGCAGCCAGATTTCAAAAGGCGCGACGATACATCCGCACATATAGATGTTTGGACGTCGACATGTGAACCGGGCCGGTATCAGACGTCGTGCAGTCGAGCGGCAACCAACAGATGCCCTTCACATGTTGGCCCGGCACCGACATTCGGCAGGCTGCGGGGGTCTCCACCCGAAAGTGCGTCGGCAAATCGCAGACACCGCTTCAATCCGCGCGATACCCGCGCCGCCTTTTCAGATCTGGGCACTTCGTTCCGTTCTTGCAGGGGATGAGGACGACTTGCGTGATGCCAATGAATCACTGGCATGAACCCTGCAAAAAGCGTCCGCAAGAAGTGGCACCGGTCGATCGCCACTCGTGACCCGCCCTCTTGATCTTTGCCGGGAGCCGCAGATGACAGCAACTTTGAAGGACGACGCGCTGGCGCGACGCCACATCGATTGGCCGCGCGCGTTGCGAGCGATCAAGGCGTTGAGGGAGAACGTGGACGACATTCAGCATGCCTACGAAGTGATGATCGCGCTCGACGGCGGTCAGATGGAGACGATGTACCAGCGCTTTCTGAGCGAGCCAGGCGCCGGCGCGCTGATTGCGGAGCAGCCGTCGCTGCTCGACACGCTCGCTGATTCCGACACGCTGCTGCGCTTGCCGCCCGGCTCGTTCGGCCGCGCCTACATGGCGATGATGGAGCGCAGCGGCTACAGCGCCGATGGTCTGCTGCAAGCAAGCCGGCTGGCCGCCGGTCTCGAAGAAATCCTGCCGGGCCCGGACCGTCAGTGGTTCATCGAGCGCAGCGGCTGCATTCATGACCTGCTGCATGTGTTGACGGGCTATGGACAGGACTGGGCCGGCGAGACCTCGCTTCTCGCCTTCGACTGCGGCCTCGAACCGATGCGTGCGCGCATCGTCGGTTTGCTCGGCACCGCGCTGACCGCGCCGTGGTGGCCGAACTTATGGGTCCATCGTTTTCTGCGCCGCGCGTGGCTGCGTGGCAAGCGCGCGCGCATTCCCCTCTCATACCGCTGGGAAGAAGCGTTGGAGCGACCGCTCGCACTCGTCCGCCTGCAACTGGCGATCGAGCCGGTCGCGCTCGCGCATCCCCAGGGCATCCTGGCCGGTGGCCAGACTCTGCCGTGGCGCTACGCCGCGCCGAGCAACGCGTGAACGGAAAGGAACCCACCATGGCCAGCACACCGAAAAATGCGTCGCTGCGCAACACCGTATTCGGCATCGTACGCACGCAGTTGCTGCGCGTCTGCCGCGAGCATCAGCGCAACTTCAACGCAGAGATTCACCTCGAGAGTTCGCTGATCGCCGATCTCGGCCTCGACTCGCTATCGCTCGTCGAAGCGGTGGTAGCGGTCGAGCAGGCGTTCGGCATCGACCGTCTGCCGCTAGAAGCGTTGAACGAAGAACACGCCGAAACGTATTTCACGGTCGGCTCGCTCGTGGACCTGTGCATCCGGCACGCCGCCATCCGCGTGGACGCCAACGAGGGGATGCGTACATGAGCCCGCGCCTTTCGCTGGCCACCGCGCAGGCAAGACGTGGCCGGCTTGCGGCCGCGGCAATTGCGCTCGGCAGCACGCTCGGCGGCTTGCCGCTGGCCGCCGAGGCGCTGCCGATCGCCGGCGCGTTCGTCTGCTCGCTGCTGCTGTACGGACGGATCGCCGGCGTCGCCGTTGAACCGGGCTGGCGTGTGCTGGCCGGCCTCGTGTCCTTTCTCCTGCTGTTCGTCCAGCTTCGCTTGATCGACGATCTCGACGATCTCGAACGCGACTATCCCGCCGGGCACGCGCTGTTGGCGCGCCGCGAGGCACGACGCACACGTCTCGTCGCCGGCCTCGCGACCAGCGCGCTGCTGCTCGTTGCACTAAACACCGGCATGGGGCACGCGAGGACGGCCGCCGTTGCCGCCACCGCCCTCGCCTTCGCCGCGCCGTTCGTATTCAAGCGCCTGCTCCCGAGCTGCCCGCTGCTGTGCTTTCCCGCATTCGAGGGGGCGCCCTTCGCGGTCTTCAAGTACGGCTATTTCTGGTGGCGCGACATGGCTGGCCGCGAACTGAGCTTCTATGTCGTGATGTGCGTAGCAGGCTCGATGTGGACCGGCTACGAATTCTGGAAGTTCTCGCGCAAAGTCGGCACCACCGCACTGCAGCCCTATCACCTGTCGGCGCGCGAAATCCGCGTCGCGCTGAATGTCCTGCTGATGCTGGCGCTCGGCATCAACGTGTCGCTGTCGCGCCTCGCAGGCCTGTCGCAAACCTATTCGATCTATGCGGCGACGCTGCCACTCGTATGGCTCGTCTGGCTCAACGCGAGCTGGCCGGGCCCCGCGAGCAGGCCGGGCCGCCCACGCTGGGCGGGCACGCGCTTCATCGTCGCCGTCGAGCTCGGACTGCTGGCCGAGATTCTCCTCAAATGACACGCAACCCTGGATGGTCACCCACGATGGATAAGCATGTTCTCGTCACCGGTGCGCGAGGTCTGTTGGGCGGCGAAGTGATCGCCCGGCTCACGGCAATGGGCTACCCGGTCGTCGCATTCTTGCGCTCCGAAGGACCGGTTGTCCGCAACGACGGCACGCCGCTCGCGGCAACCACGTACGACGGCCACACGCCTGCGGCCGGAAGCTTCGCGTGTGTGCGGGGAGACGTCGCCGAACCCCAGCTTGGGCTCGACCCGCACACCTACGAGGCGCTGCGCGCGACGACGGGCGCGATCGTCCACTGTGCCGCGCTCACTAGCTTCGGTCGCAAGCCCGAGGTCTACGACGCGATCAACTTTCGCGGCACCGAGCGCATCGTCGAGTTCGCGCAACCTCGCGACGACGCGCCGATTCCGCTGCTCTACGTGAGCACCGCCTATGTCTGCGGCGAACGCCCCGGCGTGTTCAGCGAGGACGATCTGGACCTCGGCCAGCGGCTGGGCAACCCGTATGAGCAGAGCAAGTACCGCGCGGAACAATCGGTGCGGGCGGCGATGCGCAACGGTCTGCCGGCCGCGGTGCTGCGCCCGTCGATCATCGTCGGCGACTCGGCGAGCGGCGTGATCCGCAAGTTCGACACGCTCTACACCGTCGTGCGCCTGACAGCCGCGGGACTCGTGCGCACGATGCCCGGCGACTACGGCGCGACGCTGAACATCGTGCCGATCGACTGGGTCGCCGACTGCGTCGTCGAGGCACTGGTGAAGTTCCCGCTGGTGCGCGGGCGCACGCTGCATCTGACCTCGGGCACGCCGACCACGCTGCGCGAAATCAACGACGTCTGCGCGGAGTTTCCGTCGTTTCACGTGCCTCGCTATGTGCCGCGGCATGTGTTCGACGCCGCCGCGATGAAACCGCTCGAACGCCGTTACTACGACGAGGTCGTGAAGCTGTACGAGTCGTACCTGACGCGCCAGGTGCGCTTCGCCCGCGACGCGACCGCCGCGATCCTGCCGGCCCTGCCTCGCGCGACCGGCAAAACGCTGCTGCGCAGGATCTTCCGTTATGGGATCGCGGCGGGCTACTTCGTGCCGCGCACGGCTTGACGCTCAGGGAGCCTAACCATGTTGATGACCGATCCGATGCTCGCCGAGCTCTGGCAGAAAGCGCGCACCGCTTTGAGCGCCCAGTTCGAACAGCGGGCACCGAGCGCCGTCTTTCTCGAAGGCTCGATCGCCGAAGGTTTCGGCAACGAGCGCTCCGATGTCGACTTCGTCGCGATCGTCGATAGCGGGCTGGAGCCGGCCACGATGCCGTACATCCTGTTCATCGACGGCCGCCGCATCGAAGTCAGGTTGCTGAGTCCGGCGCGCCTGCGCCGCGAGCTCGCGCAGGTTCGCGCAGCGCTCGGCAAAGGGCGTCGCGCGGTCGCGCGCCTGTCGTGGAATCTGCTCGAACGGTGCCAGCGCTTCATCGGCGCGCTGCCGATCGACAACCCGGCATTGATCGAAACGCTGCAAGCGGAGCTTGGCCGCGACGCGCTCTGCGAGGCGGTGGCGCTGTGGTTCGAGGATTTCGCGCGCCAGACCGGCCGCTATGCGGTCGCGATGTTCGCGCTCGGCGAGCCCGACTACGCCCGCGCCTGGATCAGAACCGCCGCGTTTCATGCGGCGAAGAGTCATGTGGCGCGGCTCGGCGAGTGCTACATGAGCCCGAAATGGCTGTCGCTGCAACTCGAACGCGCGGCTGTCGACGCGGGTCTCGCCGGCCGTCTGTGGAACCTGCTGCACGCGCCGCGCGAGCATGGCGCCGAAAGCGCGTTCCTCGCGGCAGGGGTCGCGCTGCTCCGCGAGTTCGGCGTCGGCGGTGTGAGCCTCGCGGCGGAGAACGTGCTGATCGGCCCAGGCAAGGACGCGACGACCTGGCAGATCGGCGAACGGGTCCATGTGCTGCGAGGCAGCGACGTCTTTGCGCTCGACGACGAAGCCGCCCAGGCCTGGCGTGCGATCACCTTCAATACCCCATGCACGGCCATCGCCAGCCGTGGCGGCGCGCAGGCAGCGAGCCGGCAGCGCGCGCTGATCGCGGACTTCAGCCGGCTGGGTCTCGTCAGCCTGCGCTGGAAGGGCAGCGGAGAAATCCACGCACGACAGCAGGCGACTTCGACGCCGGTGTCCCGTGCGCCGTTGATCTCGATCGACGGCGCACGCCTCGCGGCCGGCCGCGCGAGCGGTGCCCAGTTGCTGCCGATGCCCGCCGGGCGCTTCGCCGAAGCGGGCCTCGAGATGGTCTGGGCCAACATCGGCCTCGAAAATGCGCGCGAGGACGCCCAGGGCGCACTGCGGCGCGGCCAATGGAAGGTGCTCGAGTACGCGCTGCAACGGATGATGCAAACCGCCTGCATGGTCACGCTCGGCGCGCACGGCGTGACGCCGCAGTCGACGATGGAAGAAGCGACGCTCGACGCGATCCGGCTGCTGCCTCTCGATGCGGCGCTGATCGACGGCATCCGCGAACTCGAACAGTGCTCGATCGGATCGGCACCGGATGCCGAGCGTTACGTCGCGCTCGCCGATGAGCTCGCGCAGCGTCTGCGCAACCTCGGCGGCGACCCGCAGTTTCCGGCGAGCTTCGATACGGCGTCGGGCTGGCGCGGCACGATCCACGCCGCCTACGACTGGATCAACCTCGGTGCGCATCTGCACGCGCGCTTTCCGCAGACCGCTCACGGCGGGCGCGGTACCGCCGAGGAAGCAAGAGACCTGCTCGCTTCGTCGAGCACCTGAGCAACGGGGACCTCAATGAATTTCGACACCATTGCGCGCGCATGCGGCGAATTGGAAGCGGGCAAGAGCTACGCACAGCACGAGAGCTTCGACGCAAGCAGCAGCGCCGGCCCAACAGCATCGCCACGTTTGATCCTCACCGCGGCAAGTCCCGCCGAAGCCATCGAGCGGCTCGCCGGCAACAAGGGACGATCGCTCCATCGGCTGGCGAACCTCGGTGTAGCGGTGCCGCACTGGGCGATCCTCGGCACCGACTGCTTTGCGGAGTTCCGCCGCGACGGCGGCCTCGATCAAACCATCGCCACGCTGCTCAGCGACTTCACGCCCGTGAACGCCGCCGCGATCGCGAGCAGGATCTTCGAGGCCGTGCTGACGTGCGACATCAGCGCCGCGTTGCGCGCCGACATTGAACGCGCGCACGAAGCGATCGGAGACGGACCGCTCGCGGTGCGTTCGTCAGGTGTCGAAGAAGACAGCGCGAGCTTCTCGTTCGCAGGCCAGTTCGACACGTTCCTCGATGTACGCGGGCTCGACTCGACACTCGAACACGTGCGCCGGTGCTGGGCCTCCGCGTATTCCGAGCGCTCGCTGCGCTACCGGCATCAGCACGGACTCGACATGGCCGGCGCCGGCATGGCCGTGATCCTGCAGCGCCTCGTTCAGGCGGACACGAGCGGCGTCGTGTTCACGATCAACCCCGCCAACGGCAACCGCGACGAGCTGGTGCTGAGCGCCGTCTACGGGCTCGGCGAAGGACTCGTGTCGGGCGCCGTCGACGCCGACACGATCACCGTGGACCGCCACACCGGGCAGCACAAGCAGGTGGTGATCGGTGAAAAACGCGAGCGTCATGACGGCCGCCACATCCGCGAGGTGCCGGCCGCGCTGCGCGATGCTGCGGCCCTTTCCAACGACGAGATCGAGCGCGTCGTGGCAGCGGCCCGCACGCTCGAAAGCAGGTTCGGCGAGCCGCTCGATATCGAATGGTGTATCGCGGAGCACCAGTTGTGGATTCTGCAGGCGCGCCCGGTGACCACGCCGGTCGCACCGGCCGCATCGCGGACCGGCGAATTCCAGCTGTGGGACAACTCCAACATCGTCGAGAACTATCCCGGCGTGACCACGCAGCTGACCTTCACCTTCGCGCAACACGTCTATGCGCAGGTGTTCCGCGAGTTCTGCCGGCTGCTCGCGATTCCGCACAAGCAGCGGCGCGAGATGGACGGCTTCCTCGGCTCGACGCTCGCGTTCCTGAACGGGCGCGTGTACTACAACCTGCTGCACTGGTACAAGCTGTCCGGGCTCGCGCCGTTCCAGGACCTCGGACGCAAGATGATGGAAGTCCAGATGGGCGTCGACGAGCCGCTCGATCTGGCGAGCTTCGCCGAGCTGATCGCGCCGTACAAGGCCGGCTCGCGCGCTGGGCTCGCCTGCATCCGCGCCGTGAGCGGCACGAAGTTCGCGTGGCACTTCGCGCGGCTGGAGCGCAACGTCGAGCGCTTCCGCGCGTTCTTCTATCCGGTCTACGACGAGTTCAACGCGCTCGACTATCGCTCGCTTCCCGCCGATGCCGTCTATGCGCACTACTGCCGCTTCGAGCGGGCGCTGCTGGCACGCTGGGGCATGATGATCGTGCTCGAATCGGCGATCGGTCTCAGTTACGGCGTGCTCCGGCGCCTGATCAAGCGGTGGATTGCCGATGCGCCCGACTGGCTCGAAGTGGCGGTGATCGGCGGCATGGACGACATCGAGTCGATCGAGCCGGTCCGCAGGCTGGCCGCGCTGGCGGACGCCGTGCGGTCGAAGCCGCGGGTCGAAGCGCTGATCCGCAACACGCCGTCAGCCGACGCGTATGCGGCGCTGCGCGAATGCGGCGCGCCCGAGATCGTCGCCGACGTCGAGCGCTACCTCGCCGACTTCGCGTACCGCAGCAACAACGAGCTGAAGCTCGAAGAACCCGATCTGCGCGAAGACCCGGGCGTGCTGTTCGATATGTTGAAGGCCTCGCTCGCGCATCGCGCCGCAACGATCGATCGCAGCGCCACCGAAGCGCGCATCGACGCGTTGTTGCGTGAGCGGCTTAATCCGCTGCAGCGCTGGATTTTTGCCCGCGCACGCGGCCGCGTGCGCGCCGCGATCCGGGCGCGCGAGACCGTGCGCTTTTGCCGTTCGCGCGCGTTCGGGGTCGCGCGCCGGATGTTCCGCGCGATCGGCGAAGGTCTCGCCGCCGACGGCGTGCTGGCCACAGGCCGCGACATCTTCCATCTGCGTCTCGACGAAATTCGCGGCTGCTTCGAAGGCACCGTGTCTCACCGCGAACTGCGCCCGCTCATCGAGCAGCGCAAGCGCGACGACGCGAGCTATCGCGCGATGGATGACCTGCCGCCACGCTTCGTCACGCATGGCCCCGTAGCGGCCTGGCTCAGCAAGCCGGCCAACCTCGCCGCGCTGCACGCGGCGCCTGCTCATGCGGCCGGCGCGACGCTGCGCGGCACGCCCTGCTCGCCGGGCTTTGCCGAAGGGCCCGCGAAGGTCGTGCGCGAAGCGAACGAATTCGACGGCGGCATCCTCGTCACCTATCGGACCGACCCCGGCTGGGTCCCGGTATTCGCGTCGGCGACCGGCCTGCTGATCGAGCGCGGCAGTCCGCTGACCCATGCCGCGATCGTCGCACGCGAAATCGGCATCCCGACCGTCGTGCAGATTCCGGGTCTCACCACGCGCGTGCAGTCGGGCATGCAGCTCAAGGTCGATGGCCATAGCGGCGTGATCGAACTGCCCGAGCCGACCTGAAACGAATCCCCACCCCCTTGACTGACCACTGCAACCGCCCCTGAAGGAAACTGCCATGTACCGCCTGCTCAACGATCGTCGCGACCTGCCGCATCTGTGGCTCTACATCGAGTGCGCGCTGATATTCATCCCCGCCGCGGCCATGCTGTATTGGCTCGGCCACTTTCCCTGGTGGGCGGGCGTGGCCTATGTGGTCGTTTGGAACATGTTCGGCGACCGCTTCACGATGAGCTACCACTGCACGCTGCATCGGCGGCTCTTCAGGAAGAAGTACCGTGCGCTCGAAATCCTGCTCGACTGGGTGCTGTGCCCGTTCTTCGGCCAGACGCCGGGCACGTTCTATGTCCATCACATGGGCATGCATCACATCGACGACAACCTGCCACGCGACCTGAGTTCGACGATGCGGTTTCAGCGCGATAGCGTCATCGGCTTTCTGCATTACTACCTGCGCTTCGCCGCGCTGGTGCCGGTCGAGCTCAGCGTCTATCTGTGGCGCTCGCGCAATACGAAGCTGATGCGGCAACTGCTCGTCGGTGAGATCGCGTTCTACGCAGCGATCGGCGCGGCCGCGTACTGGAACCTGCGGGCGACGCTCGTCGTGTTCGTGTTCCCGTTCGTATTCGTGCGGCTGATGATGATGATCGGCAACTGGGTCCAGCACGCGTTCATCGACCCGGATCATCCGGACAACCCGTACACGAGCAGCACCAATACGATCGACTCGCGTTTCAATGCGCGCGTCTTCAACGCCGGTTATCACATCTATCACCACGTCCGCAAAGGCACGCACTTCAGCGAACTCACGAAGGAGTTCGCCGCGAACCTCGAGAAGTACGGTCACGAGGATGCGGTCGTGTTCGATGGAATCGACATCGCGCAGATCTGGCTGCTGCTCGTCACGCGCCAGCACCGCAAGCTCGCCAGGCATTTCGTGCGCTTGCCGGGCGCGCCGGTGCGCAGCGACGACGAGGTGATCGCGCTCTTGCGTCGCCGTCTGCAGCCGATCCGCGACTGGTCGCCCGCTGCTTCGCTCGATCACGGAATCTCGACCAAGTAAGCGGGGAGCCGTCACCATGAAACTGACGCTAGTCGATGCCGTTTCAGCGCTGCCGCGCGGCGACGCTCGAGGCCTTCGGTTTGTCTCCTCGCACAGCGACGAGCACTACTATCCGTATGAGGCGCTCGAGCGCGAGGCACGCAAGCGTGCGCAAAAGCTCGTGGCACTCGGCCTGAACAAGGGCGACCGTATCGCGCTCGTGATCCTCGACCCGGAAGCGTTCATCCTGAGCTTCCTCGGCGCGTCGTTCGCCGGTCTGGTGCCGGTTCCGATCTTTCCGCGCGGAAGCCTTAACTTCAGAACCCGCGCACGCTACGCCGAAACCGTCAGTCACATCGTGCGCTCGGCAGGCGCGCGGATGCTGCTGACGTCGAACTCGACACGCGAGACCATCGAGGACGTGCTGGCCGCCGACACCGGCCTCGAACGCATCGTGACCGTCGAAGCGCTGCTCGACGGCGAGCCGCCCGCCTGCGATTTGCCCACGCTGCATCCCGATGACCTGTGCTTTCTGCAATACACGTCGGGCAGCACGTCGCTGCCGAAAGGCGTGATGGTCACGCATCGCAATCTGATCGCGAATGCGACAGCGTTCCTCGGACCGCGCGGCATCGATCTGCACGAGCAGGACGTCTATGTGAGCTGGCTGCCGCTGCACCACGACATGGGACTCATCAGCGTGCTGGGCGCGCTGATCTGCGACTTGCCGAGCGTGCTGCTAGCAACCGAAGCATTCGTGCGCCGGCCTGGCCTGTGGATGGAGGCGATCACGAAGTACCGCGGCACGATCAGCTTCGCGCCGAACTTCGCGTACGCGCTCGCCGCGCGCCGCACCCGCGACCAGGACCTCGAAGGCCTCGACCTGAGTCGGCTGCGTGTGGCCGGCTGCGGTGCCGAGCCGATCAACGCACAAGCGCTGCGCCAGTTCTCCGCGCGCTTCGAGCCGGCCGGTTTTCGCGCCGAAGCGCTGCTGCCGTGCTACGGGATGGCCGAGGCAACGCTCGCGATCACGTTTCACGAGCACGGCCAGCCGATCGTCACCGACGTCGTCTATGCGGCACCGCTGGGGCTCGGTCGAGCGATACCGGCCGCGCGTGATACCAGCTTGCGCACGATCGAACTGGTCGGCTGCGGCCATTGCTTTCCCGGACACGAGCTTCGGATCGTCGACGAATCCGGGCGTGCGTTGCCCGAACGCTGCGTCGGCGAGATCGTCACGCGCGGACCCAGCATCACCGTGGGCTACTACGGCCTCACCGAAGCGAGCGCCGACGCGTATCGCGACGGCTGGCTGCAGACCGGCGATCTCGGCTACGTCGCCGGCGATCAGCTCTATATCTGCGGCCGCAGCAAGGACCTGATCGTGATTCACGGCTCGAACCTCTATCCGCAGGACATCGAATGGGCGGTGGCCGAGTTGCCGAGCGTGCAAAGCCGCGGCGTGATCGCGTTCAGCGTGATGCGCGACGGCGACGAGACGCTGGTCGTCTGCGCCGAGGGCAAGCCCGCGGAGGCCACGGCGCTGCGCCGTGCGATCGCGCAGAAGGTCGCCGAATGCGCGGGCCTGCAGGTCGGTCACGTCGCGATCGTGCAGGCGGGCAGCTTGCCGCGGACTTCGAGCGGCAAGGTGCAGCGCCGCCGGACCAAGGCGCAGTTCGAAGCCGGCGAGCTGGAGGAACACTCGTGAGCATGCGCTGGCGCGAGATCATGCTGACGGTGTCGGGCGCGCTCGCGCTCGCCGCCTGTCACGCGAAAGAAGCCGAAGTGACGCTGCCGCGCCCGGTCATCGCGGTGGTCGTGCATCGGGACAGCAAGCCCGTGCTCGCGACGCTGCCGGGCGAAGTCAACGCACGCTATGCGACGCCGCTGTCGTTTCGCGTCGCCGGCAAGCTGGTCGAGCGGAAGGTGCGGCTCGGCGATACGGTCACGGCCGGTCAGGTGCTCGCGCGGCTCGATGCCGACGACGCGCAGCGCAGCCTCGCGAGCGCGCAGGCCCAATTGATGGCGGCGCAGCATCGGCTCACCTTCGCCGAGCAGCAACTCGATCGCGACCGGGCTCAGGCGCAGGAACAGCTGATCTCGACGGCGCAGCTGGAGCAGACCCAGGATGCGTATGTGGCGGCCGCCGCGCAGCGCGATCAGGCGGTACAGCAGTTCGCGCTGCTGAAGAATCAGACCCAATACACGGTACTCACCGCGGACCATGCCGGCGTCGTCACCGCCGAAGACGCCGATACCGGGCAGAACGTCGCGGCGGGACAGCCGGTCTACCACCTCGCGTGGTCTGGCGAGGTCGATATCCTCTGCGACGTGCCCGAGAGCCTGCTGAACGCGCTGGCGGTCGGCAGCGCGGCCAGCGTGTCGCTGCCGGCCGTCACGGACCGACGCTTCACCGCGCACGTCCGGGAGCTGTCGCCGGCAGCAGACCCCGGCAGCCGCACCTATCGCGCGAAACTGACGCTCGATGCGCGAGGCCCCGAAGTCCGCCTCGGCATGACGGCCACCATCACCTTCGCCGACGCGTCCGGCGAGGCGCAAGCGGACGACCCGATCACGCTGCCCGCCAGCGCGCTCTTTCACGACGGCAACGCGCCGGCCGTCTGGGTCGTGCGGCCCGGCGACGAGGCGCTGGAACTGCGCCGGGTCCAGGTGGGCCGCTATGACGACCGCACGATCTCCGTCGCGCGAGGCCTCACGGACGGCGAGCGCGTCGTGCTGCAAGGCGTGCACACAGTCAGCGCCGGCGAAACCGTGCGCGCGGTCGCGCCGTTGCATCCCGAGGACTTCGCATCATGAGAGCGCTGTTCGGCCAGGGGCCCGACGGAGCGGGCGGCCCCGGTGAACCGGGTGGACCGCGGCGGCCAGCAGCGGACGACACCGGCCGCTTCAATCTGTCCGCGTGGGCGATCCGCAACCAGGCGCTCGTCTTTTTCGCCGTCGTGCTCGCGACGCTGTTCGGCGTGCTCGCCTATTCCCGGCTCGGACAATCCGAGGACCCGCCGTTCACGTTCCGCGCGATGGTGATCCGCACCTTCTGGCCCGGCGCGACCGCGCGCCAGGTCGAGGAGCAGGTGACCGACCGGATCGGCCGCAAGCTGCAGGAGACGCCGCATCTCGACTATCTGCGCAGCTACTCGCGTCCGGGCGAATCGCTGATCGTCTTCACGATGAAAGACTCCGCGCCGGTGAGCGAGGTGCGCGACACGTGGTACGAGGTGCGCAAGAAAATCGGCGACATCTCGGATACGCTGCCGCCCGGCGTGCGAGGACCGTACTTCGACGACGAATTCGGCGACGTCTACACGAACATCTATACGCTCGCCGGCGACGGCTTCTCGCCGGCCCAACTGCACGACTATGCGGACGAATTGCGCGGCGTGCTGCTGCGTGTGCCGGGTGTCGCGAAAGTCGATTATTTCGGCGACCCCGACGAGCACATCACGATCGAGATTCCCAACGCGCAATTGACGCGCCTCAGCATCACGCCGCAACAGCTCGCGCGGGCGATCAACGCGCAAAACGCGGTCACGCCGAGCGGCACGCTCACCACCGCGTTCGATCGCGTGTTCGTGCGTCCGAGCGGCCAGTTCACCGACCTGACGGCGATGAGCGACACGCTGATCGACATCAATCACCGCCTCGTTCGTCTTGGCGACATTGCGACGATCAAGCGCGGCTACGACGATCCGCCGGTCTCGCAGGTTCGCACCGACGGCCGCCCGGTGCTCGCCATCGGCATCACGATGGAGACTGGCGGCGATGTGATTCAGCTCGGCAAGCTGCTCGACGCGAAGACGGCCGAATTGCGCGCGCGTCTGCCCGCGGGGCTCGAACTCGTCCAGGTGTCGAGCATGCCGCACGCGGTCTCGCACTCGGTCAACGGCTTTCTGCGCGCCGCCGCCGAAGCGATCGTGATCGTGCTGGCCGTGAGCCTCATCTCATTGGGCTGGCGCGCCGGCGTGGTAGTGGCGATCTCGATCCCGGTCGTGCTCGCGGTCACCGCGCTATGCATGAATGGGTTCGATATCGGCCTGCACAAGATCTCGCTCGGCACGCTGGTCCTCGCACTGGGGCTGCTCGTCGACGATGCGATCATCGCGGTCGAGATGATGGCAGTGAAGCTCGAACAGGGATGGGGCCGCGCGAGGGCCGCGGCGTTCGCCTACAGCAGCACCGCGTTTCCGATGCTGACGGGAACCCTGGTCACGGTGGCGGGATTCCTGCCGATCGCGCTGGCGAAATCCGCCACTGGCGAATACACGCGCTCGATCTTTCAGGTGTCCGCGATTGCGCTGGTTGCTTCGTGGTTCGCGGCGGTCGTGCTGATTCCGTTGCTCGGCTATCACGTGCTGCCCGAACGCAAGGACATCGCGCGCGAGACGCCGCCTCGGCGCGCGCTTCGCAAGCTGCGCCGGCGCGACGACGCGCAGACGCGCCGCGCCCCGCTGGCGGCGCCGCGCGCGCCCCGCTTTCATGACCGCCTGCGCGACTGCATCGCGTGGTGCGTGAAGCGCCGCCTCATCGTGATTGGCGTCACGGCTGCGCTGTTCGTCGTCGCGTTGGCCGGCTTCGCGCTCGTGCCGCAACAGTTCTTCCCGAGCTCCGAGCGTCCCGAGCTGCTCGTCGACCTGCGGCTGCCCGAAGGTGCGTCGTTAGAAGCGACGCTGCGCGAAGCCGCGCGCCTCGAAAAGACGCTAGCCGGCCGGCCTGAGATCGATCATCTGGTCGATTTCGTCGGCACGGGCGCGCCGCGCTTCTATCTGCCGCTCGACGTCCAGATGCCCCAGCTGAACTTCGCGCAGCTCGTGATCACCGCCAGGTCCGTCGACGACCGCGCGAAGCTCGAACGCTGGCTCGCGAGCACGCTGCAAAACAGCTTTCCCGCCGTGCGTGCGCGCGTTTCGCCGCTGCAGACGGGCCCCTCGGTCGGCTATCCGGTGCAGTTTCGCGTCAGCGGAAACGACCTCGCCACCGTGCGCGAAATCGCGGAAAAAGTCGCGGCGACGATGAAGGCCAATGCCCGCACGACGGGCGTACATTTCGACTGGGACGAACCCGGCGAACGCTCGGTGCGCTTCGAGATCGACCAGCAGAAGGCGCGCGAGCTCGG
This sequence comes from Paraburkholderia sp. BR14374, assembly GCF_040948685.1. Classification (NCBI taxonomy): domain Bacteria; kingdom Pseudomonadati; phylum Pseudomonadota; class Betaproteobacteria; order Burkholderiales; family Burkholderiaceae; genus Paraburkholderia; species Paraburkholderia sp. BR14374. Next base: position 209,461 of record NZ_JBFPKF010000009.1, on the reverse strand, counting down.
TGTCACGTCGGAAGACGTGGCGAGCTTTCTCGCGATGACGCTGTCGGGCTATACGTTCACGCAGTACCGGGTGCGCGACCGGTTGATCAGCGTCGACCTGCGCGCGCCGCAGCGTGAGCGGGTCGATCCCGCCGAGATCGTGAACCTCGCGATGCCGACGCCGAACGGCCCGGTTCCGCTCGGCACGCTCGCGCACCTGCACAACGAACTCGAATACGGGGTGATCTGGGACCGCGACCGTCAACCGACGATCACGGTCCAGGCCGACGTGCGCGGCAACGCGCTGGACCTCGACGTGACCCAGGCGATCGATCGGACGCTTGCGCCGCTGCGCGCGTCGCTGCCGATCGGCTACCGGATCGAGACCGGCGGCGCGGGCGAGATCAGCGGCAAGGCGCAGGCGTCGGTGATCGCGCAGCTGCCGCTGATGCTCGTCGTGGTGCTGACATTGCTGATGATTCAACTGCGCAGCTTCGCGCGCGTGCTGATGGTCGTGCTCACCGCGCCGCTCGGGTTGATCGGCGTGGTCGCCGCACTGCTGCTGTTCGGCAAGCCGTTCGGCTTCGTCGCGATGCTCGGCGTCATTGCGATGTCCGGAATCATCATGCGCAACTCGGTGATTCTCGTCGATCAGATCGAACGCAATATCGCCGCGGGCCAGGGGCGCTTCGATGCGATCGTAAGCGCCACGGTCCGGCGCTTCCGCCCGATCATGCTGACCGCCGCGGCCGCCGTGCTCGCGCTGATCCCGCTGCTGCAATCGGCCTTCTTCGGACCGATGGCGACCGCACTGATGGGCGGCATCACAGGCGCCACCGTGCTGACGCTGTTCTTCGTTCCCGCGCTCTACGCAACCGCGTTCAAGGTGCGGCACTTCGAACGCGGTGTGCGAACCCCATCCTCGACAATCGAATACACGTGGAGCTGATCGTGCGCACAGACTGCAACCCTATCGACGGGCCAGCGAGCGCGCCGCATTTCACTTTCGCGCCGCGTCGAGCGCGCGCGGTGTCGATCCATCGCTGGCGCGCGGCGTTCGGCGCGGCCGCTGTGATCGCGCTTGGCGCATGCTCGTTCGGTCCGAGCGGCGAGCCGCCGGCGATGCCCTCGCCCGCCCATTACGGCGCCGAGCCGCAGCCCGCGCAAACCGTCGAGGCGCTCGGTGTCGCACAGCGCTTCACCACTGGCGCGCAGCCGGTGCCGCAATGGTGGCGGCTGTTCGGCTCGACGACATTGAATGACCTCGTCGAAGAAGGCCTGCGCAACAGCCCGACGCTCGCCGCCGCCGACAAGCACCTGGCCGCCGCGCATGAACAACTGCGCGCGCAGATCGGCGCCACGCTGCTGCCGTCGGTCGATCTGGTCGCGCAGGCCTCGCGCGGACGCGATCTCGGCATTCCGGTTGCCGGCGCGCCGAATACGCTGCTTTACAACGAGTTCATCGGCGTGGTCCAGGCGCAATACACGTTCGACCTGTTCGGCGCAGTGCGCAAGGCCAACGCGGCGCGCTCCGCGCGGGTCGACATCGATGCGTATCAACGCGAAGCCGCGCGCCGCGCGCTGGCCACCAACATCGTCACGGCGACGATCGAGGCGGCGATGCTGCGCGCCGAGATCGATGCGACCGAGCGCCTGATCGTGCTGGCGGGCGATCAGGCTCACGATACCGAACGGCATTACCAGCTCGGGTCGCTGACGCGCGGCGACGTGTCGACTGCACGGCAAAGCATCGCCGCGCTCCAGGTCAGCGTGGCCGATCTGCGGCAACGGCTGACCGTGACCCGACACGCGCTTGCGGTGCTGCTCGGCCGCACGCCCGACGCGGCGCCGCCCGAGCCCGATCTGGCGAGCCTGCATTTGCCGCAGGACGTGCCGGTCGTGCTGCCATCGGACCTGTTGCGCTCACGGCCCGATATCGCGGCCGCCGAGGCGGCGCTGAAAGCCGCCGCGAACGACGTCGGCGTCGCCACCGCACAGCTCTTTCCGAGCCTGACGCTGAACGCCTCGATGGGACAAGGCGGGTTCAGCTGGCCGCTCGCGCTGTCGGGCGCCGGCGCGATCTGGAGCATCGCCACGACGATGTCGCAAGCGCTGTTTCATGGCGGCGCGCTCGTCGCGCAGCGGCGCGCGGCAATCGACACCTACGAGGCCGCCGTGTTCGAGTACAAGCAGACCGTGCTGGCCGCGTTCGAGAACGTCGCCGACACGCTTGCGTCGCTCGAACACGACGCGCAGGCGCTCGAAGCCGCGAGCGGCGCTGCCCGCGACGCACGCGAAACGTTCGACGATGCCGCGTCACGTCACCGGCTCGGCGCGCTGCCCGCGGCATCCGCTCGCGGCGGCGAGCAGCAGTACGAAGCAGCGAGGCTGGAAGAAATCCGCCTGGTCGGCCGGCGCCTGGCCGATACGGCGACGCTGTTTCAGGCGATGGGCGAGTTGCCGCCGGGCAACACCCAGACACCCGAGCATCTGGCCGGCAAGTGATCCGCGCGCCGCGCCCGACGGCGCGCGCTTGCGTTCAAGCCTGCGGGTTGCCGCGGAACGCCGACAAGATAAGTCAGACCGAGCGGCGAGCCCTGCACCGGCAGCGTGCCGATGTCCCAATCGAAGCTCTGCTGATCCGGAATACTCGCGACCATCTCACGCAATTCGTCGGGGTTGTAGATGCGCAGCATCGACACGATGCCGTCGAACAGACACAGCAGCGGGATCGCCGGCAACACATAGGTGAGCGCTAGCCGCGACCAGCGAAACGGTCGGATCAGCGGAGTCAGCGCGAGCATCATCAGCGGCATCACCAGGACGAACACGATACCGAGCAGCCGGTGATCCGCACCCTCGACGACGACGATCGCGCGGCGTTTCGTCACAGCGTCGGCGAGGATCGCGCGCGCATCGTCCGGGCGGAAATGGTGGAACGAGTTGAACATCGTGCGCACGCCGTCGAATCTCGATGGCACGTTCATCGCGTCCACCGGTTCGCTCACATACGTGACACAGTCGGTCGCCCCGGCTGAGATCCGCTCGTACGCAGCGCGATTGGGATAGAAGTCCGTCAACTGCACCATCACGCGGCCGGACAGCGCGAGCAACGGTGCAAGCGTCTGCCATGGCCCGCCGCCGCCCGAGCACAGATCGACGATCCGGTCGCTGCCAACCCGGCGCATGGCCTCGCGCAGCTTGCCCGCGATCACGTTGAAGCCCTTGTGGGAATTGGCCAGAAAGTGCAGCCAGTCCGTCCCGCCGTCACGGAGGGCGCGTGGGCACCACGGCTGGTCTTCGATTTCGAGCAGATGCAGGCGTCGCATGATTACGCGGGCAACCGAGGTAACTGAAAACCACGCCGCTCGGTCAGCCTTCGCGAGCGGCAACTTACTACCGAAGTTAAACGAGCCAACGCGCGGGCTTCTTTAACGGCATCAATCGACTATACGCCGAGCCGCCCCGCGCCGGCGACGCTCGCCGTTCACATCCCGCATAATGACGACGGATTAGGACTTACCCGCATCAGCCGCCGGACGGCGGCCGGGAGATGAACGATGCAAAACGACAGACCGCCGCCGCGGCGGGTGACATATGAGAAAGGGATCCGGATCGGTGGCTCAGGCTGGTTCGGACGGTTGCTGACCGTCGCCCTGAGCGCGATCCTGTTCGTGGTGGCCGCGACGCTGTCGATCGTGCTGTTCGCCGTGCTGTTCGCGGTCGGCACGGTCGTGGTCGGCTATCTGTGGTGGAAGATGCGCAAGTTGCGCCGGCAGGCGGCCGCGTATGGCGACGACGGCCGCACCGTCGACATGGAGGTCGTTCACAGGGACACGCCCGACGACGACGGCCGCACCATCGACATGGAGGTGGTCCACAAGGACCCGCCCCGCGACGATTCCGCGCCACGCTGACGATCTGCTCCGCGCCTGTTTCAAGCCGCAAGGGCCGTTTCGACCGCGCTCACGTAGTTGCGAAAGCCGGCCTGCTGTAGCGCCTCGAGCAGCCGCAGCAGTTCATGTCGTGTGGCGTCCGTGAGCGGCGCCCGAAGCGCGAGCGCAAGCGCACGGCCACGCGCCGCGAAAAGCTCGGACCACGGCAACGGTTCGCGCTGCGTATAGGCCTCGAGTGCTTCCACGTAGTGCAGCATGCCGGCCGGATCGCCCGCCCCCAGCATCGCTTCGATGGCGTCGCGGTAAAACCACAGGTGATTGTGGCCGACCGCGCCAAGGCGCAACAGCGCCTCGCCTTCAGCCAGTAGCCGCGTCCGCTCGTCTTTGTCGTCAACCGCGCGGCTCAGCGCGCTCAAGGTCTTTGGTCCGGAAAACTGACTGCCCACCTCGCGTGAGATGGCGAGTGCTTCGCGCAGCGCCGACACCGCTTCGCTGCGGCATCCCTGGTCCAGTAACAGGCGTCCCTGCATCTCCAGGTTCTGCGCCTGGAAGCGGCGCGCACCCAGTTGCCGGATCACGCGCAGTTCCTGCGCCAGATGCTTGCTGGCCGCCTGCACGTCGCCCAATTCCTGGCACGCGAACACCCCCAGCGTCTCACCCAGCAATTGCGCGCGAGGCTGCCCGATCAACTCGGCGGTGCGGGCGGCGGCGATGGCGTCCTCGCGAGCCGGACCCGCGTCGTTCAGATAGATGCGGCTGAAGCCCTGCATCGACAGATTGGCGACCTCGATGCGGCCGAAGCCGTGCTCCCGGCTCATCGCCACGCATTCGCTGAAATGGTGGAACGCGGTGCGCATGCGTCCCTGCGCATACGCCGCATCCGCCAGGCCGCCGAGCGCGCGAGCCTCGGCCTCGGGCAGATCGAGGCGGCGCGCATAGGCGAGACCGCGCTCGTGTTCGGCGCAGCAGGCGTCGATCTTGCCGAGCGGAAACAGGATGTTGCCGCGCAAATAATGGAGGCTTGCCAGCTCGGCCAGCCGGTTGTCCCGCTCCGCGATCCGTTGCGCTTGCGCCAGCAGACCGAGTGCTTCGTCGAGACCCTCGCTGACCCGCAGACCTTCCGCGAGCCCGAGCTGGCAGTCGCATCGGGCGGTGTCGTCGGTGGCGGCGGCGAGTGCGGTGCGGTACGTCGCGATCGATCCCGCAATGTCGCCCAGGTCGCGCTGAAGCTCGCCCTTGCAGCAGCTCAGTGCATGCCGGTCCGCGTCCGACCGCGCGATCTCGATGCCCCGCTCGGCCAGCCGCAGCGCGGCTTCGAAACGATGAGCGGCGCGCTCAGCCACCGCCGCGCCCAGGTAGGCGTGCGGCGCATGCGGGTCTTCGGCGCGATCGAGATGCTGGGCGTGCAACGTGGCATCGCTCTTTGCGAACCATTCGGCCGCGCGCAGATGAAGTTCGCGGCGGCGCGCGCGCAACAACGTCGAATAGGCGCTCTCCTGGATCAACGCGTGCGCGAACAGGAAGTCCTCGCCTTCCGGCAGCACCAGTGCATTGACGAGCAGTCCGGCGCAGACATAGCCAGGATCGTCGACCAGTTCTCGCAGCAGCGCCAGGTCGAAGCGCTGGCCGATCACGGCGGCCGCCTGGAACGCCAGGCGGTCGCGAGGCGCGAGCCGGTCCATCCGCGCGAGCACCAGACTGCGGATCGACGCGGGTACGTTGCTGCCGCTGCCTTCTTCGGCGTTGCGCAGCAGTTGTTCGAGAAACAGCGGATTGCCGCCCGCGCGCTCGATGCAGGCGAGCGCGACACGCTGGGTCGCATCGATGAAATTGCCCGCCAGGCTCAGCGCCTCGTCCTTGCGCAGCGGTCCGAGATCGATCGTGGCGAACGGCGTGTCGCGGCAACGTGCGCGCCAACCTGCATCGATCGGATCGCCTTCCACGCGCGAAGTCGTCACCAGCAGGCCCGTACCGTTGGCAATGCCCGACGCGAACGCCGACAGGTAGCCGATGACTTCGGCATCGGCCCAATGCAGGTCCTCGACGACGATGAGCGTCGCCGCGTGCGCGCACACGTCCTCGGTCAGCCTCGCGGCGAGCGCCTGCTTGCCGCGCTTGCGCGCGCCGTGGTCCATAGCCTCGTAAATGGTTTGCCATTCGGCGCTCTGCGGGAGGTCGAGGAAGTCGTGCAGAAATACGATCTGCTCGGCCTTGACGATGCCTTCGGCCGCGACCTGCGCGGCGGCGGCCTGCCGTGCCTCGCTCGATGCACCGGCCGGCAAGCCGAGCAGGCTGCCGATGATGGTTCGCACCGGGTCCTGGCCCTTGCCGACGCCGAAATCGAGCACGAGGCTTCGATGGAGCGTGAAGCCCTGCGCCTGCGCATGGCGCCGCATCTCGTCGACGAGCCGGGTCTTGCCGATGCCGGCTTCGCCTCGCACATGCACGACGTGCCCCGCGCGCTTTGCCATGCACGCATGCAGGATGCCGTGAAACTGTTCGAGCTCGGCTTCGCGTCCGACGAAATGGCTGTGGCTCGTCCTGACCGGCTCGCTGCCGAGCGCGACGAGGCGCCATGGCCGCACCGGCGTGTCGATGCCCTTGAAGCGCCGCTCGCCGATTGCCTCGCAACTGGCGACGTCGCCGAGCGTGCGCGCCGCGTCGTCGGATAGCCAGGTTTCGCCCGCTGGCGCGGCAGCCACCAGCCGGGCGGCGAGGTTCACCGGATCGCCATGCACGGTGTAGTCCTGCGCGTCGGCGCGGCCCAGCGCGCCCGCGATGACCTCGCCGCTCGCAATGCCGATGTGCGCCTGCAACGCCCGTCCGGTCTGGGTGGCCAGTCGCGCCACTCCGTCGTGAATGTCGAGTGCGGCACGCGCGGCGCGCAGCGTGTCCGTCTCGTGCGAGCGGGGTGCGCCGAACAGCGCCATCACCGCGTCGCCGATGTGCTTGTCGATCGTGCCGCCATAGGCGAGCACGATCCCGTCGACCAGCGCCGTATAGCGTCCGATCAGCGCGCGCAGGTCTTCGGGATCGAGCGAGCGCGACAGCATCGTGTACCCGCACAGATCGGCGAACAGGATCGTGACCTGCCTGCGCTCGTCCGCGGGCACTTCGTGGTCGTCGGCCGTGGCGGGCGATAGCGGCGCCGCTGTCGGTAGCGATGCCGTCGCCGCGGCCAGAATGCGCTTACGGTGGCCGAGCGACTGTACGCCAAGCTCTTTCAGGTCCGCGTCGGTCAGCTGCCCGAGCAGCGACGTGTCGATGTCGTTTGCCGCGAACGCGTGGGCGTACTGCTCGAGCCCGAGGCCCCGCAGCCATTTCTCAATGTCCATGTTCGTCGCCCTGCCTCCGATGCGTGGTCCCGCGGGCAAAAACTCAGACGAATAACGCGCGTGACGGCCGCCGGCGCGAACGGCCCTGAGGCGCAGTGCATTCGCGTGGAGCCGCCAGCTACGAGGCCGATGAATAACCAGTGTAGGTGTCCGATCAGCACGCTGCATCGCGTTTGACAGCCGTTCGAGCCGCGCAGGATACTGGCTGGCGCGCCTCGCGGCGCCCTCGCATTCGACCGGGAATCCACGTGAAGCCGGGCAAGACCGTTTCCGTCTCCGACGTCGCGCTGCGCTCGCGTTTGGCGGGCCTGCCAGGCGACGTGGCGGCGGGCGCCGTTTCGACGCTCGTCATGCTGTGCTATGCGATGAGCCTCGGCACGATGATCTTTAGCGCCGATCTTGCGCGCTACGCGATGCTGGGCGTGCCCACCGCGCTCGTGAGCTGTGTCGTCACGGCGCTGGTGATCGCCTTGACGAGTTCGATGCGCATCAACATCGGTGGCCCCGACAGCAACGCGGCGGCCTTTCTCGCGGGCGTGGCGGCGGGTGTGGCCAGCAGCGTGCGCGCGGACGGCGGCTCACCGCAGACGCAGATCCTCACGGTGCTGATCGCCATCGCGCTTTGTTCGGTGATGACGGGCATCGCGCTCTATGCGATCGGCTCGTCCAGGCGCAGCCGCTCGTTGCAGTTCCTGCCCTATCCGGTGCTCGGCGGGTTTCTCGCCGGCACGGGCTACCTGCTGCTCGCCGGGGCGTTCCGCGTGCTGACGGGCCAGCCGCTGGAGTGGCACACGCTCGCGTTGCTCGCGCACCTTCACTGGATCACATGGCTTCCGGCGCTCGTCGTCGGCGTGCTCGCCACGGTGCTGATGCGTACGTGGCAGCACATTGCCGCGTTGCCGCTCACGCTGGCCTTCGGTGTCGTGCTTTTCTACGTTCTGCTACAGGTTGCCGGAATTTCGATCGACGACGCGCGCGGCATGGGTCTGCTGCTGCCGCGCGTCAAGCTGCACCTTGCCGGGCTGCCGGAGCTGCACCTGGCCGCGAGGCTCGGACAGGGCGCCATCGACTGGTCGGCGGTCGGCGCGCATCTTCCCGAGAGTCTGGTGGTGACGTCGGTGTCGGCCGTGACCATCCTGATGAATTCGACGGCGATCGGCACGGCCACCGGAGAGGACATCGACCTCAATCGCGAGATGCGCGCCGCCGGCCTCGCCAATCTCGCGAGCGGACTGCTGGGCGGCATGGTCGGCTACCAGTCGTTCAATCGCTCGATGCTCAATGCGCGGGTGGGCGCGACGAGCCGGGTGGCGGGCGTGTTCGCGTCGCTTGCGTGCGTGGTCGTGCTCGCCACCTCGCCCGACATCGTGGCGCTGTTTCCGGTGCCGGTGCTGGTCGGCCTTCAACTGTTCATGGGGCTGCGTCTGCTCGTGCATTGGCTCGCGGGCGCCTGGACCAGGCTCAACTGGTATGAGTATCTGCTCGTGCCCGTGATTCTCGGCACGATCGCGGCTTATGGCGTGATCGTCGGCGTGGTCGTGGGCGTCGTTGCGGCATGTGTGATGTTCACGCTGCTCTACGGCCGGGTCGGCTGCATACGCATGGAGTTCGACCTGCGCGCGCGGTCCTCGAATGTAGAGCGCAGCATCGAAGACACCCAGGCGCTGCGTGCCATCGGCTCCCAGGTATGCGGAATGTGTCTGCAAGGCTTCCTCTTTTTCGGCACGGCCAATTCGATTCTGCAGCGCCTGCGGGAACGCTTCAATGCAAACAGTCCCGTGCAAGTCCGTTTCGTCGTGCTGGACTTTGCGGCGACACATGGCATGGATGCTTCGGTATCCATCAGCTTCGTCAAGATCAGGCAACTCTGCGCGGCGAAGAACGCGGACCTCGTGTTGACCGCGCTGCCGCCGCGCTCGCGCGATCTGCTCGAGAAGACCGGCACGCTCAGTCTGAAGATCCATCAATTCGATACGCTCGATGCGGGTCTCGAGTGGATCGAAGACAAACTGCTAGCGTCGAGCTCGCTCGCGCTCGCGCATGGCGGCGATCTGCGTGCGATGCTCGAGCCGCATTTCACGGCCAGTGCGTTGAACGGCTTGGTCGCGTGTCTGGAGATGCGTGATCTGCCTTCAGGCCAGGCACTGTTTCGTCATCGCGAGCCGGGCGATGCGCTGTATTTCGTCGAGCAAGGACGTGTCGCGATCTCGCTGCCGCTCGCCGATGGCCGCTCGGCGCGTCTGCGCTCGTTCGGCCCGGGCACGGTAGTAGGGGAAATGGCGGTGTACACGCAGCAGCAGCGCAGCGCGGACGTGATTGCCGAGGCACCGACGCGCGTGTACGGACTGTCGATCTCCCGGCTGCTCGAACTCGAACAGCAGGACCCGGCAACCGCGCAACAGTTGCATCGGTTTCTCGTGAAGACGATTGCGTTGCGCCTTGCCGTTGCCGACGAGGCGCTACGCGCGGCTTTGTAACTTATGTATGCAGGACCGGCGCATCGCGCGCGATCGTCAGTTGTAGCCCAGGATCGCTGCGGTCGCGACATCCGTGCGGTCGATCGGGTTGCCAGCAAGCAGTACGGTCGGCTCTTTCAACAACAAACGGTATGACGGCACGTAGGTTTCGCTCATCGCAGCCGCATCGCGCGGCTGACCTTCCTGCGGCTTGCTGTTTTCGGGGTGATTCATCGTTGTCTCCTTCTGGATGGCCGGTGGTCCCGTCACGGATGCGTTCAAAGCGGAAATGAGGCACGCGTCCGTTGCGGCGAACCCGCCGGCTTGATATGCATAATTTAGCAAGTTCAATGCCATCGCGGCATCCGTCTGCAACGAAAGCAGGCAAGGACGGCACCGCGCGCTCGACGATGTGAATGTCATCCGGCACGCACGTCAAACACATCACAGCGTGAGATATATTTTTCCATAAACACACCGCTATTGCACGGCTATATCTCCGACTGTCTGGCTCGCCTTTACCGCATGAACATTCGCATGGTACAAACATCGTGTTTGGCAGTTCGGGCTAGCTAATGTAAGCAGGCACACCATGCGGGCAGCGCTGGATCATCCTCGGCGCCATGTCCGCAGAGGAAACCGATGCAAGGACGCTGATGAACGATCCTGCTCACTTCCTTCCTTCGTTCGTTTGGCGTGCCGATCGCGACGGTGTCGTCCGCTACGCCAACCCGTGGACATCACGGTATCTCGGCATTCCCGCCCTTGAACTGGTCGGGATGCACTGGAAGACCTTCGTTCATCCCGACGACATCGACCATGTGCTCGACGCAGTGCGGCAGATGCGGGACGGTCCGCTGCTCGGCAATGTCGAAGTGCGTCTGCTGCGCGCGGACGGCGAGTATCGCTGGCACGTGTTGCATCTTCAAGCCGAGCGCGACGCGAGTGGCCGCATCGGCGACACGGTGGGCGTCGCGACAGATATCCACGAAGCCCGTCACGCGTGGGCCATGTACGAAGCGAGCGAGCGACGCCTGAAGGCTGCCTTCCACGGCGCTCGCATGGGTGCGTGGGAATGGGACATGAAGAGCCGCGTCGTGCGAATGACCTCGCAACTCGCGGATCTATACGGTTTTCCGCCCGGCACCGATGCGCTTGCGCTATCCGATCTGGAGAACCGTGTCGAACCCGAGTATCGGGCGCTATTCCAGCGGAAGGTCGATGACGCTCTGCGACACGGCGGTCCCTTCGAATTCGACTTCGTGCTGAACGGTGGATCGCCTTCACCACGCTGGCTGCGCATGCGCGGCCACGCGGAATACGAGCACGGTACGCTCGCGCATGTGTACGGCGTCACCTTCGACATCAGCAAGCAGCGGGCAGCCGAAGAGCAACTCAGTCTCAGCGAACGGCGTTATCGTGTGCTGGTGGAATCGACGGGCGCGCTCGTATGGTCGGCCGAGCCGAACGGCGACATCCGGCCCGCAGGCGAGGACTGGAGCCGCTTCACGGGCGACCGCGTGGTCCGTCTGGCGGACTGGGGATGGCTCGACTACGTTCACCCGGACGACCGCGAGGCGGCAAGGCAAGGGTGGGTCGATGTGCTGCAGCGACGCGCGCCCGGATCGATCATGTTCCGCATGCGGCGTTACGACGGCCAGTACAGGATGATGCACGCGCAGGCGGCGCCCCTCTTCGACAGCCACGGCAAACTGCAGGAGTGGTTCGGCACCTCGACCGATGTGACGCCTCAATATGAAGCGCAATTGGCGATCGAAGCGCGCAACCTGCGTCTGTCCGTCGCGATGCAGGCGGCGCGGCTGAACATCGTCTGCTTCGACCTGACCTCGCGCACGCTGTCGTTCGAAGAGGGCCACGCACCGCGGATAGACCATGTGCTCAGCTACGACGAGGCGCTGCGCAACGTGCATCCCGACGACCGCGCGATGCTCGAACAATATGTCTGCCGACTGGCCGAAGGCCACGACCCGGTCGCGAACTTCGAATTCCGCTTGAAGAACGCGCACGGCGAACAATGGATGCACGGCAGCGCGCTGCTTCAGCGAGGCGCGGACGGCAAGCCGTTGCGCATCATCGCCAGCGTGATCGACATCACCCAGCGCAAGCAGCTCGAACTGATGCTGCGCGAAACCGATCGCCGCAAGGACGAGTTTCTCGCGATGCTAGCGCACGAACTGCGCAATCCGCTCGCGCCACTACGCACTGCCATCGCATTGCTCGACAAGCAGCCCGACACGGGCTCGCGCCCCCACGAGCTGATCAACCTGATGCGCCGGCAGGTCGAGCACATGACGCGAATCGTCGACGATCTGCTCGAAGTGTCGCGCATCACCCAAGGCCGCATCGTGCTGCAACTCGAGCCCGTTCTGGTCGGCACGGCCGTCTATCACGCTGTCGAGGCGATCGCGGCGATGGCCGAAGCTCGTCATCAGCAGTTGCACGTCAGTGTTTGCGATCCGACCACGTGGGTATGCGGCGACATCACGCGGATTTCGCAGATCTTCGTCAATATCCTCAACAACGCGAGCAAGTACACGCCGGAGAACGGGCATATCACGGTGAACGTGACGGCCGACGGCGAATGGGTTTCCATCGTCACGCAAGATACCGGCACGGGCATTTCGGCCGAGCTTCTGCCGAAGGTGTTCGAGCTCTTTTCGCAAGGCGAACGCACGCTCGATCGCTCGGATGGCGGCCTCGGCATCGGACTGTCGCTCGTCAAGAAGCTCGTCGAAATGCACAACGGGACGATCGCCGTGCATAGCGACGGCCCCAATCTCGGCACGACGGTGACGGTCCGACTGCCACGTTTGCACCATCATGAACGCCATTCGGCGGTCGCGCTGTCGGAGCCCGCGCCGGGGCACGCGCGAACCGCGTTGCACGTGCTGGTCGTCGATGACAATCGCGACGCCGCCGATTCACTCGCGATGCTGTGCGAATCAGAAGGACATGTGGCCCGCGTCGCGTATTCGTCAACCGAGGCGCTGGACGCGGCACCGTCTTTTGCGCCGGACGTGGCGTTGCTCGATATCGGCTTGCCGGATATCGACGGATACGCACTGGCTAGGCAGCTTCGCCGCAAAGGCGATGCGAAGCCCTTGCTGATCGCGATCACCGGATACGGTCAGACGGACGACAGGCTGCGCGCACAATCGGCGGGCTTCGACTATCACTTCGTCAAACCCGTCAATATCGACAGCCTGCTGAAGCTGCTTTCCTCGCTGATGGAGGGGGGATAGAGCGGCTATCCGTCGCTTGCGATGCCGCGCCGCCCCCAACCCATCACCACGTGCCGCTGAATGCCTGCTGCACCTTGACCGGATCGGTCACGCCGTTGGCCACCAGCAACTGCGTCAACAAGCGCGCCTTTTGCGGATTCAGATCGAGCGATGCGACGAAGCCGCGCTTGTCGTCGTCCACCTCGACGTTCCGGTTCACGAATCCCGACACGAGGCGCGTCGAACGAACCACCACGATGCCTTTTGCCGCCGCGCGGTCGAGCGCCGCGAGGGCCTCCTTCGACATGTCACCATCGCCTTCGCCAGCTACGACGATGCCCTTCGCGCCATCGGAGATCGCATGCTCGATCTGGCGGCCATCCATGTTGCTATGCGCATACACAATATCGACGCGCGGCAATTGCCCGTTCGCGGGCAGGCTCAGCGCGCTGCGCGTCGCTTGCACCGCCGGGATCACGAAGCGCACGCTGGCCGGATCGACATAACCGATCGCGCCCGCGTTCGGCGACGCGAACGCCTGTACCGCCGTGGTATTGGTCTTGGTGATCCAGCGCGGCGCGTGAATCTGATCGTTCATCACGACCATCACGCCCCGGCCACCCGACTGCGGGCTCGCCGCCACTTCGACGGCTTCGTACAGATTGTTGGGGCCGTCGGCGCTGGTGGAACCGCCCGGGCGCATCGAGCCGACCAGTACCACCGGCTTGTCGGAGTGCAGCACGTTGTTCAGGAAGAACGCGGTTTCCTCGATCGTATCGGTGCCGTGCGTAACCACGACGGCGTCGGCCTCGTTGCGCTCGAAAGCCTCGTCGATTCGCCGGGCAAGCTGCAACCAGATCTTGTCGTTCATGTCCTGCGAACCGACGTTCGAGATCTGCTCCGCGTTGATGCTCGCGAGCTTCTCGATGCCCGGCACGCCACGCACCAGTTCCTGCCCCTTCACGTTGCCCGAGTTGTAGCCGATTGCCGAGCGCGGATCGGCGGTGCCCGAGATCGTGCCGCCGGTGGCCAGCAGCAGAACGCGCGGCATTGCGGTGACGGCGCTTGCCTGTTGCGATGACGCGTCGGCCGCCTGCGCGCCGGTACCCGCGGCAAGTGCCACAATCAGCAGCGCCGCCGAACCGCACAGACGCATTGCTTTTCGATTGATCGTGTTGATGCTCATGTTTCGTCTCCACCATCGTTTAAAAGAGTCGCGTGCGTATACACGCGACCTGTCACTGGGAAAACCTTCGTCGCTCATTCCGCCGGGGACATTTTTCTCGGTTGCGTCAGCATGGCCGGTTGAAGGATCTGGTCGAGCTGCGCCTCGCTCAGCAGCCCTTTGTCGATCACGATCTGCGCCACGCTCTTGCCCGACGCCAGCGCTTCCTTCGCGACTTCGGTCGAGTGCGTATAGCCGATGTACGGGTTCAGCGCGGTCACGATGCCGATCGAGTTCTCGACGATCGCGCGCAGCCGTTCGCGATTCGCGGTGATGCCGTCGACGCATTTCGACGCGAGCGTGAGGCACCCCGCGCGCAGATGCGCGACGCTCTTGAACAGGCTGTGCGCGATGATCGGCTCGAACGCGTTGAGCTGGAGCTGACCCGCTTCGGCGGCGAAGCTCACCGTCACATCGTTGCCGATGACTTCGAACGCGATCTGGTTGACGACCTCCGGAATCACCGGATTCACCTTGCCCGGCATGATGCTCGAACCCGCCTGCACCGGCGGCAGGTTGATTTCGCCGAGGCCCGCGCGCGGACCGCTCGAAAGCAGGCGAAGATCGTTGCAGGTCTTCGACAGTTTGACGGCGACGCGCTTCAGTACGCCGGAAAGCTGCACGAACGAGCCGACATCCTGCGTCGCTTCGACCAGGTTCGGTGACGTGGTCAACGCAATACCGGTTATTTCGCTCAGGTGCCTGCAGGCAAGCTGTGCGTATTCCGGATGGGTGTTGATGCCGGTGCCGATCGCGGTCGCGCCGAGGTTGATCTCGCAGATCAGTTGGGCGGCCTCCTTCAGCCGCTCTTCATCTTCGCCGAGCATCACCGCGAAGGTGCTGAACTCCTGGCCGAGCGTCATCGGCACCGCGTCCTGAAGCTGCGTGCGGCCCATCTTCAGGTCGTTGCCGAATTCCACCGCCTTGCGTTCGAACGATGCGCGCAACACGCCCATCGCATCGACGAGTTGCATGATTCCGGCGTACGTGGCGATTTTCAGCGCGGTCGGATAAACGTCGTTGGTGCTCTGGCCGAGATTCACATCCTCGTTCGGATGAAGAATCGCGTATTCGCCGCGCTGTCGCCCGAGATGTTCGAGCGCGAGATTGGCGATCACCTCGTTCGCGTTCATGTTGGTCGACGTGCCCGCGCCGCCCTGAATCACATCGACGACGAAATGCTCGTGCGCGGTGCCTGAGCGCACTTGCCTGCATGCATGCACGATGGCCTGCATCTTCGCTGCGCTCAACAGGCCGAGATCGTGATTCGCAAGCGCGGCGGCTTCCTTCACGCTCGCCAGTGCATTGACGAGGTTCGGATACACGGAGATCGGAAGACCGGTGATCGGAAAGTTCTGCAGCGCGCGCAGCGTGTGTACGCCGTAGTACGCGGTCGCGGGCACGGCGAGATCGCCGAGAAGGTCGTGTTCGATACGTTCGGTCGGTGCAAGCATGAGTTCCTCTCAGGTTCTGAAAACGACAGGCGAGCGGGGTCATCCGGCACACGTCGTGTGCAGGTCCGTCGCGTTACATGGGTGATGCGGTTGGGTTATCGAGGCGGCGCGGTCGCGCAGGCGACGCACTGCTTCGCGAGCACATCGGTCGGATCGACGACGCTCACGCGCGCGCCGTTTGCGCCGATCACATAGGGCTCGCGCAGCAGCAGCGGCAGTTCCGTGCAGCCGAGAACGATCACTTCGACGCCCTCGGCGATGAGTCCGTCGATCGCCGCGGCGAGGTCTTGCTGGCACTGCCCCGCGGTGAATCCGGCCTTCACGCCTTCCTTGCCGTAGATCGCGTCCATCACGCGCGCCTGCAGCGCGGGTGCCGGCACGACCTGCCGCAAGCCCTGCGATTCGAGCGCCTTCTGGTAGACGCCGCTCGCGAGCGTGCCGGAGGTCGCGAGCACGCCGACCGAGCGCAGCGCGGGAAACGACTCGCGCAGATAACGCACGGTCACCGTCAGCATATTGACGATCGGCACGCCGAGATAAGGCTGGATCCGCTCGACGAAGGCATGCGCGGTATTGCACGGGATCGCGATCAGATCCGCGCCGCCCGTTTCGAGTTTCTTGCAGGTCGCGTACAGCGAGATGGTCGGATCGGGTCCATCGCCAATGAGATTCTCCGTGCGATCCGGGATCTGCGGGTTCTGCTCGACGAGCAGCTTGATGTGGTCCTGATCGCGCTGCGCGGGCGTCGCACGCACGATCTTGTGAATGAAATCGACGGTGGCCGCCGGACCCACGCCGCCCACCACGCCGACCTTGAAGATCGTCTCCGGCGTGTGGTACTGGCCGGACACGACGTATTGCGCGTAAGCCAGGTTC
This sequence comes from Paraburkholderia sp. BR14374, assembly GCF_040948685.1. NCBI lineage: Bacteria > Pseudomonadati > Pseudomonadota > Betaproteobacteria > Burkholderiales > Burkholderiaceae > Paraburkholderia > Paraburkholderia sp. BR14374. The sequence continues at coordinate 192,998 of NZ_JBFPKF010000009.1, read as the reverse complement.
GAATCGACGAGCGGCACGCGCAACGCACCCAGTTCATCCGCGACCAGCGCGATTTCGGTGAGGCCCGGCACGATGACGTTGGCGCCCTGCGCGATCAACTCCTCGCAAGCCGCGCGCAGCAATTCGACCGGACGGCCACGCAGATTGCCGCTCTTCACGCCATGCTCGCCATAGACGGCTTCGGTGACGAAATCAGTGCCGTCGCTGATGCGCGGGTGGATCACTTCGAATTCGGGCGCCGCAAAGTACTTCTCGAACAGACGCTTGCGCCGCGTATAGGCCGATGCGAGCACGCCCACGCGGCGCACCGCGGGAAATCTTCTGCGCACGTGGCTACGCACCGCATCGACGATATCGACGATCTGCAGCGGCGAATTGGCTTTCAGTTCGTCGATGAACGTATGGCTAAGGAAGCACGGCAGCACGACCGTCGTCACGCCGCGCTTCTCGAAGCTGCTGATCAGATCGAAGATGTACAGCTTGCGCTGCGTCAGCGTCTCGCTGTCGGCATCGGCGCTGCGAAACGGCTGCTGCTCGAAGATCGCATCGAAGTGCTCGGCGTCGCGCGTGGCCGGCGTCGATTTGATCAGTTTGAAGAACACGTCCGCACTCGCGAGCGGGCCGAGCCCGCCCACCACGCCGAACTTGCGCGCGCTCGTGGCAGCCGTTGCATCGATGCCGCTCATTTCGTCTCGCCTTCGAACTGGCCGAACGAAGCCGTGGCGATCGCCGCGCGGCGCTGCTGGCGCGCCACGCGCTTGCCTTCCCACTTCGCGATGGCTGCCGTCGCGATGCTGTTGCCGATCACGTTGGTCGCGGTGCGCCCCATGTCGAGAATCTGGTCGATCGCGAGCACCAGCACGACGCCCGATGGCGGCAGGTGGAACATCGGCGCCACCGCCGCGACGACCACCACCGAGCCGCGCGCGACACCCGCCATCCCCTTGCTGCTCACCATCAGCACCAGCAGCATCACGATCTGCGTGCTGATCGGCATGTCGATGCCAAACGCCTGCGCGATGAAGATCGCGGCGAACGCCTGATACATCATCGAGCCGTCGAGATTGAATGCATAGCCGAGCGGCAACGTGAAGCCGACCACTTTCTTGTCGACGCCGAATTCCTCCAGCTTCTCCGTCAGGCGCGGATACGCCGCCTCGCTGCTCGCGGTGGAGAACGCCAGCATCGCAGGTTCACGGATCGCCTTGAGCAAGGCCCAGATCGGCTTGCCGAGAAAAGCGTAGCCGGCGAGGATCAACGCCGCCCACAGCAGCGCGAGCCCTGTATAAAAGCTCGCGACGAGCTTGCCGTAGGTGGTCAGCACGTCGAGGCCATGCACCGTGATCGCCGAGGCCAGCGCGCCGAACACGCCGAGAGGCGCGAGACGCATCACGTAATCGGTCAGTTTCAGCATGGTGGGCACGAGCGCTTCGACGCCCGCGATCAGCGGCGCGACGCGCGGGTCCGACTTGATCACGCTGAGCACGATGCCGAACAGCACCGAGAAGACGAGGATCTGCAGGATATCGTTGCGCGCCATCGCATCGATGATGCTGGTAGGGAACGCGTGGGTGACGAAGTCCTTGAAGTTGAGGCTGGACGTGTTCAGGCCGGTGGCCACGTCAGCGCTCGTCTGGGCCATGTGCAAACCCGCGCCCGGTTGCAGCAGATTCGCGAGCACGAGGCCGAGCGCGAGCGAGAACAGCGACGCGCACAGGAACCACGCGATCGAGCGCAGCCCGATGCGGCGCACGTCGCTGGTGCCTTCCATGCCGGCGAGGCCCGACACGAGCGTGGCGAACACGAGCGGCGCGATGATCATCTTCACGAGCCGCAGGAAGATATCGGTGATGATCGAAAAGTAGCCGGCGATTTCCTTCGCGTGCGCGGCATCGGCCGCCGTGCGATGGCAGACATAACCGACGGCCACGCCGAGCAGCATGCCGGCGAGGATGTAGAGGGTAAGCCGATTCTTCATGTGTCTCCGTCCAGGGATGGCGCACGAACGGTCGGCATCGACCGGCGCGCGCTCGGGAATGGCCGGCACATCGCATGTCGATGTACCGCTTTTTGTGTCTGGACGGAATTCTAGAGACGGCAGAACCGCCTTGAATGCTAGTGTTGCATATGGCTATGCAAGTTTCGCATAACGCGGGATAACCCTATCAGCGCTGCTCGGCGGGCCCCGACGAAGCCAGAAGATGCCGCCACAGCGTATCGAGAAGTTCGCTGCGATTCGTCAGGTCACGGTACACGCGCAACTCCAGTTGCAGTTGCCATTCCGAGCGGCCGGCGGCGACGAGTTCGCCGCTGTGGAGTTCGGCGGCGATCGAGCTCTTCGGCAACCATGCGACGCCCTCGCCTTCCAGCACGAGCTTCTTCACGACCTCGGCCATGTCGGACTCATAGTGAAGATGCAACGCGGGCGACGCTTTGCTCTGCTCCATCAGCAACGCGAAGCAGCGCCCAAAGTAGCTGGTCTCGGTGTAGGCGATGAACGGCATCGGATGTTCGATCACGCCGGGCAGACGGTACACGTGCGCAAGCCGCTGATTGGGCCTGCATACCGGCATGAAAGTGTCGACGCCCACGGTCACGCATTCGTACCGGGTCGGATCGAGATGCAACGGCAGATGCGGATGGTGATAAGCGAACATCAGCTCGCAGTTGCCGTTGACCAGCATCAGTATCGAATCGTGCACGTTCGCCGGAATCACGCGCGCGCGCACTTCGCCGACATGCTTCGACAGCGTGCGCAGCCACGCGGGCAGGAAGTTGAGCGCGATCGTGTGGCCCGCCGCGATCTGCAGGCTCGTGCCGGCAATGCGCTGTTCGGTGCGAATGATCGCTCGCGTATCGAACAGCTTGTCGAGGATGTCCTCGGCAGCGTCACGAAACAGTTGACCTGCCGGAGTCAAGGTCGGCGGAAAGCCGCTGCGATCGACGAGATCGGCGCCGACCCATTGTTCGAGCTGCTGAATCCGTCTGCTGAATCCGGACTGCGTGACGTTGCGAAACTCCGCCGCGCGGGAAAAGCTCTGATAGCGGGCGAGCGCGATGAAGTCTTCGATCCACTTGATTTCCATCAGCCATCGGTCTCCGGTCGGGCGACGAAACGGCTCGCCGCTGCGCCCGCAATTCTACGCTTGGCCGTGCCGCACGCTGACTATCGGATCGAGGTCAAACCGCCATGCACAGGTACTTGATCACGAGGTAGTCATCGATCCCGAAGTGCGAGCCTTCCCTGCCGAGACCCGACTGCTTCACGCCGCCGAACGGCGCCACCTCGTTGGAGATCAGGCCGGTATTGATGCCCACCATGCCGTATTCGAGCTGTTCGGCCACGCGCCAGATGCGGCCGATATCGCGGCTATAGAAGTAGGCGGCCAGTCCGAACTCGGTGTCGTTGGCGAGCCTCACCACTTCTTCGTCGCTCGAGAATCGGAACAGCGGCGCGAGCGGGCCGAAGGTCTCGTCTTTCGCCACGGCCATCTGCGCGGTGACGTTGGTCAGCACCGTGGGCTCGAAAAAGCCGTGGCCGAGCGCGTGGCGCTTGCCGCCGGTGACAAGCGTCGCCCCTTTGCCGAGCGCATCGGCGATGTGCGCTTCGACCTTCCTGAGCGCCGCGTCGTTGATCAGCGGACCCAGTGTGACGCCGACCTCCATGCCATGCCCAACCTTCAGGGCTTCTACTGCGGTAGCCAGCTTCGACGCGAACGCGTCGTACACCCGCTCATGCACGTAGAAGCGATTCGTGCACACGCAGGTTTGCCCGTTGTTGCGGTACTTCGATGCAATCGCGCCTTCCACCGCGGCGTCGAGATCGGCATCGTCGAACACGATGAATGGCGCATTGCCGCCTAGTTCGAGCGTGACCTTCTTCACCGTGGGCGCGCTTTGCGCCATCAGCAGTCTGCCCACCCCCGTCGATCCGGTGAACGACAGCTTGCGAACCACTGGGCTGCTCGTCATCGCGCCGCCGATTGCCTTCGGATCGCCGGTCACGACGTTGAGCACGCCCCTGGGCACGCCGGCCCGCTCGGCCAGAACCGCGAGCGCGAGCGCGGAGAACGGCGTGGCTTCGGCGGGCTTCACGACGATCGGGCAGCCCGCCGCAAGCGCCGGGCCCACCTTGCGGGTAATCATCGCGTTCGGAAAATTCCAAGGCGTGATCGCGGCGCACACGCCGATCGGCTCCCTGAGGACGACGAGCCGCTTGTCCGATGCCGGCGTCGCGAGCGTGTCGCCGGCCACGCGTTTGCCTTCCTCGGCGAACCACTCGATGAACGATGCGCCGTAAGCGATTTCGCCCTTCGCCTCGGCGAGCGGCTTGCCCTGTTCCGCCGTCAGGATCAGCGCGAGGTCGTCGGCGTTCTCGATCATCAGCTCGTACCAGCGGCGCATCACGACCGCGCGCTCCTTGGCCGTACGGGCTCGCCACGCTGGCCACGCGGCGTTGGCCGCATCGATCGCCAGCGTCGTTTCGGCCTCGCCCATCAACGGAACGCCTCCGAGCGTTGCGCCCGTTGCCGGGTCCAATACCTCGAAGCTCGCGCCCGAGTCGGCCGGGCACCATTGCCCGTCGATATAAGCCTCATGGCGCAGAAGCGCCGCGTCCTTCAACAGGGTCTTCAATTCCACGTTGCTTTCCTTCGTTACACAAAAATGCGGTTGATGCTAGCCCGCCTGACGCCACCCCGCCTGCTCATGCCCTTCGGCCAGCAGCTTGCGGGCGATTTCGGCCACCCGGTGCACATGCGCGATCGCGGCCTCGCGCGCGGCGGCGCTATCGCGAGCCGCGATGGCCGAGAGAATGCGATCCATCTCGTCGACGGCTTGGCGGCCGCGGTCGTCGGAAGCGATCGTCAGCGCTCGCAGACGGTTGATGCGCGCGGTCAACGACTGCACGATTTCCCAGGCCACATGCTTTTTCCCGCTGATGAACATGCGCTCGTAGAACGCCGAAGTGAGCGCCCTGACGGCCTGATGATCCTGCGCTTCGAACGCCTTCTGAATCTGGCCGATGAAACCAGCGAGATCGGCAACCGTCTGCTCGTCCACATGCTGCGCGCAGGCCATCGCCGCCTCGCCTTCGAGCAGCGCGCGTATTTCGTAGATCTCCGCCGCCGTATCGAAGTCGAGCACGGCGACGATCGGCCCCTGGTTCGGTATCGAGTCGACGAGCCCTTCCGTTTCCAAGTGCCGCAACACCTCGCGAACCACGGTGCGGCTCACGCCGAGAATCTCGCACAGCGAGCGCTCGACGAGCCGCTCGCCAGGATGGAAATGGGCCTCCAGGATCGCCGTGCGCATCTTCTCGAGCGCGAGTTCGCGCAAGGTGGTCGTCGGGCGCTGAACCTTCAGCGATGGCAGTGCGCCGCTCATGGCAGTCGCCGTCATGCTTGAGCGAACAGGCGCACATCGCGTGCATCCCAGTCGACGAGCGCCTGAGTACCGATCGCGATACCGCTGTCGTGCCGATGCGCGGCCGGCATCCGGATCGAGATTTCCTGCTGCCATGGGGTCGCCACCGCGTAGTGCATCGCGTCGCCGAGATACGTGATATCACGCACCGTCACGGGCAGGCCGCTCGTGCCGCTGGCAGTGTGCAGCGCGCTGATGCGCATCTGCTCGGGGCGGATCATCAAGGTGCCGTCGTCACCCGCGCTGAGCGCGGGACTGAAGGCGTCCGACGCGATCTCGTGACCGTTCGGAAACACGCCGTTCATGCGGCCGTCGCTACTCTTCGTGACCTTCACCGGCAAGAAATTCGAATTGCCGATGAAGCTCGCAACGAAGCGCGACGCAGGATTCGCGTACAGCTCCTCGCCGGTGCCCACCTGCTCGATGCGGCCTTTGTTGAACACCGCGATGCGGTCGGACAGGCGCAACGCTTCTTCCTGGTCGTGCGTGACGTAGAGGATCGTCACGCCGGTTTCCTGATGGATGCGGCGCAATTCGAGCTGGATTTCCTCGCGCAGCTTCTTGTCGAGCGCTGACAGCGGCTCGTCCATCAGCAGCACGGGCGGATCGTAAGCCAGCGCGCGGGCGATCGCCACGCGTTGCTGCTGCCCGCCCGACAACTGCGCGGGCATCCGGTCGCGGCACTCGGACAGATGCACGAGCTTGAGCATCTTGTCGACTTTCGCGTTGATCTCGGCTTCCGGGCGCCGGCGCACGCGCAGCGGAAACGCCACGTTCTCGCCGACGGTCAGGTGCGGAAACAGCGTATAGCGCTGAAACACCATGCCGATGTTGCGCTTGTTCGGTGCGACCGCCAGCAGCGGCTTGCCGTCGAGCAGCACGCGGCCGTCGGTGGGCTCCTGGAAGCCCGCGACGATATACAGCGTCGTGCTCTTGCCCGAACCGGACGGTCCGAGAAACGTCATGAATTCGCCCTTGCGCACATCGAGAGAAACCTGGTCGATGGCGACGACGTCGTCGTAGGTCTTGCGCAGACGCTGGATTTGCAGGAATGCAGTCATGGCTTGTTTACCTCGCTGATTACGTCGATTAGCGCGCGCGGCGCAGCACGGCGCCCGCCAGCATCAATACGGTCGTCAATGCGACCAGCAGTGAAGACGCCGCCGCAACGACGGGCGTCAGGTCCTGCCGCAGCGTCGACCAGATACGCACGGGCAGCGTTTGCAATGTCGGGCTCGACATGAAGATCGACACCACGACTTCATCCCACGACGCGAGAAACGCGAAGATCGCGGCGGCGAAGAGGCCGAGCCGGATCGCAGGGAGGGTCACGCGCAGCTTCACGGTGAGCGGCGACGCGCCGCAGATCAGCGCGGCATCTTCGAGCGCCGTATCGAAGCTCACCAGCGAGTTGCTGATGGAGATGATCGAGAACGGCAGCGCGATGATCAGATGGCCGAGCACGAAGCCGGTCATCGTGCCGTTCAGGCCGATGCGCAGAAAGAACGCGTACAGCGCGACGGCCAGAACGACGACGGGCAGCACCATCGGTGTCAGGAAGAAGCCTTTCACCGCTTCGCGGCCGCGGAACTTGCCGCGCACCAGCGCAAGCGACGCAAGAAAACCGAGCAGCACCGAAAGCGCCATCACGATCACGGCCAGCTTCGCGCTCGTCAGCAGCGAGTCGATCCAGCCCGCGTCCGTGAAAAGCTGCCGATACCACTCCAGCGTCCAGCCCGGCGGCGGGAAAATCAGCCACTGCGAATCGCCGAACGACAGCGCGACGATGAACAGGATAGGCAGCAGCAGAAACAGTGCGACGGCCGCGCCTATCGCCACCAGTGCCCAGCGAAGCCCGCCGAGACGATCGAAATCGAGCAACATGTCAGCGTCCTCCCTGAATGGCGCGCGCACTGCCGGTGAAGCGCAATTGCAACGCATAGAGCACGAGCGTCACGCTCAGCAGTACGAAAGCGGCGGCACCGGCGAGGCCCCAGTTCAGCAGTTCCTGCACGAGCTGCGCGATGAGTTCGGCGAGCATCATGTAAGACGGACCGCCGAGCAGCGCGGGCGTGACGAAGTAGCCGAGCGCCATCACGAACACCATCAGCGCGCCGGAGGCCACGCCCGGCATCGCGAGCGGCACGAGGATGCGCCAGAACGCCTGCCAGCGGCTCGCGCCGCAGACCGCGGCGGCACGCAGCGTCGACGGATCGATGCCGCGCAGCGTCGCGTGCAGCGGCATCACGAGGAACGGCAGCATGATGTACGTCATGCCGATCGTCACGCCGGTGAGGTTGTTCACGAGCGCGAGCGGCTCGTGAATCAGGCCGATCGCCATCAGCGCGCGGTTGATCGGACCGGTACCCTGCAACAGCACCATCCACGCGAAAGTCCGTGCGAGCAGGTTGGTCCACATCGACAGCAGCAGGATCGCGAATAGCACGGAGCTGAGCTTGCGCGGCGCGATCGCGAGCAGCCATGCCATCGGAAAGCCCACCAGCACCGTGACGACGGTCACGACCGTCGCGACGAGAAAGGTATTGCCGAAGACGCGCAGATATGTGGTCGAACCGACCAGTTGCTGATAGTTCTCCAGTCCCGGTGTCGGCTCGAGCACGCTGCGCAATAGCAGCGACAGCACCGGCAGCAGGAAGAAGATCAGCAGCAGCAGCATGGCCGGCGTCAGCAGCCAGATGCTGCGCCAGTCGCGCCGCTTGCGCGCGGCCGTCGCGGGCGGATGCGCGACGGTACTCATTACGTTGGGCATGATGTCTCCTGCTCGGTGTCTCTGTGCGCGCCGGTTCATTGCGCGGCCTCGGCTCTAACGTCGGTCGGCGCGGCTTATTTCGATTGCCACGCGTACCAGCGCTTCGCAATCGCGTCGCGGTTATCGGCCCAGTACTTCATGTCGAGATTGATCTGCGAGTCCTTGTACTGGTCGGGCAGCGTCTTCGCCATCGCCGCCGGCATCAGCGCGGCCGACTTCACGTTGATCGGCGCGTAACCCGTCTCGGCGGCGAATTTCGCCTGCGCCTGCGGGCTCGTCGCGGCCGCCAGATACTTCATCGCTTCCGCGCGATGCTTGGCGCCCTTCGGAATCACCAGCATGTCGGCGGCGGTCAGGTTCTGGTTCCATGAGATGGCCACCGGCACACCGGTCTGCGCGAGCGCGTGCAAACGGCCATTCCAGAACATGCCGATCGGCGCTTCGCCCGATGCAAGCAGTTGCTGCGACTGCGCGCCGCCGCTCCACCAGACGATGTCGCTCTTGATCGTGTCGAGCTTCTTGAACGCGCGGTCGAGGTCGAGCGGATAGAGCTTGTTCGGCGGCACGCCATCGGCGAGCAGCGCGATTTCCAGCACGCCCGGCGCCGACCACTTGTAGAACGTGCGCTTGCCGGGGAATTTCTTCGTGTCGAACAGATCTGCCCACGTCTGCGGCTGCGCGCCCGTGTACTTCGACTTGTTGTAGCCGAGCACGAACGAGTAATAGAAGCTGCCCACCGCGTCCGGCGTCGCAAAGCGCGGGTCCAGTTCGTCCTTCTTCACGACCGAGTAGTCGATCGGCTCGATCAGGCCGGCCTTTTGCGCGGCGTACGCGAAGTCGCCTTCCACATCGACGACGTCCCAGCTTACGTTGCCGCTATCGACCATCGCCTTCAGCTTGCCGTAGTCGGTCGGGCCATCCATCAAGACGGTGATGCCGCTCGCCTGCGTGAACGGCTGCGCCCAATTCTTCTGTTGCGACGACTGCGTGGTGCCGCCCCAGCTTGTGAAGACGATCGGGTCGGCGGCGAGTGCGGGCGCTGCCGCGAGCGCCGTCGCGCAAGCAACGAACAACGGCGCGATAAACGGAATGCTTCTGCTGCTCATGTCTGTCTCCGGGATACGGTTGGGTGTTGCTTCGTCGGTCCGACGGCGAGAAAACGCGCCGGCTTCATCGTTGTGAGTTGTGAGTTGTGGGTTGCAGCGGTGCCGTGCTGTCAATGCACGAGGCCGAGCGGCTGCACGGTGCCGGCTTCGCTATCGCCGACATAAATGCCGAACGCGTCCTGCCTGCGTTCGCGCTCATAGCGTTCGAGCATCGAGCGCACGGCGGCGTCGCTCACGTCGTCCCACGGAATCTGGGTCAGCGGCACGATGCGCACGCTGCTGTCGAGCCACGGCGAGCCGTTGGGAATCACGCGGCCGCGATAATAGATATGCACGCCGGGCTCCTTGCCGCTGCCGTCCTCGAATACCGCAAACAGGAAGTCGAGATGCACATGCAGGCCGAGCTTGGCGAGCACGCCGTGCAGGCTCGCGGGGTCGCTGGCCGGGTCGAGCTTGATGCCGGTTGGCAGCCCTAAGCCTTTGCCGGTGTCGACGAGCACCAGCCCGTCGCGGTGCTCGAGAATCGCGCCGACTTTCGCGCGCGCACCGGCCGCGGCCAGCGCGTCCTGCGACAGGCTGAAGTTCACGTATGCGCCGCGGCAGTAGCCAAGCGGCGACGAACTCGTTTGCACGAAGTCCACCACGCGACCGATCAGGATGATGTGATCGCCCGCATCGACCACTTGATGCGTCGTGCAGTCGAAGCTCGCGGCCGAGCCATCCATCACCGGCGCGCCCGTTTTGCGCGTGCTCCACGGCACTTGCGCGAACTTGTCCGCGGCCTTCGAAGCGAACACGCCGGACACATGCTTCTGGTCTTCGGCGAGCACGCTCACCGCGAAGCGGTGCGTGTCCGAGAACACCGCGTAACTCGCCGCCGTCTTCGCGATGCACACGAGAATCAGCGGCGGATCGAGCGACACCGAGGTGAACGAGTTCGCCGTGAAGCCGCGCGGCGAGCCGTCTGCCTGGATCGTCGTGACGACGGTGACCCCCGTCACGAAAGCGCCGAGCGCGCGTCGAAAATCGACGATATCGAAAGCGGGTTGCGCGGTCGGGGCGGTGATCGACTCAGCCATGGCGTTCTCCGGTTGGTACTGCGGTGGTTGCTACGGTAGTTGCCGCGGTCGTTGCGGGGCCCTTCCGTCGCAACCCCGATGCTTCGACGAGGAACGCGAGCAGGCTTGCGTTCACGCGCTCCGGGTCGGTGACGTTCATCATGTGGCGCGCGTTCGCGATCACTTCGGCGCGGCCCTGTGGTGCCGCCGCGGCCATCGCCCGGGACATCTGCGCGCTCGAATTCGGATCGCCCTCGCCGGTCAGAAATAGCGCGGGTATCGCGAGACTCGCGAGACGCCCGACATGCGCGTCGTCCGAGCAGGCGAACAGACGGTAGGTGCGCGCGTAGCCTACCGGATCGACGGCAAGCAGCAGCGCTCGCACCGCCCGCGCGGCCTGGGTCAGGTGTCCCGGAATGGGATCGCCGAACCAGCGCGACAGGGTTCCGTCCACCCCGGTGTCGGCACGCGCATCGCCGAGCGTGGCCGCGCGCGTCATCACCGCCTCGCGCTGTGCCGGCGTGCGGTCGTACACCGCGTTCAACGCGGCGACGCTCAGCGTGCGCTCGGGGTGGGTCAGCGCGAATTCCAGCGCGACCAGCGCGCCCATCGAATGCCCCACCACGTGCGCGCGCTCGATCCGCAGCGCGTCGAGCAGCGACGCGAGCTGCGCCGCATATTCGTCGAGAGAGGGCTCCGCGCTCGGCAGCACGCTGTCGCCGTGCCCCAGCATGTCGTAGACAACGACGCGGAACGATTCGCATAACGCATCGATCTGCGGCGCCCACACGCTCTGATTCATGCCTACGCCGTGGATCAGCACGACGGTTTCGGCTGCGGCGTCCGATTGCCGCGCGTAGACGCTGTAGCAGGTGCCGCCGGTGCGGCCACGCTGACCATGCGAGATCACGCGCGCAGGCGACATATCGGGGTTCATCGGACACGCTCCAGTTCGCACGTCATGGGGTTCTCCTTTCAGGCTTCGAGCCACAGATCAATATCGATGAGATTATGGTATGCCATCTTATGGCCTACAACAATGCATAGCGTATTATGGAATACCATGATATTGCGATGAATTACGCTGGCACGGTTTGGGCTAAGCGCGTGTTTGCTAGATCAAACAGACAAGAGAAAAGGCCGCCGACAGATGCCGGCGGCCTTGATAGGGGCGACTACGGATGGCTTAGGCGTCGCCGGTCGCTTCGTCCTGCTCCGCAAGAACCGTCAAAGCCAGTTCCGAGACCCGCTTGATATGCGCGAACGACGCTGCGGACGCCGCGTCACCGTCGCGCCGCTCGATCGCGTCGAGCAGCAGGTTCATTTCACGGTTCGAGTCGCCGCCTCGGCCCGGCGTCGCGATGGTCAACGCGCGCAGGCGGTTGATGCGCGCGTTCAGCGACGTGACGACCGCCAGCGACACCTGTTTGTTGGCGGCTTCGAACAGCGTTTCGTAGAAGCGCTCGGTGTATTCGAGCACGCGCGGCAAATCGCCTTTCTCGAATGCGTCTTCGATGATTGCGCGGATCTCGCGCAGTTGCCGCACGACTTCAGGCGTGGCGCGCTCGGCGCAGGCCCTCGCGGCGTTCGCTTCGAGCAGCCCGCGCAACTCGTAGATCTCGCCGACCTGCGCGGGGTCGAGCCGCGCGACGACCGGACCTTGCCGCGCGACGATCTCGACCAAGCCTTCGGTCTCCAGATGCCGCAGCACTTCGCGCACGACGGTGCGGCTCACGCCAAGCTCGTCGCACAGCGTGCGTTCGACGAGGCGGGTGCCGGGCCGGAAATACCCCTGGACTATCGCGGCGCGCAGTTTGTCGAGCGTGAGTTCACGCAAGGTTTTGACATTGCGGTCGATTTTGAGGTCGTGCATAGGCGGCAGTGGGACGATGGACGAGGGCCCGCACCGAGGTTGCGGGCGTGGAATGCCATATTATGACTCATCTGACTTTCAGGCTTGCACACGAGGGCACAATCAGCCGCCCAGGCCCTCGACGATCGTGATCTGTGCCCGGCAATGTCCATCGCGCTTCTGTTTGGCGGCCTGATACTCGGGCGAGTGATAGCAGTCGAGCGCCGTTTGCATGTCCCTGAAGCGAATCACGACGTGCCGCTCGAACGATTCACCTTCCAGCACCTCCGACGCGCCGCCGCGCGCGAGAAACACCGCGCCGTACTTGTTGAACGCCTGCGGTGCGAGGTCCGTGTAGCCCTTGTATTTCGTCGCGTCGAGCACGGTTACGTGGGCGATCCAATATGCAGCCATATCTCCTCCTTCTTAAATCCAGAATGCTTTGCGCCATAGCTGCCGCTTCGTTGATGGTCCGACGAGCCGCCACCGGACGTGGCTTCCGCCGACGCCCCGGGTTAACACTCATGGCATGCCGTAACATGGTATACCACAATGCCTCACACATCCAACCCACGCAGGAAGCTGCCATGAGCCTGATTCGCAAATCCATCCTCCATGTCGAGACCGTCTTCGTCGACGGCGACAAGGTCGCCGCCAAGCCGCTGAAAATGATCGGCGCGGCCGCCGTGATCAAGAACCCGTGGGCAGGCCGCGGTTATGTGGAAGACCTGTCGCCGGAGATTCGTGCGCTCGCGCCGCAACTGAGCGAGCACCTGACCAGGCTGATCATCGACGAAGCCGGCTCCGGCGAAGCGGTCGAAGCGTTCGGCAAGAGCGCGATCGTCGGCCTTGCGGGCGAGATCGAGCACGCGTCCGCGCTGATCCACACACTGCACTTCGGCAACACGTATCGCTCGGCCGTCGGTGCTAAGTCGTATCTGGCGTTCAACAACACGCGCGGCCCCGCCAATGCGCCGCTGCTGATCCCGATGATGGACAAGAACGACGAAGGCCGCCGTTCGCACTATCTGACGCTGCAGTTTGCGATTGCGGACGCGCCGGCCGCGGACGAACTCGTGATCGCGATTGGCGCCGCGACCGGTGGCCGTCCGCATCACCGCATTGGCGATCGCTACAAAGACCTCGCAGAGCTCGGAAATGACGTCAAGAACCCTGCAGCTGTCAAATAAGCGCATCGCGCACTATCTGGAGCAGGGCAGCGGCGAACCGCTGGTCCTGGTCCACGGCGTCGGCATGCAGGCGCTCACGTGGTATCCGCAGATCGAAGGGCTGTCGTCCGAGTTCCGGGCGATCTCGGTCGATATGCCGGGCCACGCGCCGTGGCCAGCATGCTGCACCGCTACCGCAAGGAAAGCCAGTTGAAGAGCTACGGGTTGTACTTCGGCGACCATAGCAACGGCACAGTCCGCCCGCTTCATTCCTGAAAGGTCACATCATGCGATTTTCCCTCTTCGTTCACATGGAGCGCGTCTCCGGGCAGACCAGTCAGAAGCAGCTGTATGACGAAATGGTCGAGCTTTGCCAGATTGCCGATCGCGGCGGCATGCACGCCGTCTGGACCGGCGAGCACCACGGCATGGACTTCACGATCGCGCCGAATCCGTTCATCAATCTCGCGGACCTCGCCAACAAGACGAAGCACGTGAGGCTCGGCACCGGTACGGTGGTGGCGCCGTTCTGGCATCCGATCAAGCTCGCCGGCGAAGCCGCGATGACCGACATCATTTCGAACGGCCGCCTTGAGTTGGGCATCGCGCGCGGCGCGTATTCGTTCGAATACGAACGCCTGCATCCGGGGCTCGACGCGTGGGGCGCGGGTCAACGCATGCGCGAACTGATCCCGGCCGTGAAAAAGCTCTGGGAAGGCGATTACGCGCACGAAGGCGAATTCTGGAAATTCCCTTCCACGACGTCTTCGCCGCTGCCGCTGCAGCGCCCGCACCCGCCGATCTGGGTGGCCGCGCGCGACCCGAACAGCCACGAGTTCGCGGTGTCCAACGGTTGCAACGTGCAGGTGACGCCGCTGCATCTGGGCGACGAAGAGGTCGAGAAGCTGGTTGGCCACTTCAACGCCGCGTGCGAGAAGTTCAGCAACCTGCCGCGCCCGCAGATCATGCTGCTGCGTCACACGTATGTCGCGAGCAGCGAAAACGACGCGCAGATCGCGGCCGACGAAGTGAACACCTTCTACAACTACTTCGGTGCATGGTTCAAGAACGAGCGGCCGGTGAGCCGCGGCATGATCAAGACGCTGAGCCCGGAAGAGATCGCCGCTCATCCGTTCTACACGCCCGCGGCGATGCGCAAGAACAACGTGATCGGCACGCCCGAGGAAGTGATTGCGCGCCTGAGGGCATACGAGGCGCTCGGCTTCGACGAGTACTCGTTCTGGATCGATACGGGCATGAGCTTCGAGCGCAAGAAGGCATCGCTCGAACGCATGATCAACGACGTGATGCCTGCATTCCGGTAAGGGGCCGACGCCATGGATTCGCGTTTTCAGCTGTATATCGACGGACAGTTCGAACCCGGCGCCGCCACGTTCGCGAGCGTCAACCCGGCCACCGGCAAAGCGTGGGCGCAAATGCCCGAAGCGCGCACGGAGCAGGTCAACCGGGCGGTCGAGGCGGCCAGCCGCGCGCTCACCGATTCCGCGTGGGCCGGCCTCACCGCGTCGGCGCGCGGCAAGCTGCTCTACAAGCTGGCCGGGCTCGTCGAACAGGCTGCGCCGCGACTCGCTGAAATTGAAACGAACGACACCGGCAAGATCATTCGCGAGACGTCCAGCCAGATCGCTTACGTCGCCGAGTACTACCGCTACTACGCCGGCATCGCCGACAAGCTCGAAGGGAGCAGCATTCCCGTCGACAAGCCGGACATGCAGGTTTGGCTCGAACGGCAGCCGGTCGGCGTGGTCGCCGCGATCGTGCCGTGGAACAGCCAGTTGTTCCTATCCGCCGTCAAGCTCGGGCCGGCGCTCGCCGCAGGTTGCACGGTCGTGCTCAAGGCGTCCGAGGAAGCCCCAGGACCGCTGCTCGAATTCGCGAAGCTCGTGCACGAGGCCGGCTTCCCGCCAGGCGTCGTCAACGTGATTACCGGCTTCGGGCCGGAATGCGGTGCGGTGCTCAGCAGCCATCCGAAGGTCGACAAGGTTGCCTTCACGGGCGGCCCGGAAACTGCGCGGCACATCGTGTCGAACACCTCGAACAATCTCGCGAAGGTGTCGCTGGAACTGGGCGGCAAGTCGCCCTTCATCGCGTTCGCCGATACCGATATCCAGAGCGCCGTGAACGCGCAGGTCGCGGCCATCTTCGCGGCGAGCGGCCAAAGCTGCGTGGCGGGCTCGCGGCTGCTGATCGAAGCCTCCGTGAAAGAGCGGTTTCTCGCCCTGCTGGTGGAGCGCGTGTCGCGCATACGCGTGGGTTCGCCCAACGAGATGGCGACCGAATACGGGCCGCTTTGCACCGAGAGGCAACTGCGCAACATCGAGAAGGTCGTCGCGAACTCGGTGCGCCAGGGCGCCAGGGTGCTCGCCGGCGGCAAGACGCTCGCGCGCGACGGCTACTACTATGCGCCGACGATTCTCGACTGCACCGGTGTGAGTGACGCCGACAGCATTACGACGGAGCTGTTCGGGCCGGTGCTTTCGGTGGATACGTTCACCACCGAAGAGGAAGCTATCGACAAGGCGAACAGCACCGCCTACGGTCTCGCCGCGGGCATTTTCACCACCAGCCTGACTCGCGCGCATCGCGTGTCGAAGCGCGTGCGCTCGGGGATCGTCTGGATCAACACCTATCGCGCGGTGTCTCCGCTGGTGCCATTCGGCGGCTTCGGCCTGTCCGGTCACGGCCGCGAAGGCGGGATGGCCGCGGCGCTCGAATACACGACGACGAAGTCGGTATGGCTGCGCACCTCGGACGAGCCGATCAGCGATCCGTTCGTGATGCGCTGAGTCCAGCGCGCGGTCCATTCCCCGCTGCACCGTTTCAAAGCCGTAGAGGGCAATGCCATGTCACGTCCATCGAACGTGGCATGGCGCACGCCTGTGCGACAAAGATGCAAACACTATGAAAAACCCGTCGAACGACAACAGCGTTCTGACCATTGTCACGCAGGCGAGCTTTCGGTGTTCAGCTTCGACACCGCACCCGTCTGCTCGTCGTAGCGGTAGCCTTGTTTCTCGAGGTGAGCGGTGATCGTTTCGACGATCACTTGCTGCTGGATCTCCTTGCGCAGCAATTCGTGCTGCGGCTCGACCCGACCGAGTTCAGCGGAAAGCCGGCGGCTCAAGGTCGCCTCGCCCGCGCCGCGGGCAAGGACGACCACCATTTTTTCATTCGCCTGAGTCAGCTGCTGCTTCAGTGCGTTCGAGTAGTCGGACCATTTCCTGACGGTCTCCCGCGCCTCGGCAATCGCTGCGGCATGCGCTTGCGCGTCGCGCGACATCTGCGCCTTCAATGCCTCGAGCTCCTGCGAGTCGACACCCGCCGGCGACGCCGATTCCGCGTCCTCGGCCTTCTCGCTCGCGGCCGCCGCGCTTTCGGCCAGTTCGGCCACGCGCTGCTGCTCCGCGTCGGCACGCTGCTGCGCTTCGGACAAGCTGGCCGACAACCTCGCGATTTCGGAAGCGTCCGCGTCGCGCTCGTCGCTCAGGCTGGCGATTTGCGTCTGGGCATTCTGCAATTCGAGCGCGGCGGCATCCCGTTCAGCCTGCGCACCCTCGACCTCTTCGCGTCGGGCCGCATGCGCTTCCTGCTCGGCCTGCAGTTGCGCGCGAATCGCTTCGAGCTCGCTCTGAAGACGAGCGACCGCTTCGGCATGCTCCGCTTCCAGCGCCGCGCGCTCTGCTTCGCCGGCCGGTGTTTCGACTACCGACTCAGCCGACTCGCTCGCCGCCTCGCCCTCGCCCGCGGCATCGCTCTCGTCGCCCGCAATCGCTCCACGCTGCGCGGCCTGTTCCGCGCGCTCCAGTTCCGCTTCGAGGTGCGAAACGCGGTCGGCAAGCTCCTGCGCGCGCTTCTCGGCCGCGTCGGTGCGTTGCACCGCGAGCGCGATGTCCTCTTCCAGCCCGGCCACGGCATCGACCTTCTCGTCGTAGGCGCTGGTCATCTTGTCCAACTGGACCTGCAGCGCATCGAGTTCCTGGACGGTGGTTTGCAGTTCGGCGAGCGCTTCGTCGCGCTCGTTGCTGGCGTCCTCGACACGCTGGCGCATCGCGGCGAGGCGTCGCGCCACTGAGCGTTCCGCTTCGTCCTGCGCCGACGTCCACAGCCGGTCGAGCGCCTCGCGCATGGTATCCGTCACGGTTTCCGGCAAAGCAGGACGTTCGACGACCTGCGGCACCCGCGCGGCGCGCGTTTCGCGCCACTTGCGCAATGCCGCGGACACCGCGACCACCGAACCGCTATGGACTTCGGACCAGATGGCGACGGGAGACACCTTCTGGCCCTCGTCGGCCATCCGGTTTGCGATTTCAGCTACGAGTTCGTCCGTGATCGTAATGTTGCTTGACATGTCTGCCTCGACAAAGTGCACGTGGTGACGAATACCGTTTCGTCGTCCGGGAGGCAGCCGCGCGCTGGGACTCGCCTCGTATAGCCACCAATTGTCGGCTACCTGGCTGGCGGCCAATCGGTCGAAAAGCCGAGGTTACGGGGAGGTATTCACGGGATTGGGGCGTGGCCCCGCGGCGTCCGATCCGCGTGATACGACGAGCGCACGAGCGGCCCCGCCACCACTTCGACGAACCCCATCTTCAAACCTTCATCGCGCAGCATGTCGAAAGTCGCAGGCGGCACATATCGCCGCACCGGCATGTGATACCGCGACGGCGCGAGATACTGACCGACCGTCAGTACGTCGACGTCGTGCGCGCGCAAATCGCGCATCGTGGCGAGCAGTTCGCTGTCGGTCTCGCCGAGGCCGACCATCAGGCCGGATTTGGTCGACGCCGCCGCGTTCTGGCGTTTCGCTCGCGACAGCAGTTCGAGCGAGCCGCGATAGTCCGCGCCTGCCCGCGCCGCCCGATACAGCGACGGCACCGTCTCGATGTTGTGGTTGAAGACGTCGGGCCACGCGCCGGACAGCGCATCGAGCGCGTGCTCGATTCGCCCGCGAAAATCCGGCGTCAGGATTTCGACGCGAATGCCCGGTACGCGCTCGCGCACCAGCGCGATACAGCGCGCGAAGTGCGCGGCGCCGCCGTCGCGCAGATCGTCGCGGTCCACCGATGTAATCACCACGTAGCGCAGCCCGAGCGCCGCGACGGCGTCGGCGAGCCGCGCGGGCTCGTCCTCGTCGAGCGCTTGCGGCCGGCCATGCGCGACGTCGCAGAATGCGCAGCGCCGCGTACAGATCCCTCCCATGATCATGAATGTCGCGGTGCGCTGCGCGAAGCACTCGCCGATGTTCGGACACATCGCCTCCTCGCAGACCGAATGCAACTTGTGCTCGCGCAGAACCGCCGCCATGCCCGCGACGGTTTCGCTCATCATCGGCCGAGCATGCAGCCAGGGCGGCTTCGGCAAGACGGCCGCATGGTCCGCCGGCACGATCTTCACCGGAATGCGGGCGAGCTTGTCGCGATTGCGCTTGCCATGCTGGCCAAGCGCCGTGACGCTGTCGGTATGAGAAGCGGCGTCCATCGCGGTTATCCGAAGAACTCGTTGAGCAGGCGGTTCACGTCCGATGCAGCCTCCATCTGCACCATGTGCCCCTTGCCGCCGAGTACGTGCACGCGCACCTGAGCGGGCAGCCCCTGTGCGTGCGCGGCCGGAATGATCTGGTCCTGCGCGCCCCAGATCACCAGCGTGCGCGGCGCGAGCGTGTCGAGCCGGTCGCGATAGACGCGGCTTTGCACCCCGCCTTCGAACGCGGATGCGGCAATCTTGCGCAGCGCGTCGTTCACGCCTTCGAGCCGCTTGTACTTGACGATGTCTTCGACCAGTTGCCGCGTGACCAGCGACCCGTCGGCGAACAGCTTCACCAGATGCGGCTTCAGCGTGTTGCGGCTGCTGCCCGCGACGAAGCCTTCGATGTACTCGCGGTTGATCTCGTCGCCGAGCCCCGCGCCCGCGATCAAGGCCAGCGACGCGACGCGTTCGGGCGCCTTCGCGGCGACCGTCATCGACACGGCGCTGCCCATCGAATGGCCGACCAGATGCGCGCGCTCGATGCCCCGGTCATCGAGAAACGCGATCACGCTGTCGGCCAGTTCGTCGAGGCTGCCCGTGTCGACCGCCTTGCCCGACTCGCCGTGCCCTGGCAAATCGAGCGCCCACACGGCGCGGTGCGCGGCGAGGTCCGCATGGTTGAAGAGCCAGTTGTTCAGATCGCCGCCGAAGCCGTGGATCAGCACAGCGGGCGTGCCGCCGTCGCCGATCTTCAGGTAACGCACGGTGCGCCCGCCGATCTGCGCTTTTTCCGGCTGCGGCCCCGCGTCCGCGGCATCCGCGGTGGCCGGCACGAAGTCGCGCTGGAACGCCTCGACGGCTGCATCGATGTCGGCATCGGACGTCTCGGCCTCCGCGACGACGCCGAGCAGCGCGCCGATCGGCAGCGTGTCGCCCTGCTGCGCGATCTGCCGGCGCAATGTGCCGTCGAAAGCGCACTCGACGCCCGACGATATCTTGTCGGTTTCGACGTCGAGTATCTCGTCGCCCTTCGCGACTTTTTCGCCGACCTCCTTCAGCCAGCCGTTGACCTGCCCCTGCTCCATCGACAGCCCCCACTTGGGCATCGTGATCATGTGAATCGGCATTGCTCAGCTCCTTACTTTCCGCACGGCCGCGGCGATGTTCTCCGCCGACGGGATATACATGTCTTCGAGCACGCCTGCGAAAGGCGCGGGCGTATGCGGCGCGGTCACGAGTTCGATCGGCGCCTTCAGCGAATGGAACGCGCGCTGCGCGACCAGCGCGGCGATATCGGTCGCAATCGAGCAGCGCGGATTCGACTCGTCGACCACGACGACGCGTCCGGTGCGCTCAGCGCTTTCCAATATCGTTTCCTCGTCGAGCGGCGAGGTCGTGCGCAAATCGATCACCTCGGCCTGGATGCCCTCTTTCGCGAGCGTTTCGGCGGCATCGGTCGCGTGATGAACCATCCGGCCATACGTGACAATCGTCGCGTCGTCGCCTTCGCGCACCACGTTCGCTTCGCCGAACGGAATCGCATACGATTCTTCCGGCACGTCGCCCTCGCGGCCATACAGCAGCTTGTGCTCGCAGAAGATGACCGGATCGTTGTCGCGGATCGCCTGGATCAGCAAACCCTTCGCGTCGTACGGCGTCGACGGGCACACCACCTTCAGGCCGGGTATGTGGGTGAACAACGACGTCAGCATCTGCGAGTGCTGCGCGGCCGCGCGCAGGCCAGCGCCCTGCATCGTGCGAATCACGACCGGCGTCACTGCCTTGCCGCCGAACATATAGCGAAACTTGGCGGCCTGATTGAAGATCTGGTCGAAGCACACGCCCATGAAATCGATGAACATCAGCTCGGCCACCGGACGCAGACCGCATGCGGCCGCGCCGACCGCCGCTCCGATGAAGCCGCCTTCCGATAGCGGCGTGTCGAGCACCCGCCCCGGATATTTGTGAAAAAGCCCTTTCGTCACACCGAGCACACCGCCCCACGCATCCTGCTCGCCTGGGGACCCGGCACCGCCCGCGTTGTCCTCGCCCATCACGATGACGGTTTCATCGCGCGCCATCTCCTGGCTCAGCGCTTCGTTGATCGCCTGAGAAAACGTGATCTTCCGTGCCATGACTGTCTCCTGATTGAATGATTCACGCTGCAATTACGGATAGGACACGTAGACGTCTGTCAGCAGGTCGGCAGCCGTCGGCAGAGGCGCGGCCTTCGCTTCCGTCACCGCGCCGTCGATCAACTGCTTCACCGTCGCATCGATGCCGCGCAGTTCGTCGGCGCTGAGCATTTCGGCGCGTACCACGCGCTCCTCGAAGCGCTTCAGGCAGTCTTTTTCGTCGCGCAGCTTCTGCACTTCGCCGGGTGCGCGATACGTTTGCGCATCGCCTTCGAAGTGCCCGAAATAGCGCGACAACTTCATTTCGACGAGCGTCGGACCACCGCCGCCGCGCGCCCGCTCGATCGCGGCGCCCAGCGCCTCGTGCACCGCGAAGAAATCGAAGCCGTCGACGATCACGCCGGGCATGCCAAAGCCGCTCGCGCGGTCGGCGATGTTGTCGGCCGCGACCGACCATGTCGACGAGGTCGCCTCCGCATAGCCGTTGTTCTCCGCAACGAAAATCGCCGGCAGGCGCCAGACGGAAGCGAGATTCATCGATTCGAAGATCACGCCCTGGTTCGACGCCCCGTCGCCGAAGAAGCACACGCCGACGCCGCCGGTCTTTTTTAGCTTCGCGGCGAGTGCGGCGCCGCACACGAGCGGACCGCCCGCGCCGACGATCCCATTGGCGCCGAGCATCCCTTTCGACAGATCGGCGATATGCATCGAGCCGCCTTTGCCACGGCACACGCCGGTGCTGCGGCCGTAGATTTCGGCCATCATGCCGCGCACGTCCACACCCTTCGCGATGCAGTGGCCATGACCACGGTGCGTGGTCGCGACATAGTCCGCATCGTTCAGATGCATCATCGTGCCGACCGCCGACGCCTCCTCGCCGGCATACAGATGCACGAAGCCGGGTATCTCGCCGGTCGCGAATTCGACGTGCAGACGCTCCTCGAACTCGCGGATCGTGCGCATCATCCGGTACGCTTCCAGCAGCTTTTCCTTGCTCAACTGCGTCGAAACAGACATGGTGTGTCTCCTGGGAATGATCTCGATGGTCACTGCTACTTCAGCCGGTTTTGCTTCCAGCGTTGGCTTCCTCCTGAGTTGATTAGCTCCGACGCGTCGCCGCTTCGCGCATCAACTGCCGCGACGCGCAAAAGCGCAGCGTGCGGCCGACATCGACCGTGAGCGGTCCCGCCCAGTCGAGCGCGATCTCGTAGCGGTCGTCGCGTTCGAGCTCGATCTCGCGCTCGCCGTCGAAGGCAAGCGTCCCTTGTCCGGTATGCAGCGGCGTCCAGCAACCCGCTTCGAAACGCTCGCAGGTGCGCATCGTCACCTGATCGACACGGCCCGGCGCGAGCGGCGCGAAGATCGGCACACCGGATTCGCCCGCACGCGCGAACGTCAGATGCAGCCCGTAGGGCGCGCCGCGCTCGACCGGCGCCCACGCGCCGCCGATCGACGACAGGCCGATGCCATCGGGCGCCGCGAACGTCAGGAACAGCGCTTCGAGATCCGTCGGCTCGCAGACCGCCCGCGCGCCGACGAACCGCTGCCGGCTCACGCACACATCGACCAGCGCGATTTCCTCGCGCCCCTTGTTCGGGCCCGCGACGCAGCGGACCACCAAACGCTTGTTGCGCGTCAGCGCGACCTCGGGCGGCACGAGCCCGGAAGCGGCGAGCGCGCCCGCGAGGCCCGCCACCGTCGCTTCGCGCAGTTCTGGAAACGCGTTGTTGGTGCCCGTCGACAGCGTCAGCAGCGGCACGTCGCCGCAATGCGCGGCCACCGCGCGATGCGTGCCGTCGCCGCCGAGCACCGCGATCAAGTCGACACCCAAGCCGACCATTCGCGCGACACCCGCGTGAGTGTCCGCCGCGCTGTCCGTGATCGGCAGTTCGAGGAATTCGACCTTCGGCCAGGGCTGCGGCTCGGCCACGGCCGCATGGGTTTCGAGCGCACGCAGCACCAAGGCGGCGACCCCGGTGCGGTCGCGCAAGGTCAGCACGCGAGCGACGCCGAACATGCCGAGGCCCGCGAGAAGGCGCACGACCATGTTCGCTTTCTCGGCGGTCGGAAACACCGAAGCGTGTGTGGTGAGGCGTCGAATATCACGGCCCGATGCCGGGTTCGCGATCACGCCGACGGTGATGGGCGATAACACTGGCTTGTCTCCGGTGCGCGAGTTGCGAAGCGGACTTGCTGGGGTGAAGCGCGCTTGCTGTCGCGTTTGCTTTCGTCTGTCAGCGATACTGCAAAGGTCGGGCCAGTTGCTTGCGCGCCGTGCGCACGCGCCGGAAACGTTGTATTCAAAGGGCAGACGCGGGGGCCCGCGTTCACGGCCGCTTTCATCAGACCTGCGCCGCGCAGTTCACTGTGTCTCACGAGCGCGCTTCGCGACGAGGCGCGAGGCTCGACACACGCCGCGGGGCTTGCGCGGCACCGCGCCTGACAAGGGTTTGCGCGATGCGACCAGCGTCTCGCCAGCCTCTGAGACGTTCGTCTCACGCGCCTCGGGTGCTGCGCCGCAATGTGATTGCTCGTTGCGGATGTGCTACAAGACAGTAACTCGCCTTACTCGGTGTCGCTCGCCTGGAGCCGGCCATGCCCTATGTTTCTCAAACGCAGCACGTCGATCGCGTACGCGGGGCCATCGAAGGACGCTTGCCCGCGCCAGCGAATTCGCCGCGCCTCGTGTCGTCGTGGCAGCGCTCGTACGAGCAGTACCGGCTCGACCCCAGCTCCGTGATCGGCCCGCGCGTGCTGTCGTCCGCCGAGCTGCGTGAAGTCCAGGGCAAGGAGGAAGCCTTTCTGCGCGCATCGGGCCAGTGCCTGACGCGGCTGCACGAAATGATCCGCGTCGCCGACTATTGCGTGATGCTGTCCGATGCGCACGGCGTCACGATCGACTATCGGATCGACCGCGACCGGCGCAACGATTTCAAGCATGCGGGGCTGCATATCGGCTCGTGCTGGTCCGAGCGCGAAGAAGGCACCTGCGGCATCGCGAACGTGCTCACCGATCTCGCGCCGATCACCGTGCACAAGACCGATCACTTCCGGGCCGCGTTCACGACGCTCACGTGCAGCGCTTCGCCGATCTTCGCGCCGACCGGCGAATTGATCGGCGTGCTCGATGCATCGGCGATCCGATCGCCGGACAACCGCGACAGCCAGGGGCTGGTGTTTCAACTGGTGCGGCAAAGCGCGAGTTTGATCGAGGACGGCTACTTCCTGAACCAGACCGCGCAGCACTGGGTGCTGTTCGGCCATCAAAGCCGCCATTTCGTCGAAGCGCAACCCGAAGCGCTGATCGCCTTCGACGAATGCGGCAACATCGCCGCCGCGAACCGCAAGGCGCATGAGAGCATCGCGGGTCTCGACGGTCCGCGCCACATCGACGAGATATTCGACACGTCCGAGGTACGTCTACACGACGTCGCGCGCACCGACATGATCGTGGCGCTGCGGCTGCGCGCGACCGGCGCGATGCTGTATGCGCGCATTCGCGCGCCGATGAGACGCGCGTCCCGCCCGCTCGTCACGACACGGCCGGGCGATGTGCACGCCGATGGCAGCATCGGCGCAATGAGCCGCTTTCTGCACAGCTCGGACGAACGGATCGCGCGCAACGCCGAAGTCGCCTTGCGGATCGCCGGCAAGCGGCTGCCGCTTCTGCTCCTCGGCGAAACCGGTGTCGGCAAGGAGGTGTTCGCGCACGCGGTGCACGACTCGGGCTCGCGGCGCACGCGGCCGTTCGTCGCGGTGAATTGCGGCGCGATTCCGGAGCCGCTGATCGAGAGCGAGCTGTTCGGTTATGCGCCTGGCGCGTTCACCGGCGCGCGCAGTCGCGGCGCGCGCGGCAAGATCGCGCTCGCGCATGGCGGCACGCTGTTTCTCGATGAAATCGGCGACATGCCGCTCGGCCTGCAAACCCGCCTGCTGCGCGTGCTCGCCGAGGGCGAAGTGGTGCCGCTCGGCGGCGATGCGCCAGTGCGCGTCGATATCGACGTGATCTGCGCGACGCACCGGGATCTGCTCCAGATGGTCGATGCCGGATCGTTCCGCGAGGATCTCTACTATCGACTGAGCGGCGCGACGCTGCGGATACCGCCGCTGCGCGAGCGCACCGACATCCGCGATGTGATCGATACGGTGTTCAACGAGGAAGCACAGGCGGCCAGCCATGTGCTGATGCTCGATCCGCAATTCGCCGAGCGCCTTGCCGCCTTCTCGTGGCCCGGCAATATCCGGCAGTTGCGCAACGTGCTGCGTTATGCGTGCGCCGTCTGCGATTCGGCTCGCGTCGAGTTGCGGCACGTGTCGCCAGACTTTGCCGCGCAACTCGCGCCCGCCGCGACGCCGGCTCTCGCGGTGGCCTCCACGTCGCCGGCCAGCGCCGACGACGAGCGGGCACGGATCGTCGCGGCGCTCACGCATTGCCAGTGGCGGCCTAACGCCGCCGCGCAGGCGTTGGGCATATCGCGCGCGACGCTGTACCGGCGCATCGCGCGGCTGGGCATCGTCGGGCCGCATCGCGCATAGCGTCCAAGTCCGCCGCCGCCCCCACCTCGCCCGATTCCCACCTCCTCACCTGGAGAGTGAAATCTTTCCGCCGTTCGTCCAATGCGAGCGAAAAGAATTTATTTCCGCCCCACCCTGCTCCCACGCGCAATTTGTGCCGACAGACAGCCATGACTTGCCGGACTCAGTGATCGGTCGCAACGAAAGACCATCCACTACCGCACAACGCATGCCCTGAACGGCTCACGCGACGCACTCGCGACCCGCAGGACTCCCCCTCTCTCTCCAGATTTTCTCGTGGGCCGCCTCGCGGCAGCCCGCGCTATTGTCATGATTGGACGACGTCAATTTCTTGGCTGTCTTACTGCGCTCGGCGGAACTGTCGTATTGACCGCGTGCGGCGGCGGTGGTGGTAGTAGTGGTACGTCGGATGCCGGCGGTTCTTCCCCGGGCAATTCCGCGAGTCCGTCGAGCACCGCGGCATCACCCTCTACCGGCACGGCAAGCTCCGGCATCGCGGCCTCGACGGGCACGACGGGCACGATCACCGCGAGTATTGCGCCCTCGACGGGTAGCGCGACCACGGTGGCGAACGGCTCGTCGCCGGCGCCATCGAATGGAACGGGACCCACCGATACGTCCGGCGCGAGCTCGGGCGACAGCTCCGGCTCTGCATCAGACCCGAACTCGGGGTCGCCCGGCAACGCTTCGAACGCTTCGCCACAGAACACGACGATCCCGCCGGCGACGGTAATCATCGACAGTCAGAACGCGTCGTGGACCCTGGTCGGCGGGTCTGTCTACAGGAACGGCGTCGCAGCGGGCTACACCTACAACGTTTCGTTGATCCTCTGGTACGGGAGCACGATCTATCACGAGGGAACCGGCGGTCAGTTCTACGGATGGAATGGGACGACATGGTTCGCGTGCAACGACCCGCGTTTGGGCGGCACCTCGGTCGACGGCGCGATGATCCCGCCCGCGACGTATCTGATCGATAAGGCCGGCTCGATATGGACCGTCGTGAACGGCGTCGTGTATCGCAATCGCCATGCCGTCGGCACGATGTCGAATGCGGCGCTGCTGCTATGGTACGGCGGCAAGTTCTGGGCACAATCGGCCGGCGGTCAGTTCTATGTATGCGGCGATGCGGACCAATGGTTGCCGTGCAGCGATCCGCGCATCGCGACCGCGGCGCCGGCCGGCTCGTTTCACGGTATCAACGGGCATTACGACTACCTGTATTCGACGTCACAGATCGTATCGATCATGCAAGCCCTCGGCTGCTCGACGTACCGGCTCAGCTGTACGGACTACGCACCGCAACTCGCCAAGGTCCTGGCGTTGGCGCAAGCATTCCAGCCGGCGGGCTTGACGCTTTTCGTGCTGATCGACGTCGGCATCTACGACGGCAACGGCAACCTGTTCACGAGTGAAGCGGCGGCCTATACGCGGGGCTTCAATTGCGCGGTGACTGTCGCGTCGGCATTGCAACCCCACGGCGTGACCATGTATGAATGCGGTAACGAACTGACCCGCGCGAACGGGATCATTCTCGACTCCACCAGCGCGGGAACGAGCGTACTCGACTTCAACAATGCGAACTGGCCGCTGATGCGCGGCGTGATGCGCGGCATGATCGACGGAGTGAAGTCGGTGCAGGCGGATGCTAAATGCGGCGTCAACTTTTGTGTTGCTGATATCGGCGCGTCCGACGCTCTGTGGGATGGCAAGCAGCCCGATGGCACGAGCGGCCATCCGACCGTGAGGTGGGACCTGACTACGTGGCACAACTACGAGGTGTACGGCGACATCTTCGACATCGGCACCGACGGGTCCGGCCCGGGCTTCGATTTGCCCACCTATTGCAAGGCCCGCTATGGCGTCCCCTTTGTGATCTCGGAATGGAACACTGGGCCGGAGAAGAGCGAGGCGTACCGGGCCAACTACATCAGCTCGCGTCTGCTCACTTACTATCAGGCGAGAAAGACGAAGAACATCCAATCGGCGATGTATTACGAGCTCGATAGCGGGGACTCCACCTACGGCCTGATGATCAACGGCACGGCGCTTGCGCTTCCATATAACGCGTTCG
This sequence comes from Paraburkholderia sp. BR14374, assembly GCF_040948685.1. NCBI lineage: Bacteria > Pseudomonadati > Pseudomonadota > Betaproteobacteria > Burkholderiales > Burkholderiaceae > Paraburkholderia > Paraburkholderia sp. BR14374. The sequence goes on along the minus strand of NZ_JBFPKF010000009.1, from coordinate 165,387 downwards.
CGAGCTTTATCGCGAGCCATGCCGATAGGTGAGCGTATGTCGCGACGCGCACTTTCCGATCGGCTTAAACAAGGAGAATGGCCACCAACTGACCGGCAGTTGCAATAACGACAGCCAGCTCGACCGGATTGGCCAGAAGAAGGCCGAGAAAATCTGAATCGATACCGCGCGCGCGCCAGGTCCCGACAAAACCGACCGACAGAATCAGCCCGAATAAAAGGTCGAATCCAAATCCTGCGGCGATCCATTTGTTATGCCTGACGACATGCTCAGCGAATGCGAACATTGCCAGAAAGGCGATTTGGGATATGAGAACAACCAGTACCGCAATATGCTGCTGATTATCCTTTTTCATTGGCTGGCGGAAATCCGGTTGCTCGAAGCCGCTACGACCTCCTCGCTCGTCTGGCCGAACTTCGGCAATACGGGCGCCTACGGGGCAGACACCCGGGGCAGACACCCGCATGCCCTCAAGTACGAAGTTGGCTCCGGCTTCGGTCGTGGCCTGAGCGCTGTCAGCGCCAGGCCACGACCGACCGTGACCGTCGTACCTATTCCATTCGCGGCGCAACCGTTATTCGACCGCCTCGCCGTGCAGCACCAGGTCCAGTCCTTCGCGCTCTTCTTCTTCGGCAACGCGCAAGCCCATCACTGCGTCGATTACCTTGAGAAGGACGAACGAAACCACCCCGCTGTAGATCAGCGTCGTCGCGACACCCTTGAGTTGCAGCAGCACGTCACCGTCAGCGCCACCGATGTCCTTGACCGCGAACACGCCCGTCAGAATCGCACCGATGATCCCGCCCACGCAGTGCACGCCGAACGCGTCGAGCGAATCGTCGTAGCCGAGCTTGTGCTTGAGCCACGTGGCCGCCCAGAAGCAGACCACGCCCGCGACGATGCCGATCACCAGCGCGCCTACCGTGCCGACGAAGCCCGACGCCGGCGTCACCGCCACCAGACCCGCGACCGCGCCCGACACGATACCGAGCACCGACGGCTTACCCTTGGCCGCCCATTCGGCGAACATCCATGCGAGCGCCGCCGCGGCGGTCGCCACCTGGGTCGCGAACATCGCGAAGCCGGCCCGGCCGTCCGCCGCTACCGCCGAACCCGCGTTGAAGCCGAACCAGCCGACCCACAGCATCGCGCCACCGATCAGCGTCAGCGTCAGGTTGTGCGGCGCCATCGACTCCTTGCCGTAGCCGACGCGCTTGCCGAGCACCAGACAGCAGACCAGACCCGCGATACCCGCGTTGATGTGCACCACCGTGCCGCCCGCGAAGTCGAGGATACCCGCGGTCGCCAGCCAGCCGCTCGGTTCCCACACCATGTGCGCGATCGGCGAGTAGACGAGGATCGACCACAGCGTCATGAACACCAGCATCGCCGAGAACTTCATGCGGTCCGCGAACGCACCGGTGATCAGCGCCGGCGTGATGATCGCGAAAGTCATCTGGTAGACGAAGTAGACCGTCTCGGGGATCGTCGGCGCGAGATGGCTGACGGTCAGCGTCGTGGCCTTGTCGCCCTTGATGTAGTTCATGCCCGTCATGAACACGCGCGAGAAGCCGCCGATGAACGAGTTGCCCGGCGTGAACGCGAGGCTGTAGCCGACCACGGTCCAGACGATCGTCACCAGACAGGTGATCGCGAAGCTTTGCATCAGCGTCGCGAGCACGTTCTTCTTGCGGACCATGCCGCCGTAGAACAGTGCGAGGCCCGGGATCGTCATGAACAGCACCAGCGCGGTGGAAGTCAGCATCCACGCGGTGTCGCCGGAGTTGATCTTCGACGAATCGACCGAGAACGGTGCGGTCGGCGCGGCCGGCGCCGATGCAGCGGCATCCGCCGCGGGAGCCGCGGACGCTTGCGCGACGGGCACGGAGGCGGCCGCGGGTGCCGACGCGTCTTGCGCGAATGCGGGGCTCAGCCCGCCCGCGAGCAACGAGCCCGCCATCAACAAAGTCATCAACAGTTTGCGCATCTCTCTTTCCTCTTGTCCTGTGTCTTTATAGGGCGTCGGCGCCGGTCTCGCCGGTGCGGATCCGGATCACCTGCTCGATCGGTGTCACGAAGATCTTGCCGTCACCAATCTTTCCAGTGCGCGCCGCACGCTCGATCGCTTCGATAGCCTGATCGACGATGTCATCCGGTACGGCGACCTCGATCTTCACTTTCGGCAGGAAATCGACGACGTACTCCGCGCCCCGATACATCTCCGTATGGCCCTTCTGACGCCCAAAGCCCTTGACCTCCGTTACCGTGATTCCAGAGACGCCAAGCGATGACAAGGCTTCACGAGCCTCATCAAGCTTGAATGGCTTGATGACCGCACTTATTAGTTTCAATTTGCCTCTCCGTTGATCGCCCATCCCGATGCTGGCCGCCGTTGACGGTGGCTCAGCGCGCGGGGACGTTCAAAGCAACTGTCATGCCATCCGCGCGAACGGTATTGGAGCGGGAGAGTTATCGGAGAAGCCGCGCGTTGGGTTTTCGGCGATCAGATGGATGCAGTGAGAGACGGAGCGGGATTGAATGGCGGGACTGTCAGAAGGCTTCTTCGCGGTATGCGGCATGTACCCAGGCACCATGCGCGAGCGCGCTTTCCTGTTGTCCGTCCAATATGGGGCATGCGTGCACGGTTCTGTCGCTTGCTATTACAGATTCATTAATCGAAGCTTCCAGGTTTCCGCTCGCAGGCGCGGCACTCGCGGACGCCTGATTGGTCGAGCGCAACTCCGCGTGCTAACGTGAACAGACATCGCGACTCTCGAACAGGAACGCAGCAGGATGATTTCGCATGTATTCGTTGGGGTGAATGACTTTGACCGCGCGTTGAAGTTCTATTCGGCTGTCATGAGCGAGTTGGGACATCAACTGAAGTTTTGCGAGCCAGACAGACCGTGGGCTGGTTGGATGGCTGTGGGTATGCCGCGTCCGCTTTTCCTTATCGGCAGGCCATATGATGGCAACCGCGCAGAAAACGGGAACGGCCAGATGGTGGCATTGCTTGCGCCTGATCGTCGTTCAGTCGACAACGCACACGCTACCGCGCTGGCAAATTCAGGTTCTTGCGAAGGCCCTCCCGGTTTGCGCGCGCACTATCACCCGAACTATTACGGGGCGTATTTTCGCGACCCAGAGGGAAACAAGATTTGCGTGTGTTGTCATGATCCAGAGTGCGCATAGCTATTCCGGCAGGCTCCGGAGTCCTCCCGCCGATGCGGCTGCGAAGGCGAGCCATGCGCACATGCTTCGGAAAGACGCTCTAGACAATACGGTCCAGCGCCTTGGCGAACCTGGCGACCGAACCCTCGACGTCATGCAGTTTGTCCAGGCCGAATAATCCGACGCGGAAGGTTTTGAAGTCTTCAGGCTCGTCGCATTGAAGAGGAACGCCGGCCGCGATCTGCAAACCGGCATCGGCGAACTTCTTGCCGGATCGTATGCCGTCATCGTCCGTATAGCAGACCACGACGCCCGGAGCCTGAAAACCTTCGGCCGCCACGCTTTTGAAGCCTTCGTCACTCAGCAGTGAGCGAATGCGCTTGCCGAGTTCAAGCTGCTCGGCTCTCACTTTGTCCAAGCCATATGCTTCGGTTTCCTTCATGACGTCGCGCAGCGTCGCGAGACTGTCCGTCGGCATCGTGGCGTGGTACGCGAACCCGCCGTTCTCGTAGGCTTCCATGATCTGCAGCCACTTGCGAAGATCACAGGCGAAGCTGGTGCTGGTCGTCGCGTCGATTCGTTCGCGGGCGAGCGGGCTGAGCATGACCATGGCGCAGCAAGGTGACGCGCTCCATCCTTTTTGCGGTGCGCTGATCAGCACATCGATGCCACTGGCCTGCATGTCTACCCAGATCGTGCCGGAGGCGATGCAGTCGAGAACGAACATGCCGCCGACCGCATGCACGGCGTCGGACACCGCGCGCATATAGGCATCGGGCAGCATCATTCCGGATGCGGTTTCCACATGCGGCGCGAACACCAGATCCGGCTTGTGCTCCTTGATCGCGGCGACCACTTCTTCGATCGGAGCGGGTGCATAGGCGGCCTGCCTTTCCTGGCCGACCGGACGCGCCTTCAACACGATCGATTCGGACGGAATGCCGCCCATGTCGAAAATCTGCGACCAGCGGTAGCTGAACCAGCCATTGCGGATGACCAGACACTTCCTATTCGTCGCGAACTGCCGGGCGACGGCTTCCATGCCGAACGTGCCGCTGCCCGGGACGATTACGGCCGACTTCGCGTTGTAGACTTTTTTCAGGGCGCCGGAGATATCGCGTACGACGCCTTGAAAGAGCTCCGACATATGATTGATCGATCGGTCGGTGTACACGACCGAATATTCGAGGAGTCCCTCGGGGTCGACATCGGGAAGTAAACCTGGCACGTCCGCCTCCTGTAATTGACGAGTAAAAGAATCGAAAACAGATTCTAACGAAAGCAACCCGCAACGGCATCGGCCGAGACGCCTTCGTTACCCATCCGGCCGACGCCGATGGCCTCGTCTCAGCCGCTGCTCACGGGAAGATCGGTGTGGTGGGTTCCGCGCCCTCCAGATCGGCCTTCGGTACATGCTGCGCGACCATCTGCTCGATCTCCTCTTCTCGTGATCCAGGCACGTCGGCCATGATCAGGAACTGGCCGTCGCGTATGGCGCCGCGAAAACGCTCGAGTCGTGCGTTCGGTTCGCCGACGCCGATCATCGCGGCCGTCCAGGCCCCGAAGCCGGCTCCCGCCAACGTCAATGCGACGACGGCTCCGCCCGCAATGGCGAGCTCCGCGTGAGGAAACGCCAGCGCCACGAGGCCAACGAGCGCTCCAGTCGCACCGCCGAGCGCCACGCCGCGTTCGAGGGAGTGCACGACGTCGCTGCTTTGCAGCAAAGTTGCCTCGGGTAACTCTTCGAGTGCAACGCTGTGGTTCGCGAGAACATGGATATGCCGCCATGTGATCCGGGACCGCAGCAAGTCGTCTACGATCGCCTTCGCCGTCGTCGTGTCGGGTGCGAGGAAATAAAGGCGTCTCATCTCCATCCTCCATCAATCAAGCCGCCCGCCAACGGGACGATGCTGTTTATCGTACGCCTGCCGCAGGCAATACTGTGGGGGCGGACGATCACTGCTGTATGCCAGCTTGCAAATTCAGGAAATTCTCTTAAACACGTATGGTTAAGCATAAATCTGCTGCCCGACAATTTCGCGTAGTTCCGGCAACCATGCAGATTTACAGTCCACATTACGTTAGGCGTCCAATCGGAGGGAAACGATGACACGCGTTCGCGTTCAGGGCTTCACCATCTCGCTCGACGGATACGGTGCAGGCCCGAATCAGGACATTGACAATCCGCTCGGCGTTGGCGGGACGGAATTGCATCAGTGGCTAGTTCCAACCCGCACGTTCCAGCGGACCTTGTTCGGCAACGACCGCGGTACGACCGGCGTGAACGATGATTTCGCCGCCCGTGGCTTTGAGAATGTCGGGGCCTGGATTCTCGGCAGGAACATGTTCGGCCCCATTCGTGGGGAGTGGCCTGACACCAACTGGAAAGGCTGGTGGGGAGACAGTCCGCCGTATCACGTCCCGGTCTTCGTCCTGACCCATCATCCGCGTGCCCCGATCGAGATGAAAGGCGGCACGACGTTCCACTTCATCACCGGGGGCATTCGCGAGGCGCTCGACCGCGCCCGCGAGGCCGCTGCCGGAATGGACGTGCGGATCGGCGGTGGGCCGCAGACAATCCGGCAGTATCTCCGCGAGGGCCTCATCGACGAACTGCACATTGCCATCGCGCCGGTCCTGCTCGGCCGGGGAGAATCGCTGTTCGAAGGGATCGACTTGCGGGCTCTGGGGTACGAATGCGTTGAATTCGTCGCGTCGGACAAAGCCATGCATGTCGTTTTAAGGCGCCGGGGACACACGGACGCCTAACCCGGTCTCGTACCGCATACTTCGGTGAATCGCCCCCCGAAAGGATCGACATGGCTGCCAACCTTGCACGCTCCTGGTTGACCTGGAGCGCGCCTGCGGCCGCTGCGCAGGCCGCCGGTCGCCCGCTCGTGGCGCTGGAATCGACCATCATCGCGCATGGCATGCCCTACCCCGAGAACGTTCGCACCGCGCGCGAAGTGGAGGCGTTGATCCGTGACGCGGGCGCCGAGCCGGCGACGATCGCGCTGATTGGCGGCCGAATCCACATCGGCCTTTCGGATGACGAACTGGAAATGATCGGCCGTTCCGACCACGTGCATAAGGTCAGCCGCCGTGACCTGCCGGCGGTGCTGGCGGGCGGCGGCCTGGGCGCCACGACCGTGGCTGGCACGATGATCTGCGCGGCGTTGGCCGGCATCGAGGTCTTCGTCACCGGCGGCATTGGAGGCGTACACCGAGGCGCCCAAGACACCTTCGACATCTCGGCGGACCTGCAGGAACTGGCGAAGACCTCGGTCGCGGTGATCTGCGCCGGTGCGAAGTCCATCCTGGACATCGGGCTCACCCTGGAATACCTGGAAACCCACGGCGTGCCGGTGCTCAGTTGCGAACAAGACAATTTTGCGGCGTTCTACACGCGTGACAGCGGCTTTCGCGCGGACTTCAGGCTGGACGACGCGGCGGAGCAGGCACGTTTCATCCGCACCAAGTGGGACCTCGGCCTCGAAGGCGGTGTGGTGTTGAGCACGCCAGTGCCGGAAGCGGCAGCGATGCCGTCCGAAGAGATCGACGCGCTGACTCGCCAGGCGCTCGACGAGGCCGCTGCGCAAGGAATCACCGGTAAGGCCGTCACCCCGTTCCTGCTGGCGCGCATCAAGGCGTTGACAGGCGGGCGCAGCCTGGCGACCAACATCGCGCTCGTAAAACACAATGCCGAGGTCGGCGCAAGGCTGGCGCTGGCGTTGGCACGCTCGAAGCGCGGGTCGGGCGCGGCGTAACCGCGTGCTATCTTTGACGGATTCGAGACCTTCCGGTCAGGAGGGCTCGTGGACGTCGCCGTATGGCTGCACAGCCTCGGAATGGAGCGGTATGAACCGGTGTTTCGCGAAAACGCCATCTATCACGAGCTTGGCGACAATTCGATGCCCTATCCACTGGGCAACATACATCCTCGCTTCTGGTCCTGGTATATGGGCGCAAGCAACTTCACCGGGGCACTGGGAGACTTCCTGGCGGCCATTCTGCGTACTAACCTGGGTGGCGGCAATCATGCGGCGGCTTTGATGGATCGGCAGGTCGTCGGCTGGTGCCGCTCGCCCTCGATCCTCACAAGTGGTTGCACGCCCCGTTCGAGGTCGGCTGCGCGCTCGTTCGCGACGCCGCTGCGCATCGAGGCGCATTCGCGCTGACTCCGGAATATCTGCAACCCACACCGCGTGGAATCGCTTCGGCTCCCTGGTCATACGAGTATGGATTGCAGACGTCCAGCGGTTTCCGCCCGCTCAAAGTCTGGACGGTTCTGAAACAGCATGGCGTCGAGAAGTTCGGCCGTCTGATCGATCAAAACATCGCGCAGGGTCGCTACCTCAGTGTTGGTATGCTTAACGCTATGAACGGCGGAGCCGCGCCCCATCTTTCTGTCTTGAACCGCAAGGTCGACGGAACCCAACGGAGGGCAGCATGAATAAAAGCAATGCGAGCAGAATAATCGGCGCAACCTTAGTCGCGGCCATCGCGAGTGCCTCGGTCTATGCGAATGGGCAACCAGGTCTCAGCGCGACGACCGACGTTGTCGCACAAAAGGTGGCAGCCTCGAGCTCACCGCCTCGACCCAAGTCGGATACTTCGATAGTTCGCGACGTTCGCCGTGCCCTCAGGCGCGTACCCGATATGGATGATTCAAAGATTCATATCAGGGCGAGCCACGGCGTCGTTACGCTCACCGGGACGGTGCCGGAAAGCTGGCAGATCTCGCGCGCCGCCAATGCGGCGAGATCGGTGCTCGGTGTCAAGTCGGTGAGGAACAGATTGACCGTGCGAGAGAGCGACACAGCAACCATTGAGCAGCGTCCCGCGGCATCGGCCGGATAAGTAGGTGATGCTCGACAGATCGGACCGGATTGCACCTTTCGTGTGGGCCGGTCGCCTGCGTCTGCTCGCCCTACGTTGTACTCCACCCCAAACTGAATATCGAAGAGGTCTGGGTCGAAGGCCGCTCTACGCCAACGGGCTCCCCCTAGCGTCAACTGAAACCGGAGGACGTGGCAGCGATTCTCGCTGACGCTATGGAAGGCGTGAACGCGAAGCTGGCGGCGATAGACGCCTCATGGACGCAGCACTAACCATTTCGATTCCTGACGATAAAGGCGGCTTAATGCCGCCTTTTTTAATCCTGCACCGGCAGGAATATGCAATAGAAATCGAGATATCCGAAACAATCGTAAATAGTTGTCAAAACGGGCTTATCCCGAATTAAAGCGATTGATCGTGATCCGTTTCGATGATAATTCGCGAGGTATCGCCTGAAAACTCTTGAGGAGAGTAATGGAGCAACTGAAACAGCAAAGCGGTGAAACGGATTGGACAGTCGAGGAAGAATGCGATCTTCGCCGTATCACCTATTCGATCTACTCAAACTTCCCGCCGATGCCGTCGGCATGGGCCCTGAACGCCGAAACCGGCGAGTTCTTTCCGTTTGACAGGGTTCGTGAGCTGAAATCCGGCTACGCGATGGCCGAAGCGCTCGGTTACGCATGGGCGTGCAATTGTCGCGGGCGTGCCCCCAAACGGTTCAATAAGCAGTTCGAGCTAAGAGACTCCACCGGCAAGCGACAGGCGGGGGTGCGTTACAGGATTCGCGTCGGTTCGAGGGTCATCGCGAAAGGTGTCACCGATTTCCAAGGGCGTACCCAGCGCGTTTCGACAGATAACGCAAAACAGGTTTCCATCGAAGTTGCCGGGCAATAGGGGTGGAAAGCAGGTGAGTCTTCCATCACTGGTGAACACATGATGAATGAATTTTTGAAAAATGATAGCCAATATTTCAAGACCGACGAGAATGAAGAATGGACCGAGGTCGGCACAGCCATCACCAATACAACGCCTGGATCAATATCCAATGTCGTGATCAATACGACCCGTATCTGCCCCAACATGAGTAATAACGAGTTTAGAAAAGAGGTCATGCGGGCGCGCGATGCTGGTGCATCCTTAATCAAGGAGCGCATTGCTGCAGTAGCACGCTGGGACGCCAAAGAGCAAGACCGTGCCAAAATTTATTTCGCCCGCGCGGACGAAGAAATCCGAAGCACTCTGGCTGCTGGCCTGCCGCGCTTACTCGCCGCGATGCAAGAACTCGTGCCAGAAAAAATTGTGCGATGGGATAGCGAACTGAACAGGAGCCTTACATGTTCACCCAAACCGGACCACGGTGACAACGCGGCTGCTGTTTGCAAGCCCGACTCGCAGAACCGCGTTATTGCCATATATTCGAAGTTTTGTAGCTTCAAATTCGGCGCATTGTGGCGAGAATGTAAGATCAAAACGCTAATCCACGAATGTACTCACTTTACCGACACTTTTGACTCCCTTGACCGCGGGTATGCTGACACTGAAGCTGGTCTCAAGACATATGCGGAGAATCATCCCGACGAAGCGATCCGCAACGCGGACAACATCACCGGTTATATCGCAACATTCGACAGGGAAGTGACATGAGTACTATGCTAGATTTCAGCCGCCGTATTGCTGCCGTGTCCATCATATCCATGTGTCTTTATGGATCAGCTAGTGCATGCTCGATCTCAAAGGTAGCGGGACTCCAGTTACCATTCAGCACCACGGATCTTTCAAATGCAAATAGGCTGACCATTGCAGACGCAGTGATTACAGCAAGGCAATGGCCTGAAGTGCAAATTCAGGCAGTTGTAATTGCCGGCGCCTATATTAGCGAAGGCAATTTGGAACAGCTAAAAAAAGATCGTGCCGAGAACGTGAAAGCGTATTTGAAACAACTTGGTATCAGGAGTGAAAATATCATAATCGAGCCCAAGACTTTTACGGATCAAATGGTAGCAAAGCGCCCGGACGGCACATTGGACATTGAGCAGATCGTCGTGGAACTAACCCCGATCTGTAGCGGCGGCTGTGAACGACTATGCGACGGATCCGCACGTAGTGCCGACGAGCAAGGCTATCAGATAGAAATTCGCCCCGCTTAGGCGGGGGCTTTTACCTTGGGCACTTCGGCGTTGCAGATCGCGCGTCGTGTCACGCAACGACCGAACATGTCACCGATTTCCGGGGGCGTTGTGCGATTTGACAGCGAAACAAACAGGAAGCTGTCCTGTGCAGTCAGGCCAGATACGGGAGACAATCAGGCCGTAGTCTGCAAACCTGATTCGGAAAAAGCGTGTCATCGCTGTCTATTCCAAATTTTGCAGCAGTCCATTTGGTCAGTTGTGGAGCACGTGCAAGATAAAAACAATAATTCACGAATGCACTCACTTCACCGACACTTTTAATTCAGAAGACTGGGTTTACACCGATAAGGCATCGGGCGCACGGATATTCGCCGAAAATCATCCGGATCAGGCTATCCGAAACGCAGACAACATAACCGGCTATATCGCAACATTTGACGGAGTAAATCTCACATGAGTAGAAGGCTGAATTACAGGGCTGGCGCCGTGGCCGCACTGCTCGCCATCTCGCTCTGCTTTTTTGGATCAGTTCGTGCATGCACGATAGGAGAGAACGTAGCGATTGAGTTGCCCTTCAACGCTACCGCGCTTTCGACGGCGGATCGACGTGCAATTGCGGGAGCCGTAGGTGAGGCAAAGAAGTGGCCCAACGTGCAGATTCAGGCGATTGTTATGGCTGGCGCGTACATTGGTGAGCGCAATCTGGAAGAGTTGCAAGACCGCCGTGGTCAGGTTGTGAAAGCGTATTTGAGGAAGCTTGGCATCAGGAGCGAGTACATCATGATCGATCCCACAACTCTTACTGAGGGATATGTTGTGAAGCGCCCCGACGGTAGTCCGACTGTTCGCCAAATCGAAATCGAGTTGACTCCGATCTGTAAAGGTAGCTGCGCGTGGATGTGCGACGATCCCCGAGTCACGCCCCGTAGCAGAGTGATCAACCCGTAAGAACACGAACAGGCTCCCGCTTCGGCGGGACTCCGCAAAGTCGTGAGTCTTGCAGGCAAGCGGCACCACCATGACTGGGCATAGGCCACGTCCGCGCGTAGTGCCGCGAGTGAGTATCGAAATCGCGCACCCGCTTCGTCATGCGAACGTGCGCCACCCAACGGGAGATATCCGGCGAAGCAGTCTTTGTCGCCGACGAGCAGCCCGTCGAACTGCCCATGCTGTCGCGACAGACGATCACCTCTGGAGCCGGCCCGTCCATCACTGCGAGTGCCGCCGCCACGACGCTCTCAGCCGCGTTGGTCACGCTGCGGCAACCGGGCGTGTCCAGGTGCTGAATGACCGGCACACCCGAGAAGAAGCCCACCCGCGCGAAGCCACATGGATTGGGATTTCCGTGGACATCGGGCGACCTCGCTTTTTGCAAGTGTGTGGCAATGCGTGGAAAATGCTGTGGCCATGGACTGCAACAAAAAACGCAAAAAACAACATGAACCGGAAGTTGCCGGGAGGTTGCTGAGAGCGCGGACAGGTGAAGATTCGCCGCAAATCCTTGGGGTAATGGGACTTTGACGCATGTCCGGAATCCGCGAGACACCTACCCACCTCGACTTTTTCGAGCGGAGGCCGCGGGCATCGAACCGCAATAAAAATCGCGAACGGCGAGGAAACATGTGTTATTTTGTGGCACCGTGACGGCCGAAACCCGACACGCCGTAGCTCGCTGGTGCGCGATGAACGCCGACGAGATCGGCGTGCTGGTCACCGATGCGCCGCTAGATGCGCACTATGCCCAGATCTTCTCCGCGGCGCGCGTAGAGGTGCGCTATCCGGGCACCACGGCCGCGCCGATGACCGCTGCCCTCGCAGAAGAGACGGAAGGACCGGGCGAGGCAGCGCATCGATCGCCCCTGCGCGGTCTGCCCGACGCAACTTGCCAGGCAACCAGCGACGCCATCGCCGACGATGCGCACGGAGAGCCACACCATGCACGATAACCGCTCAGCGGGGCCCGTGCCCGCTTCATTGAACCCGAACCGCCGGCTCGCGATCGAGCGCATCGACTACATCGTGCAAAGCCTCGAGGCGAGCGGCTCGGTCAGCGTCGCGAACCTGTCGGCGACGCTCGGCGTGTCGCGCGAAACGATCCGCCGCGACCTGAAGATTCTCGCGGAACAGGGCCGCGCGAATCTCGTGCACGGCGGCGCGGCGAAGCGGCCCGTCGCCGAACCGTCGCTGGCAAGCCGCGAGGCGGTCAACGCGCTGGGCAAGGCGGCCATTGGTGCCGCGGCCGCGCGACTCGTCGCGGATGGCATGGTCGTGCTGATCGACTCAGGCTCGACTACGCTGGGCCTCGCCGAGGCGCTGCAGCATCATCGCGACCTGACCGTGATCACCAACAGCCTGCCGATCGCGCTGATGCTGTGCCGCGCGCCCGGCGTGAAGGTCGTCGTGCTCGGCGGCGACATCGACCCGAACGACGAAGCCGCTATCGGCGTCGAGACGATGACCGCGCTCAGCCATTTCCGCGCCGATCTCGTGTTTGTCGGCGTGGGCGGCATCTCGCCCGAAGGCGAATTCACCGACTACTCGCGGCTGGCCGCCGAGCAACGTCATCTGATGATGAAGTCGGGCAAGAAGGTTTACGTGCTCGCGGACCACAGCAAGTTTGAACAGCAGACGCCCGTGCTGATCGCGCCTGTGCCGCATATCGCCGGACTGATCGTCGACGCCGAGCCGCCCGCGGGCATCGTCCGCGCCTGCGCCGAACAACGCTGGGAAGTCATCATCGCCAATCGCCACAGCTAGCATGACGATGACACTTCCCGTGTTTTTCGCCGTGCTGTCGGCCGCGCTTTTGCATGCGGGCTGGAACGCGGTGATCAAGGTGCGCCTCGATCCTTTTCTGGCGATGACCCTGCTGTGCATCGCCTGCGGTCTGATCGCGCTGCCGTCGCTCCCGTTCACCGGATTCGCTCGGCCTGCAGCGTGGCCCTGGGTGGCGGGATCGGTCGCGCTTCATTTCGGCTACTACGTGTGTCTGAGCGAGGCATACCGTCGTGCCGACATGAGCCAGATCTACCCGATCGCGCGCGGCTCCGCGCCGCTGATCACCGCGCTCGTCTCCGTCACGATCTTGCACGAGACGATGAGCGCGGGCGCCATCGCAGGAGTCGTGCTGCTCGGCAGCGGCGTGTTGCTGCTGTCGCTGCGCGGCCGCCATCACTCCGCATCTGAAAACCGTGTCGCGCTGGGCTTCGCGCTGCTCACGGCGGTGACGATCGCGGGCTACACGGTCGTCGACGGCGTGGGCGCACGCGTCGCCGGCAATCCGAACTCCTACGCGGCGACGCTATTCGTGTTCGATGCGTTGCCGATGCTGACGCTTTGCCTGTATCGCTACGGGCCGGCCGGCATGGCGCCGATGCGGCATTTCCTGCTGCCGGGGTTCGCGGGCGGCGCGATGTCGCTCGCGGCGTACTGGATCGTGATCTGGGCGATGACCGTCGCTCCCATCGCCCTCGTTGCGGCAGTGCGCGAGACGAGCGTGGTGTTCGCCGGCATCATCGCCGTGTATGTGCTCAAGGAACCGTTCAGCCGCGTGCGAACCGCGGCCGCTACTTTGACGTTGGCTGGTCTCGCGCTGATGCGGCTGTTCTGATTCCGAGCGTGGGTTTCGGCGCTGACGGCAGGCCACTGGCGTTCTGACCGGTCACTCAACCGCCCCCGCTCATCACTCCCCTCCGGCCTCCCCATGCGGGTTTGTCCCGAGCGGAGGCCGCTTTCCCATATCCATCACGGACTTCGCCAACTTCCAGGCGGCGTTTCGCGTGTCCGACCGGAATGTGGCATTTTTTGGCATCTTGACTGTTTTTGTTGCAGCTCCTAGAGTGGGTCTCACGCACCTGCGCAGTACCCAAATCGACCCACAAGGAGACATCGATGACCGGTTCCACGTATGCATCGCCGGCTTGTTCCGAAACCGGCGATCCGCTGTTGCTGACCCCCGGACCACTGACCACGTCACGCACCGTCAAGGCCGCGATGGTTCACGACTGGGGCTCGCGCGACGCCAACTTCATCGAGATCAATCGCTCGGTGCTCGCGCGCCTTGCCGCGATCGCGAATGGCGCGCGCGATTGGGTGACGGTGCCGATGCAGGGTTCAGGCACCTTCGCCGTCGAGGCGATGCTCACCACTTTCGTGCCGCCCGGCGGCGAGGTCCTGGTGCTGATCAACGGCGCGTATGGCAAGCGCGCGAAGCGCATCCTCGAAATCGCCGGCCGCAAGGCCGTCGTGCACGAAACGGCCGAGGACACGCCGCCCGATCTCGCCGAGATCGACAAGGTGCTGGCCGCCTCGCCGTCGATCACGCATGTGTTCGCGGTCCACTGCGAGACCACCGCGGGCATTCTCAATCCGATTGCGCAGATCGGCGCGCTCGCGGCCCGCTACGGCAAGGGCTATCTGGTCGATTCGATGAGCGCGTTCGGCGCGTTGCCGCTCGACGTGCAGACGATGCATATCGATGCGGTCGCCGCGTCGTCGAACAAGTGCATCGAGGGCGTGCCCGGTCTCGGCTTCGTGATCTGCCGACGTGAAGCGCTCTCCCGCACGCAGGGCAACGCGACCACGCTCGTGCTCGATCTGCACGAGCAGTGGACCAACCTCGAAAAGACCAGCCAGTACCGCTTCACGCCGCCCACGCACGTGATCGTCGCGTTCCATCAAGCGCTGGAGGAATTCGATGCCGAAGGCGGCGTCGCGGGGCGCGGCGCGCGTTATCGCAACAACTGCCGGATTCTCGTCGAGGGCATGCGCGCGCTCGGCTTCAAGCCGCTGCTGGCTGAAGCACTGCAGGCTCCGATCATCGTGACTTTCCATATGCCCGAGGACCCGCGCTTCGAATTCCAGCGCTTCTACGACAGCCTGAAGGCGCGTGGCTATGTGATCTATCCGGGCAAGCTGACCGTCGCGGACTCGTTTCGCATCGGCTGCATCGGCCGGCTCGGCGAGCGCGAGATGCGCGCGGCGCTCGGTGCGATCAGTGAGGTGCTCGATGAAATGGGTATGAACGCGCCAGTCGCGAAAACGGCATGAAGGGGGACATCATGAGTACGCTGCAAGACACCGTGCTGAGCATCAATGGCCGCGACTATCGCTTTCCGGCGGAGCCGGTCGTGGTGATCTGCCTCGACGGTTCGGAGCCCGCCTATATCGAGCAAGCCGCGAAGGCCGGGCACGCGCCGCATCTCGCGAAGCTGCTGCGCACGGGCACGAGCCGCATCGCCCAATGCGTGATTCCGAGCTTCACGAATCCGAACAATCTGTCGATCGTGACGGGCCGTCCGCCGAAGGTGCACGGCATCGCGGGCAACTACTTCTACGACCGCGCGAGCGGCGAAGAAGTGATGATGAACGACGCCCGCTTCCTGCGCGCGCCGACGATCTTCGCCACGTTCCACGACGCCGGCGCGAAAGTCGCCGTCGTCACCGCGAAGGACAAGCTGCGCACGCTGCTCGGCAAGGGGCTCGACTTCACGAGCGGCCGCGCAATCGCCTTTTCGGCTGAAAAGGCCAACGAGGCTACCCGCGCCCAGAACGGCCTCGGCGACGTGCTCGCCTACGTCGGCAAGCCGCTGCCGGATGTGTATTCGGCCGACCTGTCCGAGTTCGTGTTCGCGGCAGGCGTCAAACTGCTCGACACGTTCCGGCCCGACCTGATGTACCTGTCGACGACGGACTACGTGCAGCACAAGGCGGCGCCGGGCTCGCCCAAGGCCAACGAGTTCTACGCGATGTTCGACCGCTACGTCGGCGCGCTCGATGCGGCAGGCTGCGTGCTGGCGATCACCGCCGATCACGGCATGAACGGCAAGCATCGCGCGGATGGCGCGCCCGACGTGCTGTACCTGCAAGACCTGTTCGACGAATGGACCGGTAAAGGCCGCTCGCGCGTGATCCTGCCCATCACCGATCCGTACGTCGCGCATCACGGGGCGCTTGGCTCTTTCGCCACCATCTATCTGCCCGAGGGGCTCGCAGCGGCTGAAGCAGCGGCGCTGCTCGAACGGCTGCGCCAGACCGAAGGCATCCAGCTCGCGCTGACGAGCGGCGAGGCCTGCGAACGCTTCGAGCTGCCGCCCGACCGTATCGGCGACGTCGTCGTGGTCGGCACACGCGCCAAGGTATTCGGCACCAGCGCCGCGCGTCACGACCTGTCGGGACTGACCGAGCCGTTGCGTTCGCACGGCGGGCTAACGGAGGAGAACGTGCCGCTGATTGTCAACCGCAAGACCGATTGGCCGGCGGACCGCGCGCTGCGCAACTTCGACATCTTCGATGTCGCGCTGAACCACGTATCGCAGTCCGCCGCGGCATAACGCGTCGCTCACAACAACCCGCGCGTCCCGCATCTCGCGGCGGCCTGCGGGCTCCACCCGATCATTGAACGAGGTATTCGATGAACGTCATGACCAAACCCGCCTTCAGGCAGGAATCGATGCGCATCGCCGGCCAACACACGAGCACCGACGAGCTGATCGAAGTCTTCAACCCGTACACGAACGAGGTCGTCGGCACCGTGCCCGCGGGTCGTCCCGAACACGTGCAACAGGCGTTCGCAAAAGCGCACGCATTCAAGCCGCGGCTCACGCGCTTCGAGCGTCAGCGCATCCTGCAGCGCACGGCCGAGATCCTGAGCGAGCGCAAGGAAGACTTCGCGCGCCTGATCACCGCGGAGTCGGGGCTGTGCTGGAAGGATGGGCTTTACGAGGCGAGCCGCGCCTACGACGTGTGGTCGTTCGCGGCGCAGCTCACGATCAAGGACGACGGCGAGGTCTATTCCTGCGATATCAGCCCGAACGGCAAGAACCGCAAGATTTTCACCACGCGCCTGCCGCTGCTCGGCGTGATTTCGGCGATCACGCCGTTCAATCATCCGCTGAACATGGTGAGCCACAAGCTGGCGCCCGCGATCGCGACCAACAACCGCGTGGTGCTCAAGCCCACCGAGCTCACGCCGCTCACCGCGCTCGCGCTTGCCGACGTGCTCTATGAAGCGGGCCTGCCGCCCGAGATGCTGAGTGTCGTCACCGGCAATCCGCGCACGATGGGCGATGCGATGATCACCGATCCGCACTGTGATCTCGTCACGTTCACAGGCTCCGTGCGGGTCGGCAAATATATCGCGCAGCACGCCGGCTATCGCCGCACGGTGCTGGAACTCGGCGGCAACGATCCACTGATCGTGATGGAGGACGCCGATCTCGACAAGGCTGCGCAGCTCGCGGTAACCGGTGCGACGAAAAATTCGGGGCAGCGCTGCACGGCGGTCAAGCGGATTCTCGTGGTGCAAAGCGTGGCCGACGCGTTCGTCGAGCGCGTGCTCGTGCATGCGAAAAAGCTCAAGTGCGGCGATCCGATGGACCCTTCCGTCGACTTGGGCACCGTCATCAACGAGGCCTCCGCGCAACTGTTCGAGCGACGCGTGGCAGACGCGCAGGCCCACGGTGCCCGGGTGCTTTACGGCGCGCCGCGCGAGGGCGCGCTGTTCCATCCGACCGTCGTCGATCACGTGCCGTACGACTGTGAGCTCGTGCGCGAAGAGACCTTCGGCCCGGTGATTCCGATCATCCGCGTGCCCGACGCGATCGAGGAAGTGATCCGGGTTTCGAACTCGACCGCATATGGCCTTTCGTCGGGTGTCTGCACGAACCGGCTCGACTACATCACGCGCTTCGTCAGGGAGCTGGAAGTCGGCACCGTGAACGTCTGGGAGGTGCCCGGCTATCGCACGGAGATGTCCCCGTTCGGCGGCATCAAGGATTCAGGCAATGGTTACAAGGAGGGCATGGTCGAGGCAATGAAGAGCTACTCGAATGTGCGGACCTGGTCGATGCCCTGGGAGTGACCGGCCGCGCGACCAAGTGAAATGCTGACCTCATCCGAACTCAACGCAAGGAAGGATGGATATGAAAACTCGTCTGATGGCTCTCGCCGCCTGCGCGCTCGCCATGGCAACGCCCCCCCTTTACGCACAGTCCGACGTCGTGACCATCTATGCCGCGGATGGTTTGCACGACGGTTCGCCGAGCTGGTTCGGCAATCAGTTCGAAGCCTTCACGAAGGCGACCGGCATCAAGGTGCAGTACATCGAGGCCGGCTCGAGCGGCGTGGTGGACCGGCTGAGCAAGGAGAAGTCGAACACCCAGGCGGACGTGCTCGTGACGCTGCCGCCCTTCATGCAGAAAGCCGCGGCTGACGGCCTGTTGCAGTCCTATTCGCCGGCGGGCGCCGACAAGATCGAGACGCGCGACAAGGACCCGAAAGGCCTGTACTACGCGATGGTCGGCAACTATCCGAGCTTCATCTACAACTCGGCGGTGCTGAAGAGCCCACCCAAGACCTACGCAGACCTGCTCGCGCCGCAGTTCAAGCAGAAGATCCAGTACTCGACGCCGGGCCAGGCTGGCGACGGCACCGCGCTGATGCTGCAGACCTTCCACGCGTTCGGTGGCAAGCCGGCCGGCTTCGATTATTTGCGCAAGCTGCAGACCAACAACCTCGGGCCTTCCGCATCGACCGGCAAGCTCACGGCGCTCGTCAACAAAGGCGAGCTCTTCGTGGCCAACGGCGATATGCAGATGAACCTCGCGCAGATGCACGACAACCCGAACGTCGCGATGTTCTTCCCGGCCGGTCCCGACGGCCGCCGCACGACCTTTGCGTTGCCCTACTACGTCGGCCTCGTGGCGAACGCGCCGCATGCCGGCAACGGCAAGAAGCTGATCGATTTCCTGTTGAGCGCGCCGGCGCAGCAGGAGGTCAGCAAGGTCGCGTACGGCTTCCCGGTGCGCACCGATGTTCATCCGTCGGACAGCAACTTCCAGACGTTAAACACGTTGCTGAAGGGCGTCGACATCTGGCAACCCGATTGGAACCAGGTGCTCCAGGAGCTGCGTCCCGACGTGGCCGCCTACAACCAGGCGATTTCCATCGACTAACCCAGCTACCGACGAGCGACTAATGGCAAACACCATGACCATGGAACGGGGGCCGCAGCGGCGCGCCTCCGCTGCGCCGACCGTCATCGCGCACGGAGCGAGCGGTATCGGTTTCGAAGGCGTGTCGGTGGCTTACGGCAGCCAGACCATTCTGGAGTCTCTGACGCTGACTGTGAAGCCCGGCGAGATCGTCGCGCTGATCGGCCCGTCCGGCTCCGGCAAGACGACCGCATTGCGCGCCGTCGCCGGCTTCGTTCAGCCGAGCGCCGGGCGTATCACCATCGGCGATCGCGACGTGACCCGGCTGCCGCCGTACGCACGCAACATCGGCATGGTGGTGCAGAACTACGCGCTGTTTCCGCATATGCGCGTCGAGGACAACGTCGCCTTCGGGCTGCGTGCCCGCGGCGCGGATGCCGAGGTGATTCGCGAACGGGTCCCCGAGTGCCTCGGCCTCGTCGGCATGGCGAAGTATGCGAAGCGCTATCCGCGCGAGCTGTCGGGCGGGCAGCAGCAGCGCGTGGCGATCGCCCGCGCGCTCGCGATCCGTCCGCAGGTGCTGCTGCTCGACGAGCCGCTGTCGGCGCTCGACGCGCAGATCCGCCGCTCGATGCTCGACGAACTCGCGAAGCTGCACCGCACGCTGCCGTCGCTCACGGTGCTATACGTGACGCACGACCAGACCGAAGCGCTGACACTCGCGAACCACATCGGCATCATGCGCGACGGCCACCTGGTCGCTTACGGCGACGCGCAAGGGCTCTATCGTCATCCGCCGAACCGCTTCGCCGCCGAGTTCCTCGGCCGCGCGAACGTGCTGCCGGCGCAGCAGCTCGAACCGATGGCCGACGGGCGCGCCCGCGTGCGCTTTCATGGTCAGCCGCTCGAAGGCTGCAACCATCACGGACTCGCGGCCGGCGCCGCCTGCTTCGTGTGCGTGCGGCCGCATCATCTGCAGTTCGTTGCGGGCGGTATTGCGCCAGGCGCCGACGGGCAACGCATGAACCAGATGACGGGGATCGTCGTGAGCGTGCAGTGGCTCGGCGAAATGCACAGCATCGTGCTCGATGTCGAAGGCGAGCTGCTGCGGCTCACCTGCGCGCCGCTCGCGGAACCGCCGGAGCCGGGCGCGGCGCTCAGCGTACGTTTCGATCCCGCGGATGTCACGCTCGTACCGGAGGCTGAACGTCATGGCTGATATCGTCATCGCGCCGCCGGCCCCCGCGCGAGCGCCCGGCGCGGGGCTGGGCCGCCTGTGGATCGCGCCGCCGCTCGCGGTGCTCGCCGCGCTGTTCTTCTACCCGTTCGGGCTGATCGTCGTGCAGGCGTTGGGCGGCGACCAGCATGTGCTGTCGTTCGCGAACTTCGAGCACGTGCTGCGCTCACGCCAGTTCCTGAGCGGGCTGTATCACACGATCGCGATCGCGGTATCGGCCTCGGCGGGATGCCTCGTGCTCGGCTTCGTGTTCTCGCTCGTAATCGCGTTCGTGCCATTTCCGGGCGCGCGTTTCGTGGGCCGGCTCATCGATACGTTCATCGCGCTGCCCACCTTCCTCGTCGCGCTCGCGTTCACCTTCGTGTACGGTTCGGCCGGACTGCTGAACCAGTCGCTGATGGAGATGTTCCATCTGCCGCTGCCGCCGCTCAACTTCCTGTACACGCAATGGGGTGTCGTGCTGTCGGAGATCACGGTCTATACGCCGTTCATCATGCGTCCGCTGCTCGCGTGCTTCTCGCAGATCGACAGTACGCAGATCGAGATGGCGGGCAGCCTTGGCGCGCGGCCGCTGCGCATCATCCGGCAGATCATCCTGCCCGCCGCGTTGCCGGCGCTGCTGGCGGGCGGCAGCCTGTGTCTGCTGTTGACCGTCAACGAGTTCGGCATCGTGCTTTTCATCGGCGCGAAAGACGTGATCACCTTGCCGCTGCTGATCTACGACAAAGCGATCCAGGAATTCGACTACACCACCGCGTGTGTGATCGCCGTCGTCAATATCGCGCTGTCGCTCGGGCTTTATGCCTGCTACCGGGCCGTCGTGTCACTTTGCGGAGGTCGCCGTGCTGCTCTGGGCTAAATGGGGTAAATGGCTGACGTGGGGCGGCACGGCGTTGCTGTTCTGCGCGGTCTACGGGCTGCCGGTCGCGATGATCGCGCTCGCCAGCATCAGCGGACAGTGGAACGGCATCCTGCCGAGCCACCTGACACTCGAACACTACGCGCGGGTGCTGCATACCGATTCGGCGAGCCAACTGCGAGTGAGCGTACTGACCGGCGTGGTTGCAAGCGTCGCGGCGCTCGTCAGCGGCACGTGGGCCGCGCTCGCGCTGCGCCGCATCAAAGGCCTGCCGCGCCGCGTGCTCGACGTGATCTTCTTCGTGCCGAGCGCGGTGCCGTCGGTTTCGATCGGGCTCGGGTTGCTGGTCGCGTTCAGCCGGCCGCCGGTGCTGCTCAACGGCACGGCGACGATCGTCTTCATCGCGCACTTCCTGCTGATCTCGGCGTTCACCTACGGCAACGTGGCGGCCGGGCTTGCGCGGGTCGCGCCCGAATACGGCGAGGTGGCCCAGAGTCTCGGCGCCCGGCCGCTCTACCAGCTCTCGCGCGTGACGCTGCCGCTCGTCGCGCCGTACCTGCTCGCATCGTTCAGCCTGAGCTTCGCGCTGTCGATGGGCGAGCTCGGTGCGACGCTGATGATCTATCCGCCGGGCTGGGTCACGCTGCCGGTGGGCATCTTCGCGCTGTCGGACCGTGGTGCGATCTTCGACGCCGCGACGCTCACGATGATCCTCGGTATCGGCACGCTCGCGGTATTGATGGGGCTCTCGCGCATCTCGAACCGCGCAATGGTGCGTGGATGACGGTGTCGCTTACCCTCAGGGAAAGAGTCGCGAGCTGACACTCACCTTCACAGCTGCGCAGATGCCGGAGGCGCCGCGCATTCTCGGGGAGGCAATCGCGGCGGGCGCTGAGCGGGCCTGAAAGATGCGCACGACAAAAAACATAAGGGGAGGTGCCGGATGATAATGATCGTGCTTCATCTCGCGGGTGGCGTCGCGCTGCTGACGTGGGGCCTTCATATGGTCGAGTCCGGCCTGATGCGCGCGTTCGGCGCGTCGCTCAAGCGCTTCATGGCGAAGAGTCTCGGCAACCGGCTGAACGCGTTCTGCGCCGGGCTCGCGATCACCGGCGCGCTGCAGAGCAGCACGGCGACCGGCATGATCGCGTCGTCGTTCGCGGCACGCGGTTTGATGCGGCCTGTTACCGGGCTCGCGATCATGCTGGGCGCGAACGTCGGCTCGACGCTGATCGTGCAGGCGTTCTCGCTCGATCTGAGCTGGATCTCGCCGGTGTGTCTGCTGGTTGGCATGACGCTCTTCGAGAAGGGCAAAGGCTCGCGCAATCGTGATCTCGGCCGCGCATCGATCGGGCTCGGCCTGATGTTGCTTGCGCTCACGCTGCTCGTCTCGACCGTGCAGCCCGCCGAGACCGCCCCTGCCCTGCGCACGGTGCTCGGCGCGCTGGCAGGCGAGCCCGTGCTGAATGCGGCGCTCGCGTGCGTGCTCACTTGGGCCGCGCATTCGAGCATTCCGGTCGTACTGTTCGTGATGTCGCTCGCCAACCTGCATGCCGTGCCGATGGACACAGCGATCGCGATGGTGCTCGGCGCGAACATCGGCAGCGCGCTCAACCCGTATTTCGAGGCCGCGAAAGGCGCCGACCGCAGCCGCCGGCGCCTGCCGGGTGGCAATCTCGTGCTGCGCGGCGGCGTGTGCCTGCTGATGCTCGCCGCGTGCTCGCCGCTCGCAACGTTGCTCCAGCAGGTCTACGGCAGCCCCGCCCGTGCAATCGCCGACTTCCACACGGGCGTGAACGTGGCGATCGCCGTGGTCTTCATCGGGCTGCTCGCCCCTGTCGCGCGCCTTCTCGAACGGCTGCTGCCGGCGCCGGGCGCCGCCGAGAACGGCGACGCGCCGCGCTACCTCGACGAAGCCGCGCTGCGGGTGCCCTCGCAGGCGCTCGCATGCGCGACCCGCGAATTGATCCGGATGGGCGATATCGTCGAAGCGATGCTGTGCGCGAGCGTGCCGGTGCTGATCGCAAACGACCGGCGCGCGGTGCACGAGATCGCGGCGCGCGACGATGCGGTGGATATGCTGCACGATGCGATCAAAAGCTACGTGACCGAGGTGACGCGCGAGTCGCTCGACGACGAAGACCGGCGCTGGGCCTCGGCGATCATGACCTCCGTGATCAACCTCGAACATATCGGCGATATCGTGGACAAGAATCTGATGGAGCTGGCGCAGAAAAAGATCAAGGCACAGGTGAGCTTTTCCGCGGAAGGCGCCGAGGACTTGCGCGCGCTGCACCAGTTGGTGATCGACAGTTTTCACCGGGCTCAGGCGCTGCTCGTGTCGGGAAGAACGCAGACCGCCGAGCAACTGCTCGAGGACAAACAGGCGCTGCGGCGTCTTGAACGCGCCGCGCGCGATGCTCATCTCGACCGCCTGCGCGAGGGCAAGCCCGACAGCATCGCGTCGAGCTCATTGCATCTCGACGTGCTGCGCGATCTCGTGCGGATTCAGTCGCACATCTGCGCGCTCGCTTATCCGCTGCTCGAGCGCGAGGCAGCTAACGATGGCGATGCGCAGGTTGCATGAGGCGAGACACGGCGCTTGCGCTACGAAGCTTCATCGAGCGATGACGACATTCGCCGCGTCTCGAGCATACTGCGTCGGCGGCAGTCCGACATGACGCGTGAACGCGACGCTGAATGCGCTTGCCGAGCTGTAGCCGACACGTTCCGCGACCGCCGCGATGCTGACTTCGTTCGAGCGCAGCAGATTCTTGGCGATAGCCATGCGCCACGACAACAGATACTCCATCGGTGCGACGCCGACCGCGCGGCTGAATCGATCGAAGAAAGCGGACCGTGAAAGCGCGGCGGCTTTTGCGAGTTGCGCGATCGTCCAGGGCTGGTGCGGGCTTTCGTGCATTTGACGAATCGCGAGCGCGAGACGGGGATCGGCGAGGCCGCGGACGAGTCCGGGCGATGCCCCGGTTCCCGTGGCTCGCAACGCTTCGATGAACAGCACCTCGAGCAGTCGCGCCAGCACGACCTCGCGCGCGGGCCGCTGCGCGCGCGACTCTTCCCTCACGAGCTTGACGAGTGTCGCGAGCCTGCGTTCACCGCGCACGTGCACGAGCTTGGGCAACAGCGAGACAAGCAAGGCCGCGTCCGGCGAACCGAACGCGCAGAGGCCCGCAAGCCATTGGGCTTCTGGCGCGACCGATGCATCGCCGAAACGAAAACTGCCGTCGGGCAGCGCCGCGGGCGCGCTATTGGAGACGCCGTCATCGTCGGGCGGATCGCTGCTCGTCATCGTGAAGCTGAAGACTTCGGGCACGAGCACGAAGTCTTCGGCCTGAAGAATCAGCGGCTCGCAACCATTGACGGATAGACGCAGCGACCCTTCGAGCACCACGCAGTAGAACGGCTGGCCGACTTCCGTGCGGCTCGCGCGCCAGCGCCCGGCGCCGCTGAGCACTTTCGAGAACGTGGGTGTCGGCTTGAGCAGTGTGACGATTTCGGCGAGCGGGTCGATCATGATCGGACGATTTCGAATGAAACCTGGACGCTCGATTGTAGCGAGTCCTCGCTGTCAGGACTTATTGTGTCGGGACTGTCACCAACCACAGGATTCGACATGAAGACCGTCTTGATTACCGGTTGCTCGTCCGGCTTTGGCCTCGAAATCGCGCGTTATTTTCTGGATCGCGACTGGCGCGTGATCGCGACGATGCGCACGCCACGTGAAGACGTGTTGCCGCGCTCCGATCGTCTTTCGATTCTCGCCCTCGATGTGAAGGACCCGCAAAGCATTCGCGCGGTCATCGATGCGGCCGGACGGATCGACGTGCTAGTCAACAATGCGGGTATCGGCTTTCTGAATGCGCTAGAAGGAACGCCGATGGACACCGTGCGCGATATCTTCGAGACCAATACGCTCGGCACCATCGCGATGGCGCAGGCCGTGTTGCCGCAGTTGCGCGAGCGCCGCGAAGGGGTGATTGTCAATGTGACGTCGACCGTCACGTGCAGACCGCTGCATCTGCTGTCGGTCTACACCGCGAGCAAGGCCGCGGTCAACGCGTTCAGCGAATCGCTCGCACTGGAACTGGAGCAGTTCGATGTGCGCGTGCGTGTCGTGCTGCCGGGACGCGCGCCTTCCACCCGCTTCGGCGAAAACGCGCGGGCACGCATGAAAGACGGATTTCCCGAGCCGTACGACGCGCTCGCGCAGCAGGTTTTCGCAAGGTGGGAGAAAGAAACGGCCGTCACGCATGCATCGGATGTCGCCGAAGCGGTTTGGCTCGCCGCGACCGATTCATCGAGCCCGTTCAACATCCCCGCCGGCGAGGACGCTGTCGAGTGGTACCACGCGCGCGTCAGATAGCAAACGCCGGGCAAACATCGCCGCGGCTTTTTCGACCGTCACACCTGGCCGATGCCACCGTCATTCATTAAATCGGCACCCGTCATATAGGAACTCTGTTCCGAGGCGAGAAAGAGCGCCGCGCTGGCCATCTCCTCGGCGCGGGCGAGTCGGCCGATCGGAACCATGCTCTTGTACATGCTCACCAGATCCTCGCGTGTCGCCGACTGGGAATCGAGTATCGGGGTGTCGGTGACACCAGGGCTCAGCATGTTGACGCGAATGCCGCGATCCTTGAATTCGGCTGCCCACGTGCGGGCATAGGACCGCAACGCGGCCTTCGTCGCCGCGTAGGCGGTGTGCCCTGGGATGCCCATCACGTGCATGGCCGACGAAACCAGAATGATCGACCCACCACCCGTCATCATCGGCAGCAGCTTCTGCACCAGAAAGACCGGGCCGCGCGCCATCAGGTTGAATGCCTTGTCGAAATGCTCAGGCGTGATGGTGTCGATCGAAGCCTGCTCGGTATAACCCGCGTTCGACACGATGATATCGACGACACCCTTTTCTTCCCTGACAACCGCAGCAACACGATCGAGGTCATCGAGATTCGCGGCGTCCGCCTGAATCGCGGTAACGTTGCGTCCGATCAGTTTGACGGCCTCGTCGAGCTGGCCTTGCCGACGGCCGAAGATAAAGACGTGAGCGCCTTCGGCGACGAACCGCTGGGCGATCGCGAAGCCGATACCGGTCGTTCCGCCGCTAATGACGGCGATCTTGCCTGCGAGAGTGCTCATTGGAACTTCCGTCCGATGTTGAATGGAAGTCTCATCGTAATTGCGGCCCCCACGAATGATAATCGGCGGATTTATCATAAGATCCATTCACCAAAAGAATAGGTCCCACGAGAGGAATGCAATGGATCGGTTTCACGAATTGAACGCCTTCTTCGCCGTTGTCGAAGCGGGCGGCTTTTCCGCTGCGGCGCGCAGAACCGGCGAGTCACAGTCCTCTATCAGCAAGTCGATCGGCGCGCTGGAAAAGCGCCTCGGGGTACTGCTATTCAACCGCAGCACACGCAGCGTGACCTTGACCGATCAAGGGCAGAAATACTACGAGCGGACCAAGCCGTTGCTCGACGAGATCGAGGTGGCCGACAGCGAACTGACCAGCAGCACGCTGGACGTCTCGGGCCTTGTGCGGATCGCCTGCGCTTCTACATTCGGCCGCCTGCACGTTCTTCCGCTGATTCCCGAGCTGCTGTCGCGCCATCCCGGTCTTCGGGTCGATCTTGTGTTGTCCGATTTCGTGCGCGATATGGTGGAGGATCGAATCGATCTCGCGATTCGAGTGGGCTCCGTCAACGATCCGGATTCTGTCGTGAAGCGAATCGCCAGCACGCCGCTGGTCTGTGTCGGATCGCGTCGCTATTTCGAGCAACACGGAGTACCGAGGGAACCTGCGGAACTCGCCAATCACAATTGCCTGCTCTACGGTGGTCTGCTGGAATCGGCGAACTGGCCTTTTCATGGGCCACGAGGCCGGTTCAGCGTGCCGGTGCGAGGCAACCTGTCGTCGAATAGCGTCGAGACGATCCGATCGGCCGTGCTCGGGGGCGTGGGAATCGGCCTCTTCGCGAAGCTCTCGCTTGCCGACGAACTCAAGCATCCGGACATCGTGACCGTGCTCGACGATTTCATTCGGGACGCCCGTGATGTGAGCATCATCTGGCCGCGGCGGCGTTTCGTGCCTGCGCGCGTGCGCCGGGTCACTGATTTTTTCGCGGCGGCGCTGCCGCAGCGCTTGTAGGAACGCTCCAGAACGCACTTCAAACGCAGTACGTCACGCGATGTTCGCTAGCGGCGCGCGTCGCGTGCTTGCGTCGCTCGACATCGACTCGCGTACATGGCGCACGAATTCCTGCGCCGCTGGCTGAACCGTCGCGGGCAAGCGCAGACATATCGCGAATGGAGGCAGTGCAGGCAAGCCGCTTACGCGAGGCGTGAGCGTCTCCAGATCGGCCGGCACCGTGGAGGCGAGCCAACTCGTTACCGCGAGGCCCGCGCGCACCGTTGCGGCGGTCGCCTCGATGTTTCCGCTCTCGAACACCGTTCGCCACGCGATGCCCTCGTTCGCGAGCGCACCGAGCACCACCGAACGGAAAGCACAACGCTCGTCTACCATCGACAGCGGCAACGGCCGCTTCTGCCACACCTCACTGCCGCGCCCCTTGACCCACACCAACGGCTCGATGCAGACCACTTCACCTTCGGCTTCGCTCGCGACATATTCGACCAAGGACACGTCCACGCGACCGCTATTCACCGCCTCGCTCAGTTCTGGCGACGCCGCGCACATCAAGGTTATTTCGACGTGCGGATGCGCGTCGGCGAATGCCTTCATCGCGGGCGCAAGCCGCGTCACGAGATCGGGAGGCACGCCCACACGCAAGGCGCCGCGCAACGGCTGCGCGGTCATGTCGGCCCAGATTTCATCGTTCAACTGAAGCAGCTTGCGCGCCTTCACGAGAAACTGCTCGCCTTGGCGCGACAGTTCCAGCCGGCGCGTCTTGCGAACGAACAGAAGGCAATCCAGCACATCTTCGAGGCGCTTTATCTGCTGGCTCACCGCGCCTTGCGTCATGTGCAGCAAATTCGCAGCGACCGTCATGCTGCCGCTATCGGCGACGGCAACGAAGGTGCGGATCAGGTCGAGGTCGAAATTTCGGCTCATCTATGCATTATGTCGCGTAATGTATCGCATCAATATTATTAGCTTTTACGATGCTTTGACGATCCGTACAGTGCAAATTCCTTGATTTCGAATTTGCACCGATGACCTCGATACTCCCGCTTCTGCTCTTCGTCGCCGTCGCGACCGCGACGCCCGGTGGCGCGACCACGCTCGCCACCGCGTCGGGCGCACGTTTCGGTTTCGTACGCTCGATACCGCTGATGCTCGGCATCGCTCTGGGCCTTGCGTTGCTCGCTGCGCTCGCCGCGCTCGGGCTGGGCGGTCTGCTTCTGGCGCTGCCGTCGCTGCAAACGGCGGTGAAAGCGCTCGGCTCCGCCTATCTGCTATGGCTCGCCTGGCGCATAGCGCGCAGCGGGCCGCCAAACGCGGGCAACGGCCCCGCGCGTCCGGTTACGCTCGTCAACGGTTTCCTGCTGCTCTGGCTCAATCCGAAAGGGTGGGCGATGACAGTCGGCGCGGCGGCGTCGTTCGCGCTGCTCGCAAACAACCCGAACCGCCTCGCGATGCTGCTCGGAGGAGCGTTCGGGGTGGCTGCCTGCGCTTCGCTCGCGCTATGGTGCGCGCTCGGCGTGCTGCTCGCGCGGCTCTTTCGGACGCCACGCCACTGGCGCCTTCTCAATCTCGCGATGGGCGTGCTGCTCGCCGCATCCGTCATTCCGACCTGGCGATGAGCCTGAAGCCGCGTTCGTCGATGCGTCGGATAGTTTGGTCGCCGCCCTGGTCGCCGCCCCGTTATCGACGAAGCCGATTCAAACGAACACCTTTCTCAGCCGACCAGGCTGAGAGCGAAGATACTGGTTCGGCGCCTTGACTTGAGTCCCAAAGTGACCGGCAGCGTGCCAGGGCCAGCGAGGGTCAAAGAGCACGGCCCGAGCAAGCGCGATCAGATCGGCGTCTCCGGTGCTGAGAATGGATTCGGCTTGTTCGAACTCGGTGATCATGCCGACGGCGATGACAGGGAGCGTCGTCGCCTGCTTCACTGCCCGCGCGAAGGGAACCTGATAGCCAGGCCCGATCGGAATTTGCGCGGCTGGGTTCGAACCGCCACTTGAGACATTGATTGCGGCGCAGCCTCTAGCCTCCAGCGCGTGGACAAAAGCGATCGCGTCCTGCACGGACCACCCGCCGTCCACCCAGTCGGTAGCGGATACCCGCATCGTCACGGGGCGATCATGCGAAAACGCTTCTCGCACGGCTTCGAAAACTTCAAGTGGAAAGCGCATCCGGTTTTCCAATGAACCGCCGTATTCGTCGTCCCTGTGATTTGACAGAGGCGACAGGAATTGATGGAGCAGATAGCCGTGCCCGCCAAGAATCTGAATGAAATTCAACCCGAGCCGGGAGGCGCGCTGCGCTGCGGCCGAGAACGCGTCGCGAATGGCGGCCAGGCCATTGCGGTCCAAGGCGGTGGGTGGTATCTCTCCGGCGGCAAAAGCGACCGGAGACGGGCCGTAGGTGTGCCAACCATTCGCGTGATCATAGGGAATCTGTGCGCCGCCGTCCCATAGTTTCTGTCGAGACCCCTTTCGGCCAGCATGGTTGAGCTGGATTCCAATCGGCGTGTCAGACCATCGCCGAATGCCGCCCAGCACTCGTGCCATGGAGGCTTCGCACTCGTCCGAATAGAGTCCGACGTCACCGTAGCTGGTGCGTCCGTCGGGGGTGACCGCCGTCCCCTCGATCGTGAGTGCCGCCGCACCTGAAAGCGCCAGGTGGCCGAGGTGAATCAGGTGCCAATCGTTCATCTGGCCGTGTTCGGCGGAGTACTGGGCCATCGGGGCGATCACGATCCGGTTGGCCAATTTCAGGTTGCCGACTTGTATCGGCGTGAATAGCGTTGGCTGATTCATATCGACTCCTTGACTCAACGCCACCGCAAACCAGGCTGACTCCGCGAATCTCGATGACCTCGACTATTGACGGCGATTTTGCCTGCGAGAGAGAGGCATGGAGATCTTCTGTCTGGTGATGGGTGAAAGCCAGATCGTAGTTGCAAGATCGGGGAGTGATAATGCGCCGATTCTTCATAAGGCCAATTCCTGACGAGAATAGCCGTGAGCTCCGGCTCAATCAGTGAGTTGGCCGTTTGATGACCCGAAGCGTGTCAGTTGTAGCCAAGAACAGCGGCAGACGACACGTCCGGCCTCTCAGGCACATTCGAGGCGATCGTCGATACCGTCGATGCAAGAAACGATCGGTACACGGAGCGCGATCGATTTTCAGAGCCATCCTTGCCGTTTCGAGCGCGCGTGGCGCCACTGCTCGAGTCGACGCTGAAAGGCGATTGGTCGAAGCTGTTCATGGTCTCTCTCCGGCTTGCTGGTGTTGGGAATCGGTTGATTTATTTGCCACGGCCAGACCCTTCGGCCATTTACAACGAACTGTTGCTCAGTGCAGTTTGACGTGCGGCGCCGTGCTTCGACGGAGCCGATGCGCGAGGGTATTGACGATCATGCGTGCATAGCCATGCAGCGCTGCAACGTGCATCCGATACAGCGACAGGTACATGAAGCGGGCAAGCAGTCCGTCCACGAGCATGCTGCCGCCGATAAGGCCTCCCATCAGACTCCCCACCGCATTTGCATGCCCGAGCGACACTAGCGAGCCGAGATCGCGATAGGCAAACTCCGGAAGCTTTCGTCCCTCGATGCGTCGCCCGAGTGCCTTGACTAAAAACGATGCCTGCTGATGAGCCGCCTGGGCGCGCGGTGGCACATTGCGCTCGAAGCCCAACCATGGACACGCCGCACAATCGCCGAATGCAAAGACATGGTCGTCCAGCTCGGTTTGAAGCGTGCGACGCACACTGAGTTGCCCCAGATGATTGACTGTCAGACCATCGAGAGTTGAAAGCACCGTGGGCGCCTTGATACCGGCGGCCCACACAGTGAGATCCGCACGTATCGTCTTGCCGTTTTTCGTGCGGATAAATCCGGGCGTGACCTCCGCGACCCGCTCGTCGACCATCAACTTGACACTGAGTTTGCCCAGCAATCTTGCAGCCGCGGCAGACACGCGTTCTTTCAACGCTGGCAGAATCCGCGGCCCTGCTTCAATCAGCACGATCCCGACGTCGTGTGTGGGGTCGAGCCGATGCAAGCCGTACGATGACAGTACCTTCGCGGTATTGCGCAATTCCGCGGACAATTCCACGCCCGTAGCGCCACCACCAACGATCGCGACCTGAACACGAGGCGCGCGTTCGCCAGGCACTCCGCCAGCATCCCGCTCACCTGCGTTTTGTGTTTGTTCGGCGCGAATGCAAGCTGCAATCAGGCGCTTTCTGAAGCGTTCCGCTTGAGCGACGTTGTCAAGCGCGAGCGAGTTCTCCGCCGCGCCCGGCACGCCGAAGTAGTGCGTTGTACTACCGATGGCCAGAATCAACGAGTCGTACTCGATTCGGCGCGGCGGAATCAGTTCGGTTCCGTCGTCGTCGAGCAGTGGCGAAAGCAGGACGTGTCTAGAGCCACGATCCAGTCCGACGAGTTCGCCCTGGATGAACTGGAAGCCGTGCCACTGTGCTTGCGCGGCATATGCCAGTTCCTGTGCGAATGGATCGAGACTTCCCGCTGCGACCTCGTGCAATAGGGGCTTCCAGATATGCGTCGGGTTGCGGTCGATCAACGTAACGGACGCACGTTGCGCCCCGCCTCTTCGTCGACCGCCATAACGATCGCCTAGCCTCGTTGCGAGTTCAATGCCACCCGCCCCTCCTCCCACGATCACAAAACGATGCACGAAGATTCTCCCTGGTCGACGACGCGCGGTACGGTAGGTAATCCAACACAACGGTTGAGAACCACTATCGCAGATGCCCGATGGCAGGAAAATCTCATAGTTCTGATGGTTGCCTTCAGCTTTTCTGATTGACCGATGGCGCCGTCTGAAAACCGCTTGAGATCGTCTGCTGGGAGATAAGGATCGTTGTCAACGCAGACCCATGGGACAACTTCGGTCAGCGCCAATGGGATGCGGTCGCGGCGGCCATCGAGTTATCCATTTCTCAAACACGACGACGCCATCATCGCCGGCGCAATCGGCATGGATCGCTAGCGCATGGTCAGGAGCGCGGGATTGATACGGTCGTCAGGCGTGCAGCGCTCGCGCAGTTGATTCCGTCTTTATTCTGCAATGCGCTTAAAGCTGGCGTAGTAATCGTCGGTGTAATAGCACTCGCCGATGTGCTTGCGCGGACCGCCACAGACTATCCGGCGTTGCCCGCGATCCGTCGCGCCAGGTGTGCGAACCGTATAGGTGTGGTAGTAGCCGCGCGGGTGTTTCGGCAGCAAGCCCGCGGTGTTACGAAACAGGACGCCGTCGTCGCTAAACGGGAAGGGGCCGCCTGCTTTGATCAGGCGCAGCGTTTCGGCAGCCTCCGCCGGCAACTGCGCCTTGGTGACAGTGACTAGCGCCACCGTGCCTTGCGCGCCCGAGGCGGCGGCCGCTTCGCTCGCGCTTTGTGCAGGTTGAACCGGCGCCGAGCTCGCAGATGCGCCCGATGCCTCAGTGGCGTTTTGCGGTCCCTGCTTGCCGCATCCGCCGAAGATCACGCTCAACGCGACGATGCAGGAGAAAGCTGACGCTCTCTTCACGAAACGGTTCTCCCTTCGT
This sequence comes from Paraburkholderia sp. BR14374, assembly GCF_040948685.1. Taxonomy (NCBI): domain Bacteria; kingdom Pseudomonadati; phylum Pseudomonadota; class Betaproteobacteria; order Burkholderiales; family Burkholderiaceae; genus Paraburkholderia; species Paraburkholderia sp. BR14374. The sequence continues at coordinate 132,485 of NZ_JBFPKF010000009.1, read as the reverse complement.
TGACCAGCGCCCGACGACCAGGATAGATGTAAAGGTATCTCTAATGACGGGGCGAATCAACGTCCGATCGGAGATTGGCACTTTTCCATGACAACCAGGCCGATGGGTTCCACCGCACCTGACGATGCTGTTGGTGAGGCTTCGTCTGGGGAGCGCCATCGGGCGGCCAGAGGGCTCCGCTGGCGCGAACATTCGTCGCATGTGGAGAAAAGGTCCTGTGTGTAAAAGATGAATCACCATCTAGTCGTCGTTTGGAGCAGTCATGAAGCGGACCGTCAGGATCGCAACAGGTCAAGTCGACACACCACCCCGCATCGCTCTGTGGGCGCTCGGATTCATACCTTCACGGTGGGAGTCATTGGAACCGCGATCATCGCGATGATCACGCGGACCGCACGCGCACACACCGAACGCGAACTCGTGGCCGGTAAGGTCGAGGTCGCCTGCTGCGGTCTGTTCATTCTGGCGACCTTGGGTCGGGTGCTCGGCCCCTGGCTCGCGCCGCAGTTCACGATGGCCTGGATATACGCATCCGGTCTATGCTGGGCGGCCGCGCTGGTTCTCGATTGCGTGCAATACGGAGCGTGGCTTGTCCTCGCCCGTGTCGATGGCAAGCCGGGTTGAAGAACTGGTCCCCCTCGAAGCGGCTAGCAAGCGAGACCCGTCGTAGCCGCTTCGAACGCCTTTATTTCGCCCCGACGCCCGCTCGCTCGCGGCGTTGCCATCGAACCCGTCGAAACAGAGCCCCCCTTCCCTGGCCCATCCGCTTTTGTGGTCGGACGACCGGACGCGCGAACGATCGTTCGCACTGACTTCACGAATGCGTGGGCGATAGTCAGTAGGCCCACAATGTACAAAAACTACATTTCTTTCGTTGCAGAGATGTAGTTTTTCTACTACTATCGCCTCGTCGGTCGAACTTACGGCCTTTGCGAGACCTAGCCGACACGGTGCGTCTATCGCAATCGAAGGGACAACAGACCGCTTCTTCGGACCTTCAATTGTTACCGGTAACACTAGGAGCACGGCAAGCGTACGCGAGGCGCGTTTTCTTGCGCAATCAGGTCTATGTCGAATTCCCTTCGCGGTTTCATCTGATTAATTAGTCGTGCCAATGACGCCATCAGAAACTGAGTTCTCGCCCCACTTGGTCAGCAGACGAATGCGTGCGCAACCCGCAAGGCAGGCCGTGCCATTTGTCCGCGACAGAGACAGAAGACCGATTCATTTTCGCCGGACCACCTGACGCAATTCAGTTGGCGGCAATACGTTGTGCCAAAGCAATGGCGGGTTGTGCGAGACGGCCATTGGGTTATTCACGTTCCTCGCAGATATGACGATCACGGATGGAAAGAATGACGAAACGAATTGCTGTAGTGACTGGCGGTATGGGCGGTCTGGGAGAAGCGATCAGTACGAAACTGCACGATGCAGGTTATGCGGTGGTAGTCACGCACTCGCCGAACAACACCGGCGCAGCGGCATGGCTCGCGAACATGGAAGCTCAAGGCAGGAACTTTCGCGCGTATCCGGTCGATGTCGCCGACTACGATTCATGCCAGCACTGCGCAGCCAAAATTCAGTTTGAAGTCGGCCCGGTCGACATTCTGGTGAACAACGCCGGAATCACCGAGGACATGACGCTCCGGAAGATGAACAAGGTCAACTGGGACGCAGTCATCCGCACCAACCTGGACTCGGTGTTCAACATGACGAAGCCGCTGTGCGAGGAGATGGTCGCGCGGGGTTGGGGACGCATCGTCAACGTTTCGTCCGTCAACGGCTCGAAAGGCTCGATCGGCCAAACCAACTACGCAGCTGCCAAGGCCGGCATGCACGGCTTCACGAAATCGCTGGCGCTGGAAGTAGCGCGTAAGGGCGTTACCGTCAACACGGTTTCGCCGGGATACCTGGCCACGAAGATGGTCACGGCGATCCCTCAGGAGATCCTCGATACGAAGATCTTGCCGCACGTTCCTGTGGGGCGTCTGGGCAAGCCCGAGGAAGTGGCGGCGCTCGTGCTTTACCTCTGCTCGGACGACGCCGGCTTCGTGACCGGCGCCAATGTTGCGATCAACGGCGGCCAGCACATGCAGTAACAGTCGCGCGACGCCCGCGCCAGCCGGTTCGTGCAGAGAGACCGCACGAACCGGCCCGAACCGCTTACGCAACACGCCTATGCCTCCCAGAGAGGAACGTGTGATGAGTGAAACCTGGATGGGCCTCGTGATCGGAGGCACGGCCCTTGGTATCGCAATGTTCATGGTCGTTAGCCACTATCGACGCGAGCGCATGCGGGCACGAATGCTGCGGGAACGGAATCGTCACGACTCGTGGCATCAAATGCGCGCACGAAAGTGATTGCACGCCGTACATGGATATCCACCAGCGCATATGTATTGCCTGAAAGAAAGCAGGCTCACCTGACGCCTGACGTGCAGACCGGATTCAGTCGGTCACCACATTGAGAGAAGTGGATGAAAACTAAAAGCAGAAAACCGTCTGGAGACAGAGCGAGCCCCTATTCGCCCCAGACTGCCGAGGATGCGATTTCCCATCTCGAACGGGTCCTGTCGGCGGGTGCCGCGAAATCCCTGTTCACCGGCGTCTACTGGCGCGCGCGGGTTCAGCAACTGAGCGCTACGCGAGGGCTGACTCCGTTGCAGCGAGCAAGGCTCGTGAGACTACTCAAGTCTCTTCCATTGCCGGTACGGGGCGAAGATCGATCGTAGACCTGCACGATCATGCGCGCGAGAATCGTGATTCAACGATAGGTTTCCACGTTTGCAGCGGAGTACGAAATGGACGATCCCTACGACCTTCAACGCTTCCTCGATGCACAGGACCCGGTCTACGCCCAGGTATGCGATGAACTGAAGCATGGACGTAAGCGAAGCCACTGGATGTGGTTCGTGTTTCCTCAAATCGAGGGGCTCGGCACCAGCGCAATGGCTCAGCGATTCGCGCTTTCGTCGCTGGCCGAAGCGCAAGCGTACGTGCGCCACCCGATACTTGGCGCACGGCTGCGCGAAACCACGCAACTGGTCAACCTCGTCAGCGACCGCTCCATCGAAGAAATTTTCGGCTATCCGGATCACCTCAAGTTTCGCTCGTCGGTGACCCTATTCGCGCACGCCACGAACGACAACGATGTATTTGTCGAAGCTTTGCGCAAATATTTCGGCGGCGAGGCCGATCCGCGAACCCTCCAACTGCTCTAGCCATTTTGGTAGCGGGCCCGCGCACGTGGGGCGCGGCGGACTGCGCAATTCCGTTCTCGGGGAAGTGTGGCGTCACTGCCGACCCGCACCGGCTGCACGGGAGCGGTAAAGCAGCAGATGATCGGTCGCGGATTCGGACAGCCAGACCTCGCCTGGACGGCCCATCATCTGACGCACGTTCGCGTGGTCACGCGGCAGTGGCAAGACGTCGAACCGCTCGGTACGCGGATCGAAGCGCACTAGCGCATTGGCGCTCCATTCACTGAGCCAGACGATGTCCTGGTCGTCGACGAATATTGCGTACGCGTGCGGACCGTTGCCGGGCAGCCGCCATTCGCGCCATTGCTGCGTTGCGGGATCGAATACGCCGACTTTGCCGGCGTTCCACTCGCTGATCCAGACGCGCCCGCTGGAATCGGCCCAGACGCGGCGCGCGCCCTGATTCGCCGTTGGCGGCTCGATGATCTCTGCCGTGCCCGTCGTCCGGTCGATGCGACCGAGGTAGCTTCCCGCCAGCGAAGCGAAATACAGATCCCCAGTGCGCGTCACGCAGATACCGTAGGGCCCCGCGCCGCGTGGAGCATCGAAGACGCGCATGCGTCCGCTTTGCGGATCGAGCTCGCCGTAGACACCACTTTGCCCGGTAAACCACAGATGCCCCTGTTTATCGAACACGGCGGTATTCAGATTGGCGTCTGACCGGTCCTTGGGCAGCGGAAAACGCGTGACGGCGAGCGTCTTTGGATCGATGCGCACGATTGCATTCTGGCCGCCGTCAGTGACCCACGCCGCACCATCCGGACCGACGATCACGCCATGTGGCGCCGATCCGGTGCCGAGCGCGATCGTGTCGATTTTGCCGCTGCGCGGGTCCAGCCGCCCGAGCGCTCCCCGCGCCTGGGCGGTGTACCACACGGTGCCGTCATGCGCCGGTGCGACGTCATGTGGTGCGCTGCCGGCCGGCACGACGAAGCTTTCGAACGACGATGGCCGCTGTGCTTGCGCCTGCGCGAGGCCAAGGTTGCCCGTGCTCACCGCGCAAGCGCTGGCGCAGATCGTGAAGGCAATCACAAACCGGGCGGTCGATCGCGGGGCACAGTTCGTGAGATGAATCAGCATCTGCGGTCTCCGTCGCTGTCTGTGTCAGCTAACGTATCACGAATACCACTTGCCGAGCTCAACCCGACGCTTCAGTGCCTGGCAGCGCTCTACGCGTCTGCTTTCAGCCGATTTCGATCACCGCCTTTGCTGCCTGCCGACGCTCCTCCAGCGCCGCATGCGCTTCCTCGACGTCCTCGAGCGTATAGCGGCCATTGATCTCGACATTGAGCGCGCCTTGCCGGAATTCAGCCCTGCCAGTAGAGGGTTTACCCTGGCAAATCTCACTGAAAGCCATTTGAAATGAATGTGACGTTCGTTAGAATGGGTCCTGTGCTGAGACGAATCCGAAAGAGTCCATCAGCGCCTCGCTGTACCGGAGGCAACCGCAGTCGGCTGACAACCTCACATCACTTATGACTTAGAAGGCAGTCGTCATTATTCAGTAGACCTCAATTGAACGGAGAGTAAATCATGAGCCGCCTTACCAACCGAATCGCCACAACGCTCGTCGTGCTCGGCCTGATGACTTCGGGCGCAGCTATCGCGCAGCAGCCAACCACGACGGCGCCCCCGGTCGCAGAGGTTGCTACCGTACCGGCGACTACCCACAATGACCCTATCGTTCAGAAGCGAAACGAGATTCGCGAGGCCAACCGCGAACAACGCGCCCGGACCGCGGAAGCCAGAAAGGCATTCAGGGCCGAAGCTCGCGATGCCCGGCAAGAACGCAACCAGGCGGCGAGCGAATCCCGCGAGCGCGCACGCGCGGCCTTGGCTGAATCGGCACAACCTGGCGCGACTCAGGCCGGCGCGGCGCATACCACCCAATGAGTCATAAACGCTACGGGGTTTGTTCAGGAAGAGCGGGGGCCGGTCCTCAGCGGAGAAGAATCCAATCGAAGATGATCAGTCGGCACCCGGCCCTTCCTACCAGCGGAGCCCTCGCATGTGCGAGCGGCTCCGCAATTTTTTATATGGCAGTTTTTAGCAACTTCACCGTAGCAAGCCGGCCGGCCACCTCACTCAAAACCTGAACTGTGCGACGCAGTCAACGAGGTTTGCAGCCTGTTGCCTCAAGCTCTCCGCCGCCGAAGCCCTTGCGTCGACGCGCGCTACGTTTTGCTGCGTTGTTTCGTCCATCTGATTGACCGCTTCACCGACCTGCCCGACGCCGACGCTCTGCTGCGCACCAGCGTTGCTGATTTCCGCGACGAGAACACTCACTCGCTGAATCGCCTCCACGACCTGCGGGTCAGCGATTTCGTTGCAAGGTCAGCACATGCGGGAGCAAACCGCACCAGGGTAAATACAGATTCGATCGCTCGAAAAGCTTTATAAAATGAGCAACATTAGCAAGGAGCAATACTGCTTGCTATAGATTAATGGAAGATATCCGCAAAACCGGAGACGTCATGCAGATCGACTACCAAACGATGCGCTTCGAGTACGAGCGAGCCGCCGACCACGATGCCGGTGCCCCGCGCACCTATCCGGTCATCGTGATCGGCGCTGGCCCGGTCGGGTTGTCCGCGGCCATCGATCTGGCGCAGCAGGGCGTTCGCACCGTGCTGCTCGACAACGACGACACGCTGTCGAGCGGCTCGCGCGCAATCTGTTTTGCGAAGCGCACGCTGGAAATTTTCGACCGCCTCGGCTGCGGCAAGCGGATGGTCGACAAAGGCGTGAGCTGGAACGTCGGCAAGGTGTTCCTGCAGGACGAGCTGATCTATACCTTCAACCTGCTGCCCGAAACAGGCCACGCGCGACCTGCGTTCATCAACCTGCAGCAGTACTACGTCGAAGGCTATCTGGCAGACCAGGCGAAGCAGACCGCGAATCTGCAAATGCGCTGGAAAAGCAATGTGATCGGGGTGACGCAGCAAGACGACCATGTCGAGTTGCAGGTCGAAACGCCCGACGGCATTTATCCGATGCGCGCTCAATACGTGGTCGCTGCCGATGGCGCACGTAGCTCGGTGCGCAAGGCGCTCGGTCTCGACAGCCACGGTCGAACCTTCAAAGACCGCTTCCTGATCGCGGATGTAAAAATGAAGGCGCCGTTTCCGACCGAACGCTGGTTCTGGTTCGACCCGCCCTTCCATCGCAATCAATCGGTACTGCTGCACAGGCAACCCGACAACGTCTGGCGCATCGATTTCCAGCTCGGCTGGGACGCCGATCCGGTCGCGGAGAAACAGCCTGAAAAAGTGATTCCGCGCGTCAAAGCGCTGCTCGGCGACGATGCCGAGTTCGAACTCGAATGGGTCAGCGTCTACACGTTTTCGTGTTTGCGGATGGACAGCTTCCGGCATGGCCGCGTGCTGTTCGCGGGCGATTCGGCGCACGGTGTCTCGCCGTTCGGCGCGCGCGGCGCGAATAGCGGCGTGCAGGATGCCGACAATCTCGCCTGGAAGCTGCGGCTCGTCGTCAACGGCGGCGCGCCGCCGGCGCTGCTCGATACCTATGCATCGGAGCGCGAATATGCGGCGGACGAAAACATCCTGAACTCATCGCGCGCCACCGACTTCATCACGCCGAAAAGCGCGGTGTCGCGTATATTCCGCGATGCGACGCTGAAGCTCGCGAAGGAGTGTCCGTTCGCGCGGCGCATGGTCAACAGCGGCCGTCTGTCGGTGCCGGCGATTCTGCGTGACTCGCCGCTGAACACGCCCGACGCCGACACGTTCACCGGCGCGATGGTGCCCGGCGCAGCTAGTACTGACGCGCCCGTCAAGGTGGCTGGCGAAAACGCCTGGTTCCTGAATCAGACCGGACATGGCGGCTTCACGGGTGTGCACTTCTGCGGCCAGGGAGACGACCTGACGAAATGCGCCGAACAGCTTCGCGCGCTCGCAGGTCTCGCGGTGCCGGTCCACTCGTTGATCGTCGTCCCACGCGGCGCGCCCGTGACCGCTTTGCCGGACATGCCTCACGTCACGGTGATCGAAGACGTAGAAGGCATCGTCACGCATCGCTTCGATGCGCGGCCTGGCACGTTTTATCTGCTGCGTCCGGACCAGCACGTCTGCGCGCGCTGGCGCGCTCTCGACACCGCATCGGTCACCAAGGCCGTGGATCGCGCAACCTGCAACGGATAACCATCATGACCAAGCTGAACATCGAAACGAACATGGCCGATCCCGATGCGTTCTATGAAAAACTCATCGACGCGCACAACGGACTGACCGACGAGCAAAGCCACTTCATGAACGCGAAGCTCGTGCTGCTGCTCGCCAACCACATCGGCGATGCCGACGTGCTGCTCGAAGCGCTTGCGCTGGCGCGCGCGGATTGAACCAGGTTCAGCGCCCAATCCAGCCGAATCGCCACGACAGCCGTCGTGTCGTGGCGAGCAGCCTCTGCGCGGTCGCGCCGCCCAGGCTGAAGTCAGAGCCGCCCGACGGACCGATCACCGCGACCACCAGACTGACGCTGCCTGTGTGATCGAACACGGGCGCGGCCAACGCGCCGATGCCCGGCACCGGCGCATCGAGTGCGTCATCGATACCGTCGTTGCGCACTTTCGCGCGGCGTGCCAGATAGGTCGGGACCAATGACGGCGCGCCCTTTTTCGACGACACGAACACCTCCGCGGCCGGCGCGCCAGCAAGTCTGATCGATTCCTGCGACAACAGCCCGACCAATACGTCGTCCGCGAGATGCGCGGCGAACACGCGCCCTATCGCCGTGTTGACGAGCGACATCACGGTGCCCACGCGCAGGCTCACGTGTTGCGGTCGCGCGGATTCCTCGAAGCGGATAACGGTAGGCCCCAAAGGTCCAAGAATCGCCACCGCGACGCTCATGCCGGACTCCGCCGCGAGCGTGACGATCTCCGGTTCGGCATCGCGAATCGGCGACATGCGCTGCAACGCGATCAGGCCGAGCTCCATGCCGAGCGGTCCCGCGCTGAAAAGACCCGCGTCGTCGCGGCTCAGCAAGCCCACCTTGAGCAGACTCACCAGATGCGGAAACGCCTTGGCGGCGGGCATATCGGCGGCGGCGGCCAGATCGCGCAGCGACAGCGGGCGGCCGGCGGCAACGAGTGCCAGCAGGAGATCACCGGTGTTGTCGAGCGCGCTGATGCCGCGCTGAGCTTTCGTATCGCTGAGTGGGGGCGTGTTCGCGTCGGACGCGTCCGGGGTTTCGATCTGCATGATTCTCAGGTGGGTATAACCAGCGCTTCGGTGATGCGTCGGGAAGTCTCGAGCAGCTGACGTGCGACCGCGCCATCCCACGCTACGTCGATCGAGCCCGACGAGCCGATCGCCGTCAACGCGAGCTGCATCCATTGGTCGCCATCGAACACCGGCACGCTCAGACTGCTGATGCCAGGACTCGGCGCATCGATACCGCGCTCGATGCCGCGTGCGCGGATCTCATCGAAGCGCTTGCGCCATTCGGCGCTAGCCGACCCTTTGGCAGCGCGGCCGCGCGCCGGCGTCGGCTCCGCCGACTGCGCCTGGCTTCGCGCCATTTCCGCGACCTGCTCGGGTGCGCAAAACGCGCAGAAGACGCGGCCAGTCGATGTCGCTTCGAGCGACATCACCGTGCCGATGTGCAGATTGACATGCAGTGGCGCACCGCTGCGCTCGTACCGGACGATGGTCGGTCCCTGCACGCCCGCCACGCAGATCGCGACGCAAAGACCGATCCGCTCCGCGAGCGCAGCCGCATGGGGCACCGCGATGCGATAGACGGGCTGCTGTTCGATATGCATGAGGCCAAGCCGCAACGATAGCGGCCCCGGCTCGTAGTTTCCGGTTAGCGCGTCGCGCTTGACGAGGCCGAGGCGCGTCAGGCTTACCAGATACGTATGCGCCTGCGCCGACGACAGCTGCGCCTCGCCGGCCAGTTCCGTCAGCCCGAGCGGCTCGCGCTGTCGCGCCAGCGCCTGCAGCAGCCGTCCGCCGACCTCGACGCTTTGAATGCCCCGCTGTTTCTTTTCGCTTGTCGTATCAGCCATCGTGTTGTCCGGTCTTGCCTCGAAGGAGATTCGGCCCGTTCGGTGTCGCCCGTGGAAGGCCTAGATGGTATCCGATCGGACCGTGCCGACCAACCAACCGAGTTTACCCTATCTTAGTTAATGACAAGGTATTTTGTCATTGACAAATATCCGTGCGACGACGACTATTAGTCATCCCCCAACGAGTCGCGAGACGGAGACAGACATGGCGAAGGCTTTCGCATCCCAGGCCGACCTGGAAGAAAAGAAGATCACGTGGACCCAATTGTCGGAAAACGCGTATGCGTACACGGCCGAGGGCGACCCTAACTCGGGCGTGATCGTCGGCGACGACGGCGTGCTGATCGTCGACACCACCGCCACGCCGGCCATGGCGCAAGACCTGATCGCGAAGATTCGCAGCGTCACCGACAAGCCGATCAAATACGTCGTGCTGTCGCACTATCACGCGGTGCGCGTGCTGGGCGCGTCGGCATACTTCAAGGAAGGCGCGCAACAGGTGATCGCTAGCCGCGGCACCTACGAAATGATCGTCGAGCGCGGCGAAGCCGATATGAAGTCGGAGATCGAACGCTTCCCGCGCCTTTTTGCAGGCGTCGAAACGGTGCCCGGCCTGACGTGGCCGACGCTGGTGTTCGAAAAGGAAATGACGCTCTTTCTCGGCAAGCTCGAAGTGCGCATCGCACATCTCGGCTCCGGCCACACGAAGGGCGACACGATCGTCTGGCTGCCATCGCAGAAGGTGTTGTTCTCCGGCGACCTGGTCGAGTACGACGCGGCCTGTTACTGCGGCGACGCGCAACTCGAACAATGGCCGGCAACGCTCGAAGCATTGCGCGCGCTGAATGCGGAGAAGCTGGTGCCGGGCCGCGGCCCCGCGCTGCTGTCGCCGGCGGAAGTGAACAAGGGCCTCGACTACACGAAAGACTTCGTCACCACGCTATTGCAGGCGGGCCGTGACGCATTCAGGGACAAGCTCGATCTGAAGGGTGCGATGGCGCTGACACGCAAGGCGATGGACCCGAAGTTCGGCAACGTCTTCATTTACGAGCATTGCCTGCCGTTCGACGTGTCGCGAGCCTACGACGAAGCAAGCGGTATCAGCCATCCGCGCATCTGGACCGCGCAGCGCGATAAGGAGATGTGGGACGCGCTGCAGAGCTGATCGCCCCACGCACTCCGGGAAAGACCGTCCGGTCTTTCCTTTTCCCCGTTCAAACCATGAAGGCGCGCTAGACGCCTCGGGCGCGCTCGTCTTCGCACAGGCGCGCTCCGCACCTGGAGCGAGACATGCAGCATTCCCTCGATGGCAACGCCATTGGCCACGCCGCGTCCGTCGCGAGCGACGATTCGATGTTCAGAAAGGTCGCGTGGCGCATCGTGCCGTTTCTGTTTCTTTGCTACGTCGTGTCGTTTCTGGACCGGATCAACATCGGCTTCGCGCAATTGCAGATGAAGCATGATCTCGGCTTCAGCGACGCGATGTACGGGTTCGGCGCAGCCGTGTTCTATATCGGCTATGTTTTGTGCGAGGTGCCGAGCAACATGCTGTTGGCCAAATACGGTGCGCGTAAAACCTTCATGCGGATCATGCTGCTGTGGGGCATCGCGTCGATGTGCATGATGTTCGTGTCGAAGCCCGCGCACTTTTACGTTCTGCGCTTCATGCTGGGCGTGTTCGAGGCGGGCTTTTTCCCGGGCATCGTGCTGTATCTGACGTACTGGTTTCCGGCCAGCCGGCGCGCCGCCGTGATCTCGGTGTTTTTCGCGGGCGTGGCGGTCGCGGGCGTGCTCGGCGGACTTTTCTCCGGCTGGATCATGCGCGACATGGGCGGCGTGCTGAAGCTGTTCGGATGGCAGTGGATGTTTGCGATCGAAGGCGCACCGGCTGTGATTCTCGGATTGCTGTCGTGGCGCTATCTGGTCGACAAGCCTCACGACGCGAGCTGGCTCACGCAGGCAGAAAAGGACCGGCTCGTCACGCTGTGCGCGCAAGGCCAGGCGAAACACAGCGGGCATGACGGTCTCAGCTTCGCTGAGGCGTTGCTCAATCCGCGCGTCTATCTGTTCGCGTTCATCTATTTTTCGCTGACCTGTGCATCGCTGACGCTCAACTTCTGGATGCCGTTGATGATCCGTGATTTCGGCGTTCAGGATGTGGTCGCGGTAAGTCTTTATACGGTGGTGCCGAATGCGATCGGCGCAGTGGGTCTGATTTTGATTGCGCGCCGCTCGGACCGAACTGGGGAACGGCGCAGGCATTTTGCTTTCTGCACCGTGGGCGGTGGTCTCGCGCTTGCGGCGCTTACGCTGCACCTGAGCAGCTTTGCTGCGATGCTGGCAATTTTGTCGCTGGCCTCTGTGTTGATCTTCGCGGCGCTGCCGATCTTCTGGGCGGTTCCTACCAGCTATCTGTCTGGCAAAGCGGCTGCATCTGGCATTGCGTTCATTAGCAGCATTGGCATCACCAGCGGCATCGTCAGCCCGTGGGTGATCGGGCAGATACGCACGGCGACGGGCAGTATGGATCTCGCCGTTTATATTCTTGCTGGGCTGCTTGTGCTTAGCGGGGGCGCGTTGATGGCGGGCGTCAAAGGCGATGTGATGCGACGGTGACGCGTGATTGACTGGTTGCCGCTGGCGTCGCAGAGTCAGGTTGCGCGCCGCGAAACGAGTGTTCGCGGCGCAATCGCAATAGACGATCCATTCAGGCACGGCTAATGCAGATCACGATGGCACCGGCCCCAGCATCGAAAGGAAAAGCCATGTCCACCACGCCATCCGCCATCAGACATCCAGCCGGACATCCGTCGTATCGTGATTTCGTGACGGGCGCGAGCGGCTGATGCGCGCCGCTCGATCGATTGCCGTGTGGATGCACCCGTGCGGATACCGGGACGCAGTTTTGACCGGTCCAATGATCCGCTCGTCCAACAGCTGGCGCTTGCTGCTCGCGCTCGTGCTGAGCGGATCGGCGCTATGGAGTGCCGACCCCGCTTATGCTGTCTACGCGATCGCCCAATACGGCGAGCCTAAATATCCCGCTGATTTCAAGCACTTCGACTACGTCAACCCCGACGCCCCCCGCGACGGCACGCTCGTGCTCTCGAATCCGAACCGGCTGACGAGCTTCGACAAATTCAACCCATTTACGCTGCGAGGCAATCCCGCACCGGGACTCGGACTGATGTTCGAAAGCCTGACGACCGGCAGTGCCGACGAAGTGGCGAGCGCGTACTGCCTGCTCGCCGACGACATCGACGTCGCCAGGGACGGCCTGTCGACAACCTTCCACATCAACCCGAAAGCGCGCTTCTCGAACGGCGATCCGGTCACCGCAGCGGACGTGAAGTTCTCGTTCGACACGCTGAAAAGTCCGCAGGCGCTGCCGCAGTTCGCGGTGTACTTCGGGCAGATCGCGCGCGCGGTGGTGATCGACCGGCTCACGATTCGCTTCGATTTCAAGGTCGCGACACGCGAGATGCCGCTGCTCGCGGGCGGAATTCCGGTGTTTTCGCACAAGTGGGGCATGCGGCCGGACGGCACGCGCATTCCTTTCGATCAACTCGCGTTCGAGAAGCCGATTGCAAGCGGCGATTATCTGATCGATCGATACGACAACGGCCGAACCATCAGCTACGAGCGCAACCCGAACTACTGGGGTGCGTCGCTGCCGGTCCGCGTGGGCACGCACAACTTCGCGCGCATCGACTACAAGCTGTATGCGGACGCGGTCGCGCAACTCGAAGCGTTCAAGGCGGGCGAGTACGACGTGCTCGTCGAACACACCGCGCAGAGCTGGGTGCGGCGCGATATCGGCAAGCGCTTCGACAGCGGCGAGCTGATCAAGCGCGAGTTTCCTCATCACAACGGCGTGGGCATGCAGGGCTTTTTCATCAACCTGCGGCGGCCGCTCTTTCAGGACGTGCGCGTGCGCGAGGCGCTCGATCTCGCGTTCGACTTCGAGTGGCTCAACCGGCAGCTTTTCTACGATCAGTACAAGCGCACCGACAGCTTCTTCGTCAACACGGACCTGCAGGCCAAGGGCAAACCCAGCGAAGGCGAACTCGCGATTCTCGAGCCATTGCGCAATCAACTCGATCCCGCCGTGTTCGGCGAGATGCCGCAACAGCCCAACACCGATCCACCGGGATCGCTGCGCGCCAACCTGATCAAGGCGCGCGAGCTGCTGGCCCAAGCGGGCTGGACGTATCGCGACGGCGCGCTGCGCAACGCGAACGGTCAGCCATTCGTCTTCGAGCTGCTCGGCGACACGGGCGGCGGCGTGTCGATGGAACCGGTCGCCGCTGCGTTCGGCCGCAATCTGCAGAAGCTCGGCATCACGATGAACTTTCGCACCGCCGATTTCGCACTGATTCAAAAGCGCATCGACGCGTTCGACTTCGACATGACGACCGTGCGCCTGCCCGACGTGCAGGTGCCAGGCACCGAGCAGCTATCGCGTTTCGGCAGCCAGTACGCGAACGAGCCCGGCTCCGACAATCTCGCCGGCGTGAAGTCGCCGGCCATCGACGCGATCCTGCGCAAGGTGCTGGGCGCGCAAACGGATGAGCAGCTCGTCGATGCGACCCACGCGCTCGACCGGGTGTTGATGAACGGCTACTACGTGATCCCGCACTGGTATTCCGCGGTTCATCGCATCGCGTACCGAAACAGCCTCGCTTATCCGGCGATGCTGCCGCTTTATTTCTCCGCCGACGAATGGGTTCTGTCGACGTGGTGGCAGAAGGCTGGACCGAATCTTGCACGCCCTCGATGATTGGAGGACAACGATCATGAGCAGACTACTCGTTGCAATCATCGTATCAGTCGGCCTCGCGGGCTGCGTCGTCGCACCGCCGCCGCCCAGCTATGGCTATGGGTATGAGCCGGCACCCGCTTATGGCTATGCGCCCGGGTACTACGTCGCACCGCCGTCCGTGAGCCTCGGCATCGGCATTGGCGGCTACTGGGGTGGCCATGGAGGCCATTGGCACGGCCATTGAATCAGACGGTCCAGGAGGGCTCTTCTAAACCAGGGTAAACATCCATCCTCGCACGAAGTACTTCAAAATGGTTGGGGTACGGAGTATATTCGCGTTCAGCAGATATTTACTGAACGGAGGAGGACGCTATGCAATTTCATCTCAACGGTTTCCGGGTCGGCGATCCGACGATCGAGCCAGCCATCGGCAACGCACATGCTGCGCAGATGCCGGAGACGGTCGACGTGCTGATCGTCGGCAGCGGCCCTGCCGGAGTCGTGCTGGCGGCGCAGCTGTCGCAATTCCCGTCGATCAACACGCGCATCGTCGAGCGTCGCGACGGACCGTTGCAGATGGGACAGGCCGATGGCGTAGCGTGCCGTACCGTCGAGATGTTCAATGCGTTCGGCCTCGCGGATCGCCTGCTGCAAGAAGCCTATTGGGTCAATGAAACGGTATTCTGGCGACCCGATGCAAATGACCGCGGCGCGATCAGTCGAACCGGCCGGGTTCAGGATACCGAAACGGGTCTTTCGGAATTTCCGCACGTCATCGTCAATCAGGCGCGTATCCAGGAGTATCTGCTCGACGTGATGCGTCGCTCCGCGCGCCGGATCGAACCGGACTACGGCCTCGAACTGGTCGACGTCCAGCGCGACGATACGAATGAATACCCGGTGCTGGTCACGCTGCGGCGCACCGATCCCGCGCGGCTCGACGAGACGGTGACCGTGCGCGCGCGCTATGTCGTCGGTTGCGACGGCGCGCGCAGCCGGGTACGCACCGCCATCGGACAAACGCTGCGCGGTGACGCGGCCAACCATGCGTGGGGCGTGATGGACGCGCTGGCCGTTACCGACTTCCCGGACATCCGGCTGAAAGCGGCGATTCAATCCGCGAGCAAGGGCAACCTGCTGATCATTCCGCGTGAAGGCGGATATTTGGTTCGCTTCTATGTCGACCTCGGCGACGTCACTCCGGAGAATCGCGACAACCTCAAGCAGATCACGGTCGATCGCATCATCGAGACGGCGCAAAGCATCCTCCATCCCTATACGCTCGACGTCAAGGAAGTCGCGTGGTTCTCGGTCTACGAGGTCGGTCAGCGTCTCACCGACCGCTTCGACGACGCGATCGCCGCCGACGGCACTTCGCGCGAACCGCGCGTGTTCATCGCGGGCGACGCCTGCCATACGCATAGCGCCAAGGCGGGCCAAGGCATGAACGTGTCGATGCAGGACGGCTTCAATCTCGGCTGGAAGCTCGGCGCGGTGCTGCAAGGCCGTAGCGACGCCGATCTGCTGCGCACGTATTCGGACGAGCGCCAACCCATTGCGCAGGAGCTGATCGATTTCGACAAGGAATGGTCGGCAATGATGGCCGCTCCGCCGAAGGACCCCAACCGGCCCGAAGCAGGCGGTGTCGATCCCGCGGAGCTTCAGGCGTACTTCGTTCGCGCTGGCCGCTACACGGCAGGCGTCGCGACGCGTTACCGGCCGGCCACGCTGACCGGCGAAGCGACGCATCAGGCGCTCGCCAAAGGCTTTACGATCGGCACGCGCTTTCACTCGTCGCCTGTGGTTCGCCTCGCTGATGCAAAACCGTTCCATCTCGGGCATGCGGCGCAAGCCGACGGCCGTTGGCGTCTGTACGCTTTTGCGGACGCGTCGGGTCGTGCGCTGAATGCGTTGTGCGAGCATCTCGACAAGTCGCCGGAATCCGTTTTGCGGCTCTTCACGCCGAAGGACGCCGACGTGGACAGCGTTCTCGATCTGCGCGCGGTATTGCAACAGCCGCATCGCGAAGTCCGTCTCCAGGACATCCCTGCTCTGCTGCTGCCGCGCAAGGGTCGCCACGGTCTGGTCGACTACGAAAAGGCATTTACGAGCGACGCGACGACTGATATCTTCGACGAGCGCGGCATCGATCGCGAACAAGGTGCACTCGTGGTGGTACGTCCCGACCAATACGTGGCCCATGTTCTCCCATTGAATGCGTACGCGGAATTGAACGCCTTCTTCCGGCCCATCTTTCGCGTGCGTTAAGCCATAACTAAATCCGACACTCCGAAATTGCCGATCAAACCTGAAGACGCCGGCGCGCTCCCCAAATTTACTGGCAGCCTGGTGCGCCGTGCCCAACAGCGCCATGCAGCGGTCTGGCTGAGTGAGGTCTCCGCCGAGATCACGAGCGTGCAGTACGCAGCGCTCGAAGTCTTGCACGAGACACCCGGCGTCAGTCAGCGGCAACTCGGAGATAAACTCGATGTGGATCGTTCGACGATCGCCGATCTCGTTGCACGTATGGTGCGCAATGGTCAGATCGAGCGCGCCGACGATCCTGTCGACAAGCGCAGTTATGTGCTGTATCTCACCGCTGCCGGTAAGAAGCAGCTTGCGGCCTTGCGTCCGCGCGTCGAGCAGGTCGAGCGCATTCTAACTGAACGGCTGACGGCAAGCGAATTGGCGCAGTTGCGCCGGCTGCTTGCGGCACTGTTGCCGCCGCAGGATTAATTCCCTTACTGCTCCAATAAGCCCGCCGGCCGAACGCCTGTCAAAGCTTGCCCGGTCGAGGGTCGGGCACGAAGCCATCCCGGTTCGGCATGCGGATAGCGGCGAGCGAATGCGCGTCGAGACGCGCATCGTCCGGCACGATACCGTTACGGTTCAAGATCCACGCGCTGAGCGCATACACCTCGTCCGCGCTCAGCGACTGCGGCGCGTTATACGGCATCGCCCGGTTTATATAGTCGAATAGCGTCGTCGCATACGGCCAGAAGCTGCCAACGGTGCGTTTCGGACTCGCGGTCGCGAGCGTGCCCGCCCCACCGATCAGTTGATCGCCGATCAGCCCCTCGCCTTTCGCGCCATGACAGGCCGCGCATTTCGCCGCGAAAATGCGCCCACCCGTTGCGACGTCGCCGCTGCCGTCGGGCAAGCCGTGGCCGTTCGGCGCGACATCGATATTCCACGCGCTCAGATCGGCTTCGCTGACAGGCTTGCCGATCGCGTCGACGGATGAACGCCAGCGCGCTTGCGCGGCGGCAGCGGACTGCGCGTCGCGCGTTGCATCGAATGAAGACGAACAGCCAGCGAGCAGACTGCTAGCCGTGACCCATGCCAGCAGAGCGCGCATCGTTTTCGATTTCGAAGCACCGAACCGCACAGGCTCACGCATTTTTAACGCTCCCATCGGCTTCGATGCGCCACTGCTGAATGCCGTTGTAGTGATAGTTCGAGTTCAGACCACGCGCTGCGACGAGCGCCTCGCGCGTCGGTTGAACGTAGCCGGTCGAATCCGTCGCGCGCGACAGGATGGCGGTCGGCGCACCGTTCCACACGAAGCCGGCCTGGAAGCGGGTCAACGCGCGATCGCGCGCAGGCTCGTCGAGCACTGCGGCCTGCCAGGTCGCTCCACTGTCGGTCGATACCTCGACCTTGCGAATCGCTCCGCGCCCTGACCACGCGAGTCCGACGATCGGATAGAAGCCCTGCACCGTGAGCCGCTGTCCCGCGGACGGCCGCGTGATCACCGACTTCGCGTCCATCTCGAATACGAACTGACGCGCTCGGCCATCGGGCAATATGCTCGTGTACTTCGACGTTTCCTCACGTGTCTGCAACGGCGCATCGACGATCTTCAGCCGCCGCAGCCATTTCACGTTCGTATTGCCCTCGAAGCCCGGCACCAACAGACGCACCGGATAGCCGTTCTCCGGCCGCAGGCGTTCGCCGTTTTGCGCATAGACGACGAGCGCGCGGTCCAAAATCCGATCGAGCGGCAAACTGCGTGTCATCGCGGCGGCGTCCGCGCCTTCGGCGAGCAGCCATTGCGGCGTTGCGCCGTCGCTGGTCAGCGTGCGTCCGCCGACGGCTTCGAGCAGCGTCGACAGCCTGACGCCGGTCCACTCGCAGCACGACAGCAGTCCATGCGTGATCTGTACAGGAAGCCCGCTCGGTCCTTTCCATTCGCTCCCCGTGTTGCCCGAACACTCGAGAAAATGAATGCGCGACTCCGAAGGCAAGCGCAGCAGATCGTCCATCGTGAAGAGCTTCGGCTCGCGCACGAGACCATGAATCACGAGCCGGTGCGCGTCGGGATCGATATCGGGCACCCCGGCACGATGCCGCTCATAGACGAGCCCATTCGGCGTGATCGAGCCATGCAGATCCGCGAGCGGCGTCAGCGACGAGGCGGCGCCCGGCATCGGCCATGCCCGCGCGGCACGACGAATCACGTTCGACTCGCGCGGCGACGGCAGCCCGTATGGATGCTCGAGAATCGGCGCGCCGGTAGTTTGTGTCCATGGATCGACGCCCAGCGGCTTCAGCAGCGTCGCCGCCTTCAGGTTCGGCGCGGCCAACGCGGACAGCGCGAGTCCGCCCAACAGGCGCCGACGCGGCGACGCGGGTTTCGACGCATCATGCGCGTCGCTAGTGATACGTGGAGCTCGCGACATGCTCGTGCCGGCGAGGCGGCCTGGGTTGATCGACAAGCGCACGAGTATAGGTAGTCTGCGCGCCCCGATCAAAGCCAATTGCGACTAAGGTTATGACGGCCGGCGATATGCCGCGCGCGCACAACTCACCGATGACACCGTCAATCCGGTGCGATTTCCGCGATCACGCTAAACGATTCGAGCGTATAGCCCATATTGAAGTATCCCGCGCGCGCGTAAGTCGCAATGCGCTCAAGTCGCTCGGGATCGTCGCGCGGCTGGTCGCGATGGACCCGCTGCCGCACGGCTTCGAAGGCAGCGGACACGGCCCGCCGATAGAACGATGCGAGATTCAATGACATCGTGCGCCCTCCTGCTGATGGCATGCATCGAATCTAGTCAGCAGCGCGCGCTCGTGCAAACAAGCATTTGTGCAATGCTTTGCGCCGCCGATGCAATGTCGGTCTGGCGGTGCCGACGAAACGGGTTATCCGCTTACGCTCAACCGCGATAACGATAGCGCTCGATATTATTTGTGCGCTAACGAGCGCCTCTCTACGATTTCCGGACCTTCACTTCGATCGCATTCCAGACATGACCACGACCAAAGCACTCAGGGCCGCACTCCTCTCGGTTCTCGTTACATGCGGCATCGTCAGCGCGCAACCGGCGCTTGCGGCAGGACAAACGGTCCGAGTCGGCATCATGTCCGGCGAGGACGAAGACGTGTGGCGTGCGGTCACCGCCAATGCGGCCAGGCAGGGCATCACCGTCAAGATCACGACCTTCTCCGACTATACGCAGCCGAACGAAGCGCTCGCCGAACACGACCTCGATGCGAACTCGTTCCAGCACAAGCCGTATCTCGATGCGCAGATCGCCGCGCGCCACTATCAGATCGTGCCCGTCGGCTATACCTACGTGCAGCCGATCGGTCTCTACTCGCGCAAGGTGAAATCGATCGCGGCGCTGCCGCAGAATGCGACGATCGGCGTGCCGAACGATCCGAGCAACGAAGGCCGCGCGCTGCTTCTGCTACAGGCGAACGGGCTGATCAAGCTGCGCCCCGACGTCGGCCTGCTGCCGACCGCGCGCGACATCGCGGACAATCCGAAGCACATCCAGATCAAAGAGCTCGACGCGGGCATCGTCGGCCGTGCGATCGGCGACCTCGACGCTGCGGTCGTCAATACCGACTGGGCGATCAAGGCGGGCATCAAGATTCCGCAGGAACGCATCGCGCAGGAGAAGGTACCGGGCAATCCGTATCGCAACTTCATCGCGGTCAACGCGAAAGACGCGAACGCTGCGTGGGTGAAGACGATCGTCGACAGCTACCAGCAGGCCAACGTCGCCTCGGCGATCCTGACCGTCTATCACGGCGCCACGCTGCCCGCATGGGATGGCGCGCCCCAGCACTGATCCGACACGCGAATCACGCACGAATCACTCGCGACTCGAGCGGCGGCGCTTCGGGCGCCGCGCATCCTGCCTTCTTCATTGCCCTCCCGATCGTATCGCCCGTCATGTCAATTACCAGAACGCTTCACGACCGCCGCACCTTCCTGAAACTTTCGCTCGGCGCCGCGGCGGCCGCGGCAGCACCGCTTTTGTTCGCGCAAGGCAATGCGCGCACGCTGCGCGTCGGCAACCAGAAGGGTTATCTGAATCTGCTGAAGGGCCGGGGTACGCTCGAGAAACGGCTCGCGCCGCTGAACGTATCGGTGACATGGACCGAGTTCGCGGCGGGCCCCGTGCAACTGGAAGCACTGAACGTCGGCTCGATCGATTTCGGCGACGTCGGCGAAGCACCGCCGATCTTCGCGCAGGCCGCCGGCGCACCGTTGGCCTATGTGGCGGCGACCGACAAGCGGCCGCAGTCGGAAGCGGTGCTGGTGCCGCCGCAATCGACGATCCGCTCGGTCGCGGACCTGAAGGGCAAACGGATCGCGCTCAACAAAGGCAGCAACGTCCACTACTTTCTCGTCAAGCTGCTGCGTCAGCATGGCCTGCAATACGGCGACGTAAAGCTCGTGTTCCTCGCGCCCGCCGATGCGCGCGCGGCGTTCGAGCGCGCGTCGATCGACGCGTGGGTCATCTGGGATCCGTTCTTCGCCGCGGCGGAGCATTCGCTCGGCGCTCGCGTGATTGCCGATGCGAGCGGCGTAGTCGGCAATCGCGCGTTCTACTTCTCGTCGCAGAGTTATGCGGCGAACAATCCCGACGTGATCCGCATCGTGATCGAAGAGCTCGACAAGGTCGATCAGTGGGGCAAGCAGAACAAGGATCAGCTCGCGAGCGAACTCGCGCAGCTATGGGGTCTGCCGAAGCAGGTCGTAGACGCGGCGGTGCGGCGTCAGCAGTTCGGCACGCAGCCGATTACCCGCGCGATTCTCGGCGAGCAGCAACAGATCGCCGATACGTTCCTCGATCTCGGCCTGATTCCGAAGCACGTCGACGTGCTGAAAGCGGCGCCTTCGAATCTCGCGTAGACGCACCGGCGGCACAACGACGCCGCCCCCCCGTCAACGCTCGGAGACCGGCCGCGTTGGTGTAGCCTGTGATTCCTGCGGGGCGTCGCTGTACTCCGTCATGCGCCGCACCGAACTCACGCAGGCCGCGATCAACGCGAGCGCCGCACCAATGCCCGCAATCAGCGTCAGGTGCCGGCCGTGCACGAGCCCGAACACGATCGACACCGCCACCGCGCCGCTCGACTGGCCGAGCAGACGTCCCATCGCTTGCAGGCCGGACGCGCCGCCGCTGCGATGCCGCGGCGCACTGCCGATGATTACGCGATTGTTCGGCGACTGAAAGATGCCGAAGCCGAGGCCGCAGACCGCGAGCCGCCACACGATGTCGAAACGCGTCGCCGTGTCGCCGAGCTGGCAGAGCATCGCGAGTCCGCAGCCGAACACGACGAGCCCGACGCTGCTGATGCGCCCCGGAGCCCACCGGTCGGACAGCCGGCCCGCAACCGGTGCGATCAACGCAGTCACGAGCGGCCACGGTGTCATCAGAAAGCCGGTTTGGGTTTCCGACAGCTTCAGCGTCTGCTCGAAATAGAACGGCAGCACGATGTACGCCATCGTCTGTGCCGCGAACGAGCAGATCGACGTGGCCATCGACAATGAAAACACCGGCATGCGCAGCAGGTCGATGGGCAGCATCGGCTTCGCGAGCCGGCTTTCGCGCCGCACGAACAGCACACCGGCCACCAGTGCGAGCGCGACCATCGCGGCGCCGCGCTGCGTCGCCCCCGGCTGCTTGAAAGCGGCGAGACCCGAGATCAGCAGGCCGAAGGTGAGCGCGTTGAGCAGGACGCTCAGGCCGCTCAGGCGAGCGCCCGATTCCGGTGTCACCGGCAAAGTGCGCGCGCCGATCGACAGCGCCAGCACGCCGAGCGGCACGTTGACGAGGAACAGCCACTGCCAGTGCGCGACCGACAGAATCGCCGACGCGATGCTCGGCCCCGCCGCCGACGAAACGGCCACCACCAGCGACGATAAACCGACGCCGACGCCAAGCCGTGCCTTCGGAAAAACGAAGCGCACCAGCGCGATACTCACGCTCATGATGCCGCCTGCACCGAAGCCCTGAAACACGCGCGCGACCGCCAGCACCAGCAGCGTGTGCGCATTCGCGCAGGCGAACGACGCCAGCGTGAAGAGCACGAGTCCATAGCAGTAGACACGCTTGTAGCCGAGGCCGTCGCCGAGCACCGCGAGCGGCAGCAAGGACACCGTGACCGCCAGCTGATAAGCGTTGACGACCCAGATCGCATTCGCCGGCGATACGGCCAGGTCGTTGCTGATGGTGGGCAGCGCGACGTTGACGATCGAGGTGTCGAGCACCGACATCGTCATCGCGATGGCGATCGCGAGGTACGCAAACGCGCGTTGGGGATTGGGCAGGCCGTCGGTCATGGTGCAAGCGGGGCGAAAGAAAATACGCGGGCGACGGCGTGCCGCGCGGCGGCCATCGCGGGTGCATTGTTGCAACTCTGGCTCGCGGGAGCAAGTTGCACCGGATACCGGGATGATGGCCACCCGGCTCGTCAGGCATGGCACGTGCGGCGCCTGAATCGGGACGCAGTTGACCTTACTGCGCCAAAGGTTGTAACCGTGTAGGAATCGTCGCCGCGATCGAGGTCGGCGAGGCACGCATGAAAACAAAACGCCCTTTTTACACGATCGGCCATTCGACGCGTCCGTTGCAGGAATTCGTCGACTTGCTGAAAGGCGAGCAGATCGCCTTGCTGGTGGACGTGCGCAGCATCCCGCGCTCGCGAACCAACCCGCAGTTCAATCGCGACACGTTGCCCGCCTCGCTCGCAGCGGAGCATATCGACTACGTGCATCTCGCCGCACTCGGCGGACGCCGCAGCAGGCGCAAGGACGACGCGCGTTCGCCGAATGCGTACTGGACGCATCCCGCCTTTCGCAACTATGCCGACTATGCAATGAGCGACGCGTTCCGCGAGGGACTGGCGCAACTGCTGACGCTCGGTCATCGGCAGCGCTGCGCGATCATGTGCTCGGAAGCGGTCTGGTGGCGTTGCCACCGGCGTATCATTACGGACTATCTGCTGATGCACGATGAAACCGTGCTGCACATCATGGACGCGCATCACACGAACGCCGCCACGATGACGCCTGGCGCCGAGGCCCAGGCCGACGGCACGCTGATCTATCCGGCAGAGGCGCAGAACTGAGCCGACTCACGACACGACTGCACGCCAGTCACTCCGCACCGCTTTATGGCCGTTACCACCAAACGTACGTCGAAACACGACACGTCGCTCGACACGCTGCTTCACGATATCCGCGCCTGCACGCTGTGCGCACCCATGCTGCCGCACGCGCCCCGACCCGTGCTTGCGGCGTCCGCGAGCGCGCGTATTCTGGTCATCGGGCAAGCGCCGGGCGCGCGCGTGCATGCGTCCGGAGTGCCCTGGAGCGACGCGAGCGGCGCGCGCCTGCGCACATGGCTCGGCGTCGACGACACGACCTTCTACGACGCGTCCAGGTTCGCCATCGTGCCGATGGGCTTCTGTTTTCCGGGCCGCGGCGCGAGCGGCGACCTGCCGCCTCGTCCCGAGTGCGCGAGCCGCTGGCATGGCCAATTGCTCGCGCGGATGCGTTCGGTGAAATTGACGCTGCTGATCGGACAATACGCGCAGCGCTTTGGTCTCGGCGACGCGTTTGGCCCGACCTCGACCGATACGCTCGTCAGATGGGCCGAGTTTGGACCCCATGTGATGCCGCTGCCGCATCCGTCGCCGCGCAATGTGGCGTGGTTCAAGCGCAATCCGTGGTTCGAAGGCGAAGTGCTGCCGACGTTGCGTGCGCATGTCGCGACGGTGTTGGCGGGCGAAACGCTTTGAGCGCCGCGCCCCACGAAGCGGCGGTCGCGTCCGCGTCCTAGGTGCTGCGGTGCGCCACCCGGTGCCGCGCCACCCTTTCGCCAGTCCGCCGACAGCGGCGCAGACCATCCATTGCACCCCGTCGGGCGCCACTATCCACAACTTCGTAACCCCGCCGTCCCACTCTTCGGAATGGTGCGGGTATACATGGATTAGGCGGTGCAACCGCACTGCACTAACATTTTTGCGGTACCGCACGGCGCGTATCGAGCGCCTCGAATCGGGGTTGCACGTCGCCACGCCAAAGTCTCGCGCTGCCCAGCGCACTCCCGGTGCCTTCCAGCATCTGCACACGATCGACGCAACGTCGAGCGCATCGACCAACGAAGAGAAGAATCGGAGGATGAGATGGCACAGCAACGGGATGACAACCAGCAACAAGGCAACAACTCTTTCAATCCGACTCGGCGCGGGCTAATGCAGGGCGCCGGACTCGGCGCGGCGCTTTCGCTGATGGGTGCGCTAGGCGGCGCGGGCGGGCTGGTCGGCAGCGCGCAAGCAGCGGAGTCGGCGTTTCCGTCGCACAAGAAGTGGAAGATCGTGTTCGTCAATCACGTCACCACCAACCCGTTCTTCGTGCCGACGCAATACGGCATTCAGGATGCCTGCTCGCTGCTCAACATGGATTATCAGTGGACCGGCTCGGCCACCTCCGACGCCGGCGAAATGGTCCGCGCCGTGAATTCGGCGATCGCCGCGAAGGCCGACGCCATCGCGGTGCCGATCGTCGATCCGAGCGCTTTCGACAAGCCAATCCAGGCCGCGCTCGACGCCGGCATTCCCGTGTTCGCCTACAACGCCGACGCGCCGCGCGGCAAGAAGAATCCGCGCCTCGCGTATATCGGCCAGGACTTGTATCTGTCCGGCTACCAGATGGGCGAGCGCATCGTGAGCCTGATCGACAGCGGCATGGTCGCGCTGTTCATTGCGACGCCGGGGCAGCTCAACATCCAGCCGCGCATGGACGGGGCGAGCGACGCGATCAAAAAGTCCGGCAAGAAGATCGACATCCAGACCGTGGCCACGGGCGCGACCGTCAACGAGGAACTGTCGAAGATCAAGGCGTTCTATCTGGGACACCAGGACCTGAAGGGCATGTTCGCCGTGGATGCGGGCAGCACACAGGGCGTCGCGCAGGTGATGAAGGAATCGAACCTGCCCGCGAAGGGCGTGCACGGCGGCGGCTTCGACCTGCTGCCGACCACGATCCAGCTGATCCATGAAGGCTACCTCGACTTCACCATCGACCAGCAGCCGTACGTTCAAGGTTTCTATACGGTGATGCAGGCGTTCGTGTTCCTCAGCTCGGGCGGCCTCGTCGGGCCGGCCGAAATCAACACCGGCCTGAAGTTCGTGACCAAGGAGAACGTCGAGCCGTACCTCAATACCTCGACGCGCTTCGAAGGCAAGACCGATAAGCAGCAAATCGTCCCGCGGTCCGGCGCAATCAAGTCCTGATGAATACAGTGAACGAAACCAGCAACACCGAAGCAGTCCGCGCGCCCCGGCGCGCGGGCGTTTCGTTCGCGTCTCAGTGGGCGGCCGAGCTGCGCATCCTGCACGTGGCCGTGCTGCTGGCCGCCTACTTCGAATTCGCGAACCACGATTTCCTGCTCACCAACGCGAGCCTCGTCAACCTCTCGCAGTTCATCGCGCCGGTGGCGATCATTGCGTTCGGCGAAATCATGTTGATGATCGGCGGCGACATCGATCTGTCGGCGGGCATGGTGTTCGCGTTCGCGCCATTCATGATGGTGTTCGCGAATGACGCGGGCGCGCCGATGTGGCTCGCCGTGATCGCGGGGCTCGTGGCGGCGGGCGCGGTCGGCTTCGTGAACGGAGCGGTGACGGTGTGGCTGCGGCTACCCTCGTTCGTCACGACGCTCGGTACGCTCTTTCTGATCAACGGCATCACGCTCACGATCTCGCGCGGCACGCCCGCCCCCACGCCCGGCTCGCCCGCGTTCGCCGCGGTCATGGGCGCGTGGGGCTACAGCGAGATCATCTGGACCCTCGTGATCGCGTTCGCGATGCACGTGCTGTTGCGGCATACGCGCTGGGGCCTTCACACGCAGGCCGCGGGTGCGAATCCGCTCGGCGCGAGCGAGGCCGGCATTCATGTGAAGCGGCTGCGCCTCGGCAACTTCGTCCTCGCCGCGGTGCTGGCGGGCTTCACCGGCATGCTCGAAGCCTTTCGCATTACTTCGATCGACCCGCAGGCGGGCGGCAACCAGATCATGTTCCTTGCCGTGGCCGCCGCCGTGATCGGCGGCACCCCGCTGACGGGCGGCTCGGGCACCATCGTGGGCGGTCTCATCGGCGCGGCGGTGCTCGGCATTCTCAACGACGGCTTTACACTGATCGGCATCAACGCGTTTACGTTCAACATCATTCTTGGCGCCGCGATTCTGGCGGCGATGATCTTCAACATCCACGTTGGGCGCATTCGCCGCAAGGGTGGACGCTGATGGACCAATCGCAAACCTCCTCGGCGGGCGCGAACGCCACCTCCGCTGCGCTCGGCGGCGCGAACACGCCGCTCGCGTTGCGAGGCGACAACCTCGTCAAACGCTTCGGCGCGGTGACGGCGCTCGACGGCGTCTCGCTCACGCTCGGCAACGGCGAGATCCTCGGCATCCTCGGCGACAACGGCGCGGGCAAGTCCACGCTCGTGAAGATCCTCACGGGCTTTCATCAGCAAACGAGCGGCACGCTCCACATCGACGGCGAAGAGACGCTGTTGCGCTCGGTCGATCATGCGCGCTCTCTCGGCATCGAATGCGTGTATCAGGATCTCGCGCTCGCGAATTCGCTGAGCATCTACCACAACATGTTCCTGAATCGCGAAATCGTGCGGCGCGGACCGTTCAGGCTGCTCGACCACAAGCAGATGCGCGAGCGCGCGGCGCAATGTCTCGACGATATCGGCGTGCACGTGCCTTCGGTGGATTTGCCCGTGGAACGTCTGTCGGGCGGCCAGCGCCAGGCGATCGCCGTGGCGCGCGCGGTGCATTCGAACGCGAAGATCCTGTTGCTCGACGAGCCGCTCGCCGCGATGGGCGCGCGCGAGGCGGGGCTCATCATCGACCTGCTGATGCGCTTGAAGGAAAAAGGCGGCCTGTCGATCATCATGATCATGCACAACTATGCGCAGACGCTGGATATCGCGGATCGCATCATGTTGATGCAGCGAGGCCGCGTGACCTACGAGCAACAGAGCGCGCTGACTTCGGTGGCGGAACTGATGGACATCGTGCAGCGGGAATACCGGGCCATGCGCGCCGGCGGCGCGCAGTGAGCCCGTTGCTCGGAATCAGAAATCGATCTTCGCGTTCACGCTGACCATGCGCGGACCGCCCGGGGCGATGTAGTCCGTGTACCGGAACAGGCGGATTCAACCGGTCGATGCAACACAATGAACGTCGCATGAGCGGCGGGAGTGTTGCAAATGAAACAGAGGCGCCGGATCTATTACAGCGAAAGCCAGAAGGCGTTGATGTGGGAACGCTGGCGTAAAGGCGAGTCGCTGCAGCACATCGCCCAGCTATTTAACCGCAATCATTCGTCGGTACAGAGAGTTCTGGCGCAAACTGGAGGAATTCAGATCGCGAGCAAGGACAGCGAGTCGGTTGTCAACGCACTCATCAAACACGCCGGCAAGTTGCCACAGGAACTCTATAAATCGCTGACCTGGGATCGGGGAACAGAGATGGCCGACCATAAACGGTTCACCATCGCCACCGACATTGCCGTGTATTTCTGCGATCCGAAACACCCCTGGCAACGCGGCTCGAACGGAAATACCAACGGCCTGTTGAGACAGTACTTCCCGAAAGGCATCGACCTGTCGGTCTGCTCAAAGGCCAGGCTTAACGCCGTGGCACGAAGGCTGAACGAGCGCCCGAGGAAGACGCTGGACTTCGCGGTGATTTGTGATGCCCGATGCACGGTTGACGCAATCCGGAACCCCGCAATTTGTCCGGGCCCGTTCTGCGAACGCAGCGGGAATGCACTCATCGAGGGGCAAGGAATGCGGAGTTTCGCGACATGATGATGGTGCGACGACGGCAAAGCACGAGTCGGTTCGCGTTGGCCGCATGGGAACGACCAACGTGCTGCGGGCCTCTGCTGATGCAGCTCAGTGTCCATCGCCGGGATTAGATGCTATGTGGGAGGGCAGCGGCAGGATGCCAGGCACACCGCCTTCAATACGGAGCAAGTGGCCTTCCCACACACGGGGCAATCGCGCGGTGACCTGCCGGTGAGCCGCTGGTAGCGGTCGCGGTAGTCTTCCGCGACGGCGGGTGATGCAGCGGCGGGCGCAATACCATTAAGTTGAGCGATGCGAACGTTGCGCGGGTAAGATGGCGGGCTTTTGGCAAGTGCGGGCAAGCGCAGTGGAAGGGCTGTTGACGGGGCTGCGGGAGTTGGTGGAATCTGTCGAGGACGTCGAGCGTAAGATCGGGACTTTTCCGTTCAATTTGACTCACGTGTAGATGTAAATGGTGGCACCCGAGAGTGCGACGAAAATCAGCAGGTTGGCCCGGCGGCCCAGGCGGTCGATCAGAAAAGCCGCGTTGGGGCACTCCGCGGTTTCCTCCATCGGGCCTATTCGACCCCTGCCGACACGCGCAAAGGCATGCACATTCCTGCGACCGATGGCAGGCATCGAATAAAGCTTAACGCTCTCGGTCGGATGCTCGCCGGGCAACGGTGGCCATCTCTACACGATCCTTAGCCTCGACTTTTCCGCCTTTAACCCAGATGCTCGGTAAGCCGCATGACCCATTCGATTTTCGAAATAGCCGCTAAACGCCCGACCCCTTAAACCTTCGCCACACGCCCATACGTATCCTCGAACCGCACGATGTCGTCCTCGCCGAGATACGCGCCCGACTGCACCTCGATCAACTCGAGCGGAATCTTGCCGGGGTTCAGCAGCCGGTGCGTGATGCCGAGCGGAATATAGGTCGACTCGTTCTCGGTCAGCATGATTTCCTTGTCGCCGTTCGTCACGAGCGCGGTGCCCTTCACGACGATCCAGTGCTCCGCGCGATGATGATGCATCTGCAGGCTCAGCTGCGCGCCCGGATTGACGACGATGCGTTTGACCTGGAAGCGCTCGCCGCTATCGATGCCTTCATACGAACCCCACGGCCGCACCACGCGACGATGCGTGACCGACTCGTGACGCCCCATCGCATTGAGCTGCGCGACGATCTTCTTCACGTCCTGCGCCTGATCCCGATGCGCGACCAGCACCGCGTCCGCGGTCTCGACGATCACGACGTTCTCGAGCCCGATCGCCGCCACGAGCCGATGCTCGGCGCGAATGTACGAGTCGCTGACCGCGTCGGTCAGCACGTCACCGATCAGCGCGTTGTTCTGCGCATCGCGCTCGGCGATGTCGGCGAGCGCGGTCCACGAACCGATATCGTTCCAGCCGAGATCGGCGACCGCGACTACGGCCGCGCTCTGGGTCTTCTCCATCACCGCGTGGTCGACGGAAATGTTCGGGCAGGCGGCGAACGCGTCGGCATCGAGCCACACAAAATCAAAATTCCGTTGCGCGCTTTGCAGGGACAGCTCGGCCTGACGCGCGATCTCCGGCTCGTAGCGGCGCAGCTCGTCCATATACGTCGACGCCTTCAGCATGAACATGCCGCTATTCCAGTAGTAGCGGCCTTCGTCGATAAAGCGCTGAGCGGTCGCGGCATCCGGCTTTTCGACGAACGAATCGACGGCGAAGCTCTGCGTGCCGTCGATCAGCGGCGCGCCCGCGCAAATGTAACCGTAGCCGGTATGCGGCTCGGTCGGTGTGATGCCGAATGTGACCAGACGCCCGTCCTTCGCGATCTGCGCCGCCGCTTCGACTGCCTTGACGAAGGCGGCCTCGCCCGCGATCACATGATCGGACGGCAGCACGAGCAGCAACGCGTCGGGCGTGTCGCGCAATGCGAGCAGCGCGGCCACGGCGATGGCCGGCGCCGTGTTGCGGCTTGCCGGTTCCAGCACGATGCTTGCCGACCCGACGTCGACCTGGCGCAGTTGCTCGGCAACGAGAAAACGCTGCTCGTTGTTCGTGACGACGATCGGCACGGTCACACCATCGATGCCACGCAGGCGCAACGCGGTTTGCTGGACCAGCGTGTGTTCGCCTGTCAGTGCGAGGTACTGCTTCGGGTAGCCGCCGCGCGACATCGGCCAAAGTCGCGTGCCGCTGCCGCCGCAAAGAACTACGGGATGAATGTGCATTTTTTCAGGTCCTCGCTCGTGTGTATCTGTTCTGCACTTGTTTGCACGCCGACGTGCTGTTCGCGCGTCGGCGTGCAACGCTCAACCGATCGTCGTGCCAGGCAACTGCATGACGGTCCCGGATGGCTCGCGTTCGCACCGCAGACGAGGCCGCCCTTCCCTTGTAACGTCCCACCAGCCTTATTCGCGAGCGAATGCCTGATTGAAAAACGTCTCGCACAATGCCGCAATCCGTTGCCGCGCCGCAGGATTCAACACTTCGTGGTCCATGTTCGGGATGACCATCGCGCTCGCGTGCAACAGCTTGTTGAGCCGCCGACCACCCCGGCCGAAGTGCATCTGCAGCTCGTCCAGCCCGCGATCCAACGGGCTGAACAATAGCCGGACATGCACTCCCCGTGCATCGAGATCTTTCATCCGCTGACGGGCGCGAGTGCCTTTATTCATCGCACTGCGGTTCGAATCGCCGGCCCACGCGGCGGAGTTACTCACGACGGCGTCAACGGCATAGCGGGACAGCGTCCGCAATACAGGCCGCAGGCCCACCTCGCCGCGCAGAACTTGTGACCATTTCTTTGTGCGAAGCATCGCCCGAAAAATGGCGCGCGTCGAGCGAGCATCGAGCTTGATCGCATCGCACATCCTGAAGTCCGCCGGAAAGTCGAATTTCTGAAGATTGACCAGCAGTAGCGCCGTTACGGAAGGATTTTTCGTGGCTGCGTGAAGCGCGAGATACGCACCCGAGCAGATGCCGAACACGGCAACCCGCGGATGCCCTCTGGCGAGGGCCCAATCGACCGCCAGCGACGTATCGGCAGCAAGTTGCTCGTAACTGAGCAAGGAAGGGTCTTCGACCATCCAGGCACCGCGGCTATCGCCAATGCCGTGCGCGTCGACTCGCAAGGACGCGATGCCCGCTCGTGCCAGCGAGCGGGCGAGCTCCACATTGAATCGACCGTCGCCGACATGGTGTGTCGCCGCCGTGTTGGCGATGACTACGAGCGGCGCACGCTCCGGACAGCCTTCCGGTTCGCATAGGATGCCGAACAAACGTCCATTAGCCAGATCCACCGGCGTCTCGACAGCGCCGCTCCAACCGCCTGACCGTCGGGGCGCAACGGGGGCCGCCGCCGCGTCGGATACTGCGGACCGAAGCGGTGCGGACGACGGTGCAAACTCGCGCGCGAACCATCCTTCGACGGAACCTAGTGTCGCCTGAGGCAACGTTGCCACCCACGACGGCTGCATCGCCTCCGGATATTCGGGAAACGGCAGCGAATCGACCTGTGCGCCCAGCGCACTATACGAGTCCGCGAGTTCGTGGCTGGGTCCCTGATTGCTGGGGTGAACGATCAACAGCTTGCTTGCCGGTGGCGACGTCATCCGGCGCAGATCACATTGCGTTATTGCGTCGATGGCGGCGCGGCTGAAGCGATGCCCGAGCACGTCGAACGCGCCGGTTGGCGCTGCATCATTGCGAATGTGGTGGCTGGCCTGGTCCAGCCACGTCCGCTGTAGCGCGTTCATTTCCCGCACGAACTGCCGGCCAGCGACGACCGGCGCGACAAGCGCCACGGTATCGACCCGCGCCGCACGCGCAGCCTGCGCGGCAACCATTGCGCCAAAGCGGAATCCGATTAGCGCGACACGCTCGACACCAGTCGTGCGCCTCATAAAATCCACGGCCTCGGCGGCCTCGTCGACCCATCTGCCCGGTTCGACGAGCTCACCCAGATCGATTGAGTCGCCGGTGCCGGCATAGTCGAATCTCAGTGCAGCGAATCCCCGGCCCGCGAGGCGGTCGGTGAGCGACCGCATGGTCTGATGCAGCCATAAAGCCTCATGTCCGAGGGGACCGCAAAGCACAATGCCTGCTTTGCCATTTTCGTTAGATTGCGGCCGCGGCTCATGAAGCCAACCAAAATGCCCGCCGAAATAGACGGGATGCATTTTGAAGTCCACTTTATTCGTCTCGCTATCGTCGCGGTCAATATCGATAATGGCCGCGGAAAGCTCTTCCAATACCTTGGTCATAGCAAGTTTCAGAGGCGGAGTTTGTGTGGAGTTTGGCTGTATTACGCAATATGACCATTTCGGGTGTCTGTGCGCTTGCGCACATCATGGATTGGTGAAGCTCGCCCGCGGCACCATGAGTTTAGCCCCGACTTGAGCACGCGGCGCGCGCAAGTCTTCGATTTGGCGCGGTTACGCGTGCCGGGAGGAGTCAGTTACTGGGTACAGGCGGGGTAAATGTTTAACAGGCGGAAGGCCTTTTCCTGAACGGGTGTGGGCCGCGTAGTCATCACGATCTTTGAGCTTGCCCCCGAAAAACGAATCCCTTGCTGAGCAGGTAAACTCAAGCAAGGAGAAGAACGATGACAAGCAAGGCAAAGCGAGCGCGGTGCTAACCAGGCACACACAATACCCTGCCGCGCGCCTTGTGGTTCCGGACTGATTTGCCTTTAAGCTGACACCGCAGATCCCGCCGGCCATCAAATCGGCGCCTTCTCCGCAAACGCAGTTGTTGGTATCACCGGGAATATTGATCGTCGGGATGCGGCGAGTTCGCCCATCGGTTGCAAACGATTCTCCATTCGGTATGCTAAAAACTATCGCTTACCGCCAAAAAGCTCCCGATATTTGTCGGCCGCTAGTGGAACGCGGCCCGATTGATCGCCGTAAATCACAGCGTTGGGACCGCCCAAGTGTGTGTTCCAGTATGATTGATACAGCACGTTCGGGGCACCGCTTTCGATCCAGCCATGGAAGTGTTCGATGAATTCCGGGTCGTCGCCATAGCCCTCAGGCCTCGTCGAGCAACCCCACTCCGGATAAGCCTCCGGTTTGCCGTGCGCCCGAGCAAACGCCCGAAACGATCTCAGTCCGGTCCGGGCGTTCAGCATATCGCCCCAGCCCTCGTGATACTCGTCGTAGACGTCCATCGACATGATGTCTACGACGTCGTCCCCTGGGTAGGCGCTCTGCCAGTTGAAGTTGCTGTGGCTCTGGAAGTCGGTGGTCCAGTCGAAGCGCAAGCCAGGGGCGACCTTTCGCATCACGTGTACAACGTGGCGATAAGCAGCCCTGTACCCTTCGGGATCCTTGATCGCGCTCCATCGGTACCAGTTACCGTTGTGCTCCCATCCAAGCCGGATGATGACCTGCTCAGGACGGCCAATCGCCTTAATGTTCCGCGCAAGACTTGCGAATGCGTAGTCGACTTTGCCACTCGTCACCGTCGCGAAGCCATGATCCGAAGCAAGAAGCAACGGGACGGACATCACCTCGACACGACGCGGGTCGCTATTGATCCAGCGTTGCGTTGTTGCGAGGTAATACGGCTCGGCGACATCTTGCCACTTTTCACGCGCGGTGAAGACGATGCGGTACTGCACCGGCTCGCCAAGCCATGCGCCGAACGAATCGTATTGGGCCGTGTACATGTCGCCTTCAGAATGCAGGCCTATCGCCGCGACTCCCGGTGATGCCGTCGAGTCGGACGCCGCATGCGTGATGACTGGCAACGCAGCTCCGAGCATCGCTAACGCGATGAGCGCGCGTTTAAGCCGAGGACGTCCGATCACCGCCGGTCTGGAGCGCACGGAAAGCACCACTTAGCCGCCCGCCAGGTCGACGTGTCCGGCCTCTGACGTCGTTTGGGGC
The DNA here is from genome assembly GCF_040948685.1 of Paraburkholderia sp. BR14374. Classification (NCBI taxonomy): domain Bacteria; kingdom Pseudomonadati; phylum Pseudomonadota; class Betaproteobacteria; order Burkholderiales; family Burkholderiaceae; genus Paraburkholderia; species Paraburkholderia sp. BR14374. The sequence goes on along the minus strand of NZ_JBFPKF010000009.1, from coordinate 98,431 downwards.
AGACCGCCGCTCGATTGCACGGCAAAGAAGTAGAAAAGCGTGAAGACGGAGATCGGCTGCAGGAGGGCGCCCGAGAGGAAGAACTGCATACAGAAGAGCCCGACCGCAATCGGCAGGCTTTCAATGCCCGTGAAGATTCGAACCATGATCAACAGCAGCAGCGGAATGCCCCCGATCAGACCGTACTCGATGATCGCCTTCGGGATGGCTGGGAAGTTCGCGACTCTGTCGTCTACTCTGATGCGGTCCGCATTACCCGCACCATAGCCTATGAGCATGCTGGATGCGTCTTCAAACGCCAGTTCGCGCATGCGCTCATAAGGCGTGGAGAAGCGAATAGAAGCGCTGCTGCCCTGATCGTTGATTTCGCCCGAACGCTTGAGCACGGCCGGGTTCGACGCGACGGTGGCAGCGATAGCCACCACCGCAAGTCCCGCCAGGATTGCGGCCCGCCGATTGTGCAGGTTCGCGATGATGGCGAACGGGAGCGTAATTGCGATGAACAGCAGACCCGTTCCAGAAAAGGTCGTGGCGAGCGCGACAATCTGCATAGCAATCGCCGTGACGCGCCGGAACATCATGACCTCGATCAGCAGTGCGAGTGCCAGGAACTGTGAGAGAAACGACGGTTCGAGGAACACGTACGCGTTCGACTTGTAGATCTCCGATCCGTACTGGATCGGATAGCTCACTTCATAGTTGGACATCGTGAACTCTTTCGGCAAGCCGCCGAGAGGGTCGCTATATGGGATATGCAGGAACGCCTGACTGCCGTATTGATACAGCGCGACGGCTGCAAAGACGCACATCATGTTGGAGAACCACCGGTAGCCGTCGGCTGTGGTGGAATGCAAGGGCGCCCCGTCCGGTACGACGAAGGAGAAAGGCAGGTAGAGCACAAGCAGGTAAATCAGCGAATTCGCCGAAAACTCCCTGCCCGTGCAGATAGACGTGCCGATCAGTATGCACCCCACGCAGAGGACGCTCAGCAAGAGGCCCCGCCGGACGACCACTTCTCTGCGCACACAAACCAGCAGCGCGGCGCCAGCATAGATTGCCAACGCAACGGGAACAGGGTTCGTGCCAGGGATGAGCGACAGGCGTTGCGTGACGATGGCTAGAAAGAAGAGCCAAAAAGTCATCTTTTGTGATCGCGGAGTATGCATTGCGGTCTCGGCTTGTACATGGCGCGCTGGATTGCGCGCCCCGACGGTCATCGGACTGTAGCGGGCGCACCTATTGCGGTCGATGCTTCCCGCCTATCCGGGTTCAAAGCTGCGGTTTGCGTCCGGCGAACCCACCACCCTGGCGCAGATATCGAAGATAGTAAGCGAAATGATGGCGGGTGCGACCGAGCATCTCCTCGATCTCCTTTTTCGATCCGAGTAGTCCCTGCACTCAGCATCGTCGCAACGCGTCGGAATCGGATGAAAGCGGGTATGCGATTCGAAATCGACGTAACGGCGCATCGCCTGAACCTGCTCCGCGCTGAGTCCGCTGCCCTGGCTTTCTTCAGCAGCGGCGTGCTGCATGAAGCCAGCCGATTGCAGTCTTCCAAGGCGTTCTACATTCCTCATTGTTTTCAGTCGTTCGACACCCAGGTGCGCAACACCCGGATGAAGCCACCAGTGCGCGCGCGCCTGCCCGACGATGCTGCTGCATATGAAAATCGTCTGACGAACGTTGGGCTTGATGAAGACCGGCAGCAATTCTGCATTGCGCACGTGTCCGTCGTCGAGTGTGATGGCGGCGCGACGGCGGCCGCGTCCCCGTGCATTTACCTTACTGAACGGCACGATGTCGCAGACGGTTTTCAGATACATCAGATGAGCATCGAGCGACTGCGGCGACGGATCGTGATCGAGCAACACGGCGACCCGACCGCGCCAGAAAAGACGCCAGATTGCTGCCGCGATGCCGCTCGAGAAAGCGAAGCGCGTGAAGAAAGTTCGCAGGAACATCCTCGGCTTTGATGGCATTGTCAAGTCATAGCTAATCGTGATGTATTGGGTTTATACCAGTCGCTGCCGCAGTGCACCGTACGGTTTCGCACAGAGGTCGATTTTCACTCGGATTACGCTGCATTGTGCGACAGGCCGGTTTTATAAGTTCGCGCCATATTCAAGCTGGACATCGTTCGGGGCGACGTGTCTCGACGGAACATCGAGGAACAAAATGCAGCGCTCAAGGATCCTGGTCATTAACGATTACCGTGAGCTCGGTGGCGCGGAAATCATCTATCAGCTTTCCGTGGACGTTCTCAAGGCGACGCCGTGTGTCGACGTCGAATGCTTCGACCTGCAGAAAGCGTCCTTGCGCGGATCGGTTTTGACTAAGACGTGGAATTTCCCCGCCGCCGTGGCGCTTGCGAAAACGATCGAGGCGTTCCGGCCTGACCGCGTGCTGGTTCACAACTATCACAACGCGCTCTCTTCGTCCGTGCTGTGGGTGCTTCGCCGCTACAAGCGGAAATACGGCTTCCTCGCGTACATGACGTGTCATGACTTCTATCTCGTCTATTACAATGCCGCGCTTATGCACTACGTCGACGGCAAGAGCAAGCCGCTCGATCTCAACATCCTGCGAACACGACGCGCGCTGCTTGCGCGCAGCAGTGCGAGCGGGCCCGTGTACGACACGTTCAAGAAGATGCACTGGCACGTCGCCCGAATGCTCGGCAACCCGACGCGTCTGTTCGACATGTTCCTGTGCCCGAGTCCTTTTATGCAGGAAGCGTTGCACAAGGCCGGAATTCCGAATACCGCAAGTCTTTTTAATCCTTCGGTCATGAGCGAGCCACTGTCGCAGCCGAAGGTTTGCTCACGCGACAAGATCGTCCTCGCATTCGTCGGCCGCGTGGCGCCGGAGAAAGGTCTCAGCCAGCTCATCGGGCTCGCGCGGGCGACGAGTTTTGCGTACATCGATCACATCGCGGTCTACGGAGACGGACCGGGCCTGCCCTCTATAAGAGAATCGCATACGGACCTCATCGAGTCCGGGCAACTGGTCATGCATGGGGCGCTTCCGCGCGACAAACTCTTTGCCGAACTGCGGCGTTCGGCCGACGCGCTGATCCTGCCGTCGGTAGGTGCGGAAAACGCACCGCTCGTCGTCGTTGAAGCGGCTCAGATGGGCCTGCCCATGCTGGTCCACGATATCGGCAGCCTGTCGACTTTCGGCGAAGAGATCGGCAACAAGATCAAGTACTCGTTCCATCCGACGAGCTTTGTCAAGGCACTCGGAGAGGTCGTTGCGCACCTCTCCGATAAAAACCGGAAATACGATGTGAGTGCGTATTCGCTGCCCGCCTATGCGGTGCGGCTGGCGTCGCTGATGGACGTTGGTGAGTGAGTTCGTAGCGGTAAGCGACCGAGGATAGGCGGCAGCTCAAAGTCCGGACAAGCGATGACATCATTCGCTTGTCGGCACCGTCTTGGCGTGGCTCGTTTGAAGTTGCGCCGCGCCGGCATGCAATGCTCGACGCGCGGTATGCAAACACCGCTAACGATTCGTTAGATACTCCCAAAGCGCCTCGCATTCACTATCGGATAGCTGATACTGAGGCATCGCCTTGCGCAGCAACACGTTGGCTGGGTCGATCCCATGCCTGACCGCGCGACAGAAGCCCCCCGGCTGGTAGCTGCTGGCTGGGCCGCCTCGACGACTCTTTGCGTCGAGCAGGAGCGCCGCAGTCAGCGGCGGCGCGAAGGTGCCGGATTTATCGGTTCCAGCGTGGCAGTTCACGCACCGCGTCGTCCACGGCGGCAGCGGACGATCGTCGTCGCGCAGGTGCGCTGCGACCGCATGTTGGCCGTTGTAGATCGCACACCCCAAATCACCCGATTTACAGAGCTGCTGCTCGGCATGCGCCAGGCGCACTACGGCGGCCAGCCCCAGGCAGACCGCTACGCGCGCCGCCGGGCGCCGGAATGATAATGCCGCCATCAGTGAAGGCGCAGCGTGCGCGACACGCTCGGCACACCGTTCGCGTTCAGTGCGAAAAGCATGTAGTAGCCCGGTACCGCGACGCCAGGATCGGCCGGAATGTTCAGCAGGTACTCGCCGCCCGTGCCCACCGAGAACGTTACCGGCACGCGTCGCTGCTCATTATTGACCGTATGCGTTGCTGACGACAGGCGCATCAGTGCGAACGACTTAACACCGCTACTCGCTGCAACGGCGATGACGGTGCCTAGCGTGGCGTCGGTCGGTGCCGAACTCATGGTCGGACGCGTTGCTGCCGTTCCATCCGCGTTGAGCAGATAGGGCGGTGTCAGTATTTCGACGTCCGGGTGGTTGGTCGCGCAGCCGCCGCACAGCCCGCCGCCGCTGCTCAGGACGCGGCCGTCTGGAAGCAGCAGCGCAACGCTGTGGTAGACGCGCGGCACGGCTTGGGGAGCGAGTTGCCTGAAGACCTTCGTCGTCGGATCCCACAGTTCCGGCGTCAGCACGGCGGTATCGTCCGAAAACGGTTGCGCGAAGGCTTGACCGCCCACCACGACAACCTGCCCGTTCGGCAATACGACGCTGTTGCTGAATGCCCGCGCATAGCTCATCGGCGGTAGTGCGGTCGCGGTCGCAGTGCCGGTGCTGATATCGATGAGCGTGGCATTGGAAGTAGCGTTGGCTTGCTCGTAACTCGGCGCGCCGCCGACGGCAAGAATCTTGCCGATGTCGTACATGACGGCGTTGCCGTTCATCGCATCGGTGTCGTTTGCTCTATTGCCAGCATCAGTTACAGTGCCGTTGCCGGCCGTGTCAAACCAGTGCATCGCCACGCTTGGCCCAGCATGGAAAACCCGGCCGTTGGACACTGCAAACATCCACGCATGATTATCGGCGCGATAGATGCCCGCCGCGTCATTGGTGAGGATATAGTCGGCGAGCAGCGACCAGTTCACCATCCAGCCAGAACCGGACGTCCAGGTTTCACCGGTCTTGTTGCCCCAGCCTCCATTCCACGAGCCACCGATCACAAACACGCTGCCATTGCTCAACGTGACGCTGCTGTGATAGGCACGCCCGATGTTCATCTGGGCGCCGGACGACCACGCGCCGCTCGACTGCGAATAGAGGCTGGTCATGGCGCTGTCGGACCCCCCGGTCACAAACACACTACCGTCAGGGAGATTGGCGATGCCCGGGCAAAACATGTCGTGTCCAGTATTGCTGACTAGCGCCTGTTTACTGGTCAAGGTCTTCGGATTAAAGATTGCCGTGTACGTCCTGCCTGGCGTGACTTCGCCAGAGCTGAAGGAATTCGTGTAATCAGCCGACCAGAGCAATATGTTCCCGTTGGGCAAATTGGACGCCGCTGCCGGAACGATAGGAAGCGCGATCGGCGCAGTCCACTTCGAAGGCAGCGCTGTCACATTGATGCCGCTTACCGCCCAAGTCTGCGTGGCGTCGCCCCCGCAGCTCTGCTGCAGGACCTGCGGGCCCTGTGCGGTCGTGCCCGCCGCGGCCAGGCACAATCCGCTGTGCGACGGGACGATCGCGTAACCGCTGCCTTGCGGCGTCAAATTGAAAGTCTGGTTCGCTTGGCCGTTGCAGGTCCACTGGATCACGGGCGCGCCGGCTGTCACGCTTGCGCCCGACACGTCCATGCAAAGACCGCTGTGCTGATTGACGAATACGTACCCGGCGCCGGAAGGCGTGGCCGTCCAAGTCTGATTCGTTTCGTTGTTGCAACTCCACGTGATCACCGCGGTGCCTGGCGTGACCTCGTCGTTGTAATCGTCCGCACATAGAGTCGTGCCGCTCAGGGTTATTGTGCCCGTCGTCTGTGCCTGAGCGAGTCCAGGATGCGCGAAGAAGGACGATGCGAATGCCAACCCAATCAACGCATTCATACATCTTGCAAGCGATTGAGAGAACATCATGGCGAAACGGATTCGTGGCATGGTCTTATTCTCCGTTGAGGTCGAATTACACACGTCCCAGCGCAGCAAGCACATCACAGACATCTTCCAAGCGCGGAAGCTCGGCACTACGCCAGCGCAGGTTTGCGCTCGCATCGAAGCAGTAGATTTGCGTCGAATGACCGGCGAGATTGCCAAGGGCAAGCGGACTACCGGATAGCGCGATTCGCATCCGGTCGACGTTTTCCAAAGAGGGCGTAGCGGCATTCCATGCGGGGCCTGCATCAAAACGCAAAAGCCAGTCGCGTAAAGCGGATGGCGAATCTGAAAGCGGGTCAATTCCGATTGAGAGCAACTGAACAGGGTAGCGGGCGCGGATTTTTGGCAAATGTTCCTGAACAGCGCTGAACAGCGCTCCCTGTAAAGGGCATACCGAACTACATCCGGTATAGATCGTCTGCACCGCTGTGACGCCTTGAAGAAGAACAGCGTTAAGACGTCGCCGTTTAGCTGTCTGGTCGATCACCCAGAAATCGTCGAGACGAGCCGGCGGGCTGACAAGCCCCAGGTTTCCATGCTGAGCATATGAAGGACGGCAGATAGCGGCCATCGCAGCCAAGGCCATATTGGATAGCAAGGCGCGTCGACTCAGCTTTCGAGCCGGGAAATCGTGCTCGCGGCGCGCGCGAGTTATTTGATGGAGCATTGGCACCTTTCTCCGCAAATGTCTAATGGACAGCCAACTACACGCGGTTAGTAATGCTTCCGGCGCGACAGTCGTCGAACAAGGCGCGCAACCCTTCGCAACAGCTGCTTCTTCTCACTCTCGTACCTATGATTCAACCAGCCCGACAAGCGTAGCACGAGGGCTCCGCGTCGAGGCCGATTCTTAGGTGCACTATTTACTTTGGTTTGTGCGGTTGACCATACTCGGATATTCTGGGTTCCCTTAGCGATGGCTACTGGAAAGCAGTTTGAAAACTTTATTGTTTGTTATCTTTGATAAGAGTCAAGTAAGGACGCATTGATCAATAAGCTCCTCGCGCGTGTTCTCATCGCGGTCACAATTGCTGAAATAAATGCCAGCGTTAGAGACGCTCTTGCGCGGCTCGCTCATCGAGCGCTACAAGCGCTGCGGCAAACCGGGCTGCCGGTGCGCAGACGGCCCCGGCCATGGTCCCAAGTACTCCCTGTCCGTGAGCTTCCCCGGCCGCCGTCCGCAAATGGACTACGTGCCGCAAGCCGATTACACCGACGTCGCCGCGCACCTGGCGAACTATCACCGCGTTCGCGAGATCATCGAGGAGATCTGCGAGATCAACCGCGAACTATTGCGCCGCCGCGAGGCGCTCTTAGAGGCGCCGGTGAGCCAGTCGTCGCTGTCGCTCGCCAACTTCATCGATCCGCAATCGGCCGGCGTACTCGTCGCCAACATGCTCGAGGCTTGGCTCACTGCCGAGCCTGCGCTGGAGCTGGCCGAAGAGGCCTTCGATGAACACCAGGATCACCCCCCAACATCAAAGCAAGCCGGCCTACATATACATCCGCCAGTCGACGCTGGCCCAGGTGCGACACCATCAGGAGAGCACCGAGCGTCAATACGCGTTACGCGACAAAGCGCTGGCACTGGGTTCGCCGGAGACGGCGATCCGGGTCCTGGACCGCGACCTCGGTCAATCGGGGGCCCAGTTGACGGGGCGCGAAGACTTCAAGACCCTCGTAGCGGACGTCTCGATGGGGAACGTGGGTGCCGTATTCGCACTGGAGGTTTCCCGCCTGGCACGCTCGAATCTGGGACTGGCATCGCCCGCTCGAGTTGTGCGCGCTCACCCATACGCTCGTGATCGACGCCGATGGCTGCTACGACGCGGGGGGACTTCAACGACGGCCTGACACCTGGCCTCAAAGGTACGATGGCACAGGCCGGACTGCACTTCTTGCGCGGCCGCCTCCGGGGCGGCAAACTCAACAAAGCGAAGAAGGGTGAGTTGCGCTTTCCACTGCCCGTCGGCTTGTGCTGCGGCGATGACGGGCGCATCGTCCTCGTGCCCAACAGCTTCCCTCGCGGGTCACCTGCCATAGCCTGACTTTCGGCGTGGGCGGACTATTGGACTTACCACGTTCCCGTCCTTGCCGACCCAAATCTTCCCGGGCCTATCCGTTTAGCGCCTGCCTTTCCCCCGACAGCTCTTGTGACGACGTGCTTCCAATAGTGACGGAAACAACCGGCTGCATACCTTTTTGGTCTGGGCCTTTCAGCCGCATTGGCCCAATCGTCATAACGAGGGTTACAACAGTTCACTTATGTTGCGCATGCGGAACTTGCCTTGCACCTCACACCGCACGGCGGCTGGCAGTGTCGATCCCTTCCCTGTCACCGGGGTGAACCGTCAACCGAGAGGCACGTTGTCTCCAGAGCTTCACACGCACCCGTTACCGGGTACGCATGTCCAGATAGGCAACTGCTGGTCGTACAGCAGGTCACGGCACCGCGACCAATCTTACTATCGCCGCGCGTGACAAGGCAAAAACGAGCTTTACCGCCTACTATATGCCGCATAACGCGCGGCTGACGGCGACACGTGTCGCACCACCACTCTTGACGTTAGCTCCTCACGCGATACCATGCAGTCCAGCATAGCCATACTCGCCGAGATGCAGCTTGGCACCATTAAGGATCACGCCGGTAATACGCACGCCGCTACGATCCATGCGCTTCGCACACTCTTCAAGTTCAGCCAGCTTCGTGACTTCCGACATCGCGACCACAAATACAGTCCCTGCGTTCTGCGCAAGCACCGCCGCATCCGACACCGTTAGAATCGGCGGAGCATCGACGATGACGAGATCGTACTCCTGCGCGCAATCATCGAGCATCTGATTCAGGCGCGGCGAAAGCAGAAGTTCGCCAGGTTCCGCTGGCTGCAGTCCGGTCGCAACGAAGTCCAGATTCGACGCCGCGTCATGCTGAATGACCGCGCTAAGGCCTGCGCGCCCTTCGAGAAAATCGACGAGGCCCTGCTTATGCCCAGCGTTGAAGTACCTGCGCAGATGGCCATTTCTCAAATCTGCATCGATCAGCAGCACGCGCTTGCCCGAGGAGGCCACCACACGAGCGAAGTTGGCCGACACGAACGATTTGCCCACGCCTGGCGTCGCCCCGGTAACCAACACGATCTTGTTGGAAATGCCGTCCTTGCCGTGATTCAGCGTCATGCGAAGCGCGCGAAGGCCTTCAACTGCCGGATCTGCCTTGGATGCTTCCGCCAGCAAGGTCGCGTTCCCCTCCTTGCGCTCCGACTTCAGCATCACTCGCTGACGCCTGCTGTAAGGAATCGTCGCATAGACGTTAATGCCGAGCGCACGCTCGATTTCGCTGGGGGTCTTTACACCGCACAGGACCGTACTGCGTACGAACGCATATGCGAGGCCGCTCAGCAAGCCGAACAGCGAAAACAGCACGACGACGATCGACTTTTTCGGAAACACAGGATCTTCGGGAACCGCAGGCGTATCGATCAGGCGCACGGTCCCGACCTTCCCCGCCTTCACCAGTTCCAGCTGCTGCGCATTGTTAAGCAGCGCGGTGTACAAAGCGGAATCCACTTTGACCTGCATTTCCGAGCGAGCAACCTCCTGTTGCAAGTCAGGAAAGCGCGCCATTTGCTGCGCATAGAGGCTGATTTGCTCTTCAAGCCCTTTAATTTGCCTGTCGACCGACACGACGGACAGATAACTCGGCGCGAAGCGTGTGGCCAGGTCCCGGCGCTGCTGTTGCAGTGCAAGAAGCTGTGCCTTGGCCGCGCTCATTTGCGCGATCGCCTGCTTCGCCTCTTCCGGCAAGTCGACGACACCCGCCCTACGATGCAACTCCGTGTCGGCCTGCTGTGACTTCTCCAGTTGCGTCTTCAAAACGGGCAGTTGCCGTTTCAGAAAATCGAGCGAATTTGACGCTTCTAGCGACTTCCTCTCCATGTTCTGCAAGATGAACTGCCTGGCAATCTCCTTCAGCGTATCGCTGACGATCACCGGATCCTTTCCGCGCAGTTTCGCAACCAAAATGCCCGAATCCTTTACCTTCTCCTGAATGCTGAGCTGGCTCTGGATACGTTCGATCGTCTTCAGGCGCGAATTGCGATACAGGTCGAACGTGACTCCTGGCTGCCCGCTAGCGCCAGTCACCAGGAGTTGGATCGGGCCACGCGTTGTCGAGAACGACTGAAGCTTTCCAATTTCGCCTATGACGGGCGCATCAAGTGCGGGTCCGGACAGCGTGAAGCGGTGATTGGGCTCCAGAGTAAGCCGGAATTGCTTTCCCTCCAGCTTCGCGGGCACGTCGAACTTGTCGATCGAAAGCGACTCCCTGCCCCACGCAAACCCCCCGACACCGAAGATGCCCGGCGTCATGTCGCTTTCGAGGTATCGTGCGACCAGCGAGCCGATGACCGGAAATCGCCGGGGCTTCGCGTCGATGAAGAGCGCTTGCTTGTCGACCGCGCGGGTGACGATTGCGCGCGACGAAAGGATCTGACTTTCGGCTGCGGTCGTCGACTTGTTATCGTTGATGCTCGACACCGCATCCAGCATGCTTCGGTCAGACGTCGGGTCCGCACGAGTGTCGACCTGAATCATAATGTCGCTTTCATACACGGGCGGTGCAACCATCGCATAGACTGCGCCGAGCAGGGCGAAGGCAGCGGTACATGCCGCAATGCGCCAGCGGTTTTGTCGCAGCACGACAAGTATGCCGGGGAGGTCCATATCAGTGTTTGTGATGTGGACATCCTTAAAAGAAAGTTGCGCAGGATTCATGGTTGCCTTTTCTCGCCAAATAAAGCTGGTGGTCTCATTTGCATGTTGAATGACTAGTGGTCCGACGATACAGCCGGACTTCGACCGATGCCCGATGGAGGCGAAACCGATGATCCCAAAGCCGCAACATCGAACCCTCCGGTCCCAAGCGATGCAGTCTCCTCGCTGCAACGCTTCGGCCAAGATAAAATCAACGTGCAACGCGCCGCGTTGGAGTCGAGGTATGACGATTGACACCCCTGAACCATCTTTCCAGCGCCTCAGCCAACACTCGAAGAATACAAGCACTGGGAATCAATGATGTGCGTTAGCTCACCTTTCCAGGCCTTAAAGACGGATAAAATGCGTGACGCGCAAAATTTGCAGACACCGATAGTCGCGAGGTTCACGAGGACGCCCGTTGACTCGTCGTCAGGCATTCGCCGCGCAGGGCCGATCTGCGCGCATGGTCAACGTCGCAGGTCATATGAAAACCTCGGTTCTATACGACGCTGTTGCATTGCCCCTTGTCAACGCTGCCTCAGTCCACTGCCCGATGCGCCGTGCACAATCATCAGAGCAGAATTCCGCTCGCGGAGCGAAAAGACCGCGACGGCTCCAACAAAAATTGCCGCGCCCACGATTTCAAAGACGTTAGGAAGTAAAAGACTTCGCAACGCCCATATGATAGCGGCTGCGAGCGCGTAATAGAAAAGCACAGGAGACAAAATTCGCCGGAACACTTGCGCGGTCGTGAGCCCCGCCTCCTCGCGAAAAAACCACAAATGGTAGGACAATGCCATCGCCGCGTATGAAACCGACGCCCAAGAGAGCATCTTCTCCAGGCCGAGCGAAATCGTCGCCCACATCACCGCGAGCTGGACGATGACCTGAATCGACATCCAAGCAAGTGCCTTGAACGGCGAGCCGGTACTTTGCTGATAAGCGGACATCGTCGCGCCGGCAAAGGTCTGGAACGACCAAAGCACCGCGAACTGGATCAGCATGTCCGCATGCACCAGGAAACGCGGGCCGAGAACAGATTGTGTGACAAGTCGCGAGCCAATCGCCAGCGTGAGGAAGAAGGTGATATAGGCGGCGTTAGACCACACGAATACCGAAATTGTCTTGTCCGCGCGGGGGCGGTCGGACAGGCGGTCGCGCGAAAAATATGGCATCGTGAACCGGCGAATGAGCAACGAAGCGAACGACGTCCCTTGAACGACGAGTTGTTTGATCGAGGCGTAAATGCCGAATATCTCAAGCGACATCGTGGAAGCCACAATCAATTCGTCTGCCTTGCCGCCGAGAATGTTAAACAACTGCCCCGTCAGCTGGGTTCCCATATAGTAGTAAAGCCGCGTGGCACGCGCCCGTCGCGTCACGCTCACGAGCATCACCTTCAGCGTGTCCAACTGAAACGATGACATCAAGACAAATTTCGCTCCAATGGTGCAAATGAACCCTATCACCACGCAATTGAGCGAATCGAAATGCCACGCGGTTCCGACCGTCACGGCGACGCCGACCAGCTTGCTAAAGACTTCCGAAATGGCAAGCCGTTCGATATCCAGCGCGCGCACGGCGAAGCCTTGTAGAGCTCCGACCAGAACGACGAACGGCAGCGCGGGCGCGACCAATAGCAGGGTCACCCACGCAGTTTCTGCAACACCCAGTTCTCTAAGGGCCAGCGCGATCACGAGATCGACCACCGCCGCGAAACCAATCATTCTCGGCAACGCCGAGCCGAGAATGAGAGCGACACGCCGGCGAGTTCCGCGCTCCTGGATGATGAACCCTTCCCATCCGAAGTCGCAGAACGTCGTGAAAATCGATACGACGAGAAGCTGAGTGGAGACGATACCCAACTGCCGATAGCCAAAATGGCGCGACAAAAAAGCGATTTGCGCCAACGTCAAGACGCCCATCATTCCTGCCGCCAGTAACTGTACTGCGCCCTTGCGGGCCAACTGCAAAACGCCAAAATTCACTGTGCGCCTCCTAATACAGGAGCCGTCTTGGCGACCGGTGCAGCCAGGCAAGTTCTCAAGATATCCAGATACCGGTTTCGGTTGATGTCGAAATTGAACTGTTCAGACGCAAATCTAGCCGAGGCCTTGCTCAGGAGCCTGTACAGATTTGCATCACGCGCGAGGTCCACGCATCGTAGCGCGATCTCGTTGGCATCGGCGCAGATGAACAGTTCGCGGCCCGACTCGACGGACATCCCGATCACGCCATCCGCGGTTGTGATCGTCGGAATGCCTCTGGCGAGCGATTCGAGGATCTTCGTCTTTATTCCAGTGCCGCCAAACATCGGTGCAATATGGATGTGCATGCTGTCGAAAAGATCATCCGGATTGTCGAGGAAACCGGTGAAAAAAACGTCGGGGCGCTGGTAGCGCGCAATGAGCTCCGGCGGGCAACGACCGATCGCATGGAAGCGATAGTCGACGCCAAGATGAGTCAATGCGGGCAACACGCTTTCGAGCACGTAGCGCAGCGACTGTCGGTTCGCCGTCGTATGCATGTTCCCGAAGAACATCAAATTGATCCTGTCAGTTGGACTGGGAAGCAGGCGATCCGGTGCATTCCGAATTTTGGTCGTCGGCGGAACAGCATAGACGTTATCCGCACCCGTCATCTGTTTGAAGAGAGCTGCTTCCGCGTGCGACACGAACACCACGGCGTTGTGCCTGGTCGCGCTGTTGCGCTCCATCCGGCTGATAGCCCACCGCTCATATCTCAAAACGGTTCTAGAGAACCGGTTCGCGATCTTGGCGGCGAAGGCAGGCATGCGGTCCTCGTACGTACCGAGCAAACGATTGCCGACACTCGCGCGGATATTGTGGAGATAGCGCACCGAAAGCAGATCGTCCAGTTCCACGACTGAAATGCAGTCCTTGGTCTGGAATAGCATCGAAGTCCGCAGCATGTCCGCAATAACCAGCTTGCATTTCTGATCGTCGATGATGGAACGAATAAGTCGCTTCCCACTGCGAGACAGATACATTGCTACCTGCAAAGGCAGCGGGCGTGCGGTAATGATCCATTCAAGGATCCAATTGGGGGCCGTCGGCAAGTCAAGCAGATGAAATCTAAATTTAGGAAAGCGCGCATAATACCGCTGCAGGTCAACCAACTCGTTCTTCCCTTTGAAAATGACAACGCTTACTTTATGCTGGTTCTCGAGGAATTGGAGAGACTGGAAGATCATGTTTTCTCGTCCGCCAGCGGCCGGAATAAACGGTCGCGAAGCGATATACAAAATGGGAACACTCATTTACATTTCTCCAAAAATGATTTGAATTTGTCAAATGAAGAGTTCCGATCGAATATGTCCGAGTTTTCGGCAAGCACTGCCTTCCGGTCCAGTTGTGCCAGACGGTTTCGGTCATTCAAAAGCGCAATCCATTCGCTTTCCGAGTCGCTGACGATCACTGACGGGTCCTTGACCAACGGTATCCCCCGGACACCTTTGGACGTGCTGATTACCGATCTCCTGTTGTAAATTGATTCGGCGACTTTCACGTTCATTCCCGCGCCCGACACAATGGGCGAGAGAAAGACATTGGATTTGTTCCAAATCTCGGAAGATTGATCGACGAATCCATGTCCGATGACGTTTTTGCGTTGATAACGATCAGCTTCGGAGCCGGCACCCATCAAATGGAAAATAACTTTATTTTCGTCGATGTGTGGAATGATTCTGGAAAGTAGCCATTCGACAGCATCCTGATTCGGCCACCACTCCATGTTGCCAAGAAACGCGAGATGAATTGGCTTATCGGTTGCCGACGGCGCTATTCTTTCCGCTGGCATGTAATCGAAGGCCGGCAACATGCAAAAGCGATTGCCAAACGGCTCAAGGGCCGCGTCTTTGGCCAACTCGTCCGGGGAGATAAATACATGATTGCGGATCAGCGCGTTTGCGCGCTCCTGAAAGCGCCGCAATTTGCGGCACTCGGACTTCAGAACGGCTGAGGTGATCGGGTTGCTAATCTTCTTCAAGCGATCTTCATAAAGCGTCGCCTCGTCGTTATGCTGTATCAGAATCGAATTCGCGCCGATCTGGTTGCGAAGATACACGACTGTTTCCAAATGATCGAAAACGACTATGTCCGGTGTTACGCTTGCCGTTAGCCTCGACAACGCGCGGTGAGCGCTCGGTCGATCGAAATATAAAACCTTCGCCGGCAATGGACCGAACAACGACCGCAAAAACGAGAACGCGATTCTGAGTTTTCTCCACTTCGGCAAATCGTCATACACGTAGAGGACATCAACTCGAGCGCATACTCTCCGCAATTGCGAAAGAATCTGATTCGAGTAGACCATACCGCCATTCGATGACTTCGCATCATGCACATGCGACAAGAACAAGGCATTCATCTGTAGAATCCTATAATATGTCCAGATCGCACAAACATTGCAGAGGAAATACGCGGTCCCGGCACCCTTACGTCACATAGCAACGACCACCGTATTAACCGAAAATCTGTGGCACCGTTTGCAGTTACTTTGGACTCCTTTTTGTATACCGCATGACATGTCGCGTTAGTGTATTTCAGCAATGATCGCCGTTTATAGTCACTTCAGATTTTACGCCTTGGTCTTAAATGGCCGGCGATGTCATATGCGCAAGAGCATGCAATCGGAAGCCAATTCGCCTCTGTTAGCAAGCGCACATATCATATGTGAATCCAGACCACTTAAAACGCAAGGTGCGAAGTATTCCTCACAATTTACGGCAACGAAAACGGTACTGAATTCTCACCTAGGAAATCGCTTTGTTTTAACCGACCAAAGATCACTGCCGGACCCTGAAAAAACGCAATGAAAAGTCTGACATAATGTTACTGAAAAAATCTCGCCTCGCGAATCAAGCGCGAATTGAGCAGTTCTGGCTCGTGCTCGTCGAAGCGGAGCGCTAGCACAGCTTCGCCGTGCAAAAGAAAGTTCGCGTAACGAGATCCCTTAAATAAAATATCTTTTCGATAATTGTTTCATGGCACCGAGAGGGAATGCGAACGACCTGGCATGACGATAAGATCCTAAAATTGAACGCTCTGTGCGAAATAACACATTGCACGGCAGCTTTTGACGGCAATGGAAAATGACAGGCTTAGTTAATATTATTACCTGACCAGACACATTCCAATTTAAGTGTCCCGGGCAAATCTTTTCGGATTTCGCTAACCTGCCGCCGTAATGATGCTAGGGTAGCGGATGATGTGTGGTAGAGCTGAGGGAAGCCGAGGAAATGACGTTGCAGCAGCTGTCAATCGATCACATACATGGGGACACGCGCACGCGAGCGGCGGTCCTTTTGCTGCTTGGGCGGGGGGGGGGGTGCACCTATGTCGTTCGTCAAGCATTAGGGGCGGATTTTGGTTGATAGAGGGTGCCGTCGCGCAGCATTGCGAACAACACGTCGCAGCGTCGTCTGGCAAGGGCGATAAGCGCTTGATTGTGGCGCTTGGGCAATGTCAACTTGAAGGCGGGCTGGGTAGAATGGCGAAATGAAAAAGAGCACCTCGCCGTATCACGGTTTCCGTTTCCCATCCGCGGTCATCAGCTGCGCGGTACGCTGGTACCATCGCTTCAATCTGAGCCTGCGCGACATCGAGGAATTGCTGCCCGAACGTGGTGTGGTGGTCACATATGAGTCGGTGCGCAACCGGTGCGACCGGTTTGGTGCGACGTTCGCCTGCCGGGCCAAAGCAGTCCGGCCGCGATCGGGCACGACGTGGCATTTGGATGAGGTCTTCGTGAAACTGCGCGGGGAGCCATACGTGCTGTGGCGCGCGGTGGACGAACATGGGACCGAACTGGACCACCCGGTGCCCCGGAAGATCGTCACCGACCAGTTGCGCAGCTACCCGGCGGCAAAGGCCGAGGTGCCACAGCTGGCCAATGTGAAACACGTGTTCGTGAAGGGTTCGGCCCGGGTGAACGACCGGGCGGAAAACAGCCACCAGCCGACGCGCCGGCGTGAGCGCCAGATGCAGGGTTTCCGTGATCCACGACGCACGCAGCGCTTTCTGCCGAGCTTCGGACCGATCCGGCAACACTTCGCCTTACCCCGTCAACGCATGGACGCTGCTACTCACCGTGCCCATCTGAAGCAACGTGTCGACGGCTGGTATGGCTGGAGCGCAGCCGACCTGGTCAAGCACACCCGGTAATCAGAAGGAATCCTCCGGACTGCCAATTCGTACGGTCATCTTCCTTCAATTTGACAAGCCCCCAGCACGGCACGACGGAGAGGTTCGCGACGCCCACGACCGGACGTCCTGCTTGACGCTCTCCACACACTGCCCACAAAGGCCCCCTCGCTGGCTCAGGTAGTGTTATGGAGTGCCAGCCTCGGCGGCTATCTCGAATCGCAAGCATGATCGTCCCTCTCGACCAACGTCATATGGTGTGGCTTCCTTTCGCTGCGCGAGATTACTGAGATGTACCGGATATTTCGGCAAAACGAATGAACCTCGCAACGCTAAAGAAGTGGCTAACCCTCAGCTTGTGGGGCGAGAGTGACCATCTTTCTTCCGGACACCTCCGATACCCGAGAACTTGTCGCGCGAACATGCGCTCGCCGTCGTTGAAGTCATTGAGGCTCTGCGCGCGCGCATCGCACTGCATGACCTGCTGCACGAGCGGCATGCGCCTACCGACGATCCTCGCCTCAACCACAGCGGCGATCGCATTTGACGGGGAGTGGCTATCCCGACCGTCAACGGCGCTACTTCGTTGACGGTCCTGGTCAACCATGTGCCAATGACTTTCCACCTTGGGAACTGGTCTACCAGACGGTGCACCCGCCGCACGATCCAGCGCAGCGTGTTGAACATCTCGCGCAGTTCGTAGCGGCGCTGCGGTGCGGTCCTAGTTCATCAAGGTCAGGTACGAAGCAGCGAAGTATCACTCTTCATCCGATACATCCGTTGGGTATGGCCTGCGCTTTTTCATCGTGACAGGATACTTGGTCCGACAAAGGGCGCCTAACACCTTCTAGCGAGAGAACAAGGCTTTATATTGTGCTGCCGCCAACGGTACGTTCCCAGAGAGAGGCCCTTGAATAGCAGCATTGGGCCCACCCAGGTTCGTGTTCCAGTACGAATGGTAAAGGACATTGCTACCACCTGCCATCAACCAGTTGTACATGTTTGTGATGAAGGTGGGATTATCACCATGGCCACTCGCGTCGATTGAACAGGACCATTCAGGATAGGCTTCCTTCTTGCCGTGGGCAGCAGCAAAGGCGCGAAGCTGTGTGATATTTGCTGCTCCGCTAGTGATGTCGCTCCAGCCATTGGGATTCCACTCGTCGTAGACATCCATCGACACGATATCCACACTGGCGTCGCCAGGATAGGCCGTCTGCCAGTTGAAAGTGTCGTAGGCCTGGAAGTCGGTACACCAGTCGAATCGGAGACCGGGCGCGATGGCCTTCATCAGCTGCGCGACGTGCGCGAACGCCGCCGCGTAGCCATTAGGATCACTACGGGAATTCCATGCATACCAGTTGCCGTTATGTTCCCAGCCAAGCCGGATAATCACCTGGGCCGGATTCCCAATGGACTTGATGTTGTTGGCCAGTGCCTGCCATGTCGCATCCTGTGCCCCCCCTGCGATGCTTGCAAATGTATCCGATCCCAGCAGCAGCGGAACGGACATAACTTCATAGCGACCAGGCTGTGCAATCCATGTCTGTGTGGCAGACAGGAAATACGGTGTGGCTACGTCTGACCATGAATCGCGGGCGGTGAACGTCAGCCGATACAGGTCCGGCTTGCCAAGCCATGCACTGAATGCGGCATAAAGCGAAACATCGTTGTCGCCTTCACAATGTACGCCGATCGCAGGTCCCGTGGATGATGCGACGCGGGGGTCCGAGGAAGTGTTCCACGTACTGCCCGACCACACCCACCAGCTTCCATAGGCAGATTGGTAGATGTTGCCGCCGTACAGCAGCAGTAGGGTGACGTTCTGTGAGAACCCCGCCTTCGCGCTTCCCTTGTATATCACGCCGTTCTTTACCGTCCACGTATTGCCGGAGGCGTCGATGATCGACGAGGCGGGCGGAATGGTCGTGCCATCGGGTGACGGTCGCTGTGCGGCATTGGCTAATGCTTCTGGCGAAGCGGCTCCAGAGTCGGTTCCGCCCCCGCATGCCGTCAAGATATAGCTACTAACAACTGCTGTGGCACCAGTAAGAAATTGGCGACGTTTTAGCATATGAATAATCCTTTATGTAAATGCCATTAGTAGTCCAAATTACAAGCAAGATAAATTCGCCTGAGGCATCGGACCGGTCCGATGGCGCGATTGTCTAAAATTTCAGGGGGAGAAGCGCAGGCAACCGGCGCAGTGAAAACGTTCGCACCAAGATGAGTACTTGACCTCGGGACAAGCCTTCGCGGCGCGCGCTGCGGTCAGGGAAAAGAGAGCTGGTGCTCTTGTGCGGCATTGGCTAATACTTCTGCGAAGCGGCTCCAGAGTCGGTCCCGGCCCCGCATTGACGACGTTTTAGCATATGGATAATCCTTTTATGTAAGTTCCGTTAGTAGTCCAAATTAGGACCTGCCAGAACAGTAGATTCAAATAAGTCCGACTACGTTTGACTTCACCGCCGCTGGATCGAAATCACTAAGCCCATGGAACCAGAATAGGGCGAGCAACCCCGCGAAAACTATTTTACGAAAGTTGGCTGCGTCCCTACCCGAACATAAATGCGCTTACACGCTCGATAATCGGGAAATCCAGAAAGCTCGTTGACCGGGTACCTGCGAAGAAATCGCGACGTCATACAGCGGAAGTCGGTTCTAGACGGTGTTATGAGCTTTCGGCCAGGCCTGGTATCCTGGCCGGATGAAAAAATGCAGACCCTACCCAACGGATATGTCGGATGAAGAATGGTACTTCGCTGCTCCGTACCTGGCCCTTGATGAGCAAGGACGCGCCACAGCGCAGATACGAATTGCGCGAAATGTTCAACGCTTTGCGCTGGATTGTCCGCGCGGGTGCGCCGTGGCGTCTGCTGCCCAATGCCTTTCCGACTTGGAAGACGGTCTACCAGCAGACGCAACGCTGGATTCAGGCGGACTGTTTTGAAGCCATGGTCAATGACCTGCGCTCGATCATCCGGGTGGCGCAGGATCGTCGAGGTCAGCCCAGTGCAGTGATCCTTGATGGCCGGACGCTGCAATCGAGCGGACCGCGTGCAGGCTATGACGGGTACAAACGCAAGAAAGGCAGCAAGGTGCACATCGCGGTTGATACCTTGTGGCAACTGCTCGCAGTGCATGTGACGCCGGCCAACGAACAGGAGCGTGCACAGGTTGGAGAACTGGCGCGGCAGGTCCAGCAGGTTACGGGTCAGACTGTCAAGGTAGCATTCGCGGATCAGGCGTACACCAGCGAAGCGCCCGCGCAGGCGGCACTCGACGAGGGCATTGAGCTTCAGGTCATCAAGCTGTCCGAGGCGAAAAAGGGCTTTGTACTGTTGCCACGTCGCTGGGTGGTTGAGCGCAGCTTTGGCTGGCTTAACCGCTTCCGCCGATTGGCCAGGGATTACGAGCGATTGCCGGAAACCCTGGCTGGCTTGCACTTTGTCGTGTTTTCCGTGCTTATTCTTGGTCACTTTGCATCCCTTACCAAAAGTGCATAACACCGTCTAGACAGCGGTGATCCGTCTATTCCAAAGGAGTCGCCAACTAGGGGCCGTCGTCTTTCTGGGCTGCGCTTTGGAGTCCGCCTTACCGGCACGAACGGTAGGTAGATATCAAAGACCCGAGGCGACGCCAATACGTTAGGCGGAAGTACAAGGTTATTTCGCTTGCATTACGGAGTGCAAAATGAACTCCGTGTTGTCCCAAAAAACCTTGCGCCGCTCAGCAAGCTACTCGCCTTGACTTCGCGATTTAGGGGTAAATCCTACCTTCAACATCGGCGCAGGGAAAGACTGCAACAGTCTTTTTCGGCCAAAAAGCAGAATTTCTCTCTAATCTCCCGGTCCGATCGCAAAACATTTGGACTTTTTGTGGCGTTATGCGGGTGGGACGCCCCATCTCCAGGGCTTCGACTCAAGTAGGCCTCGTTTGCGCGACGCTATCAACTGAAGATTCGGCGATGAAATAGTGATATCCGTATCTAGAGCGCAGTCTTCGTAATTGAAGCGTGCCGCACCTTCCGACGCCAGCAGGCGATTCGCAACGCGCGCAAGTGAACCTACTCCGGGCGGCGCAGCTGTAGTGTCGACGGTAGATCCGGCTGATATCCGTGGGTTGGTTACCACATTACAGGGTTCCGTCTTGTGAACCTGCCGCGCTCTATGATCGAGAGTCTGCCCCGTGGGGTGTCTCGTAGAATCTTCGCGGATTGTTCCGGACCGTGCTGCGCCGTCCTCAGCAGACTCTTCTTCCTCCGTTGAATGCGCAATGTGCTGCGATCAGTGCGTGTACGGTTGCGGCTCAGGCGCGGGTGGGGTCATTCGCGCGAATGCGGCCAGCTCCCGGGCGATGGCGATTACGGCAACGTTGCGATGCTTGCCACGCGCAACCAGTCTTCGATATCGCTTGCACAGCCGCAGTTGTGCGTCCCGCGCGCGATCGATGATCGCCTTGGGTAAACCGTCGTGGCGTTGCTGGATGGCGGGGCTCACCTTGGCGAGGTGACGGTATGACCAGGCTGCTGCGACCAGCAGGTGACGCGTGTGGCGCGACAATCTGGATGAGAGACGTGTTGCCTCACGGGATGATGTTACTCCCGGGCAACTGTCGCTCTCCGGTTGTTTTGCGATGAAGGCTGGTGCTGCGTAGCAGCGCCAGCCTTCATCGCGTCGGCGTCGCCGAGTATCCTGATCACCAGTTCCCTCGCGCGATTCGATCTCCATGCCTTTACGCAGCGCTGCAGAGTACGCAGTTGGGCGCCAGAATACATTGCCGGTGCCATGGCGACTAGACGCTCATGTAGCTTCTTCGCCGTGATGCCGGGCTCTCCTTCAAGCCATTGCTGTACTGTCGGCCAGGTGTGCTCGAGCGGATCTTCCCGGCTGCGCCAGTCATGTGGCACGCGCGATTTTCGATGATGCGTCGGTCTTACCTCGCCGTCCGGCCACGCTGTCCCAAGACTCGCCAGGAAATCCGTGAGGGAGACGCGTCCAGGTTTTTTTGCCTCCTTCGGCGCAGTGCCTAATTCGCTGCATTTCGCGACATGCTGCTGCGCTTCGCGTATTCGGCTCACGAGGTCCAGCGGGTCGAGTGCCCGAAACTGAGCACGTAGTTTGCGTTTGGTTGCTTTGGGCACCGATGCCGAGCGCAGGACGCGCTCAAGTGGCGTCAAGGGCGCTTCATATCGCTTCGTGACCCTCGCGCCATGACGTGTCTTGGATTTCAGCTTGAATGAAGGCTGGAAGAAGTTAATGTACAGACGCGACACCTGGTAAAGGGATGCAAGGGTTTCCGTGGCTGCAAGTCCACGCAACCTGCCATACCCGACGAGGCGGCGCACGACTGATCCATTCTTTTGCTCGACCCACGCCTGGTCATTTTTCTTGTAGGCACGTGAGCGTGTCAGCTCGATACCAGTCGCCTTGCAGAAATCGAACATGGCCTCGTTCATGAAGGCTGTATCGTTATCGCAATCCAGACCGCGAAGCGGAAACGGCAAGACTCGGCTAACCCGTTCGATATGCTCGAGAACGAGCGCACCGCTTCGATAGGGCATTGCCAGGCATTGGGTCCAGCCGGTCGCGATATCGGTCATCACGAGACTGTGCACGAAGTCGCCGTCGATCTTGGTGCCACCGCAATGCTCGACGAAATCAATCTCAAGATAGCCGGGTAGCGGATTATTCCAGTCAGAGAAGGTCCGGATCGGCACCGCACGGCGTATCGCATTGCCGATTCCGCCAGCGCGCCGGCGTTGACCCGCAAAAGCCTGTTCGCGCACGTCACGCAGCAGCCGGTCAATGGTGGCGGCGCTGATCCGGTTCAGCCGCTGGCGAACCTCCTTCGAGAGCGACAGGTGACCATGCCTTGTCATCGCGTCGATCAGCGTTGCGATGAGCGCCTTGAGCCGTTTGCCGCAGATCCTGTCGGCAGCCTCCCACAGCGTGATCAGCGCGGCCCGCACCTCATCGTCATAGCGTCGCTGGGGGCCGGGCTTCTTCCTCGAAGCCGCAGGCTCGCGACACAGACACAGCACACGGATAGCGTGCTTGCGGTGATACCCAGTCACCTGAACAAACTCGTCCAGTATCTCGCGCTTATCGTTCCGGTCAGAACGGCGGTACCGCTCACCGACTGCCTCAGTCAATTCCCGTCGTGTTGTCATGCTGAGCCGCCTCGTCATAAGTCGTCCCCGCCAGCATTCTGACGGGTAACAAAATGGAAAGGACGCCTCCCCCCGCAAGGGCCGACGGATATATGGGCGATGAGGCGGCGAGGTGGGCGGTTTTCGCAGCCGACGACACCAAATGTGTGAAAGTGCCAGTTCTGAAACCACCACTCAAGCTCAAGAGAACACGAATGGAATTTACCGCTGTCGGCGTCGACGTTGCTAAACGAGTGTTCCAGTTGCACTGGGTCGAGCCGAAGACCGGGGAGATACGCTCGACGCCTCGCAGGCCTGCAAGGGCGCTCCCTGGGTCATCAAGGTTGCCGATCTGCAGCACCCTGAGGTACAGAGGGGTTCGTTCGGGACGTCGCGGCGCCCGCTACCAGAAGACCCGCAGCAAATTCCCCTTGAACTTCAGTAACGTGGTGAGGTGAGCACTATGTCGCGTACTCGGTTGGCCCCATGAGAATCAGGTTGGCGCCGTTGCGCAGCCAGCCGTCGCCAGCGCAAAGTGCCCAGACGTGCGCGCGGGCTTTGTCAAATTGAAGGAAGATGGCCGTAGGAATCGGCAGTCCGTAGGATTCCTTCTGATTACCGGGTGTGCTTGACCAGGTTCGGCTGCGCTCCAGCCATACCAGCCGTCGAGACGTTGCTTCAGATGGGCACGGTGAGTAGCAGCGTCCATGCGGTGACGGTGTAAGGCGAAGTGTTGCCGGATCGGTCCGAAGCTCGACAGAAAGCGCTGCGTGCGTCGTGGATCACGGAAACCCTGCATCTGGCGCTCACGCCGGCGCGTCGGCTGGTGGCTGTTTTCCGCCCGGTCGTTCACCCGGGCCGAACCCTTCACGAACACGTGTTTCACATTGGCCAGCTGTGGCACCTCGGCCTTTGCCGCCGGGTAGCTGCGCAACTAGTCGGTGACGATCTTCCGGGGCACCGGGTGCGAGCGCAGCCGTGAACGTCACGGGTACCCGCCGCTGCTCGTTGTTGACCGCGTGGGTCGACGAAGACGAGCGCATCAACGCAAAGGCCGTGATGCCACTGCTGCCCGTCACGGCGATCGATGTCCCGAGCTGTGCTGTGGTCGGCGCGGCCGTGAGGGTCGGTCGGGTTGCCGGCGAGCAGTCCGCGTTCAGCAGGTACGGCGGCGTCAGTATTTCGAGGTTCGTATGATTTGTTGAGCAACTTCCGCACAGTCCACCGCCGCCGCTCAATACGCGACCGTCCGGCAACTGCAGTCCGATGCTGTGATAGTTACGCGGCACGGCTTGCGGCGGGAGCACCGAAAAAGTCTTCGTGGTAGGGTCCCACAACTCTGGCGCCAGCACGGCAGTGTCGTCCGAAAACGCTATCGCGTACGCCTCTCCGCCTAAGACCACCACCTGGCCGTTCGGCAAGACCACGCTGGTGTGAAAGGCGCGGCGGTAATTCATCGGCGTAAGCGATTGCGTCACCGCGGTGCCGCTACTGATGTCGATTAGCGTGGCGTTCGCAGTCGCGTTGGCATACTCGTAGCTCGTCGCACCGCCTGCAGCCAAGATCTTGCCGATATCGTACATAACGGCGTTGCCGTTCATTGCATCGGTATCGCTGCCCCGGTTGCCGGCAAGCGTCAGGTTGCCCCCGCCGGCGGTATCGAACAAAGCCCGTTGTTCTGGGTCAGTGTCCAAAGCTCGTTATTCTGACCATTGCAGGTCCACTCGATGACCGAGGCGCCAGGTGTTGTCGATATGGCGCTCACATCGGCGCACAAGCTCGTGCCGTTAATGGTGATCGTGCTCGATGTCTGCGCGTCCGCCGTCGCGGGGAACATTGAAAGCACCGGCAAGAATGCAATTAGCAGCAATGCTCTCACGCACCTGTCGAATCACTGCGACATGAACCTAAGCGATTTTTTTCGTGACATGTTCTCAGTCCAATAGGTTACACACGCCCTAATGCGCCCAATACCTCGCAAACTTGATCCGCGCGGGGCAGGTCATCGCTCCGCCAGCGCAACATTGCGTTAGCGTCGAAGCAGTAGATTTGGGTCGAGTGATCGGCAATGTTGCCGAGTGGCAAGGTGCTGCCCGAAAGCGCTGTGCGCAGCCGGTCGACGTCCTGCAACGTCGGCGTGGCCGCCCACCATTCGGGTCCGGCCTGGAAGCGCTTGAGCCATGCGTGCAACGCAGGCGGCGAGTCGGAAAGCGGATCGATTCCGATCGACACCAACTGAACGGGATAGCGATGCTGCAACTGCGATATCCGTTGCTGAACGGTGCTGAACAGCGCACCTTGCAAAGGACAAACTGAACTGCATCCTGTGTAAATCGTCTGCAACGCAGTCACTTTCCGATGCAACAGGTCGGTTAGAAGCTGCTTCTGGCCGCTTTGATCGATCACCCAGTAGTCGTCGAGACGAATAGGCGGCGTGACGAGTCCCACGCTTGCGTGGTGCGCATATAGCGGAAAGGGAATGCCGGCTAACGCCACCGCCGATACTCCACGCAACAGCGCACGGCGACTCGGGCTTCGTACCGGCGCGCGCGCACGCAACGCCGCGCGACCCGGCGCGTGTTGATCAAACATGAATGTAATCTCCCGCAACGTGTAACGATCTTCAGAACTATTCGTCGCCATCTCTCACTGTTGTTACCCGCGCGGCAAATGTGCAGACGTCGCGCGCGACGGCTAACGGTCGCTCTCTCACTGGTGAGCGTAGCAGGGAACCTTCCGGAAAATGACAGCGTCTGGCCCGCGACTTGCTGCGTTTTGTGAGGTCGGCCACATAACCGTGAACCTCCGGGAACTCGCCGTTCAGAAGGCCCGAGCAAAGCTCTTTTTTGACTTGCAGCTCTCGAGTTGCGCACTGAATTAGTGAATGCGGGGAGTGGAGAAGCGCTTCGCGCCGATCTTTTATTTTCAAAAGCACTAAATCGAAGCGTCGTGAGATCAGCATTTCGCGATTTATTTATTGCGACTTGGGCAGTCCCACCGAAAGGCCTCGACGGCCTCTCTTTCTAAAAATCATACTAACGAATTCAACCAAGTTTTCAGCTATCCTTTACCGACACGCCTCCATCTCACAGATTTCGTTGTTACGCTTGGTTACGACCAGGGGCCAAGTTTTGCTCCGTTTCTGTATCATTCGTTTCGTCAGATCAGTCAGGGAAAACCTTGGTCGTTTCCATCAGTACAACTTCGCAATTTGCGACGAATCACCGAATCGTGCTTTTTGAATGTAATGCATTACGCGAGTCCGGCAACTGTGCCCTTGACAAAAGCGAATCATTAGTTAGTTATACTCCGTGTTGTTGCGTAATTATTCGTAGCGACGTCCTTATCGCCCGGACGTTGTTCGCTTTAGCGGCCAAGGTTCATCGACCTTGATAGAAAGATGTCCTCTTTCGGCAGACTCTCTCCAAGACTAAAACCATCATTCGTCAACTTCCTGAGATCGCAAAAACTGTTTCAGTACTTGCATTTACCGCGGGAGTTCTGAGCCTTGCAGGTTGCGGCGGTGAAACAAGCGATGATGGCAGCACGCAGTCCGTGACTGCCAACACCTCCCTCTCTGCCAACGCAGTCGCGAACGCGACTACGAATGCGTACAGCAACGGCGTAGTGCCCACCGATAACGGTTCGCCGCCGGTTCAGGCGAACGGTCAGCCTTATAACCGCGCCCAGGTCCAACGGGCGGGACAAGGCGATTGAGCCGTTTCGCGACGATCAAATACGAAAGCCGCATATCCCGCGCAAGACCATTTGCAATCGTGACGTCAGCGACAGTTGACTCACGTGTTTGACTGCTCCGCGCCGGCGTAGAAGGGACCGGCACCTATGGAGCGGGTTTGGCGCGCGTGCTGCGCGATCACGAGATTGAAGTACTTGAAGTCAATCGCCCCGACCGGGCGACACGTCGGTCTCGAGGGAAGTCCGATCCCACCGATGCAGAAAATGCAGCCCGCGCGGTTCTTTCCGGAAAAGCAACTGCTATTCCCAAGGAGCAGTCCGGCGCTGCCGAAGCAATGCGCGCCGTCTCCGTTGCCAGACGCAGCGCTGTAAAAGCGAAGACGCAGGCCATCAATCAGTTGCGGGCTTTGCTGGTCAGCGCGCCACAGGAAATTCGCGAGCGCCTTCTGAAAACGAAGACAGCGGAATGCGTTGCGAGCTGCGCCCGCCTGCGCTCGCTGGGCAACACGCCCATGTTGCAAACGTTGACGACCACGTTGCGCCTGCTGGCTAAACGCTGGCTGGCGCTGGCAGAGGAGCTCAACACGCTCGATGCCATGCTTGATCGCCTGACCAGCCAGCACGCCAGCCGGCTTCGTGAGAGATTCGGTGTTGGCCCACAGACCGCTGCAGTGCTCGTCGCCGTCGCAGGCGACAATTCCGAACGCCTCAAAAGCGAGGCTTTGTGGCACGAGCCCGTTGCAGGCATCGTCTGGCAAAACGGTCCGGCATCGCTTGAACAGGGGCGGCGACCGGTCTGCAAACAATGCCTTGTGGACCATTGCGATGGTGCGGATGAGAAGCGACCCTCGGACCCGTGCTTATGTCGAGCGTCGGACCAAAGAAGGCATGTCGAACAAGGAAATCCACCGCTGCCTCAAGCGCTATATCGTGAGGGAGCTGTACCCGCTCATCCTCGCGGATCTGGCCGAGTCAACGCGTGTCCCTTGACATAGGAGCGTCAATGCGCCCACGCAGAGCTTCTTCAATAGCCTGAAGAACGAACGGGTTCATGCCACTCGTTACCGGACGCATCGGGAAGCCGTTGCGGACTTGTTCGAATATATCGAGGTGTTTTATAACCGCAGTCGTCTTCATTCATCGCTCGGCTTTGTTTCTCCGACCCAATTCATGCAAGACTGGCTCAAGGCTCAGCAGGCGAAAGATACGGCTGCATATCCCGAGGGAGCGGGGATCAGACGGCGCTCAACGAATGCTCAAAAGACCTGGATCTGATTGCCGGATTGGGCGTCGGTACGGTTCGCCTCGGTGTTTCGTGGGACTTCATGACACTGGCCGACGGCAGCACGCTGGACCCCAATAAGGTGGCTTTTCTGAAGGGGCTTCTGAACGCCGCACGCACGCGCGGCATGAAGATTCTTTTCGAGGTGGGCATGTACGCGCCGTCTAGCGCATACCAATGCTCGGCCACCCAGAATCCGCCGAGCGGATCGTCGCCGCGACTCGACTTCTGCGACGCAACGTTCACCAAGTATCTCGGCTCGCTGATGGACGTCGTTCTGCCCTTCACGGCTGATATCGAACTGTTCAATGAGACCAACTGGTCGTTCTCCGCTTCGGACCCGTCTTACGGCGATCCGAACGGTATCTCCGGCTACATTCTGAATCGCAGCAAGACGCTCTATTCGGAAACCAAGCAGGTCCTGAACACGAAGAGCCAGTCGGGCTACAAAACGGTTCTGCACACTCAGGGCATCTCGTACTTCTACAACTCGGCGTATCCGAATAACGGCTGGCTACCGCCCGCAGGCAACCAATTGATCCAGGCGACCGACTACATCAATGCCATGGGCAACAACACGAAGAGTGCTTCCGGCCCGTTGAACACCACGATCGACGTCGTCGACGTTCACCCGTACTTCGGCAGCGCCGAGTACAACACGCTGGTGCAGGCATTCGTGACTACCGTGTCGAACCTCGTGAGCAGCGGTGCGAAGCCGATCTGGCTGACCGAGACCAACAATGGCACCAACGGTACGGACGCTGGACAAACGGCCGCATTCAATCAGTTGAAGATTCTGATGAACAACGGTTCGGTGGCAAAGGCGTTCTGGTATGTCGTGCGTAACGGCGATCCGAGCAATGGCGAGGGTGACGGCTACTCGATCTACGACTACAACCGTAACCTGATTCGCCCGCAGCTTGCAGCCGCGATTCAGGCCTACACGGCAACCATTCCGAGTTCGGAACGTTTCCTGTCGGGTTCTTATCTGACTCCGATCCAGTAAGCCTGCCCGTGTAGCCCATGAATGAAGGGAGCGCCGACTATGGCGCTCCCTTCTTTTTTGCCGTTTGGATACGCGCTGCGTGCGATCGCTCACGCCAGGCGGCGAACTCGTCCGGCAGGGGACGAGTCAACTCAGCGCCGTGCCTTTCTTCTTTTCTTCGGCTTCGGTTGCGTGAGTGCAGCGCTCCAAAACGCGGAGGCCGCGCGTTTGGCCGCCGCCGTCGTTCGTACCCGCGCCGAGTTGGCGATGGTATTGGCGCCGCTTAGCCACATGCTCAGGAACGGGTTCTTCCTGGTCCAGGGATTTTTCATGTCAGCCTCGATTAAACGAATGTCCAGCGAGCATGCAATGGCTATTCCCGAACATTTGTAGCCTCTTCGCTCTACTACCGCATCGCTCGCCCAGCAGGACGCTGCGGTAACCAAATCACGCACAGGGCCATGAACGAAACCAGAATCACCGATGCATAGAGTCGGCTGATCTCGAACCCACCTTGAGATACGGGTTTGTCGAGCAGATCTCCCAAGGTCGCGCCGAGCGGACGCGTCAGGATGAACGCCGCCCAGAAAATGGCGGTCCGCGACAGCCGCGACCAGTAGTACAGCGCGCCGACGATCAGCAGACCCGCACCGAAGATCAAAGCGCCGTTCTCATAGCCGAGCCCCAATCCGCCTTCGTCCGATCCCGCCATCCAATCGCCCAACGCCGTACCCAGTGTCTGCGAAAAGAGGATCGTCACCCAATAGAACCACTCGGCTCTCGGCGTGGTTACGCTCTGCACTGACACCGTACCTTCCGATTTGTACCAGATCCCCAAGCTCGCAACCAGAAGCGCGAAGACGATCATGACGCCGCCAGGATAGCCAACTCCCACGGATCGATCGAAGAAGTCGGCCAGCGTGGTACCGAGCGTGGTCGTTGCGACGATGGTCGCCCAATAAAGCGTGGCATTGAACCGCTCCGCCCTAATCAGCCCTGCGACCAGCGCAATAAAAATAACTGCAAAGATCCCGGTGCCGATCAGATAACCCAATTTGAGCGACATGGTCACCCAATCGCCGCCCGTTTCACCAAGTGTCGTGGCGGCGATTTTGATGATCCAGAAGCCCAGCGTGATCTGAGGGACTTTGCTGACTGCATGCGGGCGAATTTCCGATCGGCTGCTATTCATGTGAGGTGCGCACTATTCTGATAGCTTGAACATAGGCTCGACCATCGCAGAAC
The DNA here is from genome assembly GCF_040948685.1 of Paraburkholderia sp. BR14374. Lineage (NCBI taxonomy): Bacteria > Pseudomonadati > Pseudomonadota > Betaproteobacteria > Burkholderiales > Burkholderiaceae > Paraburkholderia > Paraburkholderia sp. BR14374. The sequence continues at coordinate 68,253 of NZ_JBFPKF010000009.1, read as the reverse complement.
AACTCTTAACAGGGCCTTAAGCATTCCCGCAGAAGTTTCAACGCAGTTCCAGCCACATCGGCTGATGATCGGACGAGCGGCTGTGCGGATCGACATCGCACGACGCAATGCGTGTGCCCAGGTCTTGCGTGACGAAAACGAAATCGCACGCGAATGGTCCGTCGGGCCATTGGTCGTGATCGTAAAGGCCCACCGTCGCAGCCCGCGGCTCGCCGGGGTGCGCGCGGGCCCACGCATCGACGAAGGTCGGCGCGTCGGCGATCGGTTCGAGCATCCGGCAAAACGCGGTGTCTTCGAACGCGCTGTTGAAGTCCCCGCAGACAACCGCGCTGAGCGGACGCGCCGTATCGGCAAACGGGCTGTCCGGCTTTTCACCACGCGCGGGAAAGTGCGCGTGATTGCATGCTTCCTGATGCAACTCGCGCAGTCTCGCCACTTGCGCGAGCCGCTGTTTCTCCGAATAGAACTCGAGGTGCGTGCTGATGACACGAATCGGACCGACGTCGGCTTCGAGCACCGCTTCGAGCGCGACGCGCAGCATCGACGGCTTGGCGGGATCGGCAGGCCACGGCAGCGAATGGCGCAGCACCTGACGAACCGGTAAGCGGGTCACGATGGCATTGCCGAACTGCCGGCGATGACGGCTTGCGCCCAGCGAAGGCAGGTCGGAGCCGATCGCATCGAGCACGGTCATTTCCGGAAGCAGAGCGGCAAGTTCGGCGAACTGATCGGACGACGGCGCGCCTTTCAATCCGCCTGCAGCCGGTGCTTCATTGAAGCCGCGCGTGACTTCCTGCAGACACAGCACGTCGAAGTCGCACAACGCGCGTGCTTCCCGCGCGATCCGGCCCAGGTCGACGCGGCCGTCGACACCGCAGCCCCACTGAATATTCCAGTCGACCAGTTTCATGATGGCCTCCTTGAAAGATCCGACTATCGGTCATCGCTGCGCTTGGCGCTGTTACGGAAACAACTTTCGACAGAGCGATTTCAACCCGTATTTCGCATTGTGATCAGCGATCGCCGGGTCACCGAAAGTTAGCGATGAAATTGCGGAGTAAAAGTTGTCAGTGAAAGTAAGCGCCAAAAAATGCCGTGCGCGCGATGAATTATGCTGATACTCATCCGCGACCGGTTCAATTCTTTAGAAAATAATGAATAGCTTCGATTTACCCATCGAAACATATCTATCCAACATACATTTCAGTCATTTCGCGACGCTATCCATACAAGCCATCGACAACCTGTACACCTTCAAAGGTCTCGTACTCGTTCCCGTGCTGTGGTGGATGTGGTTTCAGCAAGACGAATGCCGCGAATGGCGGCGAGAAATGGTTCTCGCGACGGTTGTCAGCGGCCTCGCGGCGCTCTTCGTCGGAAGAGTGCTGACTCACTGGTTGCCGTTCAGGGTGCGCCCCGTCTATGACCCCGAACTGCATCTGAGCTTCGCCAGCGGCGATATCAAGGACGCAGTGCTGACCAACTGGAGTTCCTTCCCGAGCGATCACGCGATGCTATGGATGGCTATCGCCACCGGCATCTTCCTCGTGTGGCGGGGCATCGGTGTGCTGGCGCTTCTCTATACCGCGCTGTTCATTTGTCTTCCGCGCGCCTATCTCGGCTTTCACTATCCGACCGATTTGCTGGTGGGCGCCGCGGTGGGGATCACGATCACCTTGATCATGACGCGCGACGCGATCCGCACGCGCTACGCGACGCCGGTGCTGCGATGGATGGACCGCCACCCGGGGCCCGCTGCGACGCTAGCCTTTATTCTGTGCCTCCAACTCGTGACACAGTTCGACGAACTGCGCAGGCTCGCGAGCGGCATATTGAAACATCTATGATGCAACGTAGCGCGCTTCGTTCAGATCCGACAGTAGCGTGGGACCGGTCGGCCGCCAGCCCAAACGCGCCTGCGTCTGCGCGCTCGATGCCGGCATATCGAGCGCGGCGAACATCGCCATCCATCCGAAGTACGCCTGCGCTTCGCCGCGCGCGATCGAGACGACCGGCAACTTCAGGCCGCGCCCCAGCGCTTCGGCGATCTCTCGTGCACTAACACCCTCTTCGCCGACCGCGTGATAGCGCGCACCGCGTTCGCCCTTCTCGATCGCAAGCCGGTACAGCCGCACGACATCCGACAGATGCCCGGCCGGCCAGCGATTACGTCCTTCCTCCACATACGCGCACACGCCTTTGTCCCGAGCGATCTGGATGAGCGGCGTGATGAGGCCTTGCCTGTATGGGTTATGCACTTGCGGCAAGCGCATCACCGACACGTTGACGCCGTCCTCCAGTAGCGCATTGCCGGCCATCTCGGAGCCGATGCGCGGGTTCGGGTGGCTGGTGTTGAACACGTCCTCGACGGCCGGCTGCCCGTTGTCCCGGCTGCCGACGCCCGTGCCTGAAGTGATCAGAAGCGGCCGATCCGAGCCCGCGAGCGCCGCGCCAAGTGATGCGATCGCACGCTTGTCCTTCTCGCAGTTCTCCACGAAGTGCGAGAAGTCGTGATCGAAAGCAAGATGTATGACGGCGTCGGCCTTCGCGGCGCCGCTGCGCAGGCTGTCGGTATCTTCGAGCGTGCCGCGATGCACCTCCGCACCCGCTGCGACGAGCGCCTGCGCGCCCTGATCGGAGCGGGTCATGCCGATCACCTGATGGCCGGCTTCGATAAGTTCGGGCACCAAAGCCGAGCCGATAAACCCGGTTGCGCCTGTCAGAAAGATTCGCATGGTCAAGTCTCCAGAATAGCCACCGACGCACTATGCGATCATTCGCTATGCTATTGAAGTAGTGAGCTTATCCCGGTAAAGCGACTAACAGGTTAACGCCCAATGAACACCGCCCAGTCCCTTGGAGACTTTCTGCGCAGCCGCCGCACGCGGCTCGATCCGGCCAGCTTCGGCTTCTCGGGCCGCAGGCGAACGCCCGGATTGCGCCGGGAAGAAGTCGCGCAGCGCGCGAATATCAGTTCGACCTGGTACACCTGGCTCGAGCAGGGCCGCGGCGGCGCGCCGTCCGCCGCGGTGCTGGAGCGCATCTGCGCGGCGCTGTTGCTGACCAACACGGAGCGCGAACATCTGTTCATGCTGGGTCTCGGGCGCCCGCCGGAAGTGCGCTACCGCTCCACCGACGCAGTGGACCCGCGCTTGCAGCGCGTGCTCGATTCGCTCGATCCGAGCCCGTCGATCATCAAGACCGCGACGTGGGACGTGGTCGCGTGGAATCGCGCGGCAGCCGTCGTGCTGACCGACTACAGCGCGCTGCCGCCGGGCCAGCGCAACATCCTGCGCTTCCTGTTCGGCGATCCCGACGCCCGCGCAAAACAGCATGACTGGGAGAGCGTCGCCCGCTCCGTCGTAGGGACGTTCCGCGCGGACGTCGCACGTGCGGGGCTCGCCTCCGAGGTGGGCGATCTGGTCGACGATCTGTGTCGCGAGAGCCCCGACTTCGAACGCATGTGGCGCGAAAACCAGGTATTCGGCCACAGCGAAGGCCGGCACGTTAAGCGCCTGCTGCATCCTGCGTTGGGAACCATCGAAATGGAGTATTCGCTGTTCGCCGTCGATGGCCGGCCAGACCTGAGCATGCTCGTCTACACCCCGCTCGACGCGCGAATTGCCGCGCGCATCCGTAGCGCCGTTTCATCGATGGACGAGACTGACAGCGCCGCGCCCCTCAGCACTGCGTGATCGGCTTCGACAGTCGAGCGCGGCCGACGGATCGCGCTTCGGCCCACAAATTGCTCGTACGGCATCGCACAACCTTCGTGTAAAAAAATGCCTGAGCAAAAGTGGGAGCAACGCGACGATTCGTCGTCTCGCCGCCAGCGCGGCGGCGGCACGCTCGTGCTAGGCGCACTGGGTGTCGTATTCGGCGACATCGGCACGAGTCCGATCTACGCATTGCGCCAAGCCGCCATCGAAACCGGTTCGATCGACGTGCAGGTCGTGATGGGCACGCTGTCGATGATCGTGTGGGCCGTCGTCATCGTCGTCATACTCAAGTACGCGTGGTACGTGATGGCCGCCGACAATGAAGGCGAAGGCGGCATCATCGCTCTGACGGCGCTGGTTCGATCGGGCTATGAGGACGAAGGGCGGCGGGTGCCGCGTGCGCTGCTGCTCGCGGGACTCTTCGGCGCCGCGATGTTCTATGGCGATTCGATGGTAACGCCGGCCGTATCCGTGCTGTCGGCCGTCGAGGGACTGAGCGAGATCAGTTCATCTTTCGATCCATGGGTCGTGCCGATCGCGGCAGCCATCCTGATCGCGCTCTTTTCGTTTCAGCGACGTGGCAGCTCGGTGGTCGGGCGCGCATTCGGTCCCGTGATGGCCGTGTGGTTTCTGTCTCTTGCCTCGGTCGGGCTGTATCGGGTCGCGCAACATCCCGTCGTGTTGCATGCGCTATCGCCGCGATGGGCCGTATCGCTGATGATCGGCCATCCCCGCATCGCATTCACGATTCTCGCCGCCGTGATTCTCGCGCTGACCGGAGCGGAGGCCCTGTATGCCGACATCGGTCACTTCGGACGCCGCGCGATCCGTATTGCGCTCTTCGCCATCGTGTTTCCGTCGATCATCATCGGCTACTTCGGGCAGGCAGCAACCCTGTTGTTCGTGCCCGGCTCTTTTCACCAGCCGTTCTTTCACGCCGCGCCGCCGTGGGCGCTCGTGCCGAGCGTCATCATCGCGATGCTCGCGACGGTCATCGCTTCGCAAGCGGTGATTTCAGGCGCATTTTCAATGACGAGTCAGGCGATCGAACTGGGCTTTCTGCCGCGCCTGCGGGTCGTCGAAACGTCAACAGAGCGGCCCGGACAGGTCTATTCGCCCGCCGTCAACCTGATCCTGTTCGTGGCGGTGCTGTTTCTCGTGCTGGCGTTTCGAAGCTCGTCGAACCTGACTTCGGCGTACGGCATCGCAGTCGCGCTGACGATGCTGATCACCACGATCCAGATGATCAGCGTGTCGCGCAACGTCTGGCATTGGCCCCGCTACGGCGTGGCGCTCGTGAGCGCGCCGTTGCTCGTCGTCGACGTGACGCTGGTATCCGCGAACGTGCCGAAAATCGCTTCCGGCGGCTGGTTTCCTGTCGCCGTCGGGCTGATTCTTTTCGTGCTGATGTCGACCTGGAATCGCGGACGCGAGATTGCCGCAACCCATGCGAACGAAGCCGATGCGCTCGACGCGTTCCTGCGCGACGCGCTAGCCGGTCCCGAACCCCCGGCGCGCGTGCCAGGCACCGCGGTTTATCCGGGCAACGCATCGGGCAAGACACCGGCGACATTCAAGAGCAACATCCGCCACAACCGCGTGCTGCACGAGACGACGATTTTCTTCGCCAACATTTCGGAGTCGGCGCCGCGTATCGATGACGAAACGCGCGTCGACGTGCGAGACCTCGGCAACGGATGCTTCGAGATCATTGCGCATCATGGGTTCGTCGAGCGCCCCAACCTGCCGCGACTGCTTGAATCGCTGGCGGGTCGGTTCGATGGCTGGCACTACGATCCCAGGCACACCACGTTTTTCCTGCCGCGCGATGAAGTGATCAAGGGACGTACGCACGGCAGCATGACGCGCTGGCGCGAGGCGCTGTTCGGACAGATGGCGTTTCATTCCACGCCCAGCGCGGAATACTATGGGCTTCGAGCGGAAGACGTCGTTGAACTGGGCATTCAGGTGGCGCTTTGAACCAGCGACTCATCTACCGTTCACGATGGCGAGTCGACGATCACGATGACCGCCTCGCTGGCAGCAAGCAAATTGGCGCCCTGAACGAAAGCGTCACCGATGCGCGTGGTCACCGTCGATAGCAGCACCATGCCCGCGCGCGATTGCACGGTGGCAGCTTCGGCACCCATGTTCAGCGCAATGAACAGACATTGATTGCCGGAGCGCCGCTCATAGGTCAGCACGTCGCCATCGGCAACGACATTCTCTATCGTGCCCCGCACGAGCGCGGCGCTGCTGCGGCGCAGGCTCAGCAAACGCCGATACAGCGACAACATGCTCGACATGTCGCCATCCTGTTCGCGTACGCTCGTCGCGGTCGCAATCGGCAACCACGGTCTGCCGTCCGTGAAGCCCGCATTCGGCAGCGCGCCATCCCATTGCATAGGCGTGCGCTCGGGATCGCGTCCCTGGCAAATGCCCGGTTGACGGAGCTCGGCCGGGTCCTGAATCTGATCGGACGGGATATAGCCGTCCGTCATGCCGATTTCATCGCCGTAGTAAAGCGTCGGCGTTCCTCGTAGTGTCAACAGCAGCACAGCGGCCACACGTGCCTGTGCCGCGCCGACGCGCGACGCAATGCGCGGATAGTCGTGGTTTCCCAGCACCCAGTTCGGCCACGCGTATTCGGGCAACGCAACGTCGTAATCGCGGATCATGCGGGCGATGTTCTCCGCATTCCATCTCGCGCTGAGCAACTGAAAATTGAACGGCATATGCGCTCCTTCGCCGTTCACGCCGTAATACTTCACCAGTTGCGCAACCGTCAGATAGATTTCGCCGATCAGCACGCGCTCGCCGTATTCGTCCAGCGTGGCTCGCATCGAGCGGACGAGTTCATGTACTTCCGGCTGATCCTCGGTGTAAATTTGCAACAGTCGATGATGGTCCGGCTCGCCGGGCAAATAGCCGGGATTGGGCGGATTGTCGCGAAACTGCGCGTCCTTGATCAACAGCCACAGCACGTCCACGCGGAAGCCGTCCACGCCGAGGTCGAGCCAGAAACGCAGCACCTGGTCCATCGCGCGGCGCACTTCGGGGTTCCGCCAGTTCAGGTCAGGCTGCTCGCGCAGAAACGCGTGATAGTAGTACTGCCCCGTCACCTCGTCCCACTCCCACGCCGAGCCGCCCATGCGGCTCAACCAGTTGTTCGGCGGTCCGCCATCGGGCGCGGGATCGCGCCACAGATACCAGTCCCGTTTCGGATTGTCTCGCGACGAGCGGCTTTGCTCGAACCACGGATGCCGGTTCGACGAATGATTCGGCACGAAATCGAGCAGCACCTTGAGCCCGAGCCGATGCGCGTGGCCCATCAATTGCTTGAACCCGTCCAGCGTGCCGAACATCGGATCGATGTTGCAGTAGTCCGCGACGTCATAGCCAAAGTCGGCCATCGGCGAGGGGTAGATTGGGGAGATCCACACCGCATCGACGCCTAGGGCCGCGACGTATTCAAGGCGCGCGCTGATGCCGGACAGATCGCCGATGCCATCGCCGTTACTGTCCTGAAACGAGCGCGGATAGATCTGATAGATCACACCGCGTTGCCACCACGCCAGCTCCGACATTGCAATTCCTCTCCACGATCGATTGTTTAGGCGCCCCGCGCGGAACCTATGCTTAATGACCTCTGGTACAAGAACACGATCATTTACTGCCTTTCGGTGGGCACCTTCATGGACGCGAATGGCGACGGCGTCGGCGACTTCCAGGGCCTGATGCGCAGGCTCGATTACCTGCAAGGGCTCGGCATGACGACGATCTGGCTGATGCCCTTCCACCCGTCGCCAGGACGCGATAACGGTTACGACATTTGCGACTATTACAACGTGGATCCGAAGTACGGCACGCTCGGCGATTTCGCCGAGTTCACGCATGCGTGCGCCCAGCGGGGCTTGCGGGTGATCATCGATCTCGTCGTCAATCACACGTCCGACCAGCATCCGTGGTTCCTGGAAGCACGCAGCGATCCCGCGTCGAAGTATCGCGACTGGTATGTCTGGTCGGACGACAAACCGCCCGATGCGCAACGCGGCGTGGCGTTTCCGGGCGTGCAGAAGTCGACCTGGAGTTTCGACAAGCGGGCAAAACGCTGGTACTTCCATCGCTTCTACGATTTTCAACCGGACCTGAATACTTCCAATCCGCATGTGCAGGCGGAGTTGCTGAAGATCATGGGCTTCTGGATTCAGCTCGGCGTGTCCGGATTCCGCATGGACGCGGTGCCTTTCGTCATCGCGACGAAGGGCCCGAAGCTGCGCCGCCCCGTCGAGCAATACGACATGTTGCGAACGTTTCGCGAGTTTCTGCAGTGGCGCGAAGGCGACGCGATCATTCTGGCCGAAGCCAACGTGCTCCCCAAATCGGATCTCCAGTACTTCGGCGACGAGGGCGAGCGCTTGCCGATGATGTTCAACTTTCGCGTCAATCAAAACACCTTCTACACGCTCGCGACGGGCAACACGAAGCCGTTGAAGGACGCGCTGCTGGCGACGAAACCACGGCCGCCGACTGCGCAATGGGGGGTGTTTCTGCGCAATCACGACGAACTCGATCTGGGCCGGCTGACGCCCGCTCAGCGCGCGGCAGTGTTCGCCGCATTCGCCCCGGACCCGGATATGCAGTTGTATGGGCGCGGCATCCGCCGCAGACTTGCGCCGATGCTGTCGGGCGACAGACGCCGTCTTGAACTCGCCTACAGCCTGATGCTGAGCTTGCCGGGCACGCCGGTGTTCCGATACGGCGATGAAATCGGCATGGGGGACGATCTGCGCCGGCCCGAGCGCCAATGCGCGCGCACGCCGATGCAATGGTCGGGCGAGCCGCAAGGCGGCTTCACCAGCCATTCGAACCCGTCTGTGCCGGCGATCTCCGGCGGGGCTTATGGCTTCGAGCGGGTCAACGTGGCGCAGCAGCGGCGCGATCCCGATTCGTTTCTCAACTGGACCGAGCGGATGATCCGCATGCGCCGGGAAGTGCCGGAGGTCAGCTGGGGGGACTTCGAAGTGCTGCCCACCTCGCGAAACGATGTGCTCGCGCTCGGTTATCACTGGCGCAACAACTCCGTGCTGTTTCTGCATAACTTCCGCGCCGAAGCGTGCACCGTCGAATTCCGCCTCAGCTCCAACGAACCCGGGCGGGATTCGCTGATCAATCTACTTTCCGACGACCACAGCGGCGCTGACGATGACGGCCGTCACACGGTGATGCTCGAGCCGTTCGGATACCGATGGTATCGAGTGGGCGGCCTCGACTATCTGCTCAAGCGGACCGAGGTCTAGCGACGACGAGCCACGGTTAAACTGATACGATCGCATGCTCCTGGTCGTTCGCGGACTCACGCGACTTGCCGACTCACGCGAATGCTCAGCCTGCTCGACTCATCGGATACGCAATCGGAAAAGGGATGTCATGGCAAAGGATCAAATAGTCTGGGGAATTTTGGGCGCCGCAAAGATCAACGACAAGGTGGTCGTGCCCATGCACAACGCGCCGAAGTGCCGGGTGAAAGGCATCGCGTCGCGCTCTCTGGAGAAGGCGCGGGAAGCCGCGGCCAAATATGGTCTGGCTGTCGCATACGACGGTTACGAGGCGCTGCTCGCGGACCCGGAAATCGACGCGGTCTATATTCCATTGCCCAATCATCTCCACGTGGAATGGACGATCAAAGCGGTCGAGGCGGGCAAGCACGTGCTGTGTGAGAAGCCGATCAGCCTAGATGCGCAACAGGTCGAACGGCTGATCGCCGCGCGCGACAAGAGCGGCCGATACATCCAGGAAGCCTTCATGGTTCGCACGCATCCGCAATGGTTGAAGGTGCGGACCCTGATCGACGAAGGCGCGATCGGCGAATTGCGGGCAGTGACCGGCGGTTTCACCTATCACAACACGAACGAAGACAATATCCGCAACAAGAGCGAGCTAGGCGGCGGCGGTCTACTCGATATTGGTTGCTATCCGATCACGACGTCGCGCTTCACGATCGGGTGTGAGCCACGGCGCGTAGTAGCGCTGGTGGAACAGGATCCTGCCTTCAAGGTAGACCGGCTCGGCTCCGTGCTGATGGACTTCGATGGCGTGCAGGCGAGTTTCTTTTACTCGACTCAGACCTATCCGTACCAGCGGATGCAATTTCACGGCACCAAGGGGAGAATCCAAGTCGAAATTCCGTTCAATGCGCCACACGACCGACCGACGCGTCTGCTAATCAGTGAGCACAATAGCGACGGTGTCGCGACTGATCGCTGGCTGGAAGTTCCGGTGTGCGATCAATACGGCGTAGCCGCCACCACGTTCGCGGAGGCGATCCTGAGTGGAGCCCCGCAAGCTATTCCGCTGGAAGATGCGCGCGCAAATATGCGGGTGATCGATGCCGTGTTCCGCTCGGCTCAGTCGGGCGCGTGGGAGAGCATCGCCCAAGGTTGAAGTGCAATGCTGGGGCCACTTGCGCGGGTCAACGCGCGGGAAGTGCCCCGGCTGTCTGATCTCTACTTGGCTGGCGCAGTCACATCGCAATCGCCCCCATGGGTGCCGCTGCCAGTGTTTTTCAGCGTCAGCACGAGTCTGCTGCCCCGGTTTGCCGTCATGATCTGACCGTAGCTAACGGTCGGAATGAACTGGATATCCGGCGCGACCGCCACGGGCGGATTTCTCGCCCCGTCGACGGTCAGGTCTAGCTCCACGGTGATCGAGTCGATTGCGGCGCCCAGGTCCTGCTTCCGGCCGGCCTGATCTTTGCGGAAATTGCACAGGCCCTGGAGAACCTGCTCGAGGGCAGTCGGGATATCGACCGGCTTGCCCGGTGCGATCGGAGGCGTGTTACAGCCGACGATCATGAACGGCAAGGTGCAAAGCGCTACATATCGCCAGGCTCGCATCGGCTCCCCCGCTCGATGTGGTGGACGTGGTGTCTGCCTTCCCATGCTGTCGCTGGTTCAGTGCCCAGCCGGCGCACGCGAACGCAAACGCTCAATACTTGATATTCCTGGCCGCCTGACGGCCGCCCTGCTTGGTTTGCCGCTTGTCCTGCCGGCATTGCGAATTGCTCTTCTGGTCCGCGGCTCTGCACTCCTGCTTCGTATGACGGGCACCCTGGCGTGTCTCCTGGCGCACGTCGCGTCCAGCACGACGTTGCTGAGCCTGTTCGGTTGCCCATGCGCTTCCCGCGCAAGCCATCGCGGACACGGCCATGACCGCGAGCGCGAACTGCCGGCTCCATGAAAACATGGCGGCCTCCCTGTCAGGTTGACGATGATTATTCCGGCTTTGTACAAGGGTGCCACGCGTGGATGTCGCGTCAATCGGACCAAGGTCCTAGGGCCGTCGCGATGACTTTCTCAGCTGTGCGGAGCTCAAATAGGTGTGTAGATCGAGAGTTTCAGCGACGGGTCGTCGTTCGCCTGAAACGTAGCGTATTGATAGCGTTGGTTTCCACGCTGAGGATGCGCGAGTACCTTCTCACCAGATGCGCCGCCACGGACGTCATGCGCGATCCACCAGCTAGCGAACTCCGCACTCGACGAACGCAGGCGCTCCACTAGCTGGACGAACGATGGATCGGTGGCGAAGAGATCATGCGTTGCGCGGAAGAGCGCGATCATGCGGCGCGCTTCGTCTTCCCACGCGGGTCCGAATAGCCGTCGCGCTTCCGGGTCGATGAACATGAAAACGAGGATATTGCGGTCCGCCTCGGTCAGCCGATCGAATCCGAGTAGATCGGCGGCCGCCCGGTTCCACGCCAGGATGTCCCACCGCCTGCCGGTCACGTATGCCGGCAGGCCGAGGTCTGAAACGATGCGCGCGATTGCCGGCGGCACTTTCTCCGCAGCAAACGTCCGCTGATCGTTGCTGCGCGCGAGCGCCCGCAGATGCGCGGCTTCTGCTTTGCCAAGCCGCAGGGCGCGAGCAAGCGCGTCGAGGGTGGCATCGGAGGGGCTGACCGTTCGCCCCTGCTCCAGCCGCACATACCAGTCCACACCGATGCCCGCCAGTTCGGCAACTTCTTCCCGCCGCAGACCCGGCGTACGACGGCGCCGGCCGCTCCCGAGCCGCCCCGATGCGGGGCTCAGCTTCTCCCGGCGCGACCGCAGAAAATCGCCAAACTCACTCCGTCTCGATGCCGGCATGTTCGTCCTCGCAAGGAGGTATCGATGAATCCTGGGATAGTACCAGGCCTTGTTGCCTATTCTAGGTTCGCCAGAATGACCTCGTCAGACCACCCTTGACGGAGAACGACGATGAAAGCTGCAATCCTGAATTCGCTTGAGCGACCGCTCGCGATTAGGCAAATGCCGGATCCGGAAATCGGCACGGGCGAGGTGATCGTGGATGTCGCCGCCGCGCCGGTGCTGTCATACGCGAATGAAGTGTTCAATGGGCAGCGCCGCTATTCGATCGAGCTGCCGATCGTGCCCGGTTGCGGCGCGATCGGTCGTGTAAGAGCGAGCGGTCCCGATGCGACTCATCTGAAGGTGGGCGACTGGGTGTTCTGCGATCCGACCGTGCGCTCGCGCGACGACGCGTTGATGCCCGATATAGCGCTGCAGGGCTGGAGTTCGCGTGGAGACGGGGGCTTGCGACTGCAACGGTACTTTCACGACGGCCCGTTCGCCGAACAGGTGCGTGTGCCGACCGAGAACGCAGTTCGTATCGGCGACATCGATCCTGGCGAGGCGGCGCGCTGGTGTGCGCTCAACGTGATGCTCGTGCCTTATGGCGGGCTGCTTGCGGCCGCGCTGCGGGCTGGCGAAACGCTGCTCGTCAGCGGGGCTACCGGCAACTTCGGCAGCGCCTGCGTGGCTGTCGCCCTCGCGATGGGAGCGCGCTGCGTGGTCGCGCCGGGACGCAATGCGGAAGCACTCGACGATCTGAAACAGCGCTTCGGCGCGCGTGTGCGCCCGGTCAGACTTTCAGGCGATGAACACGCGGATCGCGAACGGATGCAACAGGCGGCTCCTTGCCCGATCGATTGCGTTATCGATCTGCTGCCGCCCTCGGCGCCCGTCACAGCCGTGCGTGCCGCGATGAGGGCCGTGCGGCCGTACGGCCGCGTCATTTTGATGGGTGGCGTGGGCATGCTGGACGATGCTGGGCTCGATCTGCCATATCCGTGGCTCATGCGCAACGACATCACCGTGCGCGGCAAATGGATGTATCCGACGGAAGCCGTGACGCTGATGACGGGCCTGATTCGCTCGGGGCTGCTCGATCTCCGCCATTTCGACGTCAAGACATTCCCGCTCAATCGCGCCAATGAAGCGGTGTCTCACGCGGCCGCAAACGGCGGTCCATTCAGAATGACCGTGATCCAGCCGTAGCCAGCGATTCAGCGAACGCTCACTCGTCCGCCAAAAAGTTCGGATGACTCGTGCGAATCTGATCGATCTGACTCAGCGTCCCCGACAGATGCTTGCGTAGCGCAGCCTGCGCGGCCTCGACATCGCCTTTGTCGATCGCGTCGACGATCTCCGTATGATCGCGCACGACCGCCATCGTCTTGCCCTCCGCCGGCAGATTCAGGCGCCGCAGCCGGTCGATGTGCCCGCTCAGCCTGCGCACCAGATCCCACAGCTGCGGCACGCCCGCCGCCTCGTACATCTGCCGATGAAACGCCTGATCGAGCAGCGAGAACTCCTCGTAGTTCTTCAGGTCGAGCAATTCTGTTTGCCGGGCGATCGTGACGCGCAGTTCCGCGATCAGCGTGGCGTTGCGCTGCTCCGCGAGCGTGCGCACTACTTCGAGTTCGATCGAGCGGCGCAGGAAATGCGCCTGCAGCGCGGAGGTCACTTTGATCTGACTAACGACCGTCGCGTGCTGCGGATAGATATCGACGAGTCCTTCCTCGCCGAGCTTCATCAGCGCGTCGCGCACCGGCGTCTGGCTGAGCCCGTAGCGGTTCGCGAGCTCGGTGCGCGACAGCACCGTGCCAGGCGTCAATTCGAGAGAAAGGATCATTTCGCGCAGTCGTTCGAAGACTTGCGGCGCAGCGTGGCGGGAGCGGTCGAGCCGGGTGACCGTCGACGAGTGAGCGTGGTTTTTCATGGTTGAAATTGAAGCTTGGAAGCAGGCGGACCGACGGGGCGGTTCGCTGAGGCACTAGTACTATAGCCGACGCTCGCCGCTTCCAGCGGGCCTGCAAGCGGAATTCGCCGCGCAGTAGGCATGAGAGTTTACCCCACTAACGCACTAATATATTAGTGCTTTACTATCCGGCCCATCAAGCTCAACTTATGCCGATTGACATCATGACTCGCGACATCACCATCACCCAGGTGCGCATCACCCCGATCGCCTTCCGCGACGGCCCGCTGCTCAACGCGGCCGGAATCCACGAACCCTGGGCGCTGCGCGCCATCGTCGAACTGGAGACGAGCGACGGCCGCGTCGGCATCTCCGAGACCTATGGCGACGAACCGATGCTGCGTGTGCTCGAACAGGCGAAGTCGCTGGTGATCGGGCTGTCGCCGTTCGACCTCAATCGCATGGAAGAACGCGTGCGGGGCACGATCAAGGCGACCCCGGGCGCGGTCGAATTCGAACTCGCGCCCGGCTCGCACGCGGCGAAGAACGCGCCGAAAGTCATCAGCACGCTCGAAGTCGCGATGCTCGACCTGCAAGGGCAAATCGTCGGCGCGCCGATCGTCGATCTGCTTGGCGGCAAGGTGCGCGACGCCGTGCCGTACAGCGCCTATCTGTTCTTCAAGTACGCGGAGCACATCGACAAGCCCTATGCGCCCGATGCCTGGGGCGAAGGCCTGAGCCCCGAGCAGATCGTCGCGCAGGCGCGTCGGATGATCGAGCTGTATGGTTTCCAGAGCATCAAGCTGAAGGGCGGCGTGTTCGAGCCGGCACACGAAATCGCGTGCATGCGCGCGCTGCATCAGGCGTTCCCCGGCGTGCCGCTGCGCCTCGACCCGAACGCGAACTGGACGCTCGAAACGAGCATCGCCGCCGCCCCTGAACTCGACGAACTGCTCGAGTACTACGAAGACCCGTGTCCGAGTCTCGAAGGCATGGCCGAACTGGCGAAGCACACGCGCCTGCCGCTCGCGACCAACATGGTCATCACGACGATGGAAGATTTCCGCCGCGGCGCCGAGATGGGTTCGGTCAAGGTCCTGCTGTCGGATCACCATTACTGGGGCGGCCTGCGCGCGACCCAGACGCTCGCGCGCATGTGCAAGCTGTGGGATCTCGGCATGTCGATGCACTCGAACTCGCACCTCGGCATCAGCCTGATGGCGATGACGCACGTCGCGGCCAGCATCCCCAACCTGACCTATGCGTGCGACACGCACTACCCGTGGCAGGAGGAAGAAGTCATCAAGGGCGGCCGTGTCACGTTCGACAACGGCTCGGTGCGTGTGCCCACCACGCCGGGCCTCGGCGTCGAGCTCGACCGCGAGCGGCTCGCCGAACTGCATGCGCAGTATCTGTCGTGCGGCGTGCGCAATCGCGATGACCTCTCGCAGATGCGCAAGTACGAACCGGGCTTCACCGGCAAGAATCCGCGCTTTTAATTCTCGCTTCCAAATCCGCGCCTACGAGGCCTGCGACGCGCACTGCGCGTCGCCATCGAAGGAGACAACCCCATGAGTAGCCCGATTGCCGACACGGCGCGGCCCGAGCGCGCCGGCGCGCTGGCGAGCGCGGTGCACAAGATCAAGTGGCGCGTGCTGCCGCTGTTCGTCGTGATGTTCATCGTCAACTACATCGACCGCGTGAACATCGGCTTCGTGCGCCAGCATCTGAGCGCCGATCTGGGCATCGGCGCGGCGGCCTACGGGCTCGGCGCGGGGCTCTTCTTCATCAGCTACGCGATCTTCGAAGTGCCGTCGAACATCCTGCTGCAGCGCTACGGCGCGAAGCTGTGGCTCGCGCGCATCATGCTCACGTGGGGGCTGGCCGCGGCCGGCATGGCATTCGTGCGCGGCGAGACGTCGTTCTACGCGATGCGGCTGCTGCTCGGCGCGGCCGAAGCGGGCTTCTTTCCCGGCGTCATCTACTACTTCACGCAATGGCTGCCGAGCAACGAGCGCGGCAAGGCGATGGCGATCTTCCTGAGCGGCTCGGCGCTCGCGTCGGTGCTGTCCGGGCCGATCTCCGGCGGGCTGATGCTGATCGAAGGCGCGGGGCTGCGTGGCTGGCAGTGGATGTTCATCATCGAAGGCATGTTCTCGGTCGTGCTCGCGGGCTTCATCCTGCTGTGGCTCGACTCGAAGCCGCGCGACGCCGCCTGGCTCACCCGCGCCGAGCAAGACGCGGTGCTGGATGCGATCGACGAAGAGCAACGCCAGCGCGCCGCCGCGCACCCGGTCAAGCCGTCGCTCGGAACCCTGCTGCGCGATCCGCAAATCCTGATCTTTTGCCTGATCTACTTCGCGGTATCGCTGACCATCTACGGCGCGACTTTCTGGCTGCCCAGCATCATCCACAAGATGGGCCATTTCAACGACTTCCAGGTCGGCCTGTTCAATTCGATTCCGTGGCTGATCTCGATCGCGGCGATGTATCTGTTCGCGATGCTCGCGGCGCGCTTCAAGTTCCAGCAGGCGTGGGTCGCGTGTGTGCTGCTGATCGCCGCGCTCGGCATGTATGCGGCTGGCCAGGGCGGCCCGGTGTTCTCGTTCGTCGCGATCTGCTTTGCTGCGATCGGCTTCAAGGCGGCCTCGTCGCTGTTCTGGGTGATCCCGCAGGGCTATCTCGACGCGCGGATTTCCGCCGCGGTGCTGGCGCTGATCAACTCGATCGGCAACCTCGGCGGCTTCGTGGCGCCGGCGACCTTCGGCTTCCTCGAACAGAAGACCGGCTCAATCGAGGGCGGCCTCACTGGACTCGCGGTGATGTCGGTGATTGCCGCCGGGGTCGTGTTCTTCTCGCGCATGAGCCCGCGAAGGATTGCCGGCCTCAGCGCATTGACCGTATCGAACCACCATATACGCACATTTTCAGAAACCTTCAGGAGACTCGATGAAGACACTAGAAGCTACGGCGGCCGCCGCACGGACGGCCGTCGGACGATACCGATGGACCATCTGCGCGATGATCTTCGCGGCGACGACGATCAACTACATGGATCGTCAGATGCTCGGGCTGCTCGCGCCGCTGCTGCAAAAGGATATCGGTTGGAACCAGGTGCAGTATGCGCAGACCGTGATGGTGTTTACGGTCGCCTATGCGGTGGGTCTCGCGATCTTCGGCCGCATCGCCGATCGCGTCAGCACGAAGAAGGTCTACGGCAGCGCGATGGCGCTGTGGAGTCTCGCGGCAATGCTGCACGCGGTGGCATCGACCGTGCCGGGTTTCGCGGCCGTACGCGGTCTGCTCGGCTTCGGCGAAGCGGCCAATTTTCCGGTTGCGATCCGCACTACCGCCACGTGGTTTCCGAAGAAGGAGCGCGCGCTCGCGACGGGCTTCTGGAACATGGGCGCGACGATCGGCGGCATCGTGGCGCCGGCTTTCGTGCCGATCGCCGCGGTGATGTGGGGCTGGCGCGCGACGTTCATCGCGGGCGGTGCGACCGGTTTCGTCTGGCTGGCAGTGTGGTGGCTGGTTTATCGGCAACCTTCGGAGCATCCGTCGGTGTCGAAGGAAGAACTCGCCTACATCAATGCGGACCGCGAAGAAGTCGTCGAGCAGAAAGTCAGCTGGTTGTCGGTGCTCAAGTACCGCGAAACGTGGGCGTTCGTCTTCGGCAAGCTGCTGACCGATCCGGTGTGGTGGTTCTATCTGTTCTGGCTGCCCAAGTGGCTCAATGAGTCGCGCCATATCGACATCGCCCACATGGGTCTGCCGCTGATCGCAATCTATACGATGTCGTCGATCGGCAGCGTGGCGGGTGGCTGGCTGTCGTCGCGTTTGATGGCGCGAACCAACCGGCCGAATTTCGCGCGCAAGCTCACGATGCTCATCTGTGCATTGTGCGTGGTGCCGATCGCAACGTTGTCGGCATTCCAGAGCCTGTGGTGGGCGGTGCTCGCCGTTGGTCTCGCGGCAGCGGCGCACCAGGGCTGGTCGGCCAATCTCGTCACGACGGTCGGCGACGTGTTTCCGAAGCGGGTGGTCGGCACGGTGGTCGGTATCGGCGGCGTGGCGGGGATGGTCGGTTCGTTCTTCTTCTCCGGCGTGATCGGCGAGACCTTGCAGCGCACTGGGAATTATTGGGCGCTGTTTACGGTCGGCGCATCGGCGTATCTGGTTGCACTGGGCATCATTCATCTGTTGATGCCGCGGATGACGGCGGTGAAGTTGCGCGATTGATGTAGCGTTTGTCGGTGACACAACCGGAGGGCGGGGGACGCATGATTGGTCTCACCCGCCGTTTTTTTGTCACGCCGGGGATGCAGCGGAGTTGATCCAGTGAGTGATTAGCACTCAGGCTTACTCATTGATTGGCTTTGTCAGTTCATCAAGTCGATTCCTGGTAATTCTCGTCATGCAGTCCCAAAACTCGGAAGTTCGTTGTCGCCGTCAGCCATGATCCGCTCGATTGCAGATACCTTCTTTTCGAGCGTCCGTGAAATGCGTTCGAAATCGTGCTGAGCGCAAGCCGAAACGTCCATTGTCGCTACGGCATTTGCCGGTGAAATATTGGATACGCTTCTCCATGAAGCGTGACGAACATTTCGTCGAGATGCCATGTACTACCCGGCTTATGTCGCGCTGGCCCAACTGGAAGCGGAAATACCATCGAACCGCGCAGCTGATGACCCCAGCCGGAAAACGGTGACCGTGATTGAGCGATTTCGATTTCTTCACCACGCCATCTTATCGGCCTCGCAACCTGACAAAGTCCCAATATCTAGTCGGCGATGCGTAAGCGGCAAGCGAAAAAATCAACTACAAGTTCCAGTACTCTCGGGGCGTACCTGTTGGGGGAAACAAAAGTACATTCGATTCGGTCACGCGATCTCGTGCACCTCCAACGCGCTCGGCGTTAAATGATGTGCCGGATCGCGCATTCTGCTGTGTCAGCGGCGGTTGAAGCGTCTCACGACGCAATAAAAGATCCACGGATGGATCTTGAGCATGGTCATAGTGATGGAAAGCTTCAGATGCCGATCGGCAAACAGGCCAAGCAGGTGCTTCACGCGCAGCTTCTCCGATACGCTTTGCAGAATAGGGCTGGCGAGGCGGTAGGTCGGCGCGGTGATCGCGGTCTGAAACGCGATCGCGCGAAATGCCCAGCTGTATTTGAGCCGGAAGAAGAGGCGCTTGTAGTCGGTAATCGGGAGGGACGCGGTATTTTTTTCCACGCGGTCCATGATGGCAAAAAGGTCGACGACCTGTGGGTTGAAGCGTCTCGAAATTCCTGATTCGCGGATCATGTATGAATAGAGGTTGTCCGGAATGAGGCGCACCACTTTCGAGTTGGCGAGCGTTTGCACCGACACGCAAACGTCTTCGAAAATGAGACCGCACGGATGATCGGCTGCGACGAAGATGGAGCGGCGCACAAGCTTGTTCCAGCAAAAGGCTTGCAGCTTGAGTTCGAGAATTTTCTGGACGGCTTCCACGCCAGTGATAATGCCGTCGCCGGAATCGATTCGAGCGTTGACGGCGCCATCGGGACTGATGCGCTCGGCGGCGAAAATGACGACATCGGCGTCGTGCTGGTCGGCTTCGCGCAGCACGGTGCAAATGAGATCGCGATGGACGTGGTCGTCGCTGTCAACGCAGAGCACATAGTCGCCCCGCGCTTCCGATGCTGCGATTTTTCGCGTTTCAGCGAGCCCTTTGTTGTCGACGTTTCTGATTAACTTCCACGAAATGCGATCCTGTTGCGCGAGAACCCGGGCGGCAATTTCACCGGAGCGATCGGGGCTGCAGTCGTCGACGGCGATGATTTCGAAATCGGTGCAGGATTGTGACAGCAGTGAGTCGAGACAGTCCTCGATATAGTCCTCGACCTTGTAGATAGGCAGCAGAACGCTGATTCTCGGTGCGGACATAGACAATGCTCCTGGAGGTAAACGAGGCGTGAACTACCCGTTGTATATCGCAAAATCCCTGCTTCGCGAACAAATCAACTAATCACGAATCATGTTGTGGGAGCAAATCGGGCCGACCTGAAGTGCCGGTAGTCTGGGATCTACCAAGATCGCCAGCAACTGAAATAATCAGACAATTAATCGGGTAAAACGGGACTATGCCGTCGCGGCGCAAACACAGGACAAAGTCGACCAGCATGCGGCCAGGAACGAAGGTACTCTAAAAGACTAGAATGCATCGCTGTACCAATACATTGTAGGAATCGGCACAAATTGGTGAGGTATTGGCGTATTCCACCACTGCGGCAGTGGATCAGGCAAGTGTGTCAAATAGGAATTTTTTAATGAAATTTGCGATGATTAGACGAATATGCCAACATATCTCAATTAAATCCGGTATGTGAGCGACGTGTCGTCAAATTAGCTGGATAACCCGCGCCCCAATGCTATTCGCATGAGTTTGCGAACGCCTTCATCCCGGCCGACCCTCTCTTCGGCGTTACTGATCAACCTCTGCATCACATCCGCGGGGTAGATCTCGTCGAAAAGCTGATCGGATCCAGTACTGGCAAACACGTGATGCAGGAATGACCCCTCTGGTGGACCGACCCGTTTGAACACGCCAAGCTTAACCACACAATTATTCCAAAATTTAAGCGTATATGCATTGGCGCAAAGCGCAGCGCACTCTCCGAAATAGTGGGGCAAAAAGACCTTATAATAGGAATCGGCATGCACCGGATAAAACACTTTTTCAGGCAAGCCGACCTTTGCACCATAGACTTCCGTCAAAATATGGGAACCAGTAGCACGCCAGTTTATATCCGTGTTTTCCATCGCTTCTACCCGCTGAATTAAATCATGCAGCCGTGGATTCTGCGGGTCGAGACGCAGGAGTGCGGTGCAAAGCAGATCCGGCTTTCCCCGGCCGACCAAGTCGCCCGCAATGTTCAGGTCAAATCGTCTCAGGAGAAGAATATCTGTGTCCGCCCAGATTTCATCCGTTTTGGTAAACATTATCAACCGGAAATAATCTGTGAATCGCGCCATTGAAGGAACGCCATTAACGGGAAAAGCGCTCAGCGAGTCGGCAGAAAGGATCGACCGGGCGTCCTTTTCGATCACGCCTTTTGGCAAGTTGCTGATGGGTTTGTAACTATATACAGCGATTTCGCTGTCATTAGCAGTGAATGTATTCAAACAAGCGATTTCATAAGGAGATAATTCCGGACCATTCCAGAACGTTGCAAATTTTGCATCGCTCATAATTACCCTCCTCGATTTGCTTCATTGAGAGCATCGCTGCATTGCTGCATACCATTGGAGGCTCGGCATAACGTGCCGTACGCGAGAAGGTGGTTGCCTTGTAACGGACTACGCGATACGAGTTTATCCAGGACTAAATGCGATCTGTAGAGCATGTCTTTTTTCGCCCGACTAATGTCGCCAATGGTTGGGTGTGGCTAATTAATCATTTAATCGAAAATCTCCGCCGTCGCCAAGTCGATCCTGACGTTCCTCACAACTGCCGACGGCTTTGTCAGGTTGCGAGGCCGGTAAGATGGCGTGAAGAGAAATCGAAATCGCTCTATCACGGTCACCGTTTTCCGGCTGGGGTCATCAGTTGCGCGGTTCGATGGTATTTCCGCTTCCAGTTGAGCCTGCGCGACATCGAAGAGCTGCTGTTCGAGCGCGGCATTCTCAACGGCTCGAGCGCCCTTCCGGAGCCGGATGTATTGGCCACGTTGTGCGCTTGATATGATGAAGCCACGGGAGGTACTCTTTCAGCAACCTCATAAAACTGACGATATCTCTCCGTCGCACCGGATTGCTGCCCTTTACCGCATGAATGAACAACAATGGATTGCCCAGTCGACCGCTCGCATATGATTTGCCTACACCTCTTGTTTTGCCACGAATGACCTTTATCGGAGTGTCCAGCATCCCGAATTGCGCGAGCGTCTGATTCAATTCAAAACTTGGGCTCGTCCTTGAATCGTCTCCCATGCCGCTCCCGGCCGAACCGACCGGGCGTGTATGGAACACGGAAAAACGATCAATAATGCCAACCTTTCCAAAAGAACCGACCCACTTGGGCCACAAGAAATCGAGGCCCCAGCCTGATTTGTTCATCCCGAAGCTGTGTTTTATCGCATGCAAAGCATTCGAAGATAAACATGGCATCATCAACTCCACGAAATTTGTTTCGCGAAATTCAAACTCCCTGTTTTGCAACGTCGTTTGGTGACCGAAATAGCTTCTGTCGTCGAGAGACGGTTGCGCGAGTGCGAAATTTTCTCGTTCTACATACTCGAAGAAGTCGTTCATGGTTTGAACATCCATCAGGATGTCGTCGTCCGGGAGCCAGATGTAACGATATTGCAGAATCAATTCGGCATTTTGCAACATGAAGTCGTTAAGACCTTCCCATTTTGATCCTTTGAATCGATGTATGGCTTTGGCAAAGATGTCTGCATAATCTTCGTTCTTCCCGTAGTAACTCAGCACCAAATCAAAGTTTGGTGCCTGTCCGCCGCTGAACCATTGCGGATGCAAGGAACTGTCTCCACACCTCAGAACGACCAGGTACTTGTTCATCTTTCAATTTCCCTATGCGTAGAAGCAGATTGCGCGGCACGTAGAGACAGTCACTGGCGAAGAATTGCATTTGACTGACACCAACCGCGCGAAATCACGAAACCACACACTCCGCTCGGCGACGCGCGCCCTTGCTCATTTCCATAGCGTGCGCACTCGCCGATAGATCGCGCGACTGACACGCTTCGACGCTTCAAGCGTCCCCTTGGTGGCCTGCGGCGGGTGATCTTCGAGCCACCGCAACCGCGCTTCGATATCGCGTTCGCGGTCCGCGTAGAGTGAAATCGGAAAGGGATGGCCGAGCCTCCCGTCGTACAGCGCGCGAGCGGCATCGACGATGTCCCGGTTCTCCTCGCGCTGGGTGAAGTACGCGATGTGCACGAATGGCACGCTGCGCGCACAGACGATTCGCAGCTGGTGTCGCGCGCAGTACATATGCATCATGTGCTCGTCGTCCTTCCCACCGTCGTCGATCATGTCCCATAACTGCTTGCGAAAAAGAATGCAGCCGATCGAATAGCGCGATTCTGCCGGCACTTCGCAAGGTTCGAGGTCCCGAGTCGCAGCGATGAAAGCATCAGGCTGAAGCGTGGTCCGTTCATGTAGCCAGCGCGCGATGTGCGGATAGCCCCATATCGTGCCATTGGTGCCGATCTCGATCTGTTCCGCAGGGATGATTCGCATCGGATAGCGCTTGTCCCCGTCGGCCCCGACGAAATGCGGATGCGCCTGGTTCGTGAAGTACTCGCGTTCCAGACTCATCGCACGCATCACTTCCGGGAAGCCCCAGTTGTTGTTGTTGATGAGCGGGGTGACGTAGGCAAGCCCGTTCCCGCTTTCCTTTTCCGCCGCGTCGTACGTGGCGAGCATCTTGTCGAGCCACCCGCCGGCGATCGGGAACGCGTCGTCGTCCACCTTGCAGATCAGGTCGATTTCGGCGAACGCCGGCTGCGAGAATAGTTTTTTGATCGTGCGATAGGGAGGGCCAGGTGGAATATCGTCGACGACCCGAACGACGCCCGGAAAAAGTCTTGCATAGCGCCGCGCGACGGCAAGCGTGCGTTCCGCGTCATAGCCGCCCCGACAGTTCTGAAGCAGGATGAACTCGACGCCTGTCGGCCGGTACGCCAGGTGACTGGCGAGGGTCAGTTCGAGCGCTGCGTAGTCGCGACAGAGCAGGACCAGAATAGCGACTCGCCTCGATGCCGCGTTAGAACGGGATGCAGTCATGCTTCTCCTTCGTAGGACTCCTTTAGACGAGTGTTTCTACTGCTTTGAGCGCCGCACCAACGACTTGGTCCATGTTGTAATAGCGATACTGCGCCAGCCTGCCCACAAAAGTCACATCGGTAACTGTCTCCGCGAGCGCGCTGTAGCGCATGAACAATGCCTCGTTTTCCTTGCGTGGAATCGGGTAGTACGGCTCGCCTTCGGCTCGCGGATATTCCTTTACGATCGAAGTTCCTCGATGCTGTTGCCCGGTGAGGTGCTTGAACTCCGTAATCCTCGTATATTCGTGATCGTTCGGATAGTTGATGGTACCCGTCGTCTGAAAACGCTCCACGTCGCTCAGATGCTGGTGTTGAAAGTGGAGGCTGCGGTACGGAAGCTTGCCGAACCGATACCCGAAATACGCGTCGATCGGTCCAGTGTACACAACGTGTCCACATTCGATATTCGCTTTCACCACGTCATAGTCGGTCGACAGACGCACGTCGATATTTGGACTGTCAAGCATCTTTTCGAACATCGCGGTGTAGCCGCGCGCCGGCATAAATTGAAAAGTATCGGTGAAGTACCGGTCGTCGTCGTTCGAACGCGTTGGTATTCGCGCAGCGACACCCGCAGACAATTCAGACAGATCGAGTCCCCATTGCTTGCGCGTGTAGCCACGGAAAAACTTGTCGCACAGATCCGGGCCAACGCTGCTCAGCACCACGTCCTCGCTGGTCGTATTGGCCTCTCGCGGTTCACGTACCGACTCAAGGAACGCTATCGTGTCCTGCTCGCTCAGATCGAGGCCATATAGCTTGTTGATCGTTGTGCGATTGATCGGTATCGGATACAGATCCCCGTCTACATAAGCCTTTACGCGATGCTCGTAGAAGCGCCAATCGGTAAAACCCGACAGGTACTCAAATATCCGCTTACTGTTCGTATGAAAGATGTGCGGACCATACGGATGGATCAGCACACCGTTCTCATCCTCGCGGTCATAGGCATTGCCGCCAATATGATTTCGCTTGTCTACGACTAGCACACGCTTGCCGCTTGCCGCCAGACGTTCGGCACAGACCGCGCCTGCAAAGCCGGCGCCTACGATAAGGAAGTCATAATTCATCTCTGCGCATCCTCGTATAAAAAGCTGGAATCTTGCATTTGATCAGGTGGAGAGCCATCAAGGCCGTAACCAGAAATTCGGTGGCAAGCACTGACATTGCCGCGCCCTGAGCGCCATAAGCCGATGCAAGAGGCACGAGCAGGGCAAGGTTGATCAAGCCGCAGACGACCAGTATCTCGCTGACTCTCTTCTTCATGCCGAGCGGCAGCATCACCTGAACGCCCAGTACATTGTTTAGACAGATGAGCAGGGGCAGGAGGGCCATCCACTTAAGGACGATGACCGCTGGTTCGTACCCAGGGCCCACGGCGATGCGAATGATCAAATCGGCGCCGGCCCAGAGCGCGACCGAAGCCAGCAACATGGCCGAGCCCCCCAGGTACAGCATCTTGCGCACCAGCCCAAACGCCTTTTCGGAGTCTTCAGAAAAGAGCGCCGTCACGCGCGGGTAAATTGCGTTGGCGAACGGTACGAGCGGCGCCTGGGCGACGTTCCGAATCTTGTCGGCTACGCCAAAGTAGCCAACAGCGACGTCTCCCGCAATAAATCCAAGCAACACGCTATTAGTGGTTGTGTACAGACTGATCGCTGCCGTGGAAATGAACATGTGCCAGCCTTCACGAAGCGCTTCGATGACGTCCGCCATGCTCGGCATCAAGGGGATGATCAGTCGGTTTTTTGCGATCAGGATCGATGCGACGACTCCGGCAGCAATCACGCTCATCGAACTGATGAGCGACGCGATCCACGTGTCGGCCGGCGAGTGCACCAGGAAGAACGTTAGCGGAAGCAGTAGCACCCGCGCGCTCAACGTGGAGACGGTAGTAAACGTCATCTGCTCCAGGCCCTGGAAGAGCCACTGTGGAAACAGGACCGTTCCGATAACGACCGGATAGGTAGCCAGCAGAACCGGCAGCAGTTCGCGCAATCTTGCTACGAAGAACGCCGCTACAAGCAGGATGGCGAAGCAGACTACAGCGATAAGCGCCTTTGCGCCTTGCGTCGCCCAAAAGATCTTCGATACCGCGTGCCGATCTTTTTGGACCCGTGCGACGTGAGCAGTCGCTGACCAGTTAAAACCGTAGTCCGTCAGCAGCACGAGATAACCAACTAAGGCTTGCGCGAAGACGTATGCACCAAAGTGTTCCGGGCGCAGAACACGCAACAGGTAGGGAAATGTTGCAAGCGGCAGCAGCATGTTGGCTGCTTGCAGAACTGACAGCGCAACGATGTTGTGTCGGAGTGGACTCGTCATGAGTTAGCCGTTGTCAATACATCGATGAAGGATCGCTTGGAGACAGATCTTTATATCCCCTGGGCGGAGTGTGAGTAAGGTCTCCGCGGAAGCGAATACCTGATCAGGCCGACGCCGGTTGGGCCTTGCTACCGGCTCCCCGACTCTTCGTCCGAGGAAGCCACCGCTACCGGCAATAAGCCCCAAGTCCGCACTGGTCGGGCGCGGATGCGTCACTGTTGTCCGACTCGGATGAAATTCGTGGCGCACCGTAAACGAGTCGCCACCAGAATCGCCAGGAACTGAAATAAGCAGACAATTGATTAGGTTAAACGGGTTTGTGCCGTTGCGGCGCAATCCCACGAAAGGTCGACCAGGCGCGGCCAGGAAACGAAGTACTTTAGAAATTTGTACATGCTTCGCCGCACCAATGTCAGCAACCGGCACAAATCGGAGAGGTATTGGCGCATTCCACCACTTCGATAGTGGATCGGGCAAGTATGTCAATAGAAATCTACAGACCGGCGTGAGAGCGTCGCCATGGGATGGTTGGGAGTACCTTTCCGCGCCGCCTCGCTGCTGTTGGCATTTCCGGTGAAAAAGTAGTCTCCGCCACTCGTTTGGTGGGGCTTACCACTTCGGCGCCATCGGTCTAGGCGGTACGAGAGTCACCGCCATGAACAAGCGCTGCGCGCACTCGATTCGATAGATAGCAGCGCATGCTCTGCGTTATGTGCCAGATGGCGCATTTCGCAGGGTCAGCGGCGATGGAGGCTTCTCATGAAGCAATAGCAGACGTCATGATGACGGAGACCTCCGGCCGCTCGTCGCATCGCGCTTGCCAGTCACGACATACCAGGCTCGGCGACCGTTTTTCCACAGCGTGCGCACTCGCCGATAGATCGCGCGACTGACACGCTTCGACGCTTCAAGCGTCCCCTTGGTGGCCTGCGGCGGGTGATCTTCGAGCCACCGCAACCGCGCTTCGATATCGCGTTCGCGGTCCGCGTAGAGTGAAATCGGAAAGGGATGGCCGAGCCTCGCGTCGTACAGCGCGCGAGCGGCATCGACGATGTCGCGGTTCTCCTCGCGCTGGGTGAAGTACGCCATGTGCACGAATGGCACGCTGCGCGCACAGACGATTCGCAGCTGGTGTCGCGCGCAGTACATATGCATCATGTGCTCGTCGTCCTTCCCACCGTCGTCGATCATGTCCCACAACTGCTTGCGAAAAAGAATGCAGCCGATCGAATAGCGCGATTCTGAGGGCACTTCGCAAGGTTCGAGGTCCCGAGTCGCAGCGATGAAAGCATCAGGCTGAAGCGTGGTCCGTTCATGTAGCCAGCGCGCGATGTGCGGATAGCCCCATATCGTGCCATTGGTGCCGATCTCGATCTGTTCCGCAGGGATGATTCGCAGCGGATAGCGCTTGTCCCCGTCGGCCCCGACGAAATGCGGATGCGCCTGGCTCGTGAAGTACTCGCGCTCCAGGTTCATCACGCGCATCACTTCAGGGAAGCCCCAGTTGTTGTTGTTGATGAGCGGGGTGACGTAGGCAAGCCCGTTCCCGCTTTCCTTTTCCGCCGCGTCGTACGTGGCGAGCATCTTGTCGAGCCACCCGCCGGCGATCGGAAACGCGTCGTCGTCCACCTTGCAGATCAGGTCGATTTCGGCGAATGCCGGCTGCGAGAGTAGTTTTTTGATCGTGCGATAAGGTGGGCCAGGCGGAATGTCGTCGACGACCCGAACGATGCCCGGAAAAAGTCTTGCATAGCGCCGCGCGACGGCAAGCGTGCGTTCCGCGTCATAGCCGCCCCTGCAGTTCTGAAGCAGGATGAACTCGACGCCTGGTGGCCGGTACGCCATGTGACTGGCGAGGGTCAGTTCGAGCGCTGCGTAGTCGCGACAGAGCAGGACCAGAATGGCGACTCGCCTCGACGCCGCGTTAGAACGGGATGCAGTCATGCTACTCCTTCGTAGGTGCCGATGAGCACATTGTCTAAGGAACATACATGCGAGTATCGGGACACACTGAATTTGGCGTCGTCTATATCACGAATTTACGAACACCAACAGTGCCGATGCTAATAACCGCGCCTCAGGTCGCAGCACCGATCGCGGCTACTAAAGAGACAAGACGGGGACACGCCGGTTCATCATAGTACAAGCAACGATGAAGTGAAGTCGCATTCCATAGCGCGTCGCCCCACCTCTCGGCGGCGAACGGTTACTTCAAGTATTGAGGTAAACAACTGCCGACCGGTCACGATCTTGCGCACACAGCGCGCGAAGCGTTCCGTTCGAGCGCGAACGCCTGTGGCGCATCAGGCTCGACCGGCAATTCCGCGACAGGGATGGCGGTGGGCGGCATGGCTATCATGATGTCCAACTCGCGCTACGTTTAGAAGCCCGGCGAGCCTTGTATTTGCGTGCGAGACCAACGTCGACCCGCGCGCGTCACCGCGACGGCGCGATGCGGCGCGCGCGCCAGGAACGCCTCGACGACATCGAATTGCGACGGGTCAGCAGGACGCGCGCAGCGGCGCGATACTGCGAATCACTGCGCAATAAAAGCAGAGTGGCTATGCTTGCGAAAAAGTTACGTTTCGCTAACGGGTTTAGCAGTCAGAGGCCATAGGCATGAACCACGTGGTCGCCACCAGCGACGAAGACTTGCCCGTTCACGACCATCGGCGACGCGAAGTTGCCCTCGCCGTTTTGAGCTGGCGTGTATTGGTCGTGGAAGAGTATGGTCCCGTCCGCGGCATCCAATGCATAAAAGTCGTTGCCCAAACCGTCTGCGTAATACACCACACCATTTGCGGCGACGGGCGGGATAGCCGGGTTGAACGCGACTTGGTTCAAGCCGACTTGCGCCGTCCACACGGGTTTGGGGTTCACAGTACAGTTGCTGTCGATCGACAGTGCAATCACCCCGTGTTGGTATAAGTTGTTGCTCCCCGAACCGCCAGGGGACACGACGTAAAGCCGATTCAGCACCGGGTCGAATACAGGAAGGCCTATGTTGCTGCCGTCGGCTGAAGTTTGGGAAATCGTCAACTTTTCAATGGGGCCCTGCTGCTGAATAGTGGCTCGGTTATAAATGAACAGGTTGCCGGACTTGTTGTAGGCCGCGAGCATCGTCGGGCAGGTGGGACGCTGAAAGAGCAATGCTGTAGCGCCGAAGTCGACGTCCGAGAGGGGCGGAGAAAGCGGCGAGTTCGACGCGGCTACCGCCAGGGTCGGCGTGAGCTTCACGACGTGCTCCGCGAACGCGGCATTTTCCGGATTGGCGAATGCGTTGCCTGTGAGTGCATAGACGACCGTCCCATCAGGCGGAATCGATACGCCTCCCATACCCCATATACCGCCCCCATCTGGCCCGCTTGCGCCGGTCGGGTACCAGCGTTGCAGAATCGCAGCTGGGTTGGTGGTGGACGCGCGGACGACCTGTCCATGGTACGGCTCCGTATCGCAGGGGTCACCGGCTGTCCCCACGTATATCGACGAACCATCGGGACTAAGCGTCAAGCCGCCATAGACCATCGTTCTTGGAGTAGCGTTGTTTGGGTCGAGAAGTAGCAGGTTGAAGCCCGGGAGATCCACGCCAGTCTGGAGGTTGTACGCATGCAGGTAGCCTCGCCCGCTCACAACGAAAATCCGGTTGTTGGCATGGTCGATGACGGGCGTGCCCTGCACTCCGATCTTGCCTTGGAACAGCCCCTGGCAGGCCGACGTCAAGATAGCTTGAGGGATAGGGGCGCTTTTCCAAATGATATTCCCTGTCGCGGCATTCAGTGCATATGTACTGTTCCCCTCTGTCCCAACATAGACGATATCGGTTGGCACCCCGTTGATCATCACTCCGACAGCCAGTACCGGCTGAGTCAGGATGGCACCGTCCAGCACAGGTGAGTCCCAGTGCTTTATCAACGTCCTAACGTTGGTCTGGGTGAGCACCGTCTCGACTGGGTTATACCCAGTCCGCTGCCTGTTCATACCAAACGTCGGCCAGTCGGTCGTCGTAAAGGTTGGCGCGGCGACGGCCCCTGGTGTCCGGCTCAATGTAGCGGCAGTCGCGGCTTCGGGAGCCTGGTACGGCGTATCCACCGCCGGCCCGCGGTCGTCGAGGAAATTATTCGGATTGATCTTGTCTCCGCCGTTCTGTTTGTCTACGTCCGATCCATCGAGGGCGAAGGCTGGCGGCACTTTCGGTCCGACGCCATGCGGGTGCGGGCCATGAGGGAATGGGTCCAGTGCGTTTGACGACGCCTGAGCGGCTACTGCAAGACCCGGCGCAGATGCCGCAGCCGGTGCCGCGTTCGAACTTTGCGCTTGTGCGCCCGAGCCCGCCGCGCAGGCGAGGATCAAAGCTGCAACGAGCCGAGAAGCGTCGATAACGTTGTGTGCGCTTTTCATGTAGCCACCTCTTGCAAATATTGCTGTTAGCATTGGGTAGACGGCGCACCGCGACTTAACGCCTCGAATCTACTAATTCATACGCGCTTTGCTAACGTGAGGTTAATCGTACGCCATCTAAAACCAACCGCAAGAAATGGCCGCGATGGACTACCGTCTGGCGGACGGGGAATTGTCCCTATTGAGTAACGCAAGGCTCACACACCGTTCGGCTGCTTCATCCGAATGCGCGATTTCGCTGGAAGCAGATCGGCACATCCGGCCACCCCGTCCAGAGCCGTTTTCAATCGATGTGCCATCCGCCGCCGCTGCGCTGACGTTGCGGCCGAAGGCAAACCAAATGATCGATCGATCCATCGCCAAGCAGATTGTCGAGCTCATCAAGAGCGAAGGACTCGACGCCGGCGCGCACCTGCCCGCACAGATGCTCGCCGACCGTCTGCGCGTCTCACGTTCCCCCGTGAACGAAGCGCTCGCGTTGCTGCACGAGAAAGGCATCTTGACGCGGGAAAAGAATCGCGGCTTCTTCCTCGCGAAGCCGCTCTCCGAATCTTTTGCGGACGTGGACGACGAACTGCGCCTCGCCGAGGCCGACGTCGTGACGCGCGCCTATTTCCAGATCGCCGACGACCGCCTGAAAAACCAATTGCCCGATGAATTCTCCGAGCAGCTGATCCGCACCCGCTACGGACTGACGAGCGCGCAACTGACCGCGGTGCTCGGCCGCATCGCGCGGGAAGGATGGGCCGAACGCAAACCGGGCTATGGCTGGCAGTTCTCGCCAATGCTGACCACGCCCGACAGCCTGCTAAAGTCGTACCGGCTGCGCCTCGCGCTCGAACCTGCGGCACTGCTCGAGCCCGGTTACCGGCTCGAGCGCAAGGTGCTGGAGCGGTGCCGCGAGGTGGAGAAGCATCTGCTCGCGGGCGGCATCCAAACGGATAGCGCCGACCAGTTGCACGATCGCGGCGTGCGCTTTCACGAGTCGCTCGTCGAGGCTTCGGGCAACAGCTTTTTCATCGACACGATCCGGCGCGTGAACCGCGTGCGCCGTCTGCTGTCGTATCGCTCGATGCAG
Source organism: Paraburkholderia sp. BR14374 (assembly GCF_040948685.1). Taxonomy (NCBI): domain Bacteria; kingdom Pseudomonadati; phylum Pseudomonadota; class Betaproteobacteria; order Burkholderiales; family Burkholderiaceae; genus Paraburkholderia; species Paraburkholderia sp. BR14374. The sequence goes on along the minus strand of NZ_JBFPKF010000009.1, from coordinate 36,857 downwards.
CATCGCGAGCGCTATGTCGAACACGCGAAGCAGCATTTGCATCTGCTCGAACTGCTGGAGCAAGAGCGCAACGAAGAAGCATCGGAAGCGATGCGTCAGCATCTGCTGCATACGCTCGACGCGCTGTCCCGCATCAGCGAACTCCTTGAACCCTGAGACCGCCCTTCGCCCTGAACGCGGTCGCCACGAGAACCTCCATGACTATCGATCCCTCCGTCGTCACCGCCTTCACGCCCACGGGCAAGCTGCGCGCGTCGATCAATCTCGGCAATCCGATCCTCGCCAATCGCCATGCCGAGTCCGGCGAGCCGTTCGGCGTATCGGTCGATCTCGCGCGCGCGTTCGCCGCGAAACTAGGCGTCGAACTGGAACTGGTGGTATTCGATACGGCCGCCAAATCGGTGCAGGCCGTCAGCGAGGAACGCGCGGATTTCGGCTTCTTCGCGATCGATCCATTGCGCGGCGAAACGATTGAATTCACCGCGCCGTATGTACTGATCGAAGGCTTCTATCTGGTGCGCGACGACTCGCCGGTGCGGTCGAATCAGGATGTGGATCAGGCGCACAACCGGGTCGTGGTCGGCAAAGGCAGCGCGTACGATCTGTTCCTCACCCGCGAGCTGAAAGCCGCGCAAATCGTCCGCGCGCCGAGTTCACCGAGTGTCGTGCCGACGTTCATCGAGCAGCAGCTGGAAGTGGCGGCAGGCGTGAAGCAGCAACTCGAAGCCGATGCGAAGCAAACGGCCGGCCTGCGCCTGCTCGACGAGCGCTTCATGGTGATCCGGCAGGCGATGGGTGTACCGAAGAGCCGCGGTGAAGCGGCGGCTCGGGCGCTGCGTTCGTTTGTCGAAGAGGTGAAAGCGTCGGGCTTCGTGGCGGAAGCGCTCGCGCGGCATGGGATCGCGGGGGCGTCCGTTGCGCCTGCGGAGTAGCCGTCGGCTCCAAGCCGACACCGCGTAGCAAGCGCGCGTAACAGAAAGGCGGAGCCGCGCCCGATACTTCGGCGCCGCGCCGCCACAAACTACCCTGACCAACCCTCAAACGAGCGTAGTCTGCACATCCACGTTGCCGCGCAACGCCTTTGAATACGGGCAGGTCAAATGCGCGCGCTCGATCAACGCGTGCGCCACGTCCCGCTCGACACCGGGAAGACTGACGAACAGACGCGCCTGAAGGAAATAGGCGCCATCGGTGGTGCCGAGATCGATTTCGGCATCGACGCTCGTATCGGCAGGCAACGAAAGGTGCAGCGCGCGCGCCGCCAAACCGAGCGCACCGATGTAACACGCCGACCAGCCGGCAGCCAGCAACTGCTCGGGGTTCGTTCCAACTCCCGAGGTGCCGGGCGACGACAGCTTGATGTCGAGACGGCCGTCCGAGCTGCGCGCGGCGCCTTCGCGGCCGCCGGTCGTATGGGTCTTGCCGGTGTACAGCACGTTTTCGATGCGGGTCATGGTGGCTTACTCCTGTTGATCCAGTGTTGTTGAGATCTGCAAATCCGGGTTCGAACTTGCGTTGGACGTATTTGAACGCGCCGACGTATCTCGCATGTGTCTGGATCAGCGGGTTTGGTATGCGCACGTATCCGTGGGTCGCGCAGATACATTGCGATACAAGGAGCGGCGCGCGGCCACTAGCGCACGCCATCGCGCCCGTCGCTTCATTCAGCGACGCCGGTCGAAATACCGCCGCAGCAGATAGTTCGCGGTCGAGCCATGCAGCAGCACCGACAACACGATCGCATCGAGCACCGCGGGCAGCAGCGGCGTCATCGCACCGCGCGCGTATTCGAGGCCGAACATCAGGTAGTAAAACGCGCCGACACCGCGAATCCCCATCCATGCCATCAGATACCGCTGGCTGCTGTCGATGCGCGCACCCATCATCGCGACGACGACGGACAGCGGCCGTGCGACGAAAAACAGAAACACCGCGGGCAACACGGCGCGCACGTCGAGCATCTCGCGCCAATGCGCAGACACGACGCAGCCGATGATCAACATCAGCGACAACTCCGCGAGCCGCTCCATTTCGCGCGTGAAGCCCATCATCGATTCGGCGAGGATCGCATGCGCCTTTTCCGGGTCTTTCGCGACATCGGCCCTTTCGCCGTGCTGCACTTCGTCGAGCACTTCGGACGGATTCTTGTCGCCGGTCGAACGCAATTCCTCGTGACGCACGGCGACGCCCGCCACGAATACCGCCACGAACGCATACGCGTGCACCAGCAGCGCCGCGCCGTATGACGTCGCCATCAGCCCTAGCGCGAGAAAGCCGTCGAGACCGATCGCTTCGCCGTAGCGGGTGCGCAGCAAGAAGATCGCGCGCGCGAACACGATTGCGGATACGCAGCCGAGAGCGAGCGCGCTGACGATCCCCCACAGCACCGAGCCGGCGAAATGCACGCCGCTGCCGGAGCCGAACAGCCTCGCGCCGGCAAGCGTCAGACCCAGCACCGCAAACGGATAGGCGGCGCCGTCGTTGAGCCCGCCTTCACCCGACAAAGCGAAGCGCACGGGTTCGTCGTCGCCCGCCTGGGTCACGCGCAACTCGTTCGCGAGCACCGGGTCGGTCGGTGCGAGCGCTGCCGCGAGGAACAACGCCGCACCGTCCGCGCGTCCGGTCAGCCAGGCGGTGAAGCCGAACATCAACGCGATGGTGACGATCATCGCGGGTCCGCCGAGCCGCAGAGGCAACCACCACAATGGATTGCGCAGCCGCACGCGCAGATGCATGCCGATCGAAAACAGCGACACGACGAGCCCGACTTCGGCGAGCGTCGCGAGCAGCACGGTATTGGCGAGCAGATCGACACCCACGAGCCCGGACACGGCCGGACCGACCGCCACGCCGACCAGCAGATAGATCATCGCGCCGGTCAGCGGCAAGCGGCGGATCGGCCCGCGCGCGACCGCCATGAACGTGAGCAGTGCGCCGATCAGCAGGAACCAGACCGGTTCGTCTCTCATGGCGGAATCGCGCGCGCTAGCGGCGACGGCGGCAACCGGGCCGCGTCGCCGCTAGCGCGCGGGGCTGGCACCGTGGGGCGCGCTCGCGCCCTGCAGACTGCGCTGTCCGTGCTGAGCCGCGGCCTGGTTCGCGCGCCCCGCCTGTTCGCGTTTCGTCTGGTTGCGGCTCAACTCGCCGGGTGGCGTGCCCGACTGGCCTGCTGTGCCCGCGCCGCCTTCGGTGCCCGCGTCTTTGCCGGCCTGCGCGAATAGCAACGGCGGCGCGGCGACAGCCGGCTGAGTCCCGGCCCACTCGGCGGCTTGCGCGCAGACGAAGTCACTCGCAACACTGAACATCGCGGCAATGGTCAAGCGCTGTACAACCTTGTTCATCAGCGGCTCCCCGGTTTGGACAAGCTGGATATGCACTGTCCGCTCCGCTGCAAGCCGCGTTCCTCGCTCACACACCGAATGGAAAAGTCTCCGCCGCGTGGTACTTCTCGTCGGCGGAAACGGGCAGCGCGGTCACCGCGCTGGTGCGATCGAACCACACGAACGCATCGAACTGATCGGCCAGCGACGCTTCCGCGTAGTGGCTATACCGCTCGGTCTCCGGACGATAAATCACGCCGATGAAGCGCTCCAGCAGCGACGCGCGCAGCCGTTCGCGCAGCGCGTCGTGCACGCCGGGCCGCAGGTCGAGCAGAAAGCGTGCGAGGCCAGTGGCGTGCATGCTGAATTCGACGCTGCCAGCGAGCGATGGCCGCACGGTCTTCACTTCCATCGGTCCGTCCCAGTCGCTGGCCGCGGCGACCGTGCCACTGTGCGTGCCGAAGCCGATCAGCGCCGCCGCGTCGCCGAACTGCGCGCGGCACAGCTGGCCCAAATTGATCTCGTCCTGCACGCGGCCCATCTGCGTTGCGCTCGCGTCGCCGATGTGCGAGTTATGCGCCCACACGACCACACGCGCCTGCGGCCCGTGACTGTCGAGCGCATGACGCAGCGTGTCGAACATATGCGTGTCGCGCAGATTCCAGCTTTGCGGTCCGCCGTAATACATCGCGCGATAGTAGTGCTCGGCGACAGCCACGAGCCGCGCATTCTGCGCCGCGTCGAGGAAGCGTTCGCCGTCTTCCCGTGCATAGTCGAGCCGGCTTTTCAGCAGATCGCCGAGCTGGGCGACCACGTGCTCTTCGCACTGCGCGTAGCCGCCGCTCAACGCGGCGCGCCCATACACGGCGGGATCTTTCTGCCACGGACTGAGGCACCCATAACGCCCGCGCGCGATGCGCGCCGCGGCCGGGTCGACGCTGTCCAGATAGCGCAGCACCGCGTCGATCGATTCGGACAGGCTGTAGATGTCGAGCCCGTAAAAGCGCGTCTCGCGGTCGCGGTGCAGGGCATTGTGCGAGCGCAGCCACGCGACGAAGCTCATGAAATCGGTGTTGCGCCACATCCAAGTCGGAAAGCGGCGAAACGGTCGAGACCGTTCGCCGGGCATCGGCCGGTCGCGCACATGCCGGTCGATGATCGCGGCATCGGGCCAGTCGGCCTCGACCGCGATCATCGAAAAGCCGTGCCGCTCGACGAGGCGTCGTGTGATCGCCGCCCGCGCGCGATAGAACTCCGACGTGCCGTGACTGGCCTCGCCGAGCAGCACGACGCGCCGCCCGGCGAAGCGGTCGAAAAACGCCGCGAATTCCGCGGAATCGATGTCGGGTAACGGTTCGGCCGCGTCGCGAAGCACGAGTTCGAGCGCGGCCGGCTTAGGCGCGGCCGGCTTAGGCGCGGCCGGCTTAGGCGCGGCCGGCTCAGGCGCGGCCGGCTCAGGCGCGGCCGGCTCAGGCGCGCCCGGCTCAGGCGTGGGCCGCGAATCCGCATGCGGCACGCCGCCCGGCGCCGGCCAGCCGTCGTCGCCGACGAGCGGCACGAAGCGCACGTCGGCGAATGCATGTTCGTCGTAGTCGTGCTCGTCGCGCCGCACGATCTTCACGAGCCGCTGACGGCTCGGACTGCTGCCGACCGGCATCACGAGCCGTCCGCCGACCGCAAGCTGCACGCGCAGCGCCTGCGGCACACGCGGCCCGCCCGCCGCCGCGATGATCGCGTTATACGGCGCATGCGCGGCAAGCCCCGCGGTGCCGTCGCCGACATGCACTTCGACATTCTCGTAGCCGAGCCGCTGCAAGCGCTCGCGCGCGCCCTCGGCGAGGCTCGCGTCGCGTTCGATCGAATCCACCCGGCCCGCGATCTCCGCGGCAATCGCGGCCGCATAGCCCGAGCCCGTACCGATGTCGAGTACACGGTCGCCGGGCTGCAATTCGGCGGCCGCAAGCATCTTCGCGACGATGTACGGCTGCGAGATCGACTGTTCGCCGCCGATCGGCAGCGGCGTATCGTCATACGCGAAGTCGCGCAGATCGGACGGCACGAACGCTTCGCGTGGCACGCGCCGCATCGCCTCGATCACGAAGTCGTCGCGCACGCCGCGTTGCACGATTTGCCGCTCGACCATCCATGCGCGCGCTTCGTCGAAATCGCCCATCGCCGCCTCCTCGCGAATGCGCAGCGCTGCGCGCGCCACGCATCGCGACGGGGCCGCGCGCGAGCTCGCTGCTCTTCCACGTTTCAGCAATGAGCATACCGCCGGCTTGAACCGATGGCGATGCGCGAAACGTGAAGCGCGCGCGGACCGATCCTTGCTGAGCTTTTGCACGAACGAAACGCCGGTCCGAATCCGTCGCACAACACGGGCGAAAATCATGAACGTTCCCATGCAGGTCGTGTCCTTCCTCAGCTCGCGAGGTCTGACGCTCGCGACCGCCGAATCCTGTACCGGCGGCCAGATCGCGTCGTATCTGGCTGGCGTGCCGGGTAGCGGCGCGTGTCTCGATGTCGGCTTCGTCAGCTACTCGCCATCAGGCAAAGCAGGCTTTCTCGGTGTGCGGGAAAGCACGATGAAGCAATACGGGCTCACCAGCGAAGCGGTCGCGCGCGAAATGGCCGAGGGTGCGCTGCGTCAGGAAGGCTGCTGCGCTGATATCGCGGTATCGAACACGGGGCTTGCCGATGGCGGCTCCGCTGACGGCCCGCCACCGGGCACGCAATGCTTCGCATGGTCGTTCCGACGGCCCGGCAATCAGTTCGTCACGTTCGCCGAGACGCGGCGCTTTTCGGGCGACCGCAACGACGTGCGTTCGGCCGCCGCGCTGTATGCATTGTCGCGCGTCGAGCATTACTTCGATCAACTTCCGCGCATCGAGCGGGACCACTGAAGAGAGGCCAAACGATGAATCTGCACCCTTCCTTCGACACCGACGCGTGGCAGCAGGCAGTGATCGACGAACTCGGCGTCGAGCGCGATTTCGACGTGGCCCGCGAGCGCGAGCGGCGTGTCGCGTTCCTCAGCGACTACTTGGCCTCGCAAGGCTTGCACACCTATGTGCTTGGCATCAGCGGCGGCGTCGATTCATCGACTGCCGGACGCCTCGCGCAGCTTGCCGTCGAACGTCTGCGTGCCACCGGCTATGAAGCGCACTTCGTCGCGGTGCGTCTACCGTACGGCAGCCAACGCGACGAAGAGGACGCCGCGGCCGCCCTCGCGTTCATCTGCCCCGACGAAACGCTGACGGTCAACATCAAGGAGCCCGCCGACGCGATGCTGTCTGCGCTCAAGCGAGGCAACGTGCAGTACGTCGACGACTTTCACGAAGACTTCGTGCTCGGCAACATCAAGGCGCGGCAACGTATGATCGCGCAATACGCGATTGCGGGCGCGCGGGTCGGCGTGGTGATCGGCACCGACCATGCGGCCGAATCGCTGATGGGCTTCTTCACGAAGTTCGGCGACGGCGGCGCCGATATCCTGCCGCTGGCGGGTCTGACGAAGCGCCGCGTGCGCGCACTCGCGCATGCGCTCGGCGCATCGGAGCGGCTCGTCGAGAAGGTGCCGACGGCGGACCTCGAATCGCTGACGCCGCAGAAACCGGACGAAGACAGCTACGGCATCGGCTATCAGGACATCGACGACTTTCTCGAAGGCAAGCCGGTCAGCGATGAAGTATTGACGACGATTCGCCGCTTTTACATGGCGACGCGCCACAAACGCGCGCTGCCGGTGGCGCCGACGCGATCGTCGGCGTCGGTGTAGAGCGCGGCGCCCGCTTATCCGGCGCGCGGGCGTTTGGCGCGCTTCGGCGCTTCGATGTCCTCGCCCGGCGTTTCCTGCAGTTGCTGTTCGGGCGCGATGCGCGAGCCGCGGTCGCGATCGGCGGACTGATCGGTCGGCTCCTGCGGCGCGGCAGCGCCTTCCGCCTCGATCTGCCGGCGCGCTTCCTCCCAATGGTCGTCGGCTCTCCCTTCCGGCGACGGATCGTTTTCCCAGATGTGGTACGCCCGCGTGCGGATGCGGGCTTCGAGTTCCTTGTCCATATGTGTTTCTCCGTGAACGTGAGCGATGCCGCGGCACGGCGCCGCGCGCGCCGGGTCCGGATGACGGCGAGCGAAAGGCGAGCAAGGGTTGTTCCGCGCGGCGCGCGTTGGGTCGATGGCATCACGTCAGCAACAGAGCGGCTGCCACACAACTCCACCGTGCCGGTCGTGAACCGGGACAAGCATTTGATGGGGATGCCGTCGTCACCGCGGCGGGTCGCCGCGCGCTACCCAGGCCGCGCGCTTACGCCTCGGGACAGGCAAGGTCGGCCGCGACGATCCGCGCGCCGTATTCCTCGGCGGCGAGCCGCGCTTCCTCGATGCTATTGAACGGACCGACTTCGGGCGCGCCATCGAACGGGAACAGACGGCGGCCATCCACTTTACGGCTCACCAGCAGATCGGCATAGAATCGTCCATCGGCGCTGCGTCGTGCAGTGACGTAGATCGAAAAGTCGTCGCGCGAGGCGATCGCTGCCGCCGGATACTGCGTGAGTTTCAGCTTTCTCCTTGACATGGCTCCCCCTGCCTGCATCAGGCGATCCAGTTTTGCCCTCCTGAAAACGATGTTAATGGACATGCAAACGGGTGCGTTCGTCCGTAAGCGTCGACTTATGAACGGGACTGTCGCGCCGACGCTTTAAGGTTCCAATCAGGTCCTGTCGCCGACCGCCCGGCTGCCCGCCTGATCCAGCCGCGCTTGCAGCGTTTCCTTGCGCGCCGCGATCTTTTTACCGAGCCCCGCCAGATCGCAGCCGGTGCGCCGCAAGGCCGGAAAGAGCTCGCCTTCCTCTTCCTCGACGTGATGCCGCACCAGTTCGGCCATCACCTTGAACGTCGCGTCGAAGCCTTTGTCGCCCGGCTTCAGCGTCGTGAACTTCGCGATTAGCGTCTTCACCAGAAAATGCTCGACGCAGGCTTCATCGACATCGAGCTTGCCGTCGTCGGGTAGTGCTTGCTGCGCGGCCGGATACAACAGCTCTTCCTCGATGATCGTATGCATCGTCAGCTCTTCGCACGCACGCTGCGCCAGCGCGGCTTTGGCTTCGAGCGTGTCGCGCTCGTCACCGCGCGACTTGCCGAACGCATCGAACAGCTTTTCGACGGCGCGGTGATCGGCTTCGAGCAGCGCGAGCGCGTCGGGTGCGCTGGCGGTTTCGCGTGCAGCGGTGGGCTTCGTGTCGTTAGAAGCGGATTGCGTTGCGCGGTCGTTCATGGCAGCTCCTTTGATCGGTCAAGTGCCCGCATCGAGCAAACGCCGTACCGCTTCACCGGTCGGTGGCGGTACGTCGATTGCTGCTGGTGGTCCGGCGCGGCGTGTTGCGCGCCACCCTCCCTCCCCTCTTTTCAACGCCCGATGAGAATCGCCCAGATCGCTCCGCTTTACGAAAGCGTGCCGCCGTTCGCGTACGGCGCGACCGAACGCGTCGTGTCGTATCTGACTGAAGAACTGGTCGCCCGCGGCCACGACGTGACGCTCTATGCGAGCGCCGATTCGACGACCGCCGCGCGGCTCGTGCCAATCTGCCCGCGCGGTCTTTGGCGCGACACGAACGTATGGGACACGCAAACGCATCACGTCCGGCAATTCGCGCGCGTGATTCGCGACGCGGATCAATTCGACGTCGTTCATTTTCACGGCGAGCCATTGCATTTCGCGTGGGCCGAGCGTTTGCCGTGCAGTACGCTGACGACGCTGCACGGCCGTCTGCTGCTGCACGATCATGGCCCGCTGTTTCGGGAATTCGCCCGCGTGCCGGTGGTGTCGATCTCCGCGAGTCAGCGCCGGCCGGTGCCGTGGGCGAACTGGCAGGGCACGGTCCATCACGGCCTGCCGCTCGACGCGTTCTCGTTTCAGCCGATAGCCGGTTCCTACCTGCTTTTCCTCGGCCGCATGATGCCGGAGAAACGTCCCGATCTCGCGATCGAAATCGCCCGGCGCAGCGGCTTGCCGTTGAAGATCGCCGCGAAGATTCATCCCGGCGAGCGCGACTATTTCCGCGAGCGCATCGATCCGCTGTTGCGGCGCTCGACCACGTTCACCGAATACCTCGGCGAAGTCGGCGGCCTCGCGCGCCGGCGGTTGATCGAGAACGCATGCGCGTTGCTGCTGCCGATCGAATGGGACGAGCCGTTCGGCATGGTGATGATCGAGGCGATGGCGTGCGGTACGCCGGTGATCGCGTTTCGCCGCGGCGCGGTGCCGGAGTTGATCGAAGACGGCGTGAGCGGCCTGATCGTCGACAACGTGGACGCGGCCGTGCAAGCCGTTGCGCGCATCGACGGCATCGGGCGCGACGCGTGCCGCCACGCGTTCGAGCGCCGCTTCACGGCCGCGCGCATGACCGACGACTATCTGACGATCTACGACGCACTGCTCGCACGCGACACACGAGGACATCCGCACGCGACCGGCAGTCAGCCCGCGCCGGTGTAATCGCCGTTCAGTTGCGATCGGGCGCCTTGGTACGATCGTCATGATCGTCGGACTCCGTCGCATAGCGACGCGATTGGCCGAGTTGCCGGCGCAACTCGTTCACCTCGTTCTTCAGATCGATCATGCGCAGTTCGCGGCCGATCGCCACCTTGTTGGACCGCTCGAGTTCCTCGTTGCGCGCGCGCAGGTCTTCCTCGGCCCGCGCACGTCCGACCGCGGCCCAAGTGCGCTCGGCCATCAGTTCGAGAAACATCAGTTCGTCGGGCGCCCACGTGTGCGCGCTGTCGAAGTGCACCGTCAGCGCGCCGAGCACGCGGCCCGACTGCACGAACGGCATGTTGGCCCACGCGCCGATGCCGAGTGCGTGGCACGCGCGCCGCTCGGCCGCGCTAGCGGCGGGATCGGCCATCACGTCGTTGCTCCAGCCGCTGCGGCCGGTGAACAGCGCGGCGGTGAGCGCAGGCCCGGCGTCGTGGATCGCGCAGCGGCGGCCCAGCATATCGGCCGTGCCCGCGAGCGCGTCGGTCGCGACGATTTCCAGTTCGTCGGGGCCACGCGCTTCCGAGTAGTTGACGCGCGCGGCGCCGAACTGCTGACGCAGCATCCGGATCGCCGTCGATCGGGTATTGCGGTATCCGGACAGCCCGCGCAGCGCGTTGGCGAAGCGCACCATGAAATCGTGCATCGCGCTTTCGCGCAGGACTCTTTCCGCGTGCTTCAGGTCCGAGATGTCGGTGACCGTGACGGCCACGCCGCTCGTGCCGGTCTGCGACAGAAACGGGCGAATGCGCCGCAGGAACCATCCACCGCTGGCATTGCGCACCTGGGCTTCGCGCGGTGTCCCGCTCTGCATCACCGCGAGCACGTCGCGCAGGAAATTCACGTCGTCGACCTTCGGCGAAATATCGGCGATGCCGCGTCCGACGTCGCCCGTTTTCAGCGGAAATATCTCGCAGATCGAAGGCGTGAACCAGCGCACGCGCAGCGTCTGATCGAGAAACATCGCCATCACCGCACCGGCGCTCAGTACGCCGCTCTGCATCTCCAGCTCCGCGATCTTGCCAGTGAGCCGCGCATTGGCCTGGTTCAGGTCGTCGTTGACGAGATTGAGTTGCTCGTTCGCGGCTTTCAGTTCCTCGTTGAGCACCTGCAACTCTTCGCGCGACGCCTCCAGTTCCTCGCGCGAGATGCGGATCGCTTCGCTCCACTCGCTCGAAGCTGCGACGTCCGCAGCGTGGCTCGGCAGCGCAACGGGTTCGGTGGCGCCGGGCCGAATCTCGCGCGCGCGAGAAATGAACGATGCGAGCAGCCGCGGCGCGGCGCCGTTTTGCGCGCTTCGAATCGGTGTGAGCCGGATCTGGAACGCGTGCGTGACGTTCCCTTCTTCACGCAGGCCGTTGACGATCGTCGGCTGACCGTCTTCGAGCGCTATCTTCGCGGCCGCCTTCAGGCTCGACGCCAGTTCGCGCTGCGTAAGTTCGAGCAGGTTGTCGGTGGGTTGGCCGGCCGGGACGCGCAGGTATTTTTCCGTATCGCCATACACCCGCAGCACGCGAAATTCGTCGTCGATCAGCACCGACGGGAAATCCCGCTGCGCATGCACGCTCGAATGACCGATGAAAGGCACGGCGCTCGCGCGCAAGCTTGTCGCGACACGCAACGGGAAGCGGACCTCGACGTCGCTCGCGGGGCCGGTCTTGCGGTAAATATGCCAACGGCTCGACACGACGTTGAAACCGCCTTGCCGCGACAACAGCGGTTCGCCCTTGCCGAGGAACAGATAGCCGCCCACCTTCAGCGAGTTGTGCAGCAGGAATACGACGCGCTTGACCGCTTCGGGGTCGAGATAAATCAGCAGGTTGCGACAAGTGACCAGATCCAGGTTCCTGAACGGCGGATCGAGCAGCAGGTCCTGCGGCGCGAATACCATCTTTTCGCGCAGGTGGCGTTTGACGCGCCAGTTGCCGTCGGTGGAATAGAAGAACTTCTGCTGGCGTGCCGAAGAGACGTTCTTCAGCGCGTCGCTCGAAAACGCGCCGCGGCTCGCGCGCGCGACGATCTCCGGCGATGCATCGGTCGCGAACACCTGGAAATCGATGGGACGGCCGGTCTTTTCCGCATGCTCGTGCAGAAGCATCGCGACCGAATACGCTTCTTCGCCGGTCGCGCACGCCGGTGTCCAAGCCCGTACGACATCGCTTGCGCGGCGCTCGCTCAGCATCGGCTCTATGACCTCGTGCCGCAGCACGTCCCAGGCGGGCGCATCGCGGAAGAACTCGGTCACGTGAATCGGAATGCCGCGAATCAGCGCTTCGAGCTCGGCCGGGTCGTCGCGCAACAGCGACTCGTAGTCGCCGAACGATTCGGTACGCCGCAAATCCATACGCTGCTGGATGCGCCACAGCAGCGGGGTCGCTTTGTAACCACCCAGATCGAAGCCCGCCTGCTTGCGGATCAGCCCGACGATCTCGTCGAGCGTTCGCGTAATCTCGCCGGTCCACGCGACTTCGTTGGCCGGCCGCACATAGGCGGGTGACGCACAGCGCAGCAGCTGTTTCGCGATCTCGCCGACCGGCAGGATGTAGTCGGCGGCGCCGCGCGAAATCACCGCTCTCGGCATGCTGTCGTTCATCGTGGTGACCGGGTCCTGTACGAGCACCACACCGCCGGCCCGCTTCACGCAGATCGCGCCGGCCGCGCCATCGGTGCCGGTGCCGCACAGGATCGCCGCAAGCGCGTGCGAGCCGCGATCTTGCGCGAGGCTTTCGAGGAATGCGTCGATGGTATCGATGCCGGGACGGCGGCTGCCGCCGTCGACCGGCCGCGTGCGAAAGAGCCCGCCTTCGAGGGTCAGCACGTCGTCGGAACCCGCGACGTACACGTGGTTCGGCTCGGGACGCTCGCCGTTGTTCGCGGCACGGACCGGCAGCAACGTCCACTTGCTGACCAGATTCACGAGCTCGTCCGATCCACCCGGCAGCTGGTGTTGCACGACGACGAGCGCAAGCGCAGGTTCGGCGGGCAAGGCCTGAAGCAGGCAATGCATCGCTTCGATGCCGCCGGCGGATGCGCCAATGCCGACGACGCGGCAGCTTTCCGCTGGCGCGGAAGCTTGAATCGGAGTCGCCATGAGTGTGAGCTTGCGCAGGAACGTCGTATCGTGCCGGCCATGTCCGGCACGCCTGTCCTACATGTTCATCATATGCCCGTGCGTGGTTCGCGGCGCTTTCGTCCCGCGCGGCTGATTTGTGGCGGGGGCTGAAGACCGGTGTCGGCGCAAGGGACCTTTTCACCGGCAGCAGCGCAATAAAAATGCCCGGACGGCATATCGCTTGCTCATTACGTTGACTGACACCAAAGGCCCGTTTTTCCGTCCCGCTTCCACGTCCCGGAGTCCACTTGACCCACCGTGATTTCATCGTAATCGGCACGTCCTCGGGAGGGGTCGACGCGCTGCGTGCGCTTGCGTCGCAGCTTCCCGTCGATATGCCCGCCAGCATCGCCGTCGTGCTGCACATCGGCGCGCATGGCAGCATGCTGCCCACGCTTCTGAACCAGGCCGGACCACTACCCGCCAAGCACGCGCAGGATGGCGAACATTACGCGCCCGGCAGAATTTACGTGGCGCCGCCCGATCGGCACCTCGTGGTAGACGATGGGCAGTTGCGGCTGCTGCATGGCGCGAAAGAAAACTTCGCGCGCCCCGCGATCGACCCGCTGTTTCGCAGCGCGGCCGCGCAGATGGGACCGCGCGCGATCGGCGTGATCCTGACCGGCCTGCTCGACGATGGCGCAGCGGGCCTCGAAGCGATCCAGGCGTGCGGCGGCACTACGGTCGTGCAGGACCCCGACGACGCGTTCGCGAGCGAGATGCCACGGCACGCAACGCCCTTCGCCGACCACGTGCTGCCGCTCCAGCAACTGGGCCCATGTTTGGTAAAACTGACCGGCGGCATTGCCAATCCGCCGGGAAATCTCGGCCCGGCGCAGCGCGAGGCCTCCGACCGCGTCGTCCTCGAACAGCGCGCGTGGCTGTCCGGCACCGCGCCGTTCGACGCGATCGAGGGACTGGCCACGCCGTCGACTTTCACATGCCCCGAATGCAACGGCACGCTGTGGCGCATCACCGGTTCGCGCGTGCTGCGTTACCGCTGCCATACCGGCCATGCGTATTCGGCCGCGTCGCTCGACGACGGCCGCATGATCGATGCGGAGATGTCGCTGCGCAATGCTCTGCGGGCGCTGCGCGAGCGCGAAATGTTCAGCCGCGAGCTCGGCGAACACTTCGCGGCGATAGGAGACACCGCCGCGCAACGACGCGAGGAGGACAATGCCCGGCGCGCGGGCCACGCGGCCGAACTGTTGCAGTCGATGCTGCTGGAAAAATGAGTGCAATGCGGGATAATAACGATCCGGGCCGAGCAAGAAATGGGCTCGTCGCCCTATAAAAATCCACCGCTGAACACTATCCTTTTCCAAGAAGGGACACGCAGCCATGTCAAAGAAGCGAGGGCAAACTCTGCCTAGCCAGGCACTCTATCCGATCGTCGGTATCGGCGCATCGGCAGGAGGGCTTAACGCGCTGACGGAATTCTTCGAGGCGCTGCCCGCGCGCACGTCGATGGCCTTCGTCGTGGTCGTTCACCTGTCGCCGGACCACGAAAGCAATCTGGCCTCGCTGCTGCAAAAGGTCACCAGCATGCCGGTGCAGCAGGTCACGGGCCCCACGCAAATCGAATCGGACCACGTTTATCTGGTCGCGCCCTCGTTCGAGATGATCATGGTCGACGGCTACCTGCGTGTCACGCAGAAGCAGTCCGAAGAGGGACGCCGCGCGAGCATCGATCTGTTCTTCCGCACGCTCGCCGAGGCGCATCGCGAACGCGCGATCGGCATCGTGATGTCGGGTGCGGGCTCGGACGGCTCGGTCGGCCTGTCGCGCATCAAGGAAATGGGCGGCATCACGCTCGTGCAGGACCCTTCCGAAGCGGAATACGACAGCATGCCGCGCAGCGCGATCGCGACCGGCATGGCCGACTTCGTAATGACCGCGGCCGAGATGCCGCAGCGGCTGCTCGATCTGTGGTCCACCGCGCGGGAAATCCATCTGCCGGCCGTGCAGCCGGACGAGCCCGAGGAAGACACGGTCAACGAGTCGGCCGAGCGCGCGCTGCGCGAGATCATGGTGATCCTGCGCACCCGCACCGCGCACGACTTCCGGCATTACAAACGGGCTACGGTTCTGCGCCGCATCGAACGCCGGCTGCAGGTCAACGGCATTACGGATCTGCAGGCGTATCGCGATTATCTGCATCTGCACCCTGAAGAAACTCAGGCGCTGCTGCAGGACATGCTGATCAGCGTCACCAACTTCTTCCGCGACAAGGAAGCGTTCGACGTGCTCGAGCGCGAGGTATTGCCCCCCCTCTTCGAAAACCGCGGCGAACAGGACCGCATCCGCGTCTGGTCGGTGGGCTGCGCGACCGGCGAGGAGGCCTATTCGCTGGCGATGCTGCTGCAGGAGCGCTCGCTGAAGTCGCCCGAGGGCGTGTCGTTCCAGGTATTCGCGACCGACATCGACGAGCGCGCCATTGCGTTCGCGCGCGTCGGCCTGTACCCGGACTCGGTCTCGGCCGACCTGACGCCGGCGCGCATCCGCCAGTTCTTCACGAAAGACGCTGCCCATTACCGGATCAAGAAGGAACTGCGCGAACACATGCTGTTCGCGCACCACAACGTGCTCAGCGACCCGCCGTTCTCGCGGCTCGACCTGATCTGCTGCCGCAATCTGCTGATCTATCTGGACCGCGAAGCGCAGATCGAAATTCTGAAGATGTTCCACTTCGCGCTGCGGCCCGGCGGCGTGCTGTTCCTCGGCAGCTCGGAGTCGGCCGACAGCGTGAGCTCGATGTTCACCGTGGTCGACAAGCGCAACCGCATCTATCGCGCGAACATGGCCGTGCGCGGCGACACGCCGGTGCCGATCGCGATTTCGGGCACGATGAGTTCGCGCCCCCTCGTCACCACGGTGCAGCCGCCGGGGCGCCGGCGCTTTTCGTTCGGCGATTTGCATCAACGGCTCGTCGAGCAATATGCGCCGCCCAGCGTGCTGGTGAGCCGCGAATCCGAAATCGTGCATCTGTCCGACCGCGCCGGGCGCTTTCTGCAATATTCGGGCGGCGAGCCGTCGCATAACATCGTGGCCGTCGTGCGTCCCGAACTGCGGCTCGAACTGCGCACCGCTATCTATCAGGCCTTGCACACGAACCGCAGCGTCGAAGCGCGCCGCGTGCGCATCGAACGCGACGGCCGTTCGTACTTCGTCAACATGACCGCGCGGCCGGTGCACGACCCGGAAGCGAACGCGGACTTCGTGCTGGTGCTGTTCGACGAGGTCGAAGACAGCATGGCCAACGCCGAGACGGCGTCGGTCGACGTGCAGAAAGACCCGATCATCAGCCAGCTCGAACGTGAGCTGCAACGCACGAAGGAGCAATTGCAGTCCACCATCGAGCAGTCGGAGACCTCGACCGAGGAGTTGAAGGCGTCGAACGAGGAATTGCAGGCGATCAACGAGGAACTGCGCTCGGCGACCGAGGAGCTCGAAACCAGCAAGGAAGAGCTGCAATCGATCAACGAAGAGCTGACCACGGTCAACGCGGAGCTGAAGTCGAAGGTCGAGGAAACCGGCAAGATCAACGACGACCTGCACAACCTGATCGCCGCAAACGACATCGGCACGATCTTCGTCGACCGCAACATTTGCATCAAGCGCTATACGCCGCGCGCCACCGACGTCTTCAGCATCATTCCGTCGGATATCGGGCGCTCGCTGCTCGACATCACCCACCGCCTCGAATACGACAAGCTCGCCGACGACGCGGCCGAAGCATTCGACTCGCTGCGCCTGATCGAACGCGAGCTGAAGAGCAACGACGGGCGCTGGTATCTCGCGCGCTTCGTGCCCTACCGCACCACCGAAGACCGCATCGACGGCGCGGTGCTGTCGTTCATCGACATCACCGGCCGGCGTCAGGCGGAAGACCGGCTGCGCGAAGGCGAGCGGCGCATGCGCATCGTCGCCGAGGGCACCAAGGACTACGCGATCATCACGTTCGACGAAAACGGCGTGATCAATAGCTGGAACGCGGGCGCGGAACGGATTTTCGGCTATTCGGAAGCCGAAATGATCGGCCAGTCCGCCGACATCCTGTACACCGACGAAGACCGCGCCGCGAACGTCGCGCAACGCGAGTTCGCCGAAGCGCGTCTGAACGGCCGCGCCGAAGAGGAGCGCTGGCATCTGCGCAAGGACGGCACGCGCTTTTTCGCGAGCGGTGTGCTGTCCCGTCTCGACGAGCCGGGCATCAGCGGTTTTGCGAAGATCACGCGCGATCTCGGCGAGTTCGCCAGCGACCCGACCTCGGGACGCGGCACCCACGTCGAAACGCTGCGCGCCGCGAGCGAGCGCGAAGCGCAGCGGCGCCGCGATGAATTTCTCGCGGTCGTGTCGCACGAACTCAAGCATCCGCTCAACCTGATTTCAGCGAGCGCCGAACTGATCGCGCGCGCGCCGGAAACGCGCCAGAACCTGAACGTGTCGCGCGCGACCGATACGATCCGGCGCACCGTAATCGGCCAGGCGCAAATCATCGACGACCTGCTCGACATTTCGCGCGTGCGCACCGGCAAGCTGTCGGTCGTGCGCACCGTCGTCGACATGCGCGAGATCGTGCAGCGCGTGTGCAGCGCGGTGCAGGACGATGCCGCGCAGCGCGGCATCACACTGAGCGTCGAGGTGACCGATGCGCCCGTGATCATTCATGCTGATCTGACGCGTATCGAGCAGATCGTGTGGAATCTGATCAGTAATGCGCTGAAGTTCACGCAGCGCGGGTCGATCCAGGTGTCGTTGCAGGTCAATGACCACGCCGAAGCCGTGCTGCGCGTCAGCGATACCGGCATCGGCATCGAGGCCTCGCTGCTGCCGCATATCTTCGAGATGTTCCAGCAGAGCCGCGATCCGGGCTCGCGCCGCGGGGGCCTCGGCATCGGCCTCGCGCTGGTGCGCGATCTGGTCAACCTGCACGGCGGCGCGGTGCGCGCGGAGTCGGACGGCGTCGGCCGCGGTGCCACGTTCACGGTGACGCTGCCCACCCACCGGCTCGCCACCCGCACGAGCGCGGGGATCGAAGTCACCGGCGAGCCACTGAAAGGCACGCGCATCCTGATGGTCGACGACGACGCCGCGACCGTCGAAACCTTCAAGCTGCTGCTGGAAAGCGAGGGCGCCGAAGTGCGCACCGCGACGAGCGGTGAGGAAGCGCTGTCGATCATCAACGGCAACGCGCCCGATATCATCCTGTCCGACATCGGCATGCCTGGCATGGACGGTATGGAGTTCATCGGCAAGCTGCGTGGCATGCCGGCGATGAAGTCCGTGATCTGCATCGCGGTCAGCGGCTTCGGCCAGCAGGCGGACGTCAGCGCGGCCGAAGATGCGGGCTTCGACGCGCACCTGAAAAAACCGGTGGTTCTCGAAGACTTGCTGAGCATTTTCGCGCGGCTGCGCAGTTGAATCCGCCGCCCGGCGGCGCGCAGCGCGTCTAGCCGTTGCTTTGCGACGGCGATGCGTTGCGCGACCCGGCCCTTGCAACGGCCGCGTTGACCTTGATCGGCGGCTGCTTGTCGCCGAACGGCGGCTCGACGACGAAGCGCTCTATCACGCCCGGCTCGAACACCAGGCAGCAAGTCGATCCGCCGTACTGGAAAAACCCCAACTCATCGCCCTTTCGGACGCGCTGACCCGGCAACGCCTCGATCATGCACGACGACACGTCCGCCATGCCGACGAACACGCACGCCACCTGCCCCACCGCCGCATCGTCGCATTCGATCACGATCACCGCGCGCGCCGCGAGCGCCGTGATGTAGCCCTGCGAATCGTTGAGCCCGCTCGGGTCTTCGCCTTCGCTATCGGCGGTCGAATAGTAACTGCCGTCCGCCGCGTACGCGCGCGAGATCACGCCACTGACCGGCGCATGCCAGCGGTGATAGTTGAACGCGCTCAGAAAGGCCTGATACACCGAGCCGCCCTCGAAGCGCCGCGCCAGTTCGCGCTCGCGCGAGCTCAGCATGTCTTCGAGCGAATACGGCTGTGACTTGATCCAGAACGTGTCGCGCAGCTTCACGCCGTGCTGCACGTTGTACGGCGTCGCCTCGCACGCGCTGACGATCAGCTTGTCGTTGTCCGGCTCCTCGACCGGCCGCATGCCGGGACGGAAGCGCCGCGTGAAGAAATCGTTCCACGACGTAAAGCCCCAATACTGTTGCTCGGGATCGCAAGCGAATTGCGCGAGGCCGATCCGTTTGTCGGCCTCGGAGCTGAACCAGCCGTCGGGCGACGACGTATTTAAATGTTCGCGTGAATGCGGACCGCTCAGAAAGCCGCACCAGCAATTCAGCACGTGCTTGAGCTGCGCGTTGAGCGCCGGGTCGCGAAACAGTGCATAGCCGGACGGCATGCACATCGGCCAGTCGAGCACCGCGTTCAGCGGACAATGAATCAGATCGGATTCGCTGAACGGCGGCGCGTAGGTCATCAGGTAATCGACGAGCGTCATCAGCTCGTCGATCGTCGCATAGCCGAGCACGTAGCCTGCTTGCTGCGCCTGCATGATGGCCCGCGTCATATCCATGCGCAGCACCGGATCGCCTTCGATCAGCGCCGCGAGTTCCGCGACGGCGCGCGTGCGTGGCGCCCTGCGCGCACGTTCGCGCGCTTTCGCGGCCAGCGCGATCCGGTAGCGCGCGAGATGCGCTTCGTCGCTCGGCAGCCATCCTCCGAGCCGGCGCCGTTGCGTGCGCGGGCTCGTCACTTCGTCGTTCGTCATGCTTCTCCTTTCTTATCTGAGTTGGGGATCATTTGGCGCGCGGCGTGCCGAGGCCGTCGTCCGGTTCCTTGCGCCCGCCACGAATCTGCTCGACGCAGGTCGCGACGGCCTGGGCCACGTTGGCCACTTCCTGCTGCATGTCCTCGTCGCGATCGAGCGCCTCATGGCTGGTCGCATAAGGCTCGTAATAGCCGATAAAGCGATCGAGCCGCGACTTCGCGCCCGCTTCGACGAAGCCCATCCAGTCGAGCCAGTCGGCGAGCGCCCTGCGCGAGTCCTCGATGCCGGCGACGTCGCCATGCACGACGACGCCATAGGCCCGGCCCGCCAGATGTTTCGGATAGTCCCAGCCGCCCAGTTCGAGACGCTTCGCTTCGTCCGCTTTCTTGCCGTGCGTCGAGGAGGGATCGGGATTGCCGCCGTCGGCGCAAACGAGGCGATCCATCATCAGCTTCAGCGGCGCGGACACCTGATACCAGTAGACCGGCGTCACGATCAGCACGCCGTGGCAGGCGGCAAAGCGCTCGTAGATGTCGTTCATCCAGTCGTTGACGAGCCCGAGCGAATGGTTCGGATAACAGCTGCAAGGCCAGTGACACAGCGGCATCGCGGTCGACACACAGCCTTTGCACGGATGGATGTGCAGGTCGCGATCGGAGTTCAGGTGCGACAGGTCGAGGAAATCGACGTCGAAGGTCCGGCGTTCGAACGCCTGTTGCGCGATCTTCGCGAGCCGGAAGCTCTTCGACATCTCGCCGGGGCACGTGTAGTCGTTGCGCGAGGACGCGTTGATCACGAGCACGCGCGAGCGCGTCGTCGGATCGCGCTGTCGCGCCTGCGCCGCCTTCACGCGCTCGCTCGCGGCACGCCATTCGACCGACAGGTCGTAGTCCGGGTCGGCGAATCCCGGGCCGGCCTTTTCGGTGACCGGCGCCTTGCGGCCTTGCGAGTAAGCATCCCACGCGATCGCTTCGAGCCGCGCGAGCGATTCGTCTTCCGCCCGAAATGCCGGGTCGTAGAAGCGGGCCATGAAGCGCTCGCGAAACGCGTCGCGGGACATTGCTTCGGTTACCTGACCTTTGCGGACTTCGACGGTACGGATGTGATCGGGTGGTTTTGCAGGCGGGCTCATGGTTGAAGTTATAAGCGGTAGTAGAAACGCAGGTCAGCAAGGCCTATTCCAGTGCCGCCCCGTCGCGCGCGCCGCGACTGCGGAACGCGGCTTGCTAAGCGCGGGTATGGAATCGAACCAGCGCCTGCTCGTCATCTCGCCGCATCTCGACGATGCGGTCCTCAGTTGCGGACTTCTGCTCGCCGCGCATCCCGGCACAGTGGTTTGCACGGTTTTCACCGCGCCGCCCGCCAAGAAGATCACGACCGATTGGGACCGCGCGGCCGGTTTCGCCGACGCATTCGAAGCGATGCGCACGCGTCAGGCGGAAGACCGGGAGGCGCTGGGATTGCTGTCGGCAATGCCCGTGCATTTGCTGTTCCGCGACGCGCAATACCATGCGTCGCCCGCTGCGGACGACCTGATTACCGCGTTGAGCCAGACTGTTGCTCATGCGAAGCCCACGCGTGTCCTGATGCCGTTGGGCCTGTTCCATTCGGATCACGTTATGGTGGCCGATGCCTGTCTCGCACTGATGCGCCGTCAGCCAGCCGTGCACTTCATCGCCTATGAGGACGTGCCCTACCGGCGCATGTCCGGCGTCGTGCAAGCGCGCCTATGCGACCTCGCGACACGCGGCTATGCCGCTGATGCGCCGCACACGTTGGACGTGCCCGGCACGACGCAACACGAGCGCATGAAGCGCGCGGCACTCGACGCCTATCGCAGCCAATTGCGCGCGTTCGGTCCCGACGGACAGGCAAGCCTCTTTTCGGCCGAACGCTATTGGCAGCTCAGCCGCGATGAATCGAGTCGGCATCCGCAAAACGCGTGACGCACGGCACGGGGTTTGCTACGCCATCGCTGTCCAACCGTCGAAGCGATCGCTTAGCATGCGAACAATAGCCGCCCACCCGCGCATTTCGGTCGTCGTTCTGACGCATAACCGTGCGGGCGAATTGCTCACCACCCTGGAACGTCTGCTCGCGTTACCCGAAAACCCGCCAATCATTGTGGCCGACAACGGCTCTACCGACAACACGGTCGCACTCGTCAAAGCGCGCTATCCGAGCGTTCGCGTCGTCGAATGCAACGGCAATCTCGGCGCGGCGGGCCGCAACCACGCGGTCGCGTGCGTCGAGACCGACTATGTAGCGTTCTGCGATGACGACACGTGGTGGGAGCCCGGCTCGCTCGAACGGGCGGTGCAATTGCTCGACGCATGGCCACGCGTCGGCGTGCTGAATGCGCGCGTGGCCGTCGGCGCGGACCACGCGACGGACCCAACCTGTGCGTTGATGCGGGCAAGCCCGCTGGGACGTGTCGGCCTGCCCGGGCCCGCTTTGATCGGCTATATGGCGGGCGCGTGCGTGTTTCGTACCGCGCTGTTTCGCGAGGTCGGCGGCTATGAGCCGCGCCTTTTCATCGGCGGCGAGGAAACACTCGTTTCCCTCGACGTGCTCGCCTCGGGACAGGCGATCGCCTACTGCGAGCAGTTGACGCTCCAGCATCGTCCGTCGCCGGTGCGTGACAGCGCGTTGCGGCGACGCATGCTCGCGCGCAACGCCGCGTGGGTGGCATGGCTGCGTCTGCCGCTGGGCGAAGCGTTGAGCGCGACGCTGCGCGCCCTCGACGTGTTCGCGCGGGAAGGCACGCTGGTGCGCGACGGCATCCAATTGCTGGCTGGGCTTGCGTGGACCGTGCGAGAACGCCGGGTGGTCCCGCCCTCGATCCTCGCGATGCGCGACCGCGTGCGCGCGGCCGAGCGCAATCCCGACGCGTGCGCAACGACGTCCGTGGGCGGGAAATTCGACGCGCCGACCTGAGACCTGAATCACGCGCTTTCCTTATCCTGGCAACGTCGAGTCCGCGCTCGACGGCGCAGGCGCGAGCCGACGGATCGCGGCGATCAGTTCTTCAGGCTGCACGGGCTTGTTCAAATGCGCGTCGAACACCGCGCCGCGCGCGTGCTGTTCGTCGAATGCGTCCGTGTAGCCGGTCAACGCTATCGCGGGCAGTGGCATGTCCGGTAAGGACGGCCGCTCGCCTTCCAGTTCGCGCAAGCGGCGCAGCACGTCGTAGCCATCTTCGCCGGCCAGCATCAGATCGCAGAGCAGCACGTGCGGCCATTGCGCCGGGTCCGTCGCGCACAGCCAATCCAGCGCTTCGCGGCCGGATGCGAACAGACGCACGCGTGCGCCGCTCGTGCTCAGCACCGCTTCGAGCGCGTCACGTGCTTCTTCCTGATCGTCGATCGCGAGCACGAAGAGGCCGTCGAGCGAAGCGGGCCCGGCCGAATCCGGTGCGGTGGACTCTGGCGGTTGCGCATCCGCGACCGGCCGCAACGGCAGCATCGCGACATATGCGAGCCGCCCGTTCAGCGGGGTCAGTGTGAAGCTGCCGCCCGCGGCCGCCAGCGCGCTTTCCATCTGCCGCGCCATTGCCTGCGATAGCTCGGCCGGCTTGTCGCCCATGCCGAGCACGCTGAACCATACGTGATTGCCGTGGCGCTCCGCGCGCAGTGCGATGCGCTGCCCCGGGCTCGCCTGCGCGATCTCGTTGCGGCACAACTCGGCGATCAGCGGCTGCAGCACGCTCGGGTCGCCGGTCACGCGCAGTTCGTTGTCGGTCGGCTCCGCGTAGACGACCACGCGCTGCCCGGCGATCTCGTCGTGCAACGCATCGATCACACCCGCCGTCAATGCGCTGACGCTGACCGACCGAGCAGTCAGCCGGCGCTGCGCGTGTTCGAGTTCGCCCTGCTGCCATTGCAGCGACCACATCTTCGCGTACACAGCGTCGCGCGCGAGCAGTTCCCGATGCGTGCCCTGCTCGACCACCTGGCCGTGGTCCATCACCAGAATCCAGTCCGCGTCGACGACGGTAGACAGCCGATGCGCGATCACGATCGACGTGCGGCCTTGCGCAAGACGCGTCAGCTCGGTCTGGATCGCGCGCTCGGAGCGCGTGTCGAGCGCCGAGGTCGCTTCGTCGAACACGATGATGCGCGGGTCCTTCAGGATTGCGCGCGCGATTGCGATGCGCTGGCGCTCGCCGCCCGACAGCCGCACGCCGCGCTCGCCAACGCGCGTGTCGTAGTGATCGGGCAAGCGCTCGATGAATTCGTCGAGCTGCGCGGCACGCGCGGCGCGCACCACGTCCGCACGGGTCGCCGACGGACGTCCATACGCAATGTTGTAGGCGATCGTGTCATTGAACAGCACGGTGTCCTGCGGCACGATGCCGATCGCCTCGCGCAGACTGCGCTGCGTGACCTGGCTGATGTCTTGCCCGTCGATGCGGATCATGCCGCGCTCGGGCCGGTACAGCCGGAACAGCAGCTTGACGAGCGTCGATTTGCCCGAGCCGCTGCCGCCGACCACCGCGAGCGTCTTGCCCGGATACGCATGGAAGTCGACATCGCGCAGCACCTTACGCGCGGTGTCGTAGCCAAAATCGACGTGCTCGAACTCGATCAGCCCCGCGCCGACCTTCAGCGGCTGGGCGTCGCGTGCATCGATATCCTCGCCGACGCGGCCGCGCGCGGCCAGAATCACGAACATGCGCTCGACGTTGACGAGCGCGTCGTTGGTCTCGCGAAACACGAAGCCGAGCGTGTTCAACGGCATGCAGACCTGAATCAGGTAGGCATTGACCAGGATCAGATCGCCGACGCTCATGCTGCCGGCCACCACGTGCTGCGCGGCGAGCAGCATGACCCCCGCCACCCCGAGCGCGATCACCGCGCTCTGTCCGACGTGCAACGCGGTCAATGCGTTCTGGTTCGCGATGCGCGCGTGGACCCACTTTTCCAGCACGTCGCCGAGCCGTTGAGTCTCACTGTCTTCGGTCGCGAAGTACTTGACCGTGTCGTAGTTCAGCAGACTATCGACGAGCCGTCCATCCGATTGCGCTTCGAGCAGATTGACCGCGCGCTGGAACGCGACGCGCCGCCGCGTGAACACGAACGTATAACCCGCATACAACACGAAGGTCGCGACGATCACGTACATGAACTCGCGCGCATAGGCGTGCACCATGATCGCGACGATCACCGCGATCTCGAAAAAGGTCGGCACGATCGTAAACAGCGCGGTGCCGAGCAAAAAGCCGATACCGTCAGCGCCTTTCTGCACGTCGCGCACGATCGCGCCAGTCTCGCGCCGCGCATGAAAACGCGCGCTCAACCGGTGCAGATGCGCGAAGGTCCGCTCCGTCAGCGCCGCGACCGTGCGCTGGACGACGATGCTGAACACGACGTCGCGCGCCTCGTTCAGCGCGTCGCCGAGAAAGCGCAGCAGCGCATAGGCGAGCACGAGAAACACCGGAAACGCCACATGCGCGAGCGGATGGCCGAGCTCATCGACGATGTGCTTCAGCGTGAGCGGCATCAGCACGGTCGCGAGCCGGGCCGTGATCATCAGCGCGAGCGCCCCGCTGGTCTGCCAGCGATAACGCCATACCGCATGCGCGAGATCGCCGACGATTCGGCGCGTCAGTTCGGAGCGAGGCGGCGGGGCGGAATTCGGCATGGGATCCTGGTCGGGGCGCGCCCGGATAAAACGTCGCACAAATGGGACGGGGAGCAAGTCGCGCGCCCGGCAGCGAGCGAAAAATGACCGGCGTACAGCGCTCTGGGCGTGCACCTCTTACCTGTTCAATGCGCGCGATGCTGCGCCCATCCTAGTACCGGCGCGCCATCAGCGGTGCGAAGTTACACGATCGTATGTAGAAAAAGGGAACGCCACAGCGTTTCTCCCTCGGCACGAAAAAGGGCACGCCACAGCGCTTCGTCCGCGCGGGCCAACGTCCGCCGTCGTTTCTCGGCACCGCAAGAACCGAATGGCACAGCGAATGCTCGGGGCGGGGAAACGATTCCTCAATATCGAAGAACGCGCAACTCGGGAAGGAGTGCAAATGAAGATCGCCCTGATCAGTGAACATGCGTCGCCACTTGCTGTCGCCGGCGGCGTCGATAGCGGCGGCCAGAATATCTACGTCGCGAACGTCGCGCGTCAACTGGTGGAAATGGGCCATCAGGTCGATGTGTTCACGCGCCGCGATCGCGCACTGCTGCCCGAGCGCGTCGACATGGACGGCGTGCGCGTGATTCATGTGCCTGCCGGACCGCCGCGACAATTGCCGAAGGAACAATTGCTGCCGTTCATGGACGAGTTCGCCGCGTTTCTGGTCGGGTTCTTTCGGCGTGAACCTCAGCCGTACGACGTAATGCACGCGAACTTCTTCATGTCGGGCCTCGCCGCGTTGAAGGTAAAGGCTGCGCTCGGTGTGCCGCTGGTCACGACCTTTCATGCGCTCGGCCGCGTGCGGCGCATCCATCAAGGCGCGGACGACGGCTTCCCCGACGAGCGCTTCGCGATCGAAGACGAACTGGTCGCACGCTCGGACGTCGTCGTGGCCGAATGTCCGCAGGACCAGGCCGATCTGCTCGAACACTATCGCGCCGATCCCGCGCGCATCCGGATCGTGCCGTGCGGTTTCGATGACGAGGAGTTCCGGCCCGTCGAGCGCGAAGCCGCCCGCAATGCGCTCGGCTGGAGCCCGCACGACTTCATCGTGCTGCAGCTAGGCCGGCTCGTGCAACGCAAAGGCATCGACAACGTGGTACGCGGCGTCGGCGTGCTGAAGCACACCTTCAACGCGGCAGCGCGGCTGTACGTGGTCGGTGGCAATTCGGACGCGCCCAACGAAATCGCGACACCGGAGATCGCGCGCCTGCGCCAGATCGCACGCGAATGTGGCGTCGCGGACGAGACGAGCTTCGTCGGCCGGCGTGGTCGCGCGCGGCTGCGCTACTTCTACAGCGCCGCCGACGTGTTCGTGACGACGCCCTGGTACGAGCCGTTCGGCATCACGCCGGTGGAGGCGATGGCCTGCGCGACGCCGGTGATCGGCGCCGATGTCGGCGGCATTCGCTATTCGGTTCTCGATGGCGTGACCGGCTTTCTGGTGCCGCCGCGCGATCCGCACGCGCTCGCCGCGCGTCTCGACCGCTTGCGGCGCGACCCCGCGCTCGCGCGCCGGATGGGCGAAGCGGGCCTCGAGCGGGCGCGGACCAGCTTTACCTGGCGCGGCGTCAGCGAAGCGCTCGCGCAAATCTATGCTCGCGCGGCAAAGCTCGCGCCGAGCAAAACATCGCTCGATACCGGCTCCGAGCCCGCGCAGCTACCGCTGCGAGCAGCAGCCGGAGCGTCGTTCCGTTGACGACGGCGCACGCCGCGCGAACGCGCACGGCGTGCGCATTGGAACGCGCCGCGGCCGGTCCAGCGGCTACGGCGCGCCTTTTTCCGACTATCGGCCCACGCTCGCAAAACCACCAACCATCATGACGGTACCCGCTGTGTTCATCGACAAGGACGGCACGCTGCTCGAAGACGTGCCCTACAACGCCGATCCCGCGCTGATGCGTTTTGCGCCTGGTGCGCGCGAGGCCCTCACGCTGCTCGCCGCCTACCCTTATGCGCTGTTCTTGATCAGCAATCAGTCCGGCATCGCGCTTGGCAAGTTCGAAGACAAAGCGCTGTTCGCGGTCGAACGCCGGCTGCGGCAGATGTTCGCCGAGTGCGGCGCCACGCTCGCCGGCGCGTACTGGTGTCCGCATCATCCGGAGGGCAGCGTCGAGCGCTACGCGATCGTCTGCGACTGCCGCAAGCCCGCGCCCGGGATGCTGCTGCGCGCAGCCAAAGAGCATGAACTCGATCTCGCGCATAGCTGGTTCCTCGGCGACATTCTCGACGACGTCGAAGCAGGCAATCGCGCCGGCTGTCGCACGATCCTGCTCGACAACGGCCACGAGACCGAATGGCGGACCGGCCCGCAGCGCACGCCGAATGCGCGCGCGGCCGATCTGCACGAGGCCGCGCAACGCGTCGTGTTGAACGGCGTGCCGCCGGGCAGCGCGGCACGCCGCAAGGAGGCGCCGCGGTGAACGCACCTCTGCCACTTGCGCCGCCCACGCTCGCTCATGCGCGCGTGCCCGATACGTCGCAGCCGGTGTGCTGGGGCGACGACGTCAAACGGATTCTGTGCGTGCGCCTCGACAATCTCGGTGACGTGCTGATGACGACGCCCGCGCTGCACGCGCTGCGCGAGTCCGCCGAAGATCGCCATCTCACGCTGCTCGCGTCGCGCAGCGGCGTCGCGCTCGCGCCGTTTCTCGACGACGTCGACGACGTGATCGAATACGACGCGCCGTGGGTCGCGCCCGCGTCGAACGTGACGCGCGACCTGCTCGACGATCATCGGATGCAGCAGCGGCTGAAGCGCGGCTGCTTCGACGCGGCGGTGATTTTCACCGTGTACAGCCAGAGCCCGTTGCCGGCCGCGATGCTGTGCTATCTCGCGGGGATTCCGCGCCGCCTCGCGCATTGCCGCGAGAATCCGTACGCGCTGTTGACCGACTGGCTGCGCGAACCGGAGCCGCAGCAGCGCACGCGGCACGAGGTGCAACGCCAGCTCGATCTGGTGCGCCACGTCGGCGCCCAGTCGAGCGACACCGCCATGCGTTTTCGCGTGCCGCCCGCCGCGCGCCGGTCGCTCGATTCGAAACTGAGGACCCTCGGCATCTCCCGCCACGACGAGTGCATCGTGCTGCATCCAGGCGCGACCGCCGCGTCGCGCCGCTATCCGCCCGAGCGCTTCGGCGAAGTCGCGACACGGCTCGCGCGCGAAACCGGCGCCGCCGTGCTGTTGACCGGCGGCGCGAGCGAGCGAGCGCTCGTCGAGGCCGTGATGCGCGCCGCTGCGCCAGGCGTTTGCGCGCAGTTGTTCGACCTGAGCGGTGCACTGACGCTCGCCGAGCTCGCCGCGCTGCTCGAACGCGCAAGCGTGCTCGTCTCCAACAACAGCGGCCCCGTGCATGTCGCGTCCGCGCTCGGCACGCCGGTCGTCGATCTTTACGCGCTGACCAACCCGCAGCACACGCCGTGGCAAACGCCGCAACGCGTGCTGTACCGCGACGTCGAATGCCGCTGGTGCTATCGCAGCGTGTGTCCGCACGGGCATCACGCTTGCCTGCTCGGTGTTCCGATCGAAGAAGTCGTGCACGCGGCACTCGAATTGCGGCACGCGCATGCGCATGCCCCGCGGCGTTGCGCAGCCGAGCGCGCGGGCCGCAGCGATGACACGAACACGCCGACGCTGGCGGATCAGCCAACCATCCCCTGAACCCACTGCCACTGCTAACGCCATGTACACCCTCGGAATCAATGCGGTCTATCACGACAGCGCGGCCGCGCTGCTGCGTGACGGCGTAGTGCTCGCCGCCGCCGAAGACGAACGCTTCACGCACGTCAAGCACGCGAAACGTCCGGTCCCGTTCTCGACCTGGCAGCTGCCGTTCGACGCGATCGACTACTGCCTGAAAGCCGCCGGCATCACGCTCGCCGACATCGATCACGTCGCTTACTCGTACGACCCCGCGCTGTTCGGCGGCATGCCGAAGAAGCCGGGCGCGACGATCGAGTTGCCGTTCGATCCGGCCGGCACGCGTCCGGACAACCCGTCCGCGTCGCCGTGGGACCCGCTGTTTCTCAGCTATATCGCGAACGCGAAGGGCCAGTTGCTCGACGGCGCGCCGCATCATTTGCGCAAGCGGTTTCAGGGCGTGGATCGCGAGCACGGCTTCGCATGGCACTTCGTGGAGCACCATCTTGCGCACGAGGCGAGCGCGTTTCTGGCCGCGCCGTTCGACGACACTGCCGTGCTGACGATGGACGGCCGCGGCGAAGGCGTGACGACCAGCATGGGGCAATTCGTCGGCGGCGAGTACACGCGCCTGAAACAGGTCGAGTTGCCGCACTCGCTCGGCTTGCTGTACGAAGCGGTGACCGACTGGCTCGGCTTCCTCCACTCGTCGGACGAGTACAAAGTGATGGCGCTCGCGTCGTACGGCAAGCCGGCCTATGTCGACGTGTTTCGCGAGATCGTCAAGTACCGCCAGGACGGCAGCTATACCGTCGATGCGCCGCGTCTGACCGAGCGCTTCGGTCCCGCGCGCGAACGCGGCGGTCCGCTCGGGCAACGCCACTTCGATATCGCCAATTCGTTGCAGCGCGTGCTCGAGGAGACCGTGCTGGAACTCGCGCACTGGCTGCATCGGCAGACCGGCTTGAGCCGGCTGTGCATGGCGGGCGGCGTCGCGCTGAACTGCGTGATGAACTCGAAGGTACGCGACGCGGGGCCGTTCAGCCAAGTGTGGGTGCAGCCGGCGGCCGGCGACGCCGGCACCGCGCTCGGCGCGGCGCTGTGGACCGACTATCGCGAGCGCGCGGCGCGCGGCGACCGCGAGCGTCGCTGGAAAATGGACCACGCGTACCTCGGCCCGGAATACAGCGAAGCGGAAATCGAGCAGTTTCTGCGCTGGTCGAAAGTGCCGTACCGGCGCCTCGACGATATCGCCGGTGAGAGCGCCGATCTGCTCGCGCAAGGCAAAGTGATCGGCTGGTATCAGGGCCGCACCGAATTCGGGCCGCGCGCGCTCGGAGCGCGCTCGATCCTCGCGTCGCCGATCGATCCGCACATGCAGGCGAAGCTCAACGAGATCAAGGATCGCGAAGACTTCCGCCCGGTCGCGCCGGTCGTGATCGAAGAGGAAGCAAACGACTGGTTCGTGAACGGCCGAACCGCGCCGTTCATGCTGTTCATTTTCGACGTGCGCGCCGACAAGGCCGCGCGCATTCCGGCCGTGCGGCATGTGGACGGCACCGCGCGCGTGCAGACCATCAACCGCGCGCAGCACCCGCTGTACTACGACCTGCTGGCCGCGTTCAAGCAGCGCACTGGCGTGCCGATTCTCGTCAATACGTCGTTCAACACGCGCGGCGAGCCGATGGTGAATTCGCCGCGCGACGCGGTCGAGTCGTTCTGGACCTCGCCGCTCGACGCGCTCGTGATCGGCCCCTTCCTCGTCGATAAGGCGGGGGGCCGCGTATGAACGCGTCGGTCATGTGTCCGGCGCCACTGCATGGCGGCGTGGCCGCGCGCTACAGCAGTGAGGATGCCGAGGAAACCGGCCGCACGCTGCGCACGCCCTCGTGGCCCGACGTGTCGGTGGTCGTGCCCACCTATCGCCGTCCCCAGATGCTCGCGAACTGCCTCGACGCGCTGTGCGCGCAGCAGTTCGCGCCGCATCGCTACGAGATCGTGGTCTGCGACGACGGTCCAGACGACGCCACGCGCGCCTGCGTCGAACGGTTCGCGCGCGAGCAGGCGCCGCGCGGATTGGAGGTGCACTACCTGCCGGTCACGCGCACCCAGGGTCCGGCCGGCGCGCGCAACGCGGGCTGGCAGTATGCGCGCGCGTCGCTGATCGCCTTCACCGACGACGACACGCTGCCCGATCCGCACTGGCTGACGGCCGGCGTCGCGGCGCTCGCTTCCGGCGCCACGGCGGCCGCCGGCAGGATCGTCGTGCCGCTGCCCGAGCTACCCGCGCTGCCGACCGATTACGAAGCGGACGCGAGCGGCCTCGCCCGCGCCGAGTTCGCGACCGCGAACGTGTTCGTGACGCGCGCGGCGCTCGTCGCGACCGGCGGCTTCGACGAACGTTTCACGTCGGCGTGGCGCGAGGATTCGGACCTGCAGTTCACGCTGCTTACCGCCGGCGGCCAGATCGTGCAGGCCCGCGACGCGGTGGTCGTGCATCCGGTGCGGCCCGCGCGTTGGGGCGTCAGCATCGCGCAGCAGAAAAAGAGCCAATTCGATGCGCTGCTTTACCGCAAGCATCCCGAACTGTTTCGAACGCGCATCGGCTCGCGGCCGCCGCTCCTGTACTACGCGATTCTCGCTGCCGCGTTGCTCGCGATCGGCGGTGGGTTCGCGGATCTGCCGATTCTCGCGGGCGCGGGTGTTATCGCGTGGTGCTGGTTGACCGGCTATTTCTGCGCGCGTCGGCTGCGCGGGCGCAATCACGGCTGGCGCCACGTCGCCGAAATGATCTGGACGTCCATTCTGATTCCGTTCCTGTCGATCTACTGGCGGCTCTATGGCGCCATCCGTTTCAAGGTGTTCTTTCCATGACCGTACCCTCGCTGCTGGCGGCGCTCGCGCCGCGCCGTATCGTCGTGTTTCGCGCGCTGCAGCTCGGCGACATGCTGTGCGCGGTACCCGCGCTGCGCGCGCTGCGCGCCGCCGCCCCCGATGCGCATATCGCGCTGATCGGACTGCCGTGGGCGCGCGCGTTCGTCGAGCGCTATGCGGCGCTCGTCGACGAGCTGATCGTGTTTCCGGGCGCCGTCGGTTTTCCGGAGCAGCCCGAAACGGACGATGGCTTGCCCGCGTTCTTCGCGCGGATGCGCGGCCGGCGTTTCGATCTGGCGATCCAGCTGCACGGCAGCGGCGGCGTCGCCAACGATCTGCTGCATCGACTCGGCGCGCGTGCCGATGCCGGCTTCGTGCAGCCCGATGAGGTCACGCGCGAAGGCTGCTTCATCGATTGGCCGGATGCGCTGCCCGAGCCAGAGCGCTATCTCGCGCTGATGAGCACACTCGGTGCGCCGGTACACGACCGGCGCCTGACGTTCCCGCTCACCGGGCCCGATCTCGATGAGTTTGCCGCGCTGCGCGCGTATCACGGCATCGAAGACGAGCGGCTCGTGCTGATCCACCCCGGCTCGCAATTGCCGTCGCGCCGCTGGCCCACCGAGCGCTTCGCGGCCGTCGCCGACCACCTCGCCGCCGACGGCTGGCAGATCGCGATCACCGGCACGGCCGCCGAGGCGCCGCTGACCTGCGCGGTGCTCGGCGCGATGAGCGCGCCCGCGCTGCATCTGGCCGGCGCAACGTCGCTCGGCGGGCTCGCGGCACTGGCGGCGCATGCGCGGCTCGTGGTTTGCAACGACACCGGCATCTCGCACATCGCCGCGGCGATGGCGACCGCGTCGGTCGTGATCGCGTGCGGCAGCGACACGCGGCGCTGGGCGCCGCTCGATCATGCGCGGCACCGCGTGCTGGCCGACTACCCGGCATGCCGGCCGTGCATGTTCCGCGACTGCCCGTATGGCCATCCATGCGCGCTGAACATCGGCGTCGATGAGGTGGTCGAGACCGCCCGCGAGCAGCTTGCGCGCGCACCTGGCGCGCAAGCTGGCGCGCCCGGTAGCCTGCATGACGGAACCGTTTCACCGTTTTTCGAGGATCTGCACCATGCTGCGTAATTGCCGCCGACTGCGTGTGCTGACCTGGCACGTGCACGGCAACTACATGTACTACTTGAGCCAGACGCCGCACGATTTCTATCTGGTGACGAAACCGGGACATCCGCCCGGTTACGCCGGCAAGGTCGGCGTGTTGCCGTGGGGCGAGAACGTGCACGAGATCGCGATCGACGACGTCGCCAATCACGAGTTCGACGTGGTGCTGTACCAGCATCGCACGCACTGGGAATACGACCGCGAGCACGTGCTGAGCAGCGCGCAGCGGCTTCTGCCGCGTGTCTACGTCGAGCACGATCCGCCGCAGGAAAACGCGTTCGAGCAATGGCATTGGGTCGACGATCCCGGCACGCTGCTGGTGCACGTCACGCACTTCAACCGGCTGATGTGGGACAGCGGCGTCACACCGACACGCGTGATCGAACACGGCGTCGTGGTACCCGACGGCGTGCGTTACAGCGGCGAACTGCAGCGCGGCATCGTGGTAGTCAATCATCTCGCGCAGCGCGGCCGGCGGCTCGGCGCGGACATCTTCAGCGAAACGCGCACGCGCGTGCCGCTCGATCTCGTGGGCATGGACGCGCAGCGGCTCGGCGGTATCGGCGAAATCGGCAATCTCGATCTGGCCGCGTTCAGCGCGCGCTACCGCTTCTTTTTCAATCCAATCCGCTGGACCAGCCTCGGCCTCGCGATCGTCGAGGCGATGACGATCGGCATGCCGATCGTCGGTCTCGCGACCACCGAGCTCGCGACAGTGATCCGTAACGGCGAAAACGGCTTCGTGCATACCGACGTCGACGCGCTCGTCGACGCGATGCTCGGGCTGCTGCGCGATCCAGACGAAGCTCGGCGGCTCGGCGAGGGCGCGCGGCGCACGGCGCTGGAGCGCTTTCATATCGACCGTTTCGCGCAGGACTGGCACGACGCGCTGCTGCACGTCACCGCGTGACGCCACGCCGCTTTTCAACGCCCATGCGCTCCAATCACAGGATCACGCACCATGAAAGAACTCACCCGCAAGCGCATTCTGGTTACCGGCGGCGCCGGCTTTCTCGGCTCGCATCTGTGCGAACGGCTCGTCGCGCAGGGCCACGACGTGCTGTGCGTCGATAACTTCTACACCGGCACGAAGGACAACATCGCGCATCTGCTCGATTGTGCGAACTTCGAGCTGATGCGTCACGACGTGACGTTCCCGCTGTATGTGGAAGTCGATGAAATCTATAACCTCGCGTGCCCCGCGTCGCCGATTCACTACCAGTACGATCCGGTGCAGACCACGAAAACCAGCGTGCATGGCGCGATCAATATGCTCGGGCTGGCCAAGCGCGTGAAAGCGCGAATTTTCCAGGCATCGACGAGCGAAGTGTATGGCGACGCGCTCGTGCATCCGCAGAAGGAAAACTACTGGGGTCACGTGAATCCGATCGGTCCGCGCTCGTGCTACGACGAAGGCAAGCGCTGCGCGGAAACGCTATTCATGGACTATCGCCGCCAGCATGGTCTGTCGATCCGCATCGCGCGCATCTTCAACACCTACGGCCCGCGCATGCATCCGTCCGACGGCCGCGTGGTGTCGAACTTCATGATGCAGGCGCTGCGCGGCGAACCGCTGACCGTCTATGGCGACGGTACGCAGACGCGTTCGTTCTGCTATGTCGACGACATGATCGATGCCTTCATCCTGCTGATGAACAGCGCCGACGATCCGGGCGGCCCGGTCAACCTCGGCAATCCGCACGAAGTGTCGATGCGCGAGATCGCGCAGCGCATCGTCGCGGTGACCGGCTCCGCTTCGCCGCTCGAAACGCAGCCGCTGCCGGCCGACGACCCGTGGCACCGGCAGCCGGACATCTCGCTGGCCATCAAACTGCTCGGCTGGCAGCCTGGCATGTCGCTCGATGAAGGGCTGCTGCGCACCGCGCATTATTTCCGCGCGCGCATCGAGGCGAGTCGGCCGATGCCGCCGCAGCAGGTGGGGGAACGAGTCTCGTGACGCGCATTAAAAAAGAAGCGACCGCGAAGGTCGCTCGGGGAGCAGTGCCACGGAGGCCGCTCAAAAGCCATACCGCGAAGGGCGTGCGGGCTATGGCATTGGGTTCATGAGGAACGGAGGGTGGACTCCGCGTCGCTCGTCAGCACCGTCATCGGCCCCGCGCTCAACGCGGCCGAGATGATCGCGAGGTGTTCGGCCGGGCAATCGACCAGATCGACGCTCAGCGACTCGCGTCCGCCCGCGGTGTTCACGTGCGCGGACCAGCCGCACACGTGCGCATGATGTTCGATCAGGCTCTTCCAGACTGCGACGACTCGGAGTGATCCCGGGCTTGCATAAACAGTCAGACGTTTCACGTGCATGGCTTTCATACGGCATCGCGCCGCGCCTCGGGTTCGGATCGCAAGGTTTGATAATGGTGTGTAGGTTGAGGTTAGACGTGTGAACTTTCAAAGCAAAGCACATGCCCCTGTCCGTAACTGAACTGTTACGGACAGGGGCATGTGGACGCACGTTTGGGCAATGTGGCGCTTTCCACACGGTCGGTCGTGCAAAATGCGCCGTGCGGGATGCCCGAACGGCGATGCGGTAAAAACGATAGGAAAGGAATCGGCAGGTATTTTCTACATGGCTGGCGTGTCCGCGCGAATGCGCATCACGGTCTGGCGCGAAGTGCCGAAGCGTCGCGCGACTTCGCTGACCGACTGTCCTCTGCCGAGGGATTGCAGCACGCGTTGGCGCTGTTGCTCGGACAGCGATGGCGGCCTGCCCGTGTGTTTGCCGCTTGCGCGAACGGCCGCGAGACTATCGCGGCTACGCAGGCTGCGGCACGCGGCATCGAGCCGCACTAGCGCGCGCAGCGCCTTCACCGCCGAAGGCTCGGGACGTCCGGCCAGATCGGTATGGCCGACTTCGACGCAACGCAGCGCCACGCCGGCCTTCCGGCACTGCATCACGGTGGCGAGAATGTCGCGCGCATTGCAGCCGAGCGCGGCCAGCTCGAGCACGACGAGCGTATCGCGCGGCGCGAGGCGCCGGATCAGACTCTGCAGTTCGGGGCGTTCGCGTCCCTGTGTGTAGGTCGGCAGATCCTCGACCACGAGCCGCGCGAGCGTGACCATGTAGCCCGCCTTGTCGAGCCGGATCAGCGCCTGCTCATGGCGAAGCGCATCGTGCGCGCCGAACAGATAGATGTGTAGTTTTTCCACGTCGCCTTCGTAGTCGCGATCCGCCATTCGCGGCGCTATTGCACTCGGAATCCCGTTAGTTCGAGCGACGACGGTTGCACACGTCGCCACTCATCGCGCCTAGCAGGCTGTTGAAAAGCGCCCCGTCATGACGACCGAAGCTACGTTCAGGAGACTTGCGCGTGCAATTTTCCGCTGAATTACCGGTTCACCGCGCGATCCGCGCGGGGCAGGCGCACGCATGCGGCTCGTCTGGCGCGCAGTCTTCGCGCCTTGACGGCTCATCGCGTCGCTCCTCGCGGCACCATCCCTGGCATTCGGGCCATGCGGGTCAGATTGCTCGCAACCATCGTCAGCTTGAAGTGCTGGTCGACGCGCTTGAGGCCGCGATAGACCGTCTGCCGGATCCGCCCGATGGTTTTGCCCCAGCCGAAATGCTCTTCGATTCGTTTGCGGATGATCTGGCTAGTCCGGTAGCCCGCATGCCGCGAAGTGCGACCGTCGATGGCGCTGCCGCCCCAACGCTCATCGTTGCGCGCGACATGCGGTGTCACGTTGCGAGCGCGGCAATCGTTCACGAAGTCGCGGGTGTCATACGCCTTGTCGGCACCAACTGTCTTCGCATGAGCGCCTGGCACGCAATCGAGCAATTGCAATGCGCTGGCCCGCTCGGCGAAACCA
>NZ_JBFPKF010000099.1:0-1401 GCF_040948685.1 Paraburkholderia sp. BR14374 | reverse complement strand
CTCTTCGGCCCCATCGGCAACATTCCACCTGCCGAGGCAGAAGCCGCTTACTATGCAAATCTCGCTGAGTCTGTCACTGTGGCATGACGCAAGCAAAACGGTCTCCGGAAAACCCGGGGCGGCTCAATCCGTTCCATGTTGTCAAGAACCTGTTCCGGCATCGCAAGGTGCGCTACAAGGGGTTGCTCAAGAACACTGCACAACTGTTCAGCCTGTTCGCGCTGGCGAACCTGGCGATGGCGCGTAACCGGTTGCGCCCATGTCATGGGAGCAGTCCGTCTGGCGTGTGAAAAATGCAGGAAGTCGGTCGCGTAGGTGCCCAGAAATTGCTGCGACGGCCTTCCTGTTTTAAAAATCGCGAGCCGTATGCGCTGGATCACCGGCGGCGGGCTCATTGATCAGCGTTTCCCTAGGGGTGTCCGCCGTGGTTTCACGCTTCGCAGCGATCGATTTTGTCCGGCTTGCCGAAAGGGCGAGCCAGTCGTTGGCTTGGTCAGATTTAAAATCCGGGCAAGGCGCGCTGCAGACCGGGCTGGAGAGTTGCGAATTGAAAATTACTCGCCTTCCAGCGGATCGGGTTCACCGAGTGCCTCGTCAATTAGCCGCCTGACTCGTCGCATGGCTTCGCCGACGGCCGCAGTTGCGGGGTGCACCGAGTGGTAATGCTCCGGTTTCGCGAGCGGCGCGCCGGTGCGCACGTCGTCCCGGTGGGAAAAGATGCGCTCGACAAGCAGCGTGACATTGGAGCCGCCGCGTACGTCGTCGTGCGCTGTCACCGTGATGCTGAAGCCTCGGTGCGTCTGTCTATCGAACATGTCATGTCTCGGCGGTACAAGCGATAGGTCAAGTCTAGCTCAGTGGGGTATCTGGTTCTTCGCGCGACCCGGGCTCCCAAAGTGTGTGCCCAGGTCTCGGCCGCTCGGAGTCGGGCAGCATCCGTCAGCCCCTGACAAGCCGAACTGCCCAGGTCCGCGGTAACCATCGGCCCGATCTTCGAGGGCCAGTTAAGCTACGCGTCACGCGCCGCGCGCGCTTCTTCGAACAGGACGTTTTTAGCGAGGTAAGCGACTCAGCTGGGCCGTTCGCCCATTCGCGTGCGCGTAAAGCATGATGGTGAACTGGAGCTGGCGGTCAGGGAGACGGATCGGGCGCTACGTGCCCGACTACGACGCCACGCTCGACGCATACCTTGCCCAACTGGACACGCACGGCGTATCACACGGCGTGCTTGTGCAGCCCAGCTTTCTCGGCACCGATTGCAGCTATATGCTCGATGCGCCGCGCGCCGCAGCGGCTACGCGGTGTCGCGGTGATCGAGCGTGATTGTCGGATCGACACACTGACGGAGATGGCGAATGCGGGCATTGCAGGGATTCGGCTGAACCTGATCGGACATGCCGA
>NZ_JBFPKF010000098.1:0-1431 GCF_040948685.1 Paraburkholderia sp. BR14374 | reverse complement strand
GAGCTAAAGTCGGAAGTGGTGTACGGGGGATCTGGGGCGGGGAATTGAAGGCGGTGGAGGTTTCAGCTGAGAATCTGATTGTCGAAGTCGGAAACCAGCAAACAACAAACCATCCACCATGAGCAAGGATACGGAAAAAGCAGTCGTCGGTCTATCGGGCGCCGGCCTCGGGCTGGACGAATTGGTCCGCCAAGGAGCGCGGCAGGTGATTCAACAAGCGATTGAAGCGGAGTTGGCTGAGTTGATGGAGCGCTTCGCGAACGTCAAGACATTGCACGGGCAACGCGCCGTAGTACGCAACGGCTACTTGCCAGAACGCGAGGTGTTGACGGCCGCCGGCCCGATTGCGGTGAAGGTGCCAAAGGTACGCGATCGATCCGGATCGGGCGTGAAGTTCAATTCAACGATTGTGCCGCCGTACGTAAGGAAGTCGCCACGTGTAAGCGCAGCGCTGCCGTGGCTGTATCTGAAGGGCATCTCGACTGGCGACATGGGCGAAGCCCTGAGCGTGTTGCTTGGCGATGACGCCAAGGGCTTGTCGGCCAACGTGGTGAGCCGGCTGAAGGCGCAATGGGCCGACGAGCACGTGGCCTGGAGCCGGCGTAATCTGTCGGAGTCGCACCACGTCTACTGGTGGGTCGACGGCATTCACACGGGGCTGCGCAGCGAGAACTCCGACGGCCAATGCTTGCTCGTGATCATCGGCGTGAAGCCGGACGGAAGCAAAGAGCGCGTGGCGATCGGCGACGGATATCGGGAGACGAAAGCATCGTGGCTGGAGCTGTTGCTTGACCTGAAAAAGCGTGGCCTGCAGGCTGGCCCGCGACTGGCGGTAGGCGACGGCGCTATGGGCTTCTGGGCGGCGCTGGAAGAGGTATTTCCGGCCACGCGTGGTCAGCGCTGTTGGTTTCACAAGATGGGCAACGTACTGAACGCGCTGCCCAAATCGCAACAAGCGCGTGCGAAGGCCGACATGCAATCGATCTGGATGGCCGCGACCCGCACCGACGCGTACGCTGCGTTCGATCGTTTCCTATCGATCTATGCGGCGAAATATCCGAAGGCGACCGAGACGTTGAAGAAGGACCGAGACAGCTTGCTGGCCTTCTACGAGTTCCCCGCCGAACATTGGCAGCACCTGCGCACGACCAACGCGATTGAATCGACGTTCGCGACGGTGCGTCACCGTACGACACGCACGCGTAACTGCGTGTCGCGGCCGACCTTCCTCGGCCTGGCATTCAAGCTGATTGAGGAAGCTGAGAAAACTTGGCGCCGTATCAACGGCCCGGAAAAGATCAAGCTGTTGCTCGAGGGCATTGCCTTCAAGGACGGCGAACCGGTGCAGGACGATCGGCCGGTTCAGCAGAAACTCGCCGCTTGATATCGACAGTCACGGTGCTGCCCATACACCACTCTTGACGTTAGCTC
>NZ_JBFPKF010000097.1:0-1488 GCF_040948685.1 Paraburkholderia sp. BR14374 | reverse complement strand
AGTAGTCGGGTCTGAATAATTCGTTTTGGACGACGCTTGCCCTCACGGCTGGTATTCGACAGCGATTGAGCGGTTGAGCAAAGCGGCCAGAACAGCGGCGTAAAAAAGCCTCAGCTTCCTGAGGATCATCCGCAGGTTATGGCCGGCGCCGCACAGCACTGCGTGTATCGCGTCGCCGAGCGCGCCTTTAAGCCAGTTCCGGTCGAGCTTCCCGTCTGCCTTCATGTGGCCGATGGCTGGCTCGATCGCACTTCGCCTTCGGATCATCTCGCGTAGTCCACGTGTGATTCCTCGCCGTAATCCCGGATGGTAGATCTTCACGCCATCAACGATGACACCCTTGTAGCCGCGATCGACAACGGCCACTTCCGGTTTCACGTCACTGAGGATCGCCGCCTGCTCCAGCGCCTCCGCCAGCGTATGGCCGTCGTAGGGATTGCCAGGCATCGAACGCGCCCCGATCACCAGCCCTTCCTTGTGGGTCGTCGTGATCGACACCTTGACGCCGAATTCGTACGGCGTGCGGGCCTTGCCTTTGGCCAGACATTCGACTTCCGGCGCATGCAAGGCGTAAAGCTTGTTCCGGTCCTTCTGCTTCTGTGAGAGGATCCGCCTGGTGCGGCCGATCAACTCCGTTAGCGCGCTACGCCCGGCGTCGGAAACTGAGAATCGAGCTGACGCTCCACATCACGCATCACCCGCCCAACGCGTGACCGCAACGTGCGCAGCGCCTTCTTCATGCGCTTAAACTGCTTCGCATGGGCGTAGCGGCCAATCTGACGTGCCACGTGTGGCGCCTCGCGGTTGTAGTTCTGCCGCAGCTTCAATCCGTGTCGCGCCGCGGCCTTCACCAGATGTTCGCGACACCGCTCGAGCAGGCGCGAATCGGTTGGATGGGCGATCGCCTTTTGCATGACCGTCGTGTCGACGATTACGCGCTTCGCGCTTGAGGCCTTGATCACGCCCGCGCGCTTCGCCGCTTCGATCGTCTCGGCCAGCAGTTCTTCAACGCCAGCTTCACCCAGGCGCTTACGCCAGCGTGTCAGGCTCGACGGATCGATCGGGGGCTCGGTCTGCAGATACGTCTCGCCGGCGAAGACCTGCCAATACGGGTTCTCCACCCATTGTCAGACCACTTCCTCGTCCGACAGATCGAACGCATGCTGGAGATACAACAAGCCAGCAATCAGCCTCGGTGACGTTGCCGGACGACCCTTGCGTGAGACAAAGCTCGCGCTCATCGACGCACCCAGCTGATCCCAGCTGATCAGATCGGCCAGACGCACCAGCGGATGCTTCAGGTTGATCTGCTCGCGAAGAGGATGCCGAAACAAATCGCCTTCGCTCACCGCTGTCTTCGGACCCATCCAGACCTCGACAGAATTTGCAGGAAACTACCCATAATCTGCCAGGTTCCTGCAAATGCATCAACAACTTTCCGCTTCAAACCCTTGCTGCAAAAGGCTCTCCGGATTGTTCAGGTTCGAC
>NZ_JBFPKF010000096.1:0-1491 GCF_040948685.1 Paraburkholderia sp. BR14374 | reverse complement strand
AAGTCAGTATGACTCCCGTGCGACGAGGCTAGCCGCCGTGCGGATTTGAGCGCGGGTTAGCATGGCTGCCAGAGCCGCATTGAGTGGGGACGGATCCGCCGCTCAACGGTCTGTTTCCGGCACGGAGGCTAGCATGCAAGACGATAGCACGTTGTACGTAGGGCTCGACGTCCACAAGGATTCGATCATGGTTGCCTACTCGGTCGATATGGGCGACGTGGAGTTGCTCGGCAAGATCGGTACGACACAGATCGAAGTTGATCGCTTATGCAAACGGCTGCAGTGCAAAGCGCGTCACATCTGCGTGGTTTATGAAGCGGGCCCATGCGGTTACGGCCTGTATCGACGGTTGATCGACAAGGGTTTCGACTGCATGGTGTGCGCACCATCACTCATCCCACGCAAGCCTGGTGAACGCGTCAAGACGGACCGCCGCGACGCAATCAAGCTGGTGCGCTCACTGCGAGCCGGCGATCTGTCTGCCGTGCATGTGCCAGCGATGGAAGATGAAGCGTTTCGCGATCTGGCCCGTGCCTGGTCATCAGCGAGAGAAGACCTCAAGCAGGCGCGATGCCGGCTGAAATCGTTCCTGCTCCAGCATGGCGTGAATTACTTTGGACGAGCGGACTGGGGGCCAGCTCACCGCCGCTGGCTGAGCACGTTCTCGTTTGACAGCGGCTGGCAACAACTTGCATTCAACGAGCACCGCCGCACGATCGAGGATCGCCTGGCGCAATGCGAACGACTGGAAACCGCGTTGCGTGAAGCCGTTGCAGACTGGCGTTTCTATCCCGCTGTGCTTGCGCTGCAGGCGATGCGGGGCATTAACTTCACGTCGGCTATCGGCCTGGTGTCCGAACTGGGCGATCTGTCACGCTTCGAGCATCCACGTCAACTGATGGCGTGGCTTGGTGTGACGCCGTCGGAACATTCGTCGGGTGGCAAACGGCGCCAAGGCAGCATCACGAAGACGGGAAACAGTTACGCAAGAAAGCTGCTGGTCGAATCCGCGTGGAGCTACCGCCATCCGGCACGCGTGAGCATTGAAATCCAGCGCCGTCACGAAGGCATTCCAAAGGCGATCATCGATCGGGCTTGGGACGCGCAACTGCGGCTATGCCGGCGATACCGGAAGCTGGTGGCCAGAGGAAAGATTGCCCATGTGGCCATCGTCGCAGTCGCCCGCGAACTGGCTGCTTTTATCTGGGACATTGGCCGGCTGGGCATGGCTATGGCAAGACCGCAGGACGTTTATTCAGTCTGACATCTGCGGAGCATGGAACCCGTATAGCAACAGAAGAGTTCCCTGAGGGCGGCGCAGCCCGGTATTCGAGCAACCCGCGTCCTCTTTTAGCAACGACACCAGGTCGGCGTGCGAAGCAAGTCAGCGGCAGGCTCATGAGACGGACCACCGTAATGCGGTACCCAACCCGCGAATATCAGCGTGATCCACCGTCGAGAGTTACTGCTACGCCGCCCTCAGGGAATTCG
>NZ_JBFPKF010000095.1:0-1548 GCF_040948685.1 Paraburkholderia sp. BR14374 | reverse complement strand
ATCGACGTTCTGACCGGACGGAGAAACGCCAGATCCTGGACGAATTCATTGAATTGACCGGCTATCACCGTAAGCATGCGATCCGGGTGCTGTGTCGGGATCCGCAGCCGCAAAGGGCGAAGCCAGGGCCGCAGCGACGCTATGACGACGAAGTGCGTGCGGCGTTGATCACGCTGTGGGAGGCTGCCGACAGGATCTGCGGCAAGCGGTTGAAGGCGCTCATCCCGACACTCGTCGACTCGATGACACGGCATGGCCACCTGTGGCTATCGAAGGAGGTCCGCCAGCGGCTTCAGCAGATCAGCGCCGCCACCATTGACCGGCTGTTGCGGGACGTGCGTGAGCAAGCCTTCAGCGGCCAACGCAGGCGCGCCGGCGGAGTCGGCAATGCGATTCGCCGTGCCGTGCCGATCAGGACGTTTACTGACTGGAACGATCCACTGCCCGGTTATCTGGAGGTCGATTTCGTCGAGCATTGTGGTGGCACCAAGATCGACGGCGACTTCGTGCACAGCTTCGTGATGACAGATATCGCGACCGGCTGGACCGAATGCCTGAGCATGCCGTATCGCAGCGGGGCGTTCGTGCTCGAGCACATCGAGCGTGTTAGCCGTGCGTTGCCGTTTCCGCTGCGTGGTCTGGATTGCGATAACGATACTGCCTTCATGAATGCGGCCATGCTTGACTTCTGCAAGGCAACGGGTATCGAACTGACGCGCTCCCGTGCGTACAAGAAAAACGATCAGGCGTGGGTCGAGCAAAAGAATGGCGCCATCGTGCGCCGCCTCGTTGGCTATGGCAGGTTACGCGGCCTCGAAGCCACGGCAACCCTTGCTTCCCTCTACGAGGTGTCGCGGCTGTACATCAACTTCTTCCAGCCGTCATTCAAGCTGAAATCGAAGACCCGTCACGGCGCGAAGGTGACGAAGCGCTATGAGGCGCCCTTGACGCCGCTCGAGCGCGTGCTGCGTTCCGCTTCGGTGTCGGAGGCAACCAAACGCAGACTGTGTGCCCAGTTCAGAGCGCTCGACCCACTGGATCTCTTACGTCGAATGCGCGAGGCCCAGCAGCGTGTCGCCGAATGCTGTGCTTCCGGAGCGGCGCCGACAGAGACAAAGCCATCCGGTCAAGTTCCACTGGCGGATTTCCTGGCGAGTCTTGGAACGGCGTGGCAGGCTGGAGAGGTCCGGCCGACGCATCATCGAAAAGCGCGCGTCCCTCATGATTGGCGTACCCGGGAAGATCCGTTCGAGCATACCTGGCCGAACATACAGCAGTGGCTCGAAGCGGAGCCCGGCATTACCGCGCAAAAGCTCCATGAGCGTCTCACTTCGATGGCTCCCACCATGTATTCCGGCGCGCAGCTGCGAACCTTG
Source organism: Paraburkholderia sp. BR14374 (assembly GCF_040948685.1). Classification (NCBI taxonomy): domain Bacteria; kingdom Pseudomonadati; phylum Pseudomonadota; class Betaproteobacteria; order Burkholderiales; family Burkholderiaceae; genus Paraburkholderia; species Paraburkholderia sp. BR14374. The sequence goes on along the minus strand of NZ_JBFPKF010000095.1, from coordinate 172 downwards.
CAGCGCCGCGTGAAGGCATGGCGATCGAACCGTGCCAGAGAACTGGTGACGCGGATACTCGGCGATGCCGACGCGATGACGGTTGGCGCCGCTACGCAGCGCCAACCGTCATCGCAAAACATTCGGAGAGTGACAATTACCCGGGAGTAACATCATCCCGTGAGGCAACACG
>NZ_JBFPKF010000094.1:0-1640 GCF_040948685.1 Paraburkholderia sp. BR14374 | reverse complement strand
CTTGCTCATGGTGGATGGTTTGTTGTTTGCTGGTTTCCGACTTCGACAATCAGATTCTCAGCTGAAACCTCCACCGCCTTCAATTCCCCGCCCCAGATCCCCCGTACACCACTTCCGACTTTAGCTCCATTGTCTCTCTAGCGAACCCTAAGGGGTGGTTGGCCACATTAGTTACGTATCCCAGTTTCATCAGCCCATCCGGTTCCTACCTTGGGCAGGCGGTTCCGATGGGAGCTGCGGCAACGGCGATCTCCGTCGGGGTCTATTGCGGATATATGTTTCTTGCAGATCGCGCAAGCGTGGTATTGATCAACAGATCCATGCTTGAGAAGATTACGGGCGCACTTTACGCATGCGTCGCAGCCAGCTTGATCTTCTTAAACAGGTGAAGACCTAAACTTGCTCGCAGTCGGTCAGACGTGGTGTTGTTGGTATGCCGTACAGTCTTGCGGGTATCGCGTAGTTTCGAAACGGAGGTTGTGCTTCCATGCCGATCAAGGTTCCAAAAGGTTTGCCGGCTGCAATTGCTTTACAAAAAGAAGGCATCAAGGTAATGGAGCACGAAGCTATGTATCGGCCGATTGAACGTCCTTTGCATATTGGTTTGCTAAACCTGATGCCCAATAAAATAGAGACGGAAATCCAAATTGCACGTCTCCTCGGTGCAACGCCCATATTGGTTGACCTCACCTTGGTAAAGATAGCCAGTCATTTACCCAAGAACACACCAGCAATTCATTTGGCGTCGTTTTACCAGGATTGGGAAGAGATAAAGGAGCGGATATTTGACGGCTTTATTATTACCGGCGCACCGGTTGAGTTGATCCCGTTTGAGGAAGTGGCGTATTGGAACGAGTTAACTCAGATTCTCAACTGGACTCAAACCAACACTCTGAGCTGCTTCAACATCTGCTGGGCCGCACAAGCGGCGCTATATCATTTCCACGGTCTGCCTAAGTACACATTGAATGAGAAGGCTTTTGGTGTCTTCAGGCACCAAGGCGTGGGGTCCACATCACCGTATCTGCGGGGCCTGTCAGACGATCTCTTTGTTCCCGTCTCCCGATGGACGGAAATGCGACGCGCCGACATCCCACCAGGCAGCGGTATCTGTGTGCTCATCGAATCGCCGGAAACAGGCCTGTGTCTGCTTGATGACCCGAACCATCATTCCCTGCATATATTTAATCACCTAGAGTACGATTCGCAAACGTTGGCAGACGAGTATCTCAGAGACCGTTCACTTGGTGGTCGGGTAAGTATTCCGGCAAATTATTTTCCGGAGGATTGCGAAGATCTTCGGCCGCGCAATTGCTGGCGCAGTCACGCCAACATAATTTTCGGAAACTGGATAAAACAAATTGGCATGATCAAGCCACATCAAGATTAGATCACTCGTTTGCCGGGTCAAATTTGTCCGCGCATAGTGGATTGGGTGCGCGTGCCGGAAGAGCTTATTTACGTTCCGCGGGAGGGAATATGAATCTGAAGTTCGAAGAATTGAAACGGGATGGTAAGCGGCTCGCGGTGGCCGTTGTAGACGGCCGCAAGTATCGGCATCAAAGTGATGTCCATCATTTTCGAAGTGGTGGACACCATTTTGTCAGAGCCAACACAGAGGCCCGGTAGCCGTAAAGGTC
>NZ_JBFPKF010000093.1:0-1684 GCF_040948685.1 Paraburkholderia sp. BR14374 | reverse complement strand
AATGGGTGGACTGGTTCAACAATCGTCGGCTCTTCGGCCCCATCGGCAACATTCCACCTGCCGAGGCAGAAGCCGCTTACTATGCAAATCTCGCTGAGTCTGTCACTGTGGCATGACGCAAGCAAAAACGGTCTCCGGAAAACCCGGGGCGGCTCACTTCCAGCGCATCTGTCCTTTATTCGTCACGGTGGAGATGACCGACAGGCCGGCACGCTTCGCGTTGACCTTGAGCACCGGTGTCTTTCCCGTGGGCGCGTAACCGCGGCCCCGAACATCGTCGGAGCGCAGTCCGGTTTCATCACCCCAGTGGACTTCGGCTCCTTCAGCCTGGGCCCGCTGCGCAATGGCAGGATAGTGTTCATCGAGCCACTTCCTGATCGCCGCCGGCGATTGCTCATAAGCTTCTTCAATGGCTTTTGCGGGGTGAAGCCCCAGCGCCACAGATACAGCCCCATCGTACGAACCGGCACACGGATGCCGAACCGTTGTTCGATCACTTCGGCCACGCTCTGACGGGTCCACAGGGCATAAGGCATTTTCAACTGGTCAGGTGTGCGGTCCCGGATGATTTTCTGCACGACCCGCTCCTGATCTGCGCTCAGGCTGCGTCCGGTACCCGGCGGACGACCGCGAGGCCCGACATCCACGGCACGCCAGCCGCCCCGCCTCGTACGCCTTGCAGGCCGCAATCACCGTCGTGGGCGACATCTCGCAACGCAGCGCCACCTCTTTCAACGCTACGCCTTCGATGCGCATCTTCACCGCGCGGCGACGGCGTTCATTCAGTGCCGCCAACGGAATGCTGCCGAACAGGCGCGCGAGCAACGTCAGCAGCCCAAAGAAGACAAGCAGCGCATCAAACAACTGGAAAAGGAGTTGAAGCGCAAAGAGAAGGGCACAGGCAGAAGCTGCGGCGCTGCTCGTACTTCGAAAAAAGCCCAGGCGATCTGGGGAGAACAAGAGGACGACTGACCAATGTCCCTGATCGCCTGTTATGCATATCGTTGATCCGAGAGGCGGTGGGCTCGGGCTGCCGCCTGCAGAAGGCTGTGAAGAGTTGGGGCTGAGCGGCACGCACGTTCCAGCGCTGGGTGGATGACGGCGACGCTGTACGCCGATGGCCGCGTACGCCAAATCGGCCAGAGCCGCGTAACAAGCTGAGCGAAGCCGAGCGGCGGCAGATTCTCGAGGTGGCCAATAGTGCCGAATTTGCGAGCTTGCCGCCTAGTCAAATCGTGCCGAGCTTGGCAGACCGCGGTGTGTGCCTGGCGTCGGAATCGAGCTTTTAGCGGGTGCTGCGCGACGCTTCGCAACAACACCGCCGAGGTCGTGCGCAAGCCTGAAAAATGAACGGGTTCATGCAGCGCGCTATCGCACGCATCGCGAAGCCGCAGCGGACTTGTTCGAATACATCGAAGTGTTTTACAACCGCAGTCGTCGTCATTCGTCACTCGGCTTTGTGTCGCCGGCCCAGTTCATGCGAGACTGGCTCGTGGCTCAGCAGGCAACGGATGTAGCTGCATAACCCCGGGCCTCGCGGCTGCGCCACTACGTGCAAGACTGAGATTGACCCGCAAAAACGGACATCTATCCTTTGGAGAAGGAGGTGCCGATTATGGCCAAGCATCGTACCCCGTACCCGGCGGAATTTCGGGCGCAACTGGTCGAGCTGGTGAAGGCCGGA
>NZ_JBFPKF010000092.1:0-1738 GCF_040948685.1 Paraburkholderia sp. BR14374 | reverse complement strand
CATCAAGGTCAGGTACGGAGCGGCGAAGTACCACTCTTCATCCGATACATCCGTTGGGTAAGGCCTGCGTTTTTTCATTCCGCCAGGATACCAGGTCCGACATAAAGTGCCTAACACCCTCTAAGCGCTGCCCGCACCGGAGGTCGAATATCTGGCGAACAGGCAAGGCGTCTACGCCGTAGGAACTCGGTGTGAAATTATTCGACGGCGAAAGCGGTAGTGCCGGAACTCGCTCGCGTAAAGCATGTATTCGTCAAAGCGTCGGCAGAAGTGAACAACCGCACTGAAAACAGTCATCTGCCCCCCGCCGGCGCGGGCGCCAGGTTTCCGCGATTCACGCGTCGAAGTCTCTGCAATCTGCCAACAGGCCTCACTCGAAGCCTTCCTTAAGATTCCACAGATTGTTCACGGCCGTCGGACAACATCGAAGCTACAATCCAACGCGGACTGCGCAGTGCATTCATAGTAGCTAGGACCGTAAGGATCATGTTTCTGACGCCACGTGCTTACGTCCACCGATAAGTCCGGTTCTGGACGCCTCGGCAAGAATTCTAAATCTGCGTAGTCGCCGTCACCAAGCTCGTATGAGCAGCTCACTGCCGCTCGCGATCCACCATCCATCGCTGGATGGAATTTGGCAGAGCTAAATTTAGTGATGCCACCGTCATCGTCCAGCCCAATGCCCAACCATGTACCCTCACCATCGCTAGTCATTGCCATGTACGTGTCCCCGTTTTTTTCGATTGCGGTGACACTCGGGCAGCTTTCGGCCGTGTCAGCCAACACATGACACGATGCGCCAAGCGCGAGCGTAAAAACAAAAATACCTTTCTTCATCGGTTAAATCCTTCATATTGCACAACGGTCTGCTAATCTAAGGAAGGTCTGCACAACTCGTTTTCAGAGAGTTGGCCGTTTGCCACTTGCGTCGTATCAGCCATGAGAGTCTGCTGGCAGGTTGGTCGTCTAGCTTTTGAAGCGTGACGACCACTGTTTGCCGAGATTCGCGGCCTGAATCTGCGAGCGTTTCAAGGGTTCCACAAAGCCTTGCGTGCCATCCACAGGTTGCCCAGAGCAAATAGTGTCGTGATCTGGGCGGTGTTCTTCATCAACCCTCGGTACCGGCTCTTTGTATAGCCAAACTGCTGTTTGAGGGCGCGGAACGGATGTTCAACCTTGGCGCGGATGCCGGCCTTCAGGCGTTCAATCTGATCGAATATCGCGTCCAGCCGATCGGTTAGGTCCAGTTGTCTGCGCCTGCCTGGTCGCATCGCGACATTCCAGCGAACCGCGCTTACCTAGCAGCGCTTTTCGATACCCTGATATCCGGCGTCAGCGTACACATCCATTTCCTGGCCGTGCAACAGCGCTTCGGCCGCATTGATGTCGTGAACGTTGGCGGCTGTGCCGATGACCGTGTGGACCAGGCCCGACTTTGCGTCCACGCCGACGTGCGCTTTCATCCCGAAGTATCATCGATTTCCCTTCTTCGTCTGGTGCATTTCCGGGTCCCGTGTACCAGAGCCGTTCTTCGTCGAAGTGGGTTCGGAAATCAAGGTAGCGTCGACCGCCGACCCCACCTTCAGCATCAAGCCTTTCTCGCTCAGGATCTTGAGCCGCCCCGGGTTTTCCGGAGACCGTTTTGCTTGCGTCATGCCACAGTGACAGACTCAGCGAGATTTGCATAGTAAGCGGCTTCTGCCTCGGCAGGTGGAATGTTGCCGATGGGGCCGAAGAG
>NZ_JBFPKF010000091.1:0-1884 GCF_040948685.1 Paraburkholderia sp. BR14374 | reverse complement strand
CATCGACTCGGTATAGCCGTCCGCTCCGCGCATCGCTTCAGTCTCAGTGTTGTCCGGTTCTTTGTTTCAACGTTTACCCCTCCCGCGCGGATGACGTGCGTGGGAGGTATTTCAACAGCGTGCTAAACGATCAATGGGCCTTTACGGCTGAAGTCACTCATCGTCGTGGAACCTCGACAGCTGCCGGCTTACCATCTCAATGCAGTGTCGCCGTAGGGCGCTGCATTGCGGTAAGATTCACCCCCGCATCTTGATAGCGCCGCCACGGTGTCCGAACGCTGTCGTCACTCAGTGGATGCGGCCATGCTGTGTGCGCGGTGGTACACGTCCTACTCGCTAAGCCTGCGCAATTTTGGTTCCCTTTTCGCTCCGCCGCGACTCTCAGTTTTTCGCCGCGGCCGCCAAGAAAGAAACGCCGCGGATTGGCATTGATCTTGCCTTCTCAAGGGGCGCCCGGTGGAGTGCGCAGTGCCGGGAAGACGCATCGCCCATTCCAAAAGGAGGCATCACAATGGCGTTACTGGAACGAGCCGCATGGTATGACATTGCACGTGCCACCAACTGGACCTCAAGATATGTGACGGAGTCGGAGCTTTTTCCCGATATCATGTCTGGGGCGCAAGGCATTCCCATGGCGAGTTGGGAAACCTACGAGGAGCCCTACAAGACGTCATATCCCGAGTATGTGCGCATCCAGCGTGAGAAGGATGCAGGCGCATATTCGGTCAAGGAGGCACTTGAGCGTAGCCGCATGTTCGAGGACGCCGATCCGGGGTGGCTCTCCATTCTGAAGGCTCACTACGGTGTAATTGCGCTCGGAGAATATGCGGCGATGAGCGCCGAGGCCCGAATGGTACGTTTCGGGCGTGCGCCCGGCATGCGCAATATGGCCACCTTCGGCATGCTCGACGAGAATCGTCATGGTCAATTGCAGCTTTACTTTCCTCACGGCTACTGTCCCAAGGATCGCCAGTTCGATTGGGCCCACAAGGCGTATCACACAAACGCGTGGGTTGCGATTGCCGCGCGCAGCGCGTTCGATGACCTGTTCATGTCGCGCAGTGCGATCGAAATCGCGGTCATGCTAACCTTCGCGTTCGAAACGGGTTTTACCAACATGCAGTTTCTTGGCCTCGCGGCCAATGCCGCCGAAGCGGGCGACTTCACTTTTGCAAGCCTGATTTCCAGCATTCAGACAGATGAGTCGCGCCATGCGCAAATCGGGGGTCCCGCGTTGCAGATCCTGATCGCTAACGGCCGTAAAGAGCAGGCTCAAAAGCTCGTTGATGTCGCCATCGCACGCGCGTGGCGTCTGTTCTGCCTGCTCACGGGCTCCTCGATGGATTACGCCACGCCACTCATGCATCGCAAGCAGTCGTTTAAGGAATTCATGCGAGAATGGATCGTAGGTCAGTTCGAACGCACTCTGATCGACCTCGGACTTGACCTGCCATGGTACTGGGAACAGATCATTAGCGAGTTCGACTACCAGCATCATGCGTATCAATTGGCTATCTGGTTCTGGCGTCCTACCGTGTGGTGGAATCCTGCTGCCGGCATAACACCCGAGTGCCGCGACTGGCTCGAAGAAAAATATCCCGGCTGGAACGACACGTTCGGCAAAGTGTGGGATGTCATAATCGGTAACCTGCAGGCCGGCAAGCCTGAGCTCACCGTTTCCGAGACGCTGCCGATCGTCTGCAACATGAGCCAGCTGCCCATCTGCGCGATTCCTGGCAATGGCTGGAATCTAACAAGCTGTTGAAGAAGCTCTCCGTCGGCGCGTTGTCCCAGCAATTTCCTTTGCGGCTCATAGAGCAACGCATGCCATAGTCAGCCAGCCTGCACTGAAATTCGTGGCTCGCGTACTGACTGCCACGGTCC
>NZ_JBFPKF010000090.1:0-2103 GCF_040948685.1 Paraburkholderia sp. BR14374 | reverse complement strand
GTGAAGTCGATGAGGTGCAACGCGGCAAGAACCGCAACAAGTCGAGGATCCGCGCACGCGTGGAGCATGTCTTCGCGGTGGTCAAACGACTGTGGGGCTTCACGAAGGTGCGCTACCGCGGGTTAGCGAAGAATGCGAACCGGGCCTTTGTAGCTTTGGCGCTCGCCAACATCTACCTGTCACGCACGCGATTGATGACACAGGTGCGCCCGTAATGGGCAAAGGCGGGCAAAACGCCCGCGTGCAATGCCCGCAAGGGCCAAAAAGCCAAAGGGGACGGTCGGCTTCACGACCTGAACACCTCTATATCGCAGACACGTCGCAAATTCAGCGGCTTGTTCAGCGTAGCCTTAAACAATGAATCAGAACAGTCAGGAACTCCACGACGCGATATCGAGCATTGTGGCCTTTCGAGCAGAATAAAGTGGCGTGCGCGAAGGCTGTCCGGGCGAACCAGCCCCACCTGGACAGCAAGCAGGCGCTGTACGAGCTCGAAATGACACAAACCGTTCTCGCGACGCTAGGGCTGGCTGCCGTTGGTGAGCTTTCAGCTGACCCGCTGGCCCACTAAGCGCACTGTGACAAGGAAAACACGATGACGCATCTCGCCGGAATTTTGAACGTCTTCGGACTCGGCGCAAAAATGGTCGGCGTGGTCGTGCTGTTCTTTTTCGGGTTCCCACAGCCGACACACGACGAAGGTGTTGGTCTCGCGCTGCAAGATGCAACACCGCTGCCAAACGGTAAGACGGTAGCCGAGCACAACGCATCGGTCCGACGGCGACGCGTACTATACAGAGTGTGTTCGACCGTGGGCTTGGCGCTGCTCTTTGTTGGTTTCGTGTTGCAGTTGCCTGCGGCCATCTTAGCTATAGCGTAGGAAAATTCGCCGCTGCGCGCGGCACTGGAAAACGGGGAAACGCGAAGTGGATGCAATCGCATCAAAGAAAGTCGTTTTCATTCTCAACGTGCTCGCGGCTATGGCTGCGTTGACAGCGGCCGGCCTGTGGTTTTGGTCCACGCGAGTCGAAGTGGAGTACGTCGATCCGTCCCCGGTTGACGGGTGGATTCCGGGCAGTATCACTTTCGATAACCGTAACGGCAAAAGAGTTGACCCCTTCGCCACCGGCATCGAGCAAGCACGTCGGAACCGATGGGCGGCTCTTGCAGCGAGCGCGGCAGCTTTTTGTCAAGGCTTCGCGGCGATTTTGAGCTGATAAGCCGCAGGAATATTCAGAAAAGCGAACACCGGGGCTGCTATGAATATCAACTGGGTCGATTTAGTACAAAGAATTAGCCACGCTGCTGAGCGAGCATTCACTCTCTAGGAGCGGTTCGCTTACCTGTGCGTAGGAGCACATGTCCAGATCCTGATTCACGAGCTGGGACACCTGGTTCCATCTCTCGCTTTCGGAAAGCGCGCGAACGGCTTGAGGATCGGCGTTGGGCCATCCATCCATATTTTCCGCGGCAGCCGCTTCCCGATAAGCGTAGGACTGTACGCATACTCAGGTCGTCTCGAGGTCGAGCCGCCGAACAAGCCTTGGCAAGCTGCGATCGCATATGCGGCAGGACCGGCAGCCACAATCGGTGTAGCAGTGGCGTCTTTTAACTACCATCCTCACACTTGGGCTTCGTGGGTGTTAGATGTTGGTGCGATTCTCAACGAACGCGCCCAGCCCGGCTCCATCATAGTGTAAGACCTGAAGAGGATTTGCTATTTCAGATCGACGGATCACGGTTCCGACTTTACGAGTCTTCCTCAGATCCCGCTCCGATCCACGCCGCGTCGGACGTCGAAGCGTCGCCCGGACTAGTCGAGGCCATCGATGTTGTTGGCATGACGCAGCCGAGCCAGTTCGCGTACGAAAGTGACCTTCGCGATTTCTTGGCCAAAAACCTTTCTATCATCGAACCGGGGCTCAGGTTATACCGGGATGAAGAAGGCCTCACCGGTATCGAATTTCCAGTCGGGGGCTAACCCGCGGTAGCGCACCTTCGTGAAGCCCCACAGTCGTTTGACCACCGCGAAGACATGCTCCACGCGTGCGCGGATCCTCGACTTGTTGCGGTTCTTGCCGCGTTGCACCTCATCGACTTCAC
>NZ_JBFPKF010000008.1:0-375788 GCF_040948685.1 Paraburkholderia sp. BR14374 | reverse complement strand
CGGACGTGCAGGCCGCCGCCGCGAAAGTGCGCACCGCGTGGCTCGCCTATGCGCGCGATACCTTGCCAGCGCCGGTGACCGGCTACGTCGCGCAGCGCCGGGTTCAGGTCGGCCAGCGCGTCGCGCCGGGCACGCCGCTGATGGCGATCGTGCCGCTCGACGGCGTGTGGGTCGACGCGAACTTCAAGGAAGTGCAGCTCAAGCACATGCGGGTTGGCCAGCAGGTCACGCTGAGCTCGGACGTCTACGGCAGAGGCGCGAGGTATCACGGGCGTATCGAGGGCTTTTCGGCCGGCACGGGCAGCGCGTTCGCGACGCTGCCGGCGCAGAACGCCACCGGCAACTGGATCAAGATCGTGCAGCGGCTGCCGGTGCGCATCGCGCTCGACCCGGCCGAGCTGGCCGCGCATCCGCTGCGTATCGGCCTGTCGATGACGGTCGATGCCGACACGCGCGACGAATCCGGTTCGCAGCTCGGCGCGGCGCGGAACACGCGCTACAGCACCGATGTTTTCGCGCAGTACGATGCGCAGGCCGACGCCGAGATCGACAGGATCATCAAGCAAAACGAAATGGTCTCGCGCGCGATGGCGGCGCAACCTCAACCGCAATCGCAATCGCAGCGCGTGGCGACGCATCAGCGCAACGCGAACCCAGGTTGATCCGATTCAGGGCGAGCTTTCCGCGACAGAGCAGGAAACGGCAGGCGGCGCTAGTATCGCCATCGTCATTCGACGGTGCGATCGGTGCGAGGTCAGCGGCTGGTTGATGACACGCCATGTCTGGAAGGGCATCGTCCCGTTCGGTATCCAACGTTGCTCACTGAGGAGGGGAAACGTGAAGTTCTCGATGAAAAACGAAATCCGCGCAGACGATGTTTCGACGATCGAGCATGCAATGAAGTCGGTGGACCCCGACGCGAAAGTCGCGGTCGACGTGGGCACGCAAAGCGTGAGCGTCGACTCGTGGCTGATGCCCGAAGAGTTTCTGGTCGCGTTTTACGACGAGGACTACGACGTGGCCATCAAGGAGTGGTGACACGAACGACGCTCGCGCGGATGCGGTCGGCGGGCAGCAGCGCATGCGTCGCGCGTCGCACGCGTCGGTCAGGCGGGCAGGATCTCAGCAATGACGACGATCACGACAGCGGCGTTGGCGGGCCCCTGGCTATGCGAGAACGCCGAGCGCGCATGTCCCGCCTTGTCACCCAGCACGGCAGCGAACAGATCCGAAGCTCCGTCGATCACGGCGGGCTGATCGTAGAAGCCATCGGCGGAACTGACGTGCCCCTCGACGCGAACGATGTGATGCAGGCGCTCGAAGCCGCCGAGATGCTGCGATATCTGCGCGAGCGCGTTGAGCGCAGCGAGTTGGGCCGCCTTGCGGCCCTGTTCGAGCGTCAGGGTCTCGCCGACGCGGCCCGTGTAGATCATTTTGCCGGCGGACAGCGGCACCTGCCCGGAGATGAAGAGCAGGTTGCCGGCTTCGCTGACAGCCGTATAGCTGCCCAGCGGTTGCGGCGGAGCAGGCAGTTCGAGACCAAGTTCCGCGAGTTTCTGCTGGACTGACATGATGGGCTCCTTGAGTGTGGTGGCGAGCACGGGCGGCGCTAGACCATTTACTGGCCTGCGCTCTGGCCGCCGTCCACATGCAGGATTTCGCCGGTCAGGAACGGTGCCGAGTCGTGATAGAGGATCGCGTTGACGATGTCGCTCATCTCGCCCATGCGCCCGACCGGATGCATCCCGGCGAGCGTCGAGTGCATCGGCGACTTGATGATGCCGGGCGACCCTGGAAGTGCTCATGGTTTGTCTCACAGTGTGATTGATTCGGCCTGCTGGCCGTTCGAATCGATGGACCCGATGCAGCGCACTGTAGGCGCATCCGCCGCGAATTCGAACACACACCGTGGACAAAGAGTCTTGCGCGACGAGAAAAAGTCTCGTGGAATCGGCCGGCTAGAGCCAGCGCCAGATGCCCGCGGGCCAGCCGGAGAGCGGGATATGCGCCCAGGTCGCCACGAGCCAGAACACCACGCCGCCAATCAGCGCGTGCATGCCGAACCCGCCCAGCCGCGCGCGGCCGGCGGCGATCGCCGCGAACGGCAGATAGCTCGTCTGCGACTCCCATGCGGGCCACAGATCCGGTTGCAGACGCCGCTTCTTGCGGTCCTGCAACGCGGCACCGACCAGCGCGAGAATGATGATCGCCCCGGCAAGCACGATGTTCCGGGTGACCGGGAGCACGGCGATATGGCACAGCCCCCAAAGCGCGAACGACCACATCATCGGGTGACGTGTCACCGCATACACGCCGTGCGCCGCGTCGGGAAGAGCGGCGGGCCGGCCAACGGTGGGCAACGCCGGGTTGCGGATCAGCGAGCCCATCAGAAGGATCGATGCGATCAGCATGACCACGGTCACAATCGCCCACAGCACGTTGCCTGCCGGCCATAGCGGCTCCGAGACGGGCGTCCGGTCGTAAGCCATGACCATCCAGCCGAACGTCAGTATCGCGATCAGCGAATAGACGCCCATGGCAGCCCGTTCGCCGATTGCCCGGACCATACCGGCCCGCAGCGGATGGGACAGGAGAAAGTGGCTACCGACAAAAGCGAATGCCGCCACGACAAGTGTGCTTTCCATGGGCTCGGCTCCTCGAGTCAGATGATCGGTCGAACGTGTGCACTGGAGAATACTACTTCGTGTGCCGCAATGAGCGCGGCGGGCGTTTCGCGAGTTCCATTGCCGCGCGCGGGCATCCGGCTGGGGTCACAAGCCTTTACACGGCCCGTCGACGGGACGGGAGCGGCCACTCGCTAAAGAGAGTAGGTGATCGAACGATCGCCGAAGCCAACTTTGCAAGGCAGAGAGATCATGTTCAGCAAGCGCTGCCTGGCCACCGCGGCAGGTCGCTGGTTGAGGCGCCGGGAAGCGCGCTCCCTGGAGATTTAGACTCGAATACGGGAGTGAACGATGACGAGGATGGACTGCGGCGACCTTCCACGCAATAAATTAAACGCCTCAGGTGTTTGGCTGTGAAGAAACCAACGATCGCAAAACGTGAAGGTAAACCCGCAGAGCAAACATCCCGCCGCTGACTATCATACAAATGTCCTATCTCGACGATATTGACAATATGGATGCGTTCGCCATTCGGGTCATCCTTGCCGACGACCACCCCGTCATGCTCAGCGGTATTTCGCATGAGCTCGCAGAGGTGAAGACAATCCAGCTGGTAGGGACAGCGAGGAATTCGACTGAGCTGATCGCGCTTCTAACGAGCACACAGTGCGACGTTCTGGTATCCGATTACGCAATGCCTGCGGGCGACTACGGTGACGGAATCGCGCTGTTCTCTCTCATCAAACGTCGCTATCCCGAGATCAAGATCGTCGTTCTAACCATGCTCGACAACCCGGCGGTGATACGTGCGCTCGTTACACAAGGTGTAACGTGCATCGTCAGCAAATCCGATGCTGGCGCCCACCTTATCCCCGCCGTTCATGCCGTCCATAGCGGCGGCAAATACTATTCGCCAACGATCAATCAGATCGTCCAGTCGATCGACTGGAACCGTCGGGGCAGGGGCTCATCGGACGTGCTGAGTCAGCGCGAGTCCGAAGTTGTGCGTCTTTTTGCATCCGGGCTGACTGTGAACGAGATTGCCGAGAAATTGAGTCGCAGCAAGAAAACCATCAGCACACAGAAATCAAAGGCGATGGAAAAACTCGGCATTGAACGAGAAGTCGATCTGTTTCGGTATGCGATGGAAAATGGGCTCGTGACTTCATCGCAGAAGATTCCGGACGGTTCTTCCTCCACAGAATGAATGCAGGAAGCGATTCGCCCTTGCAAATAACATTGAGAAGGTAAAGCCCTGACGGGATGCTTGCATTCCGTCGTTGACCGGATAGTCGCACTGAAGAACGCATACGTGTGGCAAGTGCAGGTCCTTGGCTCTCGAAGTGACATAGGCGCGTCCGTCGTCACGCATTACATGCGCCATCGGGACGAACAACTACGCATTGTACGAAACATCTGGATTGAATCACCGTCACTGCGCGGGAACATTGTCGCGACCGCACACAGACTGCTCAAGACCGCGAACGTACGCCTGTCCTATTTTCTGATATTCCTCACTTATAAGACTAAGCCTATTACTGATCCGATGCGGGGTAGATAAAGTCTTGCCCGTTCGTTGTCAATAGGACACGACACGAGAAGCGTGGAAATGCAACTTGAATTCCGCCCCTCACTTTTAATGGCGTCTCTAACGCCTCAAATTACATTGCGACGGAAGTCGACTATGACCACATCAAGAATTCGCGTAATACTCGCAGACGATCATCCAGTGATCCTCGAAGGCGTGCGATACGAACTCGAAAGAAGCAGCACGATCTCGGTTGTTGCCACGGCGAAAAATTCGACCGAACTGATGGCCGCGCTGACCAACTCGCCTTGCGACGTGGTCGTCTCGGACTACGTGATGCCCGGCGGACGTTATGGCGACGGACTGGCACTTTTCGCTGCCATTCGCCAGCACTCTCCGAACGTGCGGGTGGTTGTACTGAGCATGATGGAAAATCCGGCGGTTGTGCGGTTGCTGATGCAGGGAGGCCACTGCTGTATTTTCAGCAAGGCTGATGCGATCAGTAGCCTGACGATCGCGGTACATGCCGCCTACGCGAATGGTCGCTATCTGTCGCCGCGCGTGGCGGCGATCTCAGACACGATCAACCCGGGTGCGCGCGGCAACACGGCCGGAGCCCCATTGACGCGATGTGAACTGGAGGTCGTACGCTTGTTTGTTTCCGGGATGACTGTGACGGAAATTGGCGAGCTTTTGCGTCGCAGTAAAAAAACTATCAGTACGCAAAAGAGCTCGGCAATGCTCAAACTGAGTATCGAGCGAGACGCGGACCTGGTGCGTTATGGAATGGAAAGCGGCTTGGTGCCGTCCGCGGAGCCGGCCAATTCGTAGCAGAGCCCGACGCGTGAGTTTTTGGCCTCAGGCCTGAATCAGCGTGAGCGTGGCCCGGGTGCCGGCTTCCCTGGCGACGCTCCCGATGTTCGACTGCGCGACTACTGCCGGTTAGGGCGCTCCATACCAGCAAACAATCTGTAGCGCGTGGTCCATTGTGATGGCTGCCCAAAGGCAACGCGTTCGCAAGTTGGGCTAGGTGAAAACGATGACGCTTCAAGGTCATGTTCCGATTGCGCGACCACCAGTTATGCATCAAAATCGAATTGAAATTCCACGAGGCATATCGTGGCATACAAGAAGGTTTCGATAGAGGGTAGGTGACTTGACTTGCCTGGCCGCCCGAGCCCCGAATCAGTGGAGACGCGCAATATGGAAGAACTGACCGCCCAGAATGTGGGCACGAGATCGAGCAGCAGCTGGTATCGCGGATGGTTTTTGCTGGTCCTGGTGCTGATCTATGCGTCGAGCTTCGTCGATCGCATCATCGTCGCGGTTGTCGGTCAGGCCGTGAAGATGGACATGGGCCTCAGTGATTATCAGGTCGGGCTGCTCGGCGGCCTCGCGTTTTCGATTTTCTATTCGGTGCTTGGTCTTCCGATTGCGCGTTTGGCTGACAAATTCAACCGTGTCGTGCTGATCTCGGTCTCGATCGTCGCCTGGTCGGCGATGACCGCGCTTTGCGGCACGGCAGGCAGCTTCTGGCAACTGATGCTGTATCGCCTCGGCGTGGGAATCGGCGAAGCCGGCAGCACGCCGACCTCGCACTCGCTGATCGCCGACGAGTTCGGTCCGCGCCGCCGGGCGAGCGCGCTCGCCGTCTATGCGCTGGGACCGCCGATCGGCGTGCTGGCCGGCGCGTTCGGAGGCGGCTGGCTCGTGGAGCATCTGGGCTGGCGTCCAGTGTTCTTTGTGGTGGGCCTGCCCGGGCTCGTGTTTGGCCTGCTGGCATGGCTGACACTGCGTGAGCCGAAGCGCGGCGGCGCCGATGGTGTCGCAGCCGGCACCAGCGCCAGTGCTCCGCCCCTGAGCGTGGTGTTCAAGCGGCTGACCTCGAGCCGCGCCTTCGTGCAGATGCTGCTCGGCACGGTGATCGGTGCGTTTGGCCAGTACGGTATCAACCTGTTCATCCCGATGTATTTCATCCGCGTCTACAGCATGAGCTTTGCCCAGGCCGGCGTGATTTTCGGTCTGGTGCTCGGCGTCGGCGGCATCATCGGCACTACGCTCGGCGGCGTGTGTGCGGACCGGGTCGGCGTCAACGATCGCCGCTGGTATGCGCGAATCCCGGCGCTGGGTACGGGACTTGGTTTCCCGCTGCTGGCACTAGCCTTCATCGCAGATCAGTGGCAGCTGAGCGTCGCGCTGCTGTTCATGGGCACGATCCTGCTGAACGTGTGGAACGGCCCGACCTTCGCGGTGGTGCAGAGCATCGTCGAGCCGCGCATGCGTGCTACCGCGTCGGCCATTGTGTTCCTGCTGATGAACCTGATCGGTCAGGGCCTGGGTACGCCGACGGTGGGTTTTCTCAGTGATCGTTTTGCATCGCACCTGTTCATGCAAGGTGATTTCCACGCGGTGTGTACCGTGCCGAAAGGGCCGCATGGTGCCGCGGCCGTGTTGCAGGGTCCATTTGCATCGGCATGTCATGACGCGTCGGCCAATGGTGTGCGCTACGCGATGCTGACGGCGAGCGTGGTGCTAATTTGGTCCGCCTTCCATTACCTCCGTGCGACGCGTCATCTGAAGAAGAATTCGTAAGACCTGTTCGGCGAGCATTGTCCCGACGGCGCCGTATGCAAATACGGCGCCGTTTCCCATTATCGGTAGTCGGGAAATGCATATCTGGTATACCTCTGCGGTATCATAGGAATTCATGTTTTCTGCTAAACCTTTTATTCAGTTCTCGTTTGATGAGCCAGATCCCAAAAATAAGCCGGTCGGTTGAAATCAAGGCCCTTCTCGAAGCGGAAATCGAGCGAGGTGAGCTGGTCCCGGGCGCAACGTTGGACGAGCGAGCACTGGCGACGCGCTTCAATGTCTCGCGCACGCCGATCCGCGAGGCGCTTCAGCAGCTCGCCGCGCAGCGGTATGTACAGATCGTGCCGCGGCAGGGCGTATTCGTGAGCAAGATGTCGGTGCCGCAACTGCGTGACGTGCTTGAACTGCTCAGCGAGCTTGAGGTGGTGTCGGCCCGCCTCGCCGCGCGGCGAATGAACGACCAACAGCGAGCGGCGCTCCAAAAGGCGATCGACGAAGGCGTCGCCGCCTTGCAGGATAACGATCCGCGCGCTTTCGCCCGCGCCAATGTGGCATTCCACGAAGTGCTCTGCAACGCCTGCCACAACGATTATCTGGCTGATCAGATTCGTTCCATCCGCCGCCTGATCTCGCGTTACCGGCCCAAGCCGTTCCTCGCGCCGAGCCGCCGCGAGAAGGCCATCGCCGATCACCAGAAGCTCGCTCAGGCGTTGCTTTCCGGCGACGAAGCCGCCGCCGAAGCCGCCATGGCCGAGCACTCACCGGGCTTTTCGGAGTTCCTCGCCACTTTGCCGGAAGAGTACTTCGCGAGTGCGCCCACGCCTGGGCGTGACGGTGGTTCTTCCTCAACGGAACCGCCTTACGACGATCGTTGATGCGCCGTATCGGCGTCTTCCGGGATGGTCGAGTCCCGCTCCCTTGCCGTTCGTTGCCCCCTTTTTTGAGCTGAGCTCCCTGGGGGCATTTCTTTTGGCTGCCAAACTGAACTGACGGCCGCAATAGGTATACCTACACGCTGTTGTGCGCATACATCGCTGCGCCGCGCGATTTACGCCTTCCAATTCTGCAGTTCCCACCTTCATTCCCGCTATCCCCTCCAACGCCCAATCTGGCAAGCCGTTGCGCGCCGCGTGGTCTGCTCGCAGGACCGGTGAGGGAAAACGATAGGTCGATATCCTAATTGTATTCTTGCGCGCCGGAACAGGTATGCATCAAAATCGTAATTAGTATTCCACGAATCGGTCGGTGGAATATTAAAGTCGATGGCGAGTGTAGCGGGCGGGGTTTGGTCACCGGAACCGGGATGGTTCGGGTTCCGGTGCGAAGCTGACCAGCAAATTTCGTTTGACCTGAAAAAATGAGATAGGTGGAGACGTGGACATGAGGAAGAAACTATTGGCAGGCGCGATTGCAGCGCTGGCTTCGGTAGGGGTGCATGCACAAAGCAGCGTCACGCTGTACGGCATTATCGACAATGGCCTGACCTACGTGAACAACGTAAAAGGCAGCTCGCAGTTCAAGCTCGACGACGGCATCAATCAGGCGTCGCGCTGGGGTCTGCGTGGCATTGAAGACCTGGGCGGCGGTCTGAAGGCAATCTTCACGCTCGAGAACGGTTTTTCGCTGAATACCGGTACGGCGAGTCACGGCGGCGCGCTGTTCGGCCGCCGCGCTTTTGTCGGTCTGACGAGCGACAGGTTCGGCACACTGATTGCCGGTTACGACTACGACTTCATCTACGATTACATTTCGTACTACACGAACGTTGCCCAGTTCGCTCCGTCGTATGCGTTCCACGGTTCGTATGACGTCGACCGCCTGGCGGGTGAGCCAGTCAGCAACATGGTGCGCTATGAAACGCCGATCTGGCATGGCTTCGGTGCTGGCGTGATGTATGGTTTCAGCAATACGCCGGGACGTCTCGGCGGAACGTTCAACGGTGCAGCAAGCGTATTCAGTGCTGGCCTGAAGTACAGCCCGACCGGTTCGTTGAAGGCGCCGTACTCGTTGGCCGCAAGCTTTACCCGCACGCAAGGCGGTGCCGTCGGTGCAACTGGTGGACCGGGCGCAGGTACGATGGCGCAATACGCCCTACAGGCCGATGCGATTTACACGGCAGCGTTGGCTGGTCAAGTGCGTCTCGGTGATCGTTTCGCCTTGAACGGTGTCTACACGTACACGAGTGCGAATAGCCGGACGCTTGGCACCGTTGTGTCAAGCGGCTATGAAGCAGGCCTAACCTATGAGGCTTCGCCGTTTATGACGTTCGGTGCTGGTTTTACCTATATGGATCAGCGTCAGCTCGGCAAATTCAATCTGTATAGCTTCGGTGCCGACTATCGCCTGTCCAAGCGTACGGACGTGTATGCCTTTGGCACCCTGCAGCATGCATTTGCTGGTCGCCAATTTGCTGACAACTTCCTGATCTCGACGCCGATGTCATACGGCGCCAGCGTCGGTACGAATGCAATCTTTGGGAACGGGCGTTCGAGCACTGCCAACCAGCTCGCCGTGCAAGTCGGTATTCGTCATCTGTTCTGACCGGTCGGGAACAAGCCGTACAGGTATGCGTGGGGTTTCCCGGCATGCCGTGCCTCGGATGCCACGCTTATGCGTGGCGTTTGCTCGTCCTGCAGACCGGATCACGCCCGTTTGCCTCGTTGTGCATGTGGGCGAGCTTTCGCGCCGACAACGAAACACCTGGGTTGTGCTTCGAGAAGAAAGGAAGGCCAGATACTCATTCACATGAGGTCTGGCCTTTCTATTCGAGCCATGCTGCCGCGTGAAGGGCAGCATGCTTGATGGCGGAGATCAGAGATCGGCAAACCTGCCGTTGCCGGCCGCGAGCTTTTCGAGCAGCGGCGCAGGCTTCCACCAGTAGCCGTACTCTTCGTACAGGCGCTTGATGTCCTGATAGACATTGGCGAGGCCGATCTGGTCGGCGTAGTACATCGGGCCGCCGAGCTTGGCTGGGAAGCCGTAGCCTGTCACGTACACGACGTCGATATCGCTCGCGCGCAGCGCGATACCCTGTTCAAGCAGCTTCGCGCCTTCGTTGATCATGCCGTACATGCAGCGCTTGATGATCTCTTCCTTCTGGATCGAACGGCGCGTGATGCCCATGCGTGCCGATTCCTCGACAATGTACTGCTCGATCTCCGGGTCGCGATGCGGCGTGCGGTCGCCCGCTTCATAGCGGTACCAGCCCTTGCCGTTCTTCTGTCCGAGGCGGCCCATCTCGACCAGTTTCATGATCAGGTCGTTCCAGCGGCGATCGTTCGGACGCGTGGCCATCTGCGCCTTGCGCGTCTGGTAACCGACGTCGTTGCCGGCCATGTCGTGCACCGCGAAAATACCCATCGCATAGCCAAAATCCTTGAGCGCGGCATCGACTTCGTGCGGCAGCGCGCCGTCTTCGACGAGGAAGTGGGCTTCGCGATTGTAGTTGCGGAACAGCGCATTGCCGATGAAACCGGGGTACACGAGCGAGTACACCGCCACCTTACCCATGCGGCGGCCGAGCGCCATCAGCGTGACGATCGCCTCGTCGGAGGTGTTGTCGGCGCGCACGACCTCGAGCAGACGCATCACGTGCGCCGGGCTGAAGAAGTGCGCGCCCACCACGTCCTGCGCGCGCGTCGTGACAGCCGCGATCTCGTTGATGTCGAGGCCCGACGTGTTGGTGGCGAGGATCGCGCCAGTCTTCGCGTGGCGATCGAGTTCGCGGAAGATGCCTCGCTTGAGGCCGAGATCTTCGAACACGGCCTCGATGACGATGTCCGCGTCCTTGACGTCGGCGATCGCGGTCGAGCCCGTGATCAGCGCGAGCCGGGCATCGCGCGTGGCGTCGTCCAGCTTGCCGCGCTTGATGCTCTGGTTATAGTTGTCGCTGATGCGTGCGAGGCCGCGCTGCAGACCTTCGTCGTTCGCGTCGATCAGCGTGACCGGGATGCCGGCCGCCACGAGCGCCATCGCGATACCGCCGCCCATTGTGCCCGCGCCGATCACGGCTGCGCGTCCGATATCGCGCGGCTTGACACCGGCGGCAACCGGGATTTGCGCGGCGAGCTTTTCGGCGGCCTTCACATGGGCCAGTGCCGCAGCTTCCTGCGGCGTGAGTTCTGCGGGTGCATTCATCGTTGCTTTACTCCGGCTTGACGAGTTTGGCGTTTCCGTCCACGAAACTCTGCAGACGTGCGGCGGTTTCGGGAGAACGCATCATGTTCGAGCTCATGTACTCGAGGAACAGGCCGTCCTCATGCGAGAGATCGTTCACGCGCGGCAGCAGGTTGGTGATGCGCCAGTTGGTGTCGGGCACGTTCTGCGCGATTTTTGCGGCGATTTCCCTGGCTTTGTCGAGTGCGCCACCGACCGGCGTCAGATAGGTGATGATGTGCTCGCGCTGGCCTTCCTCGGCGGTCAGCAGACGGCCCGTCAGCATCATGTCGGCCATGACGGTATAGCCGACCACGCGCTGGATGCGCACCGTGCCGCCGCCGCCCACGAAAATGCCGCGCTGGCCTTCGGGAAGCCCGAAGAAGCATGAGTTGTCGCCGACGCGCACGTGTGCCGCCGTCGCCAGTTCGAGACCGCCGCCGACCACGGCGCCGTGCAGCGCCGCGACGAACGGAATTGGGCCGCGCGCGATCAGGTCGAACACTTCGTGCCACGAATGACGGCGGCGCTTCTTCGGCGGGGCGGTCTGGCCGGTGGCGCGCGATAGCGCCTCGCGCAGGTCGAGACCAGCGGAGAAGTTACCGCCATGGCCGTAGATCACGCCGCACATGGCTTCGTCGCCGGCGCGGTTGACGGCATCACGCAGTTGCGCAATCACTTCCTCGTTGATCGCGTTGCGCTTGTCGGGACGATTCAGCCCGATCAGCGCAACAGCGCCGTCGAGTTCATAGGTAACCTGGTTTTCGCTCATGCGGCGCTCCGTTGGATGTTTGTCTGGTGATGTTCAGGATGACCGGGCGACAGGTCATAGGTCGAGCACGAGCCGTTCGCTCTTGCAGCGCGACACGCACACCTGCATGACTTTCCCCCCCGCCTTGTCCGTATTGGACAGGTAGGTGTCGCGATGCTCGATGTCGCCGCTCGCCACAGGGGTCGAGCACAGACCGCAGTAACCGGCACGGCAGTCGTACATGACGTCGACGCCGTTATCGAGCAGGGTGTCGAGCACCGACTTGTCAGCGGGCACGGTCAGCACCTTGCCCGAGGACTTGAGTTCGATTTCAAACGTCCTGTCGCCGTCCTGCGGTGCAACTTCGCTGAACAGTTCGTAATGCAGGTCGCACTCGTGCCAACCGCGCTGGCGTGCCGCCGCGAGCACCGCGTCGATCATGCCGGACGGCCCGCACACGTAGATCGGCTGGTTGACCTCGGCGCCGTCGAGCAGCGCGTCGATCGACAGGCGCGTCGTGTTGTCGTCGTCGGCGTGCAGCACGAGGCGCTTGCCCGCGACGGCACGCAGTTCTTCGACGAACGGCAGCGCATCGCGCGTGCGGCCCGAGAAGTGCAGCGAGTAATCGCGGTTCTGCCTGCTCAGTTCCGCCGCCATAGCCGCCATCGGCGTGATGCCGATGCCGCCCGCGATCAGGATGACCGAGGGCGGTGCGGCTAGCGGGAAGTGGTTGACGGGTGCGCGCACCGTGAGTGTGGCGCCCGCCTGCAGCGTGTGCATGAAGCGCGAACCGCCGCGGCCTTCGTCCTCGCGCCGGACGCCGACGCGGTAGGCACGCACACCCGCGCGCGTATCGACTTGCGGATCAGTGTTGATCAGCGAATACGAGCGCCATTGCGCGACGCCGCCATCGGCCGCAGGGATCTCAACCTGAATGTGTGCGCCCGGCTCGTAGCCGGGCAGCAGCGCGTCGTCCTCAGCTTCGAGCGTGAGGGATTTGATCAGCGAGGTCGGCGCGCTGACTGACGCGACACGCAGTTTGAGAGTGGGCGCGAGCATGGTGGTCTTTCCGTGGATATTGCATCGATCTCACCGCGCGGGAACGCCGCGCGGTTTTACTGCAGGGTTTTATTTCGCGGTGCTACTTCGAATCCGCAAGCGAGCGCCAATCGGCGCCGGCCTGAATCACGCCGCCGACCGAGACGGCCTTCGAGTAATCGAGTTCCGGGCTCTCGGCGAGGGTCGGCGTCTTGCCGGCCATGAACTCGCGCGCCGCCTTCAGCAGCAATGCGCGCACGCGCAGCACGGCGCCGTCGGCCGAGCACAGCTGTTCCTGGGTGCGGTCGTAGATCGCGCCCTGGCCGAGGAACATCGCGAAGTCTTCCGTGCCGAGGTGCTGGTAGAAGCCCGTCGCGTGGCCGCGCTTCATGAGGTCGCGGTTCTGGCCGAACGATTCCTCGCGCGTGCCCGGCGGCAGTGGCGGGAAATTCCAGACGTCCGGCGTGGCCGACATGATCGTCATGCCGAGCGGGCGGTGCGGGTTGTACTGCACGAACCAGGCACGGTGCGTCACGTCGTCCACCGGGGTCGAGAAAAACACCGTGGTCGGGCCTTTCGCATCAGGCGGGCAGATGATGCCGTACCACGGCATCACGAAGTTGTTCACGCGTGCGTAGACCTTCTCGTCAGGCATGTCGCGCAGCGCGGCATAGCGATAACCATACGGACGATCTTCGAACTCGAAGCGCGGCGCGAGCGCCTTCGACATGAGCATGCGTTCGTTTCCGCCGCCCGCGGTGATCTGCGTGGTCGATTCGTGCAGTACGCCGACGTGCGACGAATCCATCGAGGCTTCGACGGCCTGCACCCAGTTGGTCGGCACTTCGACGCTCGTCACCGAGCGGTGTTCGGGCGGCAGATCCATGAACGGCAGCTCGGGGAACACCGGTGACGTGTCGCCCTTGCCGAGCCACACCCACACGAGGCCGCCTCGCTCTTGAACGCGGTACTGGCCGGTCTTCACGCGCTTGCAGAACTGCGCCTGATCCCCGACCTGGTTCGGTGCTTCGACGACGGCACCGGTCGCATCGATCTTCCAGCCGTGGAAGATGCAGCGCAGGCCGTTGTCCTCGTTGCGAGCCATCATCAGCGACGTGCGGCGGTGCGGGCACAGTTCGTCCACCACGCCGACGTGACCGTCAGTCGCGCGGAACGCCACGTAGTTCGTGCCGAGCAAGCGCACCAGCACCGGTGCGCCGTCGGCTTCGAGCTTCGCCGACGGCACGGCCGGAATCCAGTAGTGCTGGCGGATCATGTCGCCCATCGGCGCGCCGTTCTCGACGCGCGTCAGCAGCTCATTGTCCTCACGAGTCATTGCCATGATCTCTCCTCTGCGGGCTTCGCGGTTTGCGCGTCAGTCCTTGTAGTGGCGGAAGGCACGCGTGTAGACGCGCGTGCAGTTGCATTCGAAGATGTTCTTGCGCTGCTCGTCGGTCAGCCACTCGATGCTTTCGATCACCGGCTTCATGTCGTCGTAGTCACGGCCCGAGATCGGATCGCGCGCGCTGCCCGTGCCCGGTTTTTCGGTGCCGAACATCACGTTGTCGGTGCCGGCGACCTTCAGCAGCAGTTCGATCGAATCCTTCGAGTAGTTGCAGGTGTCGAAGTAGAGCTTCCTGAGCTGCTCGTCGAAGGTTTGCGGGCTGTTGCGGCGCGCGGCCCACGAACGGAAGCGGCCCATCTGGTAGGGGATCGCGCCGCCGCCGTGCGCGACGATGATCTTCAGGTTCGGATACTTCTCGAACACCGTCGATTCGAGCAGCGAGATCACGGCGATGTTCTCTTCGTTGATGAACTTCAGCGTGTACGACTCGCGCGGGTTGCAGCTGCCTGCGGAGTGGATCAGCGCCGGCACGTCGAGTTCGGTCATCGCGTCATAGAGGGGGTACCAGAACGGATCGCCGAGACCGGCCGGCGCCGGGCCGTGGCCTTCGGTCGGGTCCGGGTTCAGCAGCGTGCCGACGAAGCCGAGTTCGTTCACACAGCGCTTGAGCTCGGCCACGCAATGCTCCGCCGGCGAGTCGTTCATGGACTGCGGCAGGCCGGCCACGCCACGGAAGCGGTCAGGGAACATGTCGACGAAACGCTTGATCAGGTCGTTGCAGTGGCGCGTCCACAGCTGCGTCACCCGCGCGGGCTTGATTGAGTGCATCTGCAGGTAGGGGCGCGGCGAAATGAACTGGATGTCGGTGCCGACCGAATCCATGCTGCGCACGAGTTCCTCGGCCTGCTTGCGCACGGCCTCGTCGGGGATGTTCGGCGCGCTCGACGGGTTCGCGCGTCCACCGACCAGTTCGGCCATGTGACGGAAACTTTGCGGGGGCATGACGACGTGGGCGTGGGAATCGATGATCATGGATGAGCCTCAGTTGGGTTCGGAGTGTTCAGCAAAAGACTGCGATGACTTGGGTACGGCGCGCTTTTGTAGCGCTCAAGCGACTACCGCAAGGGTTTCGAGCTGGATGACCATGCCGTGCTGAAGGTCGTGCACGGTCACGTGGCGTGCCGGGCGATGCGCGGCATCGGGCCAGAAGGCCAACCAGTGCGGGTCGATGTGTGCGCGCACCGAGTCGTCCTTGACGTAGACGGCGAGCTTCACCACCTGGTCCAGCGTGGCGCCGCCCGCGTCGAGGAAGCGCTTGAGGTTTTCGAAGGCGAGGCGAACCTGATCGGCCGGCGTCTCGGCGAGCTTGCCGGTGCCAGGATCCTTGCCCGCAATCGCCGACGAGCACAGCAGGTTGCCGGCGCGCGCACCGAGCGGGATCGGCACCTTGTGCGCGAGGCCGGGAACGTCGATGGATTGGGGCATGTCTCCTCCGTGTCTAGTCGTGTGGGAGGGCGCGTGTCAGTCCGCGCCCAAATCGAAGAAATGGCGCGGCACCGCCGCGAGGAACTCCGAGAAACCGGTGGTGCCGGCCGGCACGTGTTTCATCATGGCTTCGGCGGCTTTGGTTTCGTCGCCGCTCTGGATCGCACGCGCGATGCCGAAGTGCTCTTGCAGCGAACGCGCGATCTGGCCGCGGCTGCGCAGGTCGGACATGCGATAGCGCGCCGAGCGGCGGCGCGCCGTGCGGATCTGCTCGGCCAGGTACTGGTTGCGGCTGCCTTCGTAGATCAGCTCGTGGAACCGCGCGTTGGCGATCGCGTACTGGTCGGCGTCGTCTTCCACGGCTGCTTGCTGGCATGCCAGAAGCGCATGATCCAGTTGCTCGCGCAGTTCGTCACTCGCACGGCGCGCGGCGAACCGCGCGCACAGTGTCTCGAGCTCGCCGATGTATTCGAGCATGGCGCGCACCTTGCCAATCGACAGGCGGGCCACCGTAATGCCCTGGCGCGGCGAGATCACGACCAGATCGCGCGCGGCCAAATGTTGCAGCGCCTCGCGAACCGGCGTGCGCGACACATTGAAGCGCGTCGCGAGTGCACGCTCGTCGACCAACGTGCCCGGTGCGAGCTTGCCCTGTTCGATTTCGGCCTGCAGGGTCGCCCGAATATCGCTCGCGAGACTGGCCCTACCGCGGGCGGGCCGCTCGGGCGCTTCGCCCGCCGCGCCGCTACGCTCAAGAGTGGGGTCTGCTGCAAGTTTCATTGAGTTGCGATGCTCGGTATGTTGGAAATTGCGAGAAATATACCAATACAAGTTTGTGGTATGCAACACGGTGTTTGCCCCGGCGTATCCCAGTCGTCCCTTGGCAATCATCGGTGCTGGCCATAAAGTCCCTATGTTTCAATTGGATGCGTCGATCCGGTGGACGCATTCCGCCGCCGCCTAGGGAAAGTACCAGGGTGGGTTTTGAGTGACTGGTGTATTGAGAAGGTGGCTCTGGTATGCCAGAATGCGCCGCATCACAGCCGATTCTGGTATGCCAGATCCGCATTCATTCAACATCACAGGTCAGATCAGATGAGCAAGAGCCTTATAGATGTCGCAGGCGTGCACCCTGTCGAGCGTGTGCTCAAGCCGAAGTCGATCGCGATCGTCGGTGCATCCGCCGATTCGCGCGCCTTCGGTCATTTCGTGTTGCAGAACCTCGAGCGCTTCAGCTATGCGGGCGATATCCATCTCGTGTCGCGCAGCAGCCAGAAAATCAACGGTCGCGCCTGTGTCAGCAGCGTCGAGGCGCTGCCGCAAGGTATCGATCTGGCCGTGCTGTGCATTCCGGAGTCGGGCGTGCTCGACACGGTGCGCACGCTCGGCACGCTAAAGGCCGGCGCTGCCGTGATCTTTGCGTCGGGTTATGCCGAGGCGGGCGACGAAGGCCGCGCGAAGCAGGAAGAGCTGGCGCGTGTGGCAGCCGAAGGCGGCGTAGTGCTGATCGGCCCGAACTGCATGGGCTTCACGAACTTCGAGGCCGGCGTGCCGGTGACCTTCGAAGCCGTGGCGCCGTACCCGAGCGGCGGCCGCCGTGGCGTGGGCGTGGTGGCGCAGAGCGGCGCGATGGCCGCGAACCTGCGCGACGCGTTCATCGGCCGCGGCCAACCGATGACGGCAACCGTTTCGACCGGTAACGAAGCCAGCCTCGGTATCGAAGACTACCTGGCCTGGTTCATCGCCGATCCGCAGACGAGCGCAATCGCGGTCTACGCCGAGCAGATCCGTCGTCCGCAGACCTTTCTGCTGCTCGCCCGCGAAGCACGCGCCGCAGGCAAGCCGATCGTGATGCTGATGCCGGGCAAGAGCGCCCGCGCCCGTGAGGCGGCGCAGTCTCACACAGGCGCACTGGCAGGCGATCACGCGACGGCGAGTGTCCTGCTGCAGCGCGAAGGCGTGGTGGTCGTCGATTCGCTCGACGAACTGTTCGATGCGACGACGATCCTGGCCCGCTTCCCGGTGCCCCCGGCGGCCGGTACGGCCGTGATGACGGCCTCGGGCGCGGTCAAGAACATCACGCTCGATTTCGCCGAGGACATCGGCCTGACGCTGCCGCGCCTGACCGACGCGACCGTCAGGAAGCTGACTGAACTGCTCCCCGACTACGCCGTCGCCGACAACCCGCTCGATTACACGACGATCGGCGTACGCAACCCGGGCCTGATAGGCGAACTGATCGACACGGTGCTGACCGATCCGAACATCGGTTCGCTCGTGCTCGCCATCATGGGCGGTCCGTCGATCGCTCAGCGCGACAAGGCCGATTACCTCGTGCCGGCGCTGGCGCGGGCAACGAAGCCCGCCGTGCTCGCGGTAATGGGCGATAACAACCAGCTTGAAGAATTCTTCACGGAAGCGATCGCCGCGAGCGGCGTACCGTTCTTCCGCTCACCGGATCGTGCCCTGCGTGCTTGCGCTCGCGTGGCTTCGTATGGTGAGTCGCTAGCGCGCGCCGAGCGTGCCAGGACCGAAGCGCCGAAGGTGATCCCGCTGCCGGGGGCTGTGCCGCCGAACGGCATCTTCGCCGAATACCAGGGCAAGGGCTGGCTTGCCGCGGCCGGTCTGCCGGTGCCGAAGGGAGGTCTCGCGAAGTCGCTCGATGAAGCGCTCAAGATCGCCGATGAAATCGGCTACCCGGTCGTGCTGAAGGCCCAGGCAAGCGAACTGCCGCACAAGAGCGACGTCGGTGGCGTGGTGGTCGGCCTCGCTGATGCCACCGCGCTGCGCGCCGGCTGGGACAAGCTGCATACGAGCGTGAAGTCGCATCGCCCGGAACTCGTGCTCGACGGCGCGCTTGTCGAAGCGATGGGCCCACGCGGTCTGGAACTGGTCGTGGGTGCGAAACGCGACGCGGACTGGGGGCCGGTCGTGCTCGTGGGCCTCGGCGGTATTTTCATTGAGGTGCTCAAGGACGTGCGCCTCGTGCCGGCCGATATGTCGGAAGACGACATCGTGGTCGAGCTGGGCCGACTGAAGGGTGCCGCGATGCTCGAAGGCGTGCGCGGCGCAGCAGGCGTCGACGTGCGTGCAGTCGCGAAGGCCGTGGCGGCGATTGCCGACCAGATGCGCGCGAACCCCGAAATCACCGAAATCGACGTCAACCCGCTGGTGGCCTACCCGGACCGTGTGCTCGCGCT
Source organism: Paraburkholderia sp. BR14374 (assembly GCF_040948685.1). NCBI lineage: Bacteria > Pseudomonadati > Pseudomonadota > Betaproteobacteria > Burkholderiales > Burkholderiaceae > Paraburkholderia > Paraburkholderia sp. BR14374. The sequence continues at coordinate 357,070 of NZ_JBFPKF010000008.1, read as the reverse complement.
CGACGCGCTCGTCGTCTGCGGCGCTCAGGGCGGCTCGACCCATCATTGAGCCTTGGATCTGAGGAGACACATCGAATGAAACTGGAATTCTCCGCCGAGGACGAGGCATTTCGCAGCGAAGTGCGCGAGTTCGTGAAGAACAATCTGTCACCGCGTCTGAGGCGCAAAGCCGAGCTCGGCCTGCGCATCGAGCGCGAGGATTATGTCGAGTGGTACACGTTGCTGTACGAGAAGGGCTGGATCGCGCCCTCGTGGAAGAAAGAACATGGTGGACCGGGCTGGACGCACGTGCAGCGTTACATCTTCGACGAGGAAACGCTGCTGGGCGGCGCGCCTCGGATCGTGGCGAGCGGCATCAACATGCTCGGCCCGGTGCTCAACGAATTTGGCACACCCGAGCAAAAAGCGAAGTACATCCCGAAGATCCTGCGCAGCGAAACCTGGTGGGCGCAGGGCTTCTCGGAGCCGGGCGCGGGCTCGGACCTCGCGGCGGTGCGCACCACGGCCGTGCTTGCCACGGACGATGAAGGCGAGCACTTCATCGTCAACGGCCACAAGGTCTGGACCTCGTACGCTCACTGGTGCGACATGATGTTCGCGCTCGTGCGGACCGATCCGAGCGCGAAGCCCCAGGAAGGCATCTCGTTTCTGCTGATCGACATGCATGCGCCGGGCGTCCAGGTTCGCCCGATCAAGATGCTCGACGGCGGTACCGACCTCAACGAGGTCTATCTCGACAACGTGCGTGTGCCAAAGGAAAACCTCGTCGGCGAACTGAACAAGGGATGGACCTACGGCAAGTTTCTGCTCGGCCATGAGCGCACTGGTATCGCTGGCATCGGCTCGTGCAAGCAGCAGCTGGCCCGAGCCAGGTATCTCGCGAAGCGGATGGGCCTCGAAGACGATCCGCTGCTCCAGTCGCGCATCAGCCGTTTCGAAGTCGAGCTGATGGCGCTCGAATTCACGGGCCTGCGCATGCTGAGCGCGAATCAGTCGAGCCGCGTGCCTACGGTTGAGGCGCCGATGCTCAAGGTTCGCGGCACGGAGCTGCGCCAGGGCATCTACGCACTCCTGACAGAAATCGCCGGTCCTTTTGCAGTGCCGTTCGACGAGCAGGCCATGCTCGATGCAGCCGGCTACGACGGCCCGAGCCCGGACGAACTGATCGCGGTCGCGGCGAACTACTTCGACGCTCGCAAAGCGTCGATCTACGGCGGGACCAACGAAGTGCAGCGCAATCTGATTAGCCGCGCGTTCTTCAATGCTTGAGGCGGAATACGAACATGGATTTTTCTCTGACTGAAGATCACGTCACGCTGCAAGACGCCGTGCGCCGCTTCTGCGATGGCGAATATCCCGCGCATCTGCGTGGCAACGCCGAGGACCGCGAACTTGCCGCCAGGCGTCGCCGTGGGCTGGCCGAGATGGGCGTGACCGGCCTCGTGATCGACGCCGATCACGGCGGCAGCGGTTACGGTGCGGTGGAAACGATGCTGGTCGCGCAGCAGTTGGGCCGCGCGCTCGGCGGAGCGGGCTGGTTAGCGAGCGGGCTGCCGGCTGCCACGCTGATCGGCTCGGCCGGCAGCGACGAACAGAAGGTCACATGGCTCGAAGCCGTGGCAAGAGGCGAAGAGGTGCTGGCGTTCGCCGTTAGCGAGGCCGAGTCGCGTTACGACGTCGCGCGTCTGGCGGTGCCAGCAACCGAAACTGGCGACGGCTGGAAGATCAACGGCACGAAGACCATTGTGTTCGACGCCGCAATCGCTGGCGCCTTCGTGGTGGCCGTGCGTACCTCGGGCCAGCGCGGCGACAGGCAAGGCCTGACTCTGTTCCTCGTGGACGCGAAGGCGCCCGGCATCAGCCTGCGCAACTTCGAGACAATCGACGCACGTGAAGCCGCGCACGTCACGTTCGCCAATGTGTCGGTGACCAAGGCCGATCTGATCGGTTCGCCCGGTGCGGCCCACGACCTGATCGAAGCGGCCCTCGACCGCGCGAACGCCGCGCTGGTGGCGGAGTCGGTCGGCGTGCTCGAAGCACTGCTCGAACACACGTCCGAACACCTGAGCACACGCACACAGTTCGGCGCGCCACTCGCGAAGTTCCAGGCGCTTCAACACCGGGTGGCGGACATGCTGATCTCGCTCGAACAGAGCAAGTCGATGGCCTGCGCCGCCGCGCTGGCCGTGGATGGGAACGATCCTGACCGGCGCCGCCGTTTCGTGTCGGCGGCGAAGGCCTATGTCGGCGACGCATGCCGAACAGCGGGCGAATGGGGCATCCAGCTGCACGGTGGCATGGGCATGACCGAAGAGTGCCGCGTCGGCCACTACGCGAAGCGCATGTTCGCGATCAACATGACCTATGGCGACGCGAGCTGGCATCTGCAGCGCTTCACGTCGCAGCGTCTTGCCCAGGGGGAAGCATGAGCCTGAACGGAGCAGCTTATATCGTCGGGGCTTACGAGCACCCGACGCGCAAGGCCGACGAACTGTCGGTGCTGCGCCTGCACGCCGATGTGGCGAAGGGCGCACTCGACGACGCGGGCCTGACCAAGGACGACATTGACGGCTACTTCTGCGCCGGTGACGCGCCTGGCCTCGGCACCACGACAGTCGCCGAATACCTCGGCCTCAAGCTTCGCCACGTCGATTCGACCGAATGCGGCGGCTCTGCGCCGATCCTTCACGTCGCGCACGCGGCCGAAGCGATCAAGGCCGGCCGTTGCAACGTGGCGCTGATCACGCTAGCGGGCCGTCCGCGCGCAGCAGGCGCCGCGCTGTCGCTGAAGGCGCCGGACCCGGACGCGCCGGAAGTGCAGTTCGAGCTGCCGTTCGGGCCGGCTACGCAGAACCTGTACGGCATGGTCGCGAAGCGTCACATGTACGAATTCGGCACCACGAGCGAACAACTCGCATGGATCAAAGTGGCGGCCTCGCACCACGCGCAGCACAACCCGAACGCGATGCTGCGCAATGTCGTGACCGTCGAGGACGTCGTCAATTCGCCGGTGGTGTCCGATCCGCTGCATCGACTGGACTGCTGCGTGATGAGCGACGGCGGCGGTGCGTTGATCGTCGCGCGTCCGGAGATCGCGAAGAAGCTCAAACGTCCGCTCGTCAAGGTGCGGGGCACGGGCGAGGCACCCAAGCACGCGGCCGGCGGCAAGATCGACCTGAGCTGGTCGGCGGCGAAGTTGTCGGGCGCGGCCGCGTTCGCCGAGGCTGGCCTCACGCCGGAGGACATCAAGTACGCGTCGCTGTACGACAGCTTCACGATCACGGTGCTCATGCAGCTCGAAGACCTCGGCTTTTGCAAGAAGGGGGAGGGCGGCAAGTTCGTGATGGACGGCAACCTGATTTCGGGCGTCGGCAAGCTGCCGTTCAACACCGATGGTGGTGGTCTGTGCAACAACCATCCCGCGAACCGCGGTGGCGTCACGAAGGTGATCGAGGCCGTGCGCCAACTGCGTGGCGAGGCCCATCCGGCCGTGCAGGTCAAAGATTGCGATATCGCGCTCGCGAACGGTATCGGCGGCGCGCTGGCGTCGCGTCACACCGCGGGCACGCTGATCATGGAACGGGAGTAATCATGAGCACAACCCAATCGACCACCGGCACACCGGCTCAGGGCGCGGCGCCTGCTGCCAGACCCGCCGCGAAGCCCGCTGGCCCGCGCCGCATCCACGCGCCGAGCGTGCTACCCGAGGCCATGCCGTTCTGGGTCGCCGCGAAGGAAGGGCGCCTGCTTATCAAGCGCTGCCAGGACTGCGGTGAAACGCATTACTACCCGCGCGACATCTGCCCGCACTGCATGAGCTCGAACACCGAATGGTTCGATACGAAGGGGCTGGGCGCGGTCTATTCGTTCAGCACGATGGGCAAGGACGAGGCGCGCTACACGCTCGCCTACGTGACGCTCGACGAAGGCGTGACGATGCTGACCAATCTGGTCGACTGCGATCCCGCGGCGCTCTCGGTTGGCCAGCGCGTGAAGCTCGTCTTCAAGCCGAGCGAAGGCGAATATCCAGTGCCGATGTTCACGCCGGCCTGAACGAAATCCAGAGAGGAGACACGGCATGTCAGCCGATTTCAAGGAACAGCACGGCCGCCACGATCCGCACAAAGGTCCGCTGTCGCGTTTCACGATCATCGACGCCTCGCGCGTACGCGCGGGCCCCACGGCCGTGCGCGTGTTCGCGGACATGGGTGCGCGCGTGATCAAGCTGGAGATTCCGCGAGGCGCGCCGGGCGGCGACGACATGATCGGCGGGCGTGACCATAACCGCGCCGACTACGAGAATCTGCACCGCAACAAGGAAAGCCTGACGCTGAACATGAAGGACCCGGCCGGCCTCGGGATTCTTCGCGAGCTGGTCAAGCGTGCGGACGTCTTCATCGAGAACTTCCGCCCCGACGTCAAGGATCGCCTCGGCATCGGCTACGAAACGCTGCGCGCCATCAATCCGCGCCTCGTCTATGCAAGCATTTCGGGCTTCGGTCAGGATGGCCCGTATGCGAAGTGGCCCGGCTTCGACTCGATCGCACAGGGCATGGGCGGCTTGATGAGCCTCACCGGCAAGCCGGGCGAAGGTCCGATGCGCGTCGGCATCCCGATTGCAGACCTGTGCTCGGGGCACTTCTGCGCGCAGGCGATCATGACCGCGTTGCTCGAGCGCGAAGCTTCGGGCGAGGGCCAGTGGGTGCAGACCTCGCTGCTCGAAGCACAGATCGCGATGCTCGACTTCCAGGCCGCGCAGTGGCTGGTGGACAAAAAGGTGCCGCAGCAGGTCGGCAACGAGCATCCGCTCACGGTGCCGACCGGGGTGTTCCCGACCAGCGATGGCTTCCTGAACCTGGCCGCGATCGGCAATGCGATGTTCGGGCGCCTGTGCGAGGCGCTCGGCTTGCAGCAGCTGGTCGGCCAGCCTGGCTACGAATCGGATCCTGCCCGCGTGGAGAACCGCGATGCGGTCAACAAGGCGGTCGGCGATGTGTTCCTCACGCGCACCACGCGGGAGTGGACCGAGCTGCTGATCAAGGTCGGCGTGCCGTGCGGCCCGATCTACAAGGTCAACGAAGTATTCGACGATCCGCAGGTCAAGCATCTGGGCGTCGCGTGGCCGGCCGATGTGCCGGGCAAGGGCGAAGTGTCGTTCGTCGGCACGCCGTTCCGTCTGTCGCGCTACCCGCGCGCGCAGACGCCGCGCCTCGCCCCAGAGCAGGGCGAGCACACGCAGGCGATCCTGAACGAGCTTGGCTACGACGATCAACAGATAGAGCAGTGGCGCTCGGCCTTCGTGATCTGACGCACGCTCACGGCAGGTATTGAAGAAAGGGAGACGAAATGGCACGACTGGTCGCCGGATTCGGTTCATCGCACAGCATCATGCTGGTTTGCCAGCGCGAAGACTGGCAGCATGGTTTCAAGCAGGTCGATCCGAAGAATCCGCATTACTTCGATCGCCTCGGCAACCACACGACTTATGAAGCCTTGCTCGAGATCGCCCCGACGGATTCCGAGGCGATGGTGTCGGCCGAGAGGATGGGCGAGCGCTACGATCAGGCCGAAGCCGCCATGGACGAAGTGCGCGATCGTATCCGCGCGGCGAAACTCGACGTGTTGCTCGTGGTCGGCGACGACCAGACCGAGCTGTTTCGCACGACGAACAACCCGGCATTCGCGATCTACTATGGCGAGACGATCCGCAACGCGAAGCGCGAGGTGAGCCCGAACGCGAACTGGTATGCGCGCGCTCGCACGATGCGCCAGGAGCCCGATGCCGACGTGCACTACCCCGTCAAGGCCGACATGGCGCGCTGGCTGATCCGCGAACTGTGCGACCGCGATTTCGACATCGCGGCGATGGATGGTCTCGAGCGCGACCAGTACGAGGGCCATGCGTTCTCATTCATTCACCGCCGCTATTTGCAGGGTCTCGACCTGCCAGTGATTCCGGTGATCATCAACACGTTCGATCCGCCGAACCAGCCCACGCCGCGCCGCTGCATCCAGCTCGGCCGGGCGCTGCGCGAGCTGATCGAAGCCTATCCGGAAGACCTGCGAGTGGGCGTGCTGGCTTCCGGCGGCCTGTCGCACTTCGTCGTGGACGAGGACCTCGACACCGGCATCATCGATGCAATCCGCCGCAAGGACAGTGAATGGCTGGCCGCGCTGGATCCGAAGAAGCTGCAGGCTGGCAGCTCGGAGATCCGTAACTGGATCATCGGCGTAGAGGCACTGAAGTCACTCGAGCTCGAATGGGTCCGCTACGTGCCCGGTTACCGCACGGCCGCCCTGACCGGCACGGGCCTCGCTTTCGCTGCCTGGCATACGCTCGACTGAACGCGACAGCCCTGGCCATTCAGGACGGGGCGCTCGCATGGCACTTCAAGTTTCTTTCAGGAAAGTACAACACATCATGGCTGACCAAAACGTACTGCGCCTGCGCCGGCTCGATTGCTGCGCCGTCTCGGACGCGCTCGACAAACTCAAGCTGAGCGGCGCGGTGAGCGGTTTGCCGCAACGCGCCGGTGCGGGCCGCGTCGCGGGCCGCGCGATCACCGTCAAGCTTGGCACGGGCGAAGCGCCCCCGGGGCCGCCGGTGCACCTTGGTTGCACGGCTGTCGAACAGGCCGACGGCGAGAACGTGATCGTCATTGAGCAGAGTAGCGGCGTGGAAGCCGGTTGCTGGGGAGGCCTGCTGTCGCTCGCGGCGAAGGTGCGCGGCGTGGCCGGCGTGGTCGCGGACGGCCCGGTGCGCGACATCGACGAAGCCGTGGCCTACGAACTGCCCGTGTTCAGCCGCTCGACGACGGCTCGCACCGCGCGCGGCCGCGTGGTCGAGAAGGGCACGAATATTCCGGTGCAGATCGGTGACGTTCGCGTGGAAGCCGGCGACTACGTCGTGGCGGACAACAGCGCCGCGATTTTCATTCGCGCAGCCGACATCGGAGCCGTGTTGGAAGTTGCCGAAATGATCGTCAACAAGGAGGCCGCGATGGCCAAGGCGATTCTGGCCGGCACGCCGGTCGGGCAGGTGATGGGCGGCAGCTACGAGCATATGCTCAAGTAAGCGGCATCCGGACAAACGCAGGAAATACGCAGGAATCCATTCCATGACGACTCAGGACAAGAACGTCGAGCGCGCTGCAAAGCTCGACACGGCGACCCTTTCCGACGCACTCGACAAGCTCGGCATCGTGGGCCAGTGCTACAAGATCAAGCCCCGCAGCTCGGATTTTCGCACCACCGGCCGCGCCTACACGATCAAATACGGTCCGCCTTCGAACCCGCCGGGCACCGTGGGCGACTTCATCGACGACGTGCCGGTCGGCAGCATTGTCGTGCTGGACAACAACGGCCGTGAAGACGCCACCGTGTGGGGCGACATCATGACCGAGATCGCGCACCGCCGTGGCATTGCCGGCACCGTGATCAACGGAGTGTGCCGCGACGTCGCACTGTGCCTGAAGCTCGGCTACCCGGTGTTCAGCCGCGACCACTGGATGCGCACCGGCAAGGACCGCGTGCAGGTCGAAGCCGTGAACGTGCCGGTCAACATCGGTGAGGCGCGTGTCGCGGCGGGAGACCTGCTGCGCGGCGATGCCGACGGTGTGATCGTCATCCCGCGCGAGCATGAGGACGCTGTGCTCGAGGCCGCCGAAACGATTCACAACGCTGAAGAAGCGATCCGCGAGGCCTGCCGTGGCGGCATGCGTCTCGACGAGGCACGCAGGCAGTTCAAGTACCACCAGTTGCAGACCAAGGGGAAGTAATGAGCGCCACGAACAACGTCAAAGAACACGATTCGTCGACGACGATTCGCACCGATTTCGAGCGCGTCGACGCGAAGGTCGTCGAAGCCGCGCGCAACGTGCCGGCAGCCGCATTGCACGAGGCCGGCGGCAAGATCGGCGTGCTGCCGACTTCGATCAGGCCGGTCGCGCCGGGCTTCCGGATCTGCGGCACGGCATTCACCGTGCATTCGCCGGGCGGCGACAACCTCTGGCTGCACCGTGCGATCCTCGCGGCCAAGCCGGGCGACGTACTCGTCGTCTACGCGAACGGTGCGTACGATCACGGCTATTGGGGCGAGGTCATGACCACGGCGGCCAAGGTGCGTGGTCTTGCGGGCCTCGTCATCGACGGCTGCGTGCGCGATGCCGACCTGCTGGAACAGATCGGTTTCCCGGTGTTCTCACGCGGTCTGTCGATTCGCGGCACGGGCAAGGACTGTGGCGCGATCGGCTGGCTCAATGCGCCGGTGCTGCTCGGCAACACGACGGTCGAGCCCGGCGACCTGATCGTCGGCGACCGCGACGGCGTGGTTGCAGTACCGCGTGCTCGTGCGTCCGAAGTAGTCGCGAGGGCCGCGCAGCGCGAAATCGATGAAGCGGCAATCTGCAAGCGCATCGAGGCCGGAGAGACCACGATGCAGATCTACGGCTTTCACTGAATCGAACATACGGGAGAGATGGCAATGAGTGAGATGGCACCGGGCCAGGCGCCGGAATTGGTGGTCAATGGCCGCGAGGCCGTCATCACGCTGCGCCGTCCACAGGTCGCGAACCGCCTCGAGTTCTCCGATCTCGAGACGATTCGCGGCTGCCTGCGCGAAGTGAATGCGATGGAGCACGTGCTCGTTCTGCATTTGCGCGCCGAGGGCAGGCATTTCTGCTCGGGCTTCAATATCCACAGCGTCGGCGCCGGCAATATCGGCGAAGCCTTCGAGGCCCTCGCGGGAGAGCTGGAAACCGCGCGGCCGGTGACGATTGCTGCGGTGAACGGCGGCGTCTATGGCGGCGCGACTGATCTCGCGCTGGCCTGCGATTTTCGCTATGGCGTCACGCATTCGCAGATGTTCGTGCCGGCCGCGAAACTCGGCCTGCTGTTCTATCAGGGCGGACTGCACCGCTATGTTTCGCGTCTTGGCGTGAACGTGGCCAAGCGTCTGCTGCTCACGGGCGCGAGCTTCGATGCCGGGCAGATGCGCGATTGCGGCTTCCTCGACGAGGTGGTCGAACCCGCGCGTCTGGAAGAGGTGACCGGCGCATTGGGCGCGCAACTGGGTGGCATGGCGCCGCTCGCGCTGCTCGGCATGAAGAAGCATCTGACGCGCATCGCGGCGGGTCGCTTCGATGCTGTCGATTACGCGCAGGATCTGGCCCGCGCCGATGCCTCCGACGATCTGCGCGAGGGTGCGCTGGCCTGGCAGGAAAAGCGCGCGCCCGCATTCAAGGGGTGCTGAGAGGCGCTGAACGCATTTTTATCGAGGGCGCATGTTTCGCCCGATCTTTTTCGGGGTTCATCTGGCAATGATTGCGGCGATCCATCCGTACATACGCAAGATTATGGACGGCGAACTGGCGGCACCGCCGATCAGCACCACGCTCGGCACCAGGATTGTCCTGGTCGATATCGAGGCGGGCCGCATCGAATGCGAATATCAGGGCTTGCCTGCATTCGCGAATCCTGCCGGGCAGGTTCAGGGCGGAATGCTCGCGGCGATGCTCGACGACGTCACGGCGTTGCTATGCATGGCCTCGCTGCGCGAGGACAAGCATTGCGCGACGCTGAGCCTGAATGTGTCTTTTCTGCGCCCGGGCAAGGCCGGCCTGATTACCGGCCGCGCGAGCCTCGTGCGGCAGGGTTCGCGCGTCGTCAATGTCGAGGGCGAACTCTGGCAGGACGACAAGCTGCTCGCGACGGCAACGGCGGTCAATCTGGTCGCCTGATTTCAGCCCTGCTCGGCTGAGACGTCTGAACCGGTCGCATCGTAGCGCCATTGTGGTTTGGGGGAGGGTGCCAGTTACGGTGGTTGCAGATGTTTCTACCTGCGTTCTAGAGGCCGTCATCGTGATGACTGAGCCTGATGGCCTGAGATCCGACGCCAGCGTTCGGGCAACTTCGGTTGTTCATTTGATTGTTAAAGGAAAATGAATGAAGGTTTTGGTGTCGGTGAAACGCGTCGTCGATTACAACGTGAAGGTCCGCGTGAAATCGGACGGTACGGGCGTCGATATTGCGAACGTGAAAATGTCGATGAATCCGTTCGACGAAATCGCGGTTGAAGAAGCCGTGCGTCTGAAGGAAGCGGGTATCGCGACCGAAGTGATCGCCGTGTCGGCCGGTGTGACGCAGTCGCAGGAAACGCTGCGCACCGCGCTCGCGATCGGCGCGGACCGCGCGATCCTGATCGAATCGAACGAAGACCTGCAGCCGCTGGCCGTTGCAAAGCTGCTGAAGGCACTGGTCGACAAGGAGCAGCCTTCGCTCGTCATTCTGGGCAAGCAGGCCATCGACGACGACTCCAACCAGACCGGCCAGATGCTCGCCGCGCTGGCGAACCTGCCGCAGGCGACGTTCGCGTCGAAGGTGGTCGTGGCGGATGGCAAGGCAACGGTGTCGCGTGAAGTGGATGGCGGCGCGGAAACGCTGTCGCTGACGCTGCCGGCCGTGGTCACGACCGATCTGCGCCTGAACGAGCCGCGCTACGTGACGCTGCCGAACATCATGAAGGCCAAGAAAAAGCCGCTGGAAACGGTGAAGCCCGAAGACCTCGGCGTCGATGTCACGCCGCGTCTGAAGACGCTGAAAGTCGCCGAGCCTCCGAAGCGCTCCGCCGGTGTGAAGGTGCCGGACGTGAAAACGCTGGTCGAGAAGCTGAAGACCGAAGCCAAGGTGCTGTGAGGAGACGCAAGAAATGACGAATCTGGTAATTGCGGAACACGACGCCCCGAAGGAAGCCCCCTTGGGGGGTAACGCGTCGATCAAGGCCGCGACGCTGAATACGATCGCCGCGGCACGGAAGGTCGGCGGTGAGATTCACGTGCTGGTCGCGGGGCATAACGCGCAAGCCGCGGCCGATGCCGCGGCGAAGATCGCCGGCGTCGCCAAGGTACTGCTGGCCGACGCGCCGCAACTCGAAGCGGGTCTCGCGGAAAACGTCGAAGCGACGGTGCTGACGCTTGTGCAAGATGCGGCCAGGAACTACACGCATATCCTCGCGCCAGCTACCGCGTACGGCAAGAACATCGCGCCGCGTATCGCCGCGAAGCTCGACGTCGCGCAGATCAGCGACATCACCGCGGTGGACAGCGCCGACACGTTCGAGCGTCCGATCTACGCGGGCAACGCCATTGCGATCGTGCAATCGGCTGATCCGATCAAGGTCATCACCGTGCGCTCGACCGGTTTCGACGCCGTCGCAGCCGAAGGCGGCAGCGCAGCGGTCGAAAAGATCGAAGCCGCAGCCGACGCAGGCATCTCGCAATTCGTGAGCCGCGAAGTGACGAAGCTCGATCGTCCGGAACTGACGAGCGCGAAGATCATCGTGTCCGGTGGCCGGGGTCTGGGCAATGGCGAGAACTACACGAAGGTGCTCGAGCCGCTGGCCGACAAGCTCGGCGCGGCGCTGGGCGCATCGCGCGCGGCGGTCGACGCGGGCTTCGTGCCGAACGACTATCAGGTCGGCCAGACCGGCAAGATCGTCGCGCCGCAACTGTATGTCGCGGTCGGCATCTCGGGCGCGATCCAGCATCTGGCCGGCATGAAGGACTCGAAGGTCATCGTTGCGATCAACAAGGACGAAGAAGCGCCGATCTTCAGCGTGGCGGATTACGGTCTCGTCGGCGATCTGTTCACCATCGTGCCGGAACTTATAAGCGATCTCGATGCACTGGCGTGATAGCGCACGTTGCCACGACGGCGCCCGGAAAAGTCGTCTCGCGTACTCGTGAACAATGGCTGGGCCATGGAGCCGCGACCTAGCTGCCGGAGATGGCAGCCCACACGGTCACCCGGACCGTGCGCGGTCTCGTGCGTGGGATCGAAATCAGAGCAACGGATGCGGGCCTGGAGTCTGTGCAACAGAGCAATAAAGATTGGCCCGATTGCCGCGGATCTTCACCTGAGCCTCATCGCGATAACCTCTCGATCAAAGTGGCGTTCGTCGAACACTGAGTTGCGTTTCAATATGCCTCGCGACTCCCGGCATACCGGAAGCCGCGACCAACCTCAAACAGCCACAGCCGCGCCGCCAACGTCCTTCATGGCCACGCCGGTGGCAGCTTCGCACGCCTCGCGAACCGCCTGGGGCTGCCCCGGATGAAACAGGAAATGATGCAGTAGCTTGCTCCACTTGGGATGACGCTCATACTCGCCGCGAGGCAGACTGTTCGTGAAGAAATCCCGCCAGTCGCCGCAGGGCAGTGGAATGCCCTGAGGTCCGGCAGACTCCCGCAGGACGCCCTTCGGATCACGCCCCTGCGCTACGGCTTCCATGTCCCGCAAGTACTGACGGCGAATCATCACAATGCCGGCGTCGCTGGCAGCCAGGTTTTCACGGGTACGGTCCGCTATACGCCCCTGTCCGCACCACGCGATGATGTCCTGGTTGATCACATGCGAGCTGATCCATTTGCCGCTCTGCGGATCCATGACCGGCGCATGCCAGGTTGGAATGCTCTCCTGGACATAGGGCTCGGACTCGCGGGGCACGCGTACGTACGACCACGTCACATTGAGCGTGTTTTCGTCGTCGATGGGCACCCGCCACTCGAAATGGTCCCCGAGAAAAAAGCCATTGGGCCAGAGACAGACACGACCAGCCGTCCAGAGCGGATGCGACTCGTCGGTATCCTCGGTCACACGCCGGTAGATGAAGCCGTGCTCGAACTCCTCGAATGCCATCTTGAGATGCGCCGGCGCATAGTCGCGCTCGCCGCGCTGCCGGCGTCCCCAGTTGGCGTGCATCCACTCGAAATGAAGCGGATCGATCGAATTTTCCTGGGTTTGCAGCCAATTGCAGGGCACGCTTGCGAATGCAACCTGCACGAAGCCGTTGCGCCAGTGGAACGGTTCCCAATCCGGCAACTGAGGAGCCGGTTTAGGCCCGAGATAGGCCCACAGCAAGCCAGCGCACGCACGGACCTCGTAGGCCTTGAGCTTGATCCGCTCACGCATGGTGCCTTGCGGTGCCACCAGATCCTGGTAAGGCTGCGCCACGCACTGCCCGCCATAGTTGTATTGCCAGCCGTGATAGTTGCAGCGCAGGCCATGGTCCTCGACAAAGCCATAGGCCAGGTCTGCGCCGCGATGCGCGCAGTAGCGCTCCATCAGGCCGTAGTGTCCGCTCAGGTCCTTGTAAAGCACCAGATCTTCGCCAAGCAGACGCACCGGCTTGATCGCCTCTCGCTCAAGTTCGTCGATGCCGGCGATCGGATGCCAGTGTCGCCGCATTAGCTCGCCCATCGGCGTGCCCAGGCCAACCTGAGTCAGTTGGCGATTCTGTTCTTCGGTAAGCATGATGATCGTGTTCGTAGTTGGGAGTCGATGAGGTCAGCGTCAATGCCGTTTGTCGACGTGGCGCACGGCGAGGAAGTAGTGGAACGCAGCCCACACGAGGACAACGCTCATCGAGAGCATCGCGTAGCGCAGACCGGCCGACGAAGCGTCCGCACAAGCATGCGCGAGCGGCGAGTCTGCCACCGCCCCAATCGCACCATGAGCGCCATGCGCGGACCGGCAGACTTTCGAGTAGTCGCCGGCCGTGAACAGATGGGCGGCAATGCGGTCGCTAAGGAAACCAATGAACGTCGGACCGCCGCCTTGGCCGATGAAGTTCATCATCAGGAACACGAAGGCCGAGGTCGTGGCGCGCATGCGTGGCGCAACGAGGCCGTGAATCGCCGCGAAAGTCGGTCCGTTCCAGGAGCTCAACAGGATCGTGGCGAGAAACAGCAACGCCGCCGCGAGATGCCAGTCGGACTGCATGAACGCGAGGGACGCCGGCACGAAGCCAAGCAGCGTGCCCCAAGCCGGTACCCAGGCATACCAGCGCTTGTCGCTTGATCCGGCCCTGTCGGCAATCCATCCGCCGAGCGTCGTGCCGATCGCGCCACCGACACCGATCGTGAGACCAAACATCATCCCGGCCTGCGCGGCATTGAGGCCGAATTCGCGTGTCAGATACGCCGGAATGAACAGATTGATGCCGTACTGGGCGAACGCGCCGATCACTGTGCCCAGCAGGAGTTGCACGAACAACGGACTGCGCAAGAGGATGGCCGCGATAGCGCCCAGCGAGGCATTGCGCTGCGCATCAACAGCGGTAATCGGGTCCATGGCGCCGCGTTCGGGCTCGCGCAAGCTCAGGAAAGCAATGACGGCCAGGATGAGCCCCGGAGCGCCGACGACCCAGAAAGCCGGCCGCCAGCCGAAATGTTGTGCAATCATTCCGCCGCCGATCGCGCCCCCGATCGCACCAAGCGGAGGACCGAGCGCATAGATCGCGAGGGCAGTGGCGCGGCGTCCCTCGGGGAACTCGTCCGAGATCAGCGAATGAGCGGTGGGCGTGCTGCCAGCCTCGCCGATACCGACGCCAAGCCGGTACAGAAGCAACTGCGCGAAATTGCCCGCCGTGCCACACAGCACGGTCATCACCGGCCATGCCGCAATCGACAGGGATATCAGCGTGACCCGGCTCATCCGGTCGGCGAGTCGGGCCATCGGGATGCCCAGCGTCGCGTAGAACAGCGAGAATGCGAGGCCGCCGAGCACCCCGATCTGCAGGTCGCTCAGGTTCATGTCGACCTTCATCGACTGCCCCACGACGGCGATGAAAATACGATCGATGAAGCTCGATGCGTAGATCAGGCTGAGCAGCAACAAGAGCCATGCACGATACCGCGAGCTTCTCCTGACCTCGAGCGCGGACAGTACGTTTCCGACGTTTTCCATAAAACTCTGCCTCCTCCTGGCCTTGATGGATCGCGGCAACCGCGCGACCCTGACCTTTTCTGGATGTCTGCGCACCAATGACATGGCTGGTCCGGTGCATTGCACTCGCTGATTGCAGCGAGCTGGCATGCAGCTTAGTCCGCCTATAATCCGTGGAACACAACAATCACATATGTGATTCAAAATCATGGTTATGGACTCCATTCCTCGGGTCAAATCAGCCCACCGGGTTCTCGAAGTGCTCGAATATTTCGCGGAAACGCGAAGCCCCGCGACGATCAAGGAGATTTCGCAATCGCTTGGCTATCCGCAATCGAGTACCTCGGTCCTAATGAATAGCCTGACGGAAGCGGGATATTTCGATCACGAAGCGCGCACCGGGCTGTATGTGCCCAATCTGCGGATTGCGCTCGCAACGGCCTGGATTCAGGAGGAGATGTACAGCGCGCAAAGCCTGTTGCGCCTGATGAGGAGCGTGCGCGATCGCTGCGGTCACACGGTCATGATCGGCGCGCAGCACGGAACCCATGTGCGTTATCTGCACGTGCTGCAAGCAACCCGCGCCGGCAGCTTCACGAGTTCGAGCGGTGCGCTGCGTCCCCTGTTTCATAGCGCGGCAGGCAAGATGTTGCTGACCACGAGAACAGATAGGGAGGTCGCGAACCTGCTACGCAAGGTCAACGCGCTCGAGCGCAATCCCGACTTGCACCTTGCACTGGAGGACGTACGCAAAAGCATCGCGCAGACGCTCCGCGACGGCTTTGCTCTTTCCACGGGCGTGTCCATGCCCGGAGCCGCTGCACTGGCAATGCTTCTGCCCATGAAGCGCGGCTACGACGCGATGACACTGAGTTTGGGCGGCCCAATCGATGAAATCAAACGTGATCGCGCCATGCTGCTTGACATGATGAACGAACTCGTCGACCCGTTTCGCATGCGGTCGTAATCGCGTCGGCTCTCGGGCAAATTTCAGCAGCGCGCGAAAAGTTGGCGCTGTCTGCCGGTCGGGGCAAGCTAGCGCCGACCGTCGAACGGTCATTAACGACAGCGTCCGGCGCCGGCTATTGCCCGCACACCGGGCTAACGGTCACGGTGTCCGAAATCGGCGTCATAGTGGGCGGAGCATAGTAGATATAGGCACTGGCGACGCAGGCCGGCTGCCCGTCGGTTGTAACGGAACAGGTGTTCCGGATGCTATTGCCGTACGCGTCGGTGGCAGTGAATGCCGGGTCCGGAACCATGTTGTCATAAGGCAGCACTTTGTAGTTCTGGCGCATGTCCCACACGATGGTGTGCCAGGACTGATAGGTTTGGGCGTGGTAGCCGCCGCCGCGCCCCGATGCGCCGCAGCGGGTCCACGCGTAGACCTCGCCGCGGATATACCCGTTCGCGTCGAATCCCGTGACATAGCTGGTGACATTTACACCGCCGCACGAGACCCCGAGCAGCGTCGGGTATGCCTCTGGCAACGGCAGGGTGACCTGAGCCTGCACAGCGGCACTCGCCAGCAGTCCCAGCAAACCAATCATCTTCATGTCGTTTCTCCGGCCGTTTCTCCGGCTGATTGAAGTGTCGTGGCAGGTGGGTCGAACTGACGGATAGAGCACCTCAGGACTTGTGCCCGAGAGGCTGACGGTGCTTTGCGCAAGGCCAACAGGCAATAGGCAATACGCAATTCGAGAGCCGGTTGAAGCATGTTTGCCACCTGTTCTGTCCTTGTTATAGGTGAATTCAGGTAGTGCAACCGGCAACTTGGCGCCTTGCGCCTAGGACCGGCGCCTGAAAACTGGCGTTGCTCGCCGTTCTAACGCAGGCGCCGGACATCGATACACGCGTATTGCGAACAGCAAGGAGTTCGCTGCCGTCGCTCCGGGTGACATCGCGAAACGCTGTGTCGTTTCCGTCACTCCGCAACCCGCATCGCAACCCCATCGAGTTGTTCTACAGATATCTTCTACGAGAAGTCATTTCGCACTGGCGGCGCTTGAACCTTCAAATCTAGCGGGCAACGCGATCAAGGGTCAACCTCATCGTATCCCGGGTGTGTGATCCAACACGAAGAGATCCACTGGGCATCGCGAGCGCCGCTTCGCCTTGTGCGGTCGCAGCTCATGGCGGCTATATGAGCCCCGCTTGCAGCAGACCTTCCCACCCCCCGCTGGGTTCGCCCCTACCGCAAGTGTAGGGAGTTGACCCATCCCAGATGCCTGCATGCATCTGCAGAATCAATCTACGGGTTCAGGTCGTCGGTACCCGGTGAGTGCCCCACCGTAGAGCATGACCTCCAGCGCGGTTCGCGCTGGCTGCCCCCTGGACGGAGGTCATATGTTCAGTATTCCAATCTGTCGGAACGGCTTTGCAGCGCTGCTGTTATTGCTATTGTCGTTGCCGTCATTTGCTCAGTCGTTCCGCGTGCAATGTCCACCGACAACGACGCTTCATCCTACCGCGCTGCGGGCTGGTGCGGGCGAACCGGCCTACGTCGGCCCGTCCGTGACCGGATCGAACTCGACCCCGACGAAGAACGTCAACGGCGCGATCAAGTGTCAGCAGATTTCGGGCGGCGATGGTTACGCGACGATGGGCGACGGCACGCAAACCTACATGTTCTCGTTCGGCCCGTTGTCCGGTCTCGCCGATATTCGCAACGGACTGCCCGGCACCGAGTTCGCCTCGGTGTTCAACGTCGTGGGCGATGCGAAAAACGATCCGAATTTCAACGGCGCGGTCGGCCTCGCGCCCGATCCTGATTCGGTGCCAGCCGGTCAGTTGACCGGTCACGTCGACCCGCGGCCGATCATGGACATCGGCGTGATGAACGGCAACATTCCCGCGCCGACCATGGCCATCGACGAGGACGACGAGTTCTTCCTGACGCTCACCAACGTCGGGATGATCATGCGCCCCGACCTGTTCGAGCAGCACACGGTGCACTTCCACGGCTATCCGAACGCGTCCGCGTTCTTCGACGGCGTGCCGGATGCGTCGGTGGCGATCAACATCGGTGCGAGCTTCACGTACTACTACCTCGCACCGGATGCCGGCACTTACTTCTGGCACTGCCACATCACGCCGCCTGAGCATTTGCAGATGGGGATGGTCGGGCAGATCTACGTGCGGCCGAGGCAGAACCGCGTCACGACGGGGACGCTCTACGCGTCGCTGCAGCAGCAACAACTCGATCCGCGCACGGCATGCGGCAGCGACATTCTGTGCTCGACGCCGCTGCCGCCGCAAAACAGCGTGATGCACGCGAAGAACAAGAGCGGCACGCCGACGCTTTACGCCTACAACGACGGTGACGGTTCGACTGCGTACGACGTCGAGTATCCAGTTCAGATCCATGGCTTCGATCCGAACTTCCACTTCATCGGCATGACGTTCAACCCGGAGCCATTCGTCGATATGAAGGACAAGCACTTCATGTTGAATGGTCGCAGCTATCCGGACACTGTGACGCCAGGGCCGATGCAGACGCCGGTCGCGGATGGATCGAAGCACTATTCGCAACCGCTGCCCGCGCTGATCAACATTCCGGCCGGCGGCCGCGCGCTGCTCAGAATCTCCGACCTCGACGTCACGGAGTTTCAGACGCTCGCTTCGCTCGGCATTCCAATGCACGTGATTGGCATGAATGCACGGCTGCTTCGTGACCTGGCCGGCAACGACATGACCTACAACACGAACTCGGTCACCCTGGGGGGCGGCGAGTCGATCGACGTGATTCTCGACGCGAGCGATACGACCAAATACGCGCCGGGCTCGGTCTATTACCTGTACACGCCGAACCTCGATCACCTGTCCAACGACGCCGAGAACTTCGGCGGGTTGATGACCGAGGTCCACATCTGCCACTCGGTGGACCCGACCACGAAGTCCTGCTCCTAGGAGAAAAACCGTGGGTAACTTCATCAACGCAAGGTGGATCGCCCTGCGTGCGTACCCCGCATGCATCGCGCGTTTGACACGCTTCGCGCGATTCGGCGCCGTGTTGCTGGCGGCACTGTTCTGCCTGCATGCGCAGGCTGCCGCGCCGGGTATCACCGGAACGACGTTCGATCTGAGCGCCGAGGCGAACCGTGTCAGCCAGCCGGACGGCGCGAGCATTTACGCGTGGGGTTACGGGTGCCGGACGGCGCCAGCGGGATTTTCGCCAGCGGGCATTGCCGGCGCGAACTGTCCCAGCATGCAGGTTCCGGGGCCGACACTGATCGTCAAGCAGGGCGACCTCGTGACGGTCACGCTCACCAACAATCTGCCGGCCGCCGCGGGCAATACCTCGATCCTGTTTCCGGGCTTCCAGGTATGTGCGGCGGTCCTGAACCCGGACGGCACCTGTCCGGCGACGCAGACCGGCGTGCCAGGTGTGTTGACACGCGAGGCGACCCACGGCAACACGGTCACCTACAGCTTCGTGGCGGCGACGCCGGGAACGCATAGCTACTACAGCGGCACGCAGGGCGATCTGCAGATTGAAATGGGCTTGTCCGGCGCGCTGATCGTCTTGCCGACTTCCGCGCCCGGGACCCTCGCGGTGCCGACGGGCTGCCGCGCCGTATCCTCGACGCTGCCCGACGGCCAGCCCGATTACCGGAATGCTGCGGCGGCCTATAACCATAGCGCGACCTGCTACGACCGCGAGTATCTGTTCCAGTTTGCCGAAATGGATCCGCGCATCCACTCGCAGGCGGAACAGCAAGCGGCCAAAGCGTGCACCCAGTCCACCGGTTGCATGACCGTCGAAACCGAGCCCTATCACCCGGCCTATTTCATGATCAACGGGCGCTCCATGCCTGACGACATGGACGCGAACTACGCGCCGCAATATCCGAATCAGCCGTACAACGGCAATCCGCACATGCATCCCGGCGAACTGGTGCTGCTGCGAGTGATCGGCACGGGGCGCTGGCAGCATCCGTTCCACGAACACGGCAATCACGTGCGTGTGCTGGCGCGCGACGGCAACCTGCTGCTCAGCAAGACGGATGCGACCAAACTCGCCGGTCCCTTGCTGTTCACGACTACGACCACGCCAGGCCTCGCGATGGACGGCATTTTCTACTGGACCGGCAAGGGCCTGAATTGGGACGTGTACGGGCACAAGCCGGGCGACGGCAGCGTCTGTATTCCTGATGCGAACGGCTACTACACCGCTGACCCGAAAGCGCCGAATTACTACGAGTGGTGCGCCGATCACAACAAGGCGCTGGAAGCTCATCCATTTGGCAACGTAGGCAGCGGCGGTCCGGTCACCTTGCCGGATGCGCGTGTGCTGACCAACGGCGCCTGGTTCGGTGGCAGTCCCTACCTCGGGCCCGACGCCACCGTTCGCGCGACCGCTTACAACGGGACGACGCCGCCCAACGGCACGGTCGTGAATCCACCGTCCGCCGAAGCCGGCTTCGCCTACATGTGGCACTCACACAATGAACGCGAGATCACCACGAACAACATCTTCCCTGGCGGAATGATGATGATGATGCTCGTGGATCCACAGGCTTTCACGATCAACGAAGGTAATTAGAGGCGGGGAGAAACGCGATGAGATCCACCCAGTTCAAAGGGACGCTCCTCGGTCTGATCAAGGCGGGCGTCGCCGCAACGATCCTGCTCACGGCGAGCGGCATGGCCTGGGCCACAAGTGTCAATCTGACGGCGCAGGCCTCGACGGTTGCACTCCCCGACGGACAGGTCGTGCCGATGTGGGGATACACCTGTTCAGCGCCGGCGACGGCGCCCGCTACCTGCGCGGCGACGAATCCGGGCGCGGGCGCGAACTGGTCGCCTGTCTTGATCACGGTACCGCCCGGCCCGCTGACCATCAATCTCAAGAACAGTCTGCCGGGCTCGATACCGACTTCGCTTGTCGTGGTCGGCCAACTCGGTGTCGGCCAAGGCACGACGGCGACGAGCACAACAAGCCCCGTGCATGCGACGCAAACCGCGACCACCTGGCCGATCGCCAGCAGTTCGGCCGGCGCGACTTTCACGCCGCCCGCGCAGCCGCCGCGTGTGCAGTCGTTCGCGAACGAAGTGACGAATGGCCAGACGACCACCCTTGCCTGGAACAATCTCAACCCCGGCACTTACTTGATCGAGTCGGGCACGCATCCGTCCATTCAGGGGCCGATGGGCCTGTACGGCGTACTGGTGGTCAGAACGCCGGCCAATGGTTCGACGCGCGCGCTGGCCTATCCCGGCGTCAGCTATGACGCGGACGTGCCGCTCTTGCTGAGCGAAATCGATCCGGTGCAGAACGCCGCCGTGGCATCGGCGGTGACGACGTCCGGCTTCAGCGAAACCACGGTCTGGTCCGGTCAGCCGGGCGGTTGCGGCAATCCGTCGTCGTCTACGTACGGCACCTGCTATCCGCCGGCGGTGAACTACGACCCGCGCTATTACCTGATCAACGGCATCGCGTTCGACCGCAACAACGCGGCCGGTTCGACCTTTGCGGCTGCCGCGCCGGCCTCGACGGGGCTCGTGCTGCTGCGCTTCGTCAATGCCGGGCTGCGCATGCACGTGCCGTCCGTGGTGGGCGCGCAAACCGGCACCCCCCCGATGTCCGGCTTCTCGCTGCTGGCGGAGGACGGCAACGTTTTGCCGGGCAATCTGCGGGTTCAGTCGGAGGTGTTCCTCGCTGCCGGCAAAACCTATGACGTGCTGATGAATGCGCCTGCAACGGGCGCACTCGCGTTGCCTGTGTTCGATCGCGAGCTGAGCCTGTCCACCAATAATCAACGCGATGGTGGGATGCAGGGGTATATCAGCGTGAACGGTGGCGCAACGCCGGTGTCGACGGCTGCCAACACCGGCGCCGTGGCCAACCCCGACAAGTATTTCCTCGTGCCCGGCAACACCCTGAGCGTGACCGATCCCGCGCGCGGCGTGATCGCCAACGATGTGGGCGTCTCCGGCGTGCAGGTCAAGACCCCGCCGACAGGCGGCGTGCTCACGCTGAATCAGAACGGCACCTTCACGTATGTGCCGAACAGCGGCACGACGTCGGACAGCTTCGTCTATCAGGCGAACGGCAATCCCGCGCTGACGGCGCTAGTGACGCTGGCGGCATGCACGGCAAGTGCTCATTGCCTGTCCGGCGCACCCGTTGCCAACGCCGCCACCTACACCAGCAATGTCGCTTCGTACCTGCACGTCGGCGCACCGGGCGTGCTCGCCAACGCCACTGACCCGTCTGGCCTGCCGCTCACCGCCACCTTGTCGGGTACGGTATCGGGCGGCACCGTCACGCTGAACGCCGATGGTTCGTTCAACGCCGCACCGTCGACGCCGCAGGTCGGCAGCGGGAAGACGGCCCAGGTCACATTCCAGTACAAGGCGGTCAATTCACAGAACACGGCTAGCGCAGCCGCAACGGTCACCGTGACGTTCAACGGCGGCAGCGGACTCGCCGTGGCGGTGAAGGACGCGCCGACCGGCATTGCGATCAAGGACTATCGCTGGATCATCGAGGAGGACCGCACGTTCCAGATCGACCCCGCCTGTCAGGTGAACGGCGCCGGGCGCCCGAGTACCTGCCCGCCGCTGCCGGTGCCGAGTCTCGGCACCAGTTTCCACACCAGCTATATGCCGGTCATCGCGTCGGGCTGCGTGGGAACCATAGCGTGCGAGTCGGGGCAGACGGTGTTCGATCCGACCACCAACACCCATGTGCCGGCCGTGTGCGACGTGGGCGATGGAGCATGCCGCACGACCGCCGCGCAACAGACTCCGGTCGATCCGTCGCAAGTGGCGCTCGATCCAACGAAGCACTACTACATTTCGATCCTGCCGGGCGACGCGGGCAACACGTTCGCGCAAGGCTCCGGCGCGCCGGTAGCAGGGACGAACGGTGCGCTACGGCAATTCGACATCTCGAAGGACTGCCCGTCCGGCCCGAGCGGCGCGGACTTCGCGCCCGGTACCGGCAAGTGTGGTCACGCGATGGGCGGCGCGCCGATCGCACCGGCACAAACGGCGGTGAACGTGCTGTTGCAACAGACCCCGCTGCAGACCGCGAAAATCTCGGTGTTCGTGTTTGAAGATGACGCGCCGGTCAACGGTGAAGTGGACGTGAGCGGCGGTACGGATGCATTCGGCACGGCGCGTGAACCGGGCCTCGGCGGCTTCGAAATCAAGCTCTTCGACGACGCGGGCGGCACGGGCGATGCGACCGGCCAGATGAGCTACGACATGTTCAACAATCCGCTGTCCAACTCGCTCGCGGGAATGAAGGACCCGGCCACCGGTCTCGACGCTTGCCCGATCTCGAAGACGACGCATGACGGCATCGTCGGCATGATCCCGACTTGCCCGAAATTCGAGTCTGACGGCAAGACGCTGTCGCCGCTGGTGGGCCAGGCGATCATCTCCAATCTGATGCCGGGGCGCTTCGGTGTAGCCGCGTACCCTGCGGCCGACCGCATCGCACGCGGCGAAGAGTGGCTGCAGACCAACACGCTCGACGGCCAGAAAGCGCACGATGCATTCATCAAGGTCGGCGGCCCGGCGTACTTCCAGGAATTCGGGCCGGCGGGTTTTCACGTGACGATCGGCTTTGCCAATCCGAAGATCATCAATGCGCGGCTGCCGCTTCTTTGCAAAGGCGTGACCTGCAACAACGGCATCAAAGGCCAGATTACCAACCTGCACTACAGCCGGCCGCCTAACGAAAACCTCTACGGCGCCGGCTCGCGCAACTCGCTCAGCTTCACGCAGTGCTACGTGAGCGTCGGCGATCCGGACGGCGAGGATGTCGCCTTCACCAAGTGCGCGGCCGACGGCTCGTTCAGCATCAGCGGCTTGCCCGATGGCACCTACAGAATCACGGTGTTCGATCAGTGGAACGATCAGATCGTCGACGGGCTGGCGACGGCGGTCGCGGTGAAGGGCGGGCAGACGGCGAACGTCGGCGAGCTGTCGGTGCTTCAATGGCACACCAATCTGTACACGCGAACCTTCCTCGACACCAATGGCAATGGGGTGTCGGATGCCAGCAAGCCCGGTCTCGCGCTCGTGCCAACCACGATCCGGTTCCGCGACGGCAGCTATTCGAATTTCCTGACCACCGACATGAACGGCTATGCGTCGTTTAACGAAGTATTCCCGCTGTTCAACTGGTACATCGCCGAGGCCGATACGACGCGCTACAAGCAGACCGGCGTCCATGCTGTCTACGACGCGGGCGGGCCGCCGGATGGCACACCTGGCGGCGGTACCTCGACCATTGCGGCTCACTACGCCAATACGAAGGAATCCGCGACGGCACACCTGCCGACTAACCTGCGCTTCCCCGGCTCGGTGTATTGCAACGACGCGGACTGCAACGATCGCTCAGGCACCAATCCATCGACGGGACGGATCGATCCGCCATGGGTGACGACCATGGGCTGGCAAGGCTTCTCCGGTCAGAGCTCGTTCCTCGAATTCGGCAAGACGCCGTTCGGCCCAACTGAGAATGGCGGCATTCGTGGCGAAGTGGTCTATGCGTCGACACGGCCGTTCGACGACCCGGCCCAACTCTCTCACAATAGCTGGACGCCGAATGTGCCGAACGTCACGGTGAACCTCTATCAGGAGAGCGTTGCCGCGGACGGCACCCAGAGCCTCGCGCTCGTGGATACGACCAAAACCAGCAGTTGGGACGACTGGGCGCAGGGCTTCCGTTCGGACGGCGTGCCGAACATGAACTGTCCCGGCCAGGAAACCACGGACCCGTTCTTCTTCACGCTGAAAAACTCGCCGCAATGGCTCGATCCCCAGCAGCGCGCGTTGCCGGCAAACTCGCAATTCAAGTGCTATGACGGCATGCACGCGTTCAACCAGTTGCAGCCCGCGCCGTATGACGGGATGTACCAGTTCCCGAGCGTGACGGGCCGCAACCCGACCACCGGCAAGCCGACCGGCACGAACTGCTCGATCTGCGTGACGAACCCGTCCGGCGACGGCACGAAGATGCTGCCCGCAGGCAAGTACGTGGTCGAAGTCATCGTGCCGCCGGGTTATGAACTCGTGAAGGAGGAGGACAAGAACATCCTGATCGGCGACAACTACATCGCGCCGGTGACGCAACAGTTCGGCAGTCTCGGCAACATCTTCATCCTGCCCGACCAGGCGGCGGTGAATTCGAGCTACAACGCGAACAATGCGCAGAACCCGACCACGGATCTCGGCATGCAGACTCGCAACGAAGAGGTTACGGGCGTCATTCAACCGTCCTGGCCGTGCGTCGGTGCGCTGCGGATCGTGCCCGACTTCATCAGCCTGTTCCCGGGTTCGCAGGAAGTCGCACCGTTCGCGGGCGCGTCCCGGCACCTGTGCGACCGCAAGGAAGTCACGCTGACCAACCAGATGTCGGCGGTCGTGAAGTTCTGGGTGTTCAGCTCCACGCACGTCGCCGCTCACTTCACGGGCTTCATGCTGGATGACTTCTCGTCGGAGTTCGACCCGTACTCGCCGCAGTTCGGCGAAAAGTTCGCGGTGCCGAACGTGCCGGTTTCGCTGAAGGACTTCGCCGGCAATGAAGTGTCCCGTGTGTATGCGGATCAGTGGGGCATCTTCAACGGGCTGCAATATTCGACGTGGGAAGTGAATCCGCCGAACCCGACGGGTTACTCGCCGAACATGATGGTGGCCTGCATGAACGATCCCGACAAGCCCGATCCGGCGCACCCCGGCCAGACGATACGCGACCCGCTCTTTAACCCGGCGTACAGCCAGTTCTGCTACGAGATTCCGTTCATGCCCGGCCAGACGCAGTATATGGATACCCCGGTCGTGCCGGTCCAGGCCTTCGCGGACGGCTACAACCAGCCTGACTGTGCTTATCCCGACGGAACCCCGGCCGTCTCGACGGTGACTGGCGACTCGAGCGGCGGCGGGGCAGGTCCGTGGGTCAGTGCGACCGGCCATACGCTGACGATCAAAGCGCTCGGCGATCAGACCGTGATCAACCATGCCTATAGCGGGCCGGCTCAGACCAAAGCGCCGTTCAACCAGAAGTTCGTCACGCGCCACTATGGCTTCGGGGACGCGCAGGGCACTGGCACGGTCACGATCGGCGGTGTCGCCGCGAAGGTGACCTCGTGGAGCGACATGCAGATCACGGTGACGGTGCCTACGCTGAGCAAGGCGCAGTCGAGCTGCACGATCCAGCAGATGGGCGTAACCGCGGCGACGAGCTGCGGTGAACTGGTGATCACGGCTGGCAACGGCAAGAAGTCGATCGATACCGTCACGGTCACGATCGGCGGTAAGGCACCTACGTATGTGGCTGGCGAGAACAGCACGAGCAACGCCATCCAGACCGCCATCGACAAGGCAGCCCCGGGCGACATGATCATCGTCGGCCCCGGTAACTACAAGGAGATGCTGTTGATGTGGAAGCCGGTTCGTTTGCAAGGCGTCGGCGCGAGTTCCGTGACGGTCAACGCGAATCCCCACCCGTCCGGCAAGATGGACCCGTGGCGCAGACAGGTCGACTGCCTGTTCGGCGTGGCGCTCAACGGTGGCCTGATCAGTTCCAGTAACCCGTACGACCCGACCGGCAAGTACTCGTGCAGCAGCACGATGCAACGGCAAGTGGATGCGATTCCGCTGGAACCGACGATAGGCTGGGACAATACGCTCAACGGCAATCTCGGTGAACTGCTGATCGAACCCACGCTGATGGGAGCCTACGAAGGCGCCGCCATCACGGTGCTCGCCAAGGGCGTGGCCGACGTGAACGGGCAGGCAGACGCGAACTGCACGGCGAACGGCATCTGCACGCCGCTCACCAGCAGTAAAAAGGATTGCGCTCAGTACCCCAGCAACTTCCTGTGCAATCCGTCGCGGGTGGACGGCATGACCTTCACGAATAGTTCGCAAGGCGGCGGCGGGATCTTCCTGCACGGCTGGAACCACTACACGGAGGTGTCGAACAACCGCGTGTCGAGCAATGCCGGAACGCTCACGGGCGGCATCACGATCGGCCAGGTCGAAGTGCCGGACGGCACGATCGCGGCGAACGGCGTCACGGAGCTGCCGTTCGGGTACAACACATTTGTGAACGTGCACCACAACGCGGTGACCTCGAATGCTTCGTATGGCGATGAAATCAACTCGACGACGCCTTCGTCCGCGGCCGGCGTGACGTTCTGCTCGGGCGCCGACAACTATCACTTCAACTACAACTTTGTGTGCGGCAATATCAGCAGCGGCGACGGCGGCGGCATCGCTCACTTCGGGTTCAGCTACAACGGCGACATCTCGCACAACTGGGTGATCTTCAACCAGAGCAACAACCCGACGTTGCCGACGTACGGCGGCGGCATCATCGCCCAGGGCGTGCCGCCGGACGGCACCTTCTGTGAAAACTCGGCGGTCGACATCGACTGCGCGCCGCAGCTTTCCGATGGCGTCGGTCCGGGCCTCGTGATCGACGGCAACCTGATTGTCGGCAATACCGCGGAAAGCGGTAAAGGCGGCGGTCTGCGCTTGCAGAACATCAACGGCACGGACGTGCAGCGCAGTCCGAGTGACAGCAAATCGTGGAACGACGTTACCGTCATCAACAACATCATCGCGAACAACGTGGCGGGCTGGGCGGGCGGAGGCGTGTCGCTGCAGGACGCGGTGGCGGTGAGCTTCATCAATAACACGGTGATTTCGAACGATTCGACTTCCACGGCCGGTGTGCTGTTCAATACGGCGCTGGCCGCGCAGGCGAACGTCGGGCCGCCGAACTGCACGACGGTGGGCGCCGAAACGACCTGCAGCCCGATCACGACGTCGGCGTTCCAGCCGGCGGGTCTCGAGGTCGCGCGGCATACGGCGAACTTCATCAGTGCGTTCGCGAATTCGAAGAAAAATCTGAAGTGTCCTGGCAACGTGTCGGACTGCGCGACGTTCTCCGACCCGGTGCTGACGAACAACGTGTTCTGGCAAAACCGCTCCTTCTACATCACGGTGGCTGGACTCGATCCGAACATTCCGGGCCTGCAGAACACGGTCACACTGAACCCGACGCTGAACCAGAAAGGCCAGAAGACCGGATATTGCGATCCGAACGCGATGTATTGGGACATCGGCGCGTATGGCGATGTGAAGCCCTCGACTCACGAGTCGGGGGTGACGCTGGCCCCGCAGTATTCGATCCTGACCGATGTTGTCGATTACCCGAACGCGCACAACATCGGCACGAATCCGGACGTGGTCAGCCAGTACTGCAACGGCTCGCGTGTGCCGCCTGAAGCTGGCGGGAACGGCTTCGCGGTGCCTCCGGGGATTGCCGACACGGTGCTGCCGAATCCGCTCTTCAGCCTGCAGCCGTCGGCCACGCCGGATGAAGGCAACAACTGGATCAACATGTCGTACGGGCCGCTGTCGCTGTCCAACGCCACGATCACGAAGGGAGCCGGCTATGGCGTGCCGCTCGGCGACTACGCGATCCAGTCGAATTCGCCGGCCGTCAATGCAGCCACGTCGGTTGGTGCGCCGAACCACGACTTCTTCGGCACGCCGCGCCCGCAGGCCGGGGGGATCGATATCGGCGCGGTCGAGTTGCCGAGCAATGGTAAAAATGCCGGTCTCGCCGGGCTGGTGACAGGAAGCTTGCTGCCGTTCGGTCCCGGGGGACTCTTGCCATGAAACACCCATCGTCTCCGGCGTGGCGAGCCGCGTTGGTTCTATCGGGTGTCTGTCTGGCCGCGGCCATGCTGGATGCAGCCGCGGCGCAGCAGAACTCGGCGGCGGCAGCGACTTCGCCAAAGGCGTCGCCGTATATGCCGGTGAAAGTGCCGCAGCACGCGCAGCAGCTGTATCAAATGATGCATGGCGTCGACAACCTGAGCGTGCGGCGCACCGCCTCCGGCAATCTGCTGCGCTTCAGCTATCGCGTCACCGACCCGGCGGTCGCGCAGTTGCTCGGCGACAAGAACTCGACGCCGTATCTATACGGCGAGAGAAGTCATGCATTGCTCGAAGTGCCGGTGATGGACACGATCGGCCAGCTTCGGCAGACCGGTCCGCAGGAGGTCGGCCAGCAATACTGGGTGGTGTTCTCCAACAAAGGCAACCTGATCAGGGCGGGCGATCGCGTCAACGTGCTGATCGGCACGTTTCATATCGATGGACTGGTGGTCGAATGATTGCGCCAGCGATCCGCGAACAAAGGGAGGGGTGAGCCATGAAACGGTTGTTTTCGATGACGGTGCCGATGGCGGCCTTGCTGGCCGCGGCCCTGATGCCGGCCGCGGCGTCGGCGGCCGACCTGAGCGCGGCGCAGATCGTGGAGCGCAACGTCGCTGCGCGCGGCGGTCTGAAGGCGTGGCACGCCGTCAACACGATAACGATGACAGGACAGATCGACGTGGGCGGCACCAAACCAGTCAAGCTGCCGTTCACGATGACGATGAAGCGGCCGCACAAGAGCCGCTTTGAACTTCGATTCGACAATCAGACCGCGTATCAGGTCTACGACGGTTCGCAAGGCTGGAAAGTCCGGCCTTTCCTCGGACGCAATGACGCCGAGCCTTATACGTCTGCCGAGGCGAAATCGGCCGCGAACACCGCCGATCTCGACGGTCCGCTGATCGACTACGCGAGCAAGGGCAGCCAGGTCGCGGTGCAGGGCATGGATACCGTGGAGGGCCACCGCGCCTACAGGCTCTTGCTGACGACGAAAGATCACACCGAGCGTCATGTGTGGATCGACGCGACGAACTTTCTCGAGCTGAAAATGGATGGCGACCCGCGCAAGCTCGATGGGCGCATGCACAACGTCGCCGTCTACTTCCGCGATTACCACGCGGAAAACGGCCTGGTCGTGCCGCATACGCTCGAGACAATGGTCGCGGGCGTGAAGCAGACCCATCAGATGACGATTCAGCACGTGACGGTGAATCAAGCCGCCGACGATTCGCTGTTCGCCAAGCCGCAACTCGCCATGGTCAAGGTGCCGGCTCGCTAGCGACGGCAGCACACCTGGAGAAGGTCATGAAACGGATTGCCTGGTGGTGGGTGCTTGTGGCGATCGCCGCCGCGTTCGTGCTGGCGCAAATGCCGGCCGCGAGGTCGGACGACCGCCTTGGCACGGAGGAAATCGTCGCGAGGAACGCCGAGGCTCGTGGCGGCGCGGATGCCTGGCGCAAGGTCATGTCGATGGAGTGGGTCGGGCACGTGGACAGTCCGAATGCGCCCACGTCGAATCTGCCGTTCATGCTCACGTTGAAACGTCCCGACCTTACTCGCTTCGAGGTCACGGCGGCCAATCAGATGATCGGGCACGTATTCGACGGCAAGGAAGGCTGGAAAGTGCGCCCGTCGGGAAGCGGCGGTCCGGATGTGCGCCCCTATACGAGCGATGAAGTGAAGTTCGCGCGCGACGCGCAGGTCATCGACGGCCCGTTGCTCGATCACGCCGCGAAGGGCATCGACGTCGCACTCGAAGGCACCGACAAGGTCGAAGGACGCGATACCTATCGTCTGTCGCTGCGCTTGCCCTCCGGTGCGACGCGCCACGTGTGGGTCGACGCGCAGAATTTCCTCGATGTGAAGTCCGACCGCGAGGCGCGCGGTCCTTCGGGCCAGCCCGCGATCGTCGAGGTGATGTATCGCGACTTCAGGGACGTGGATGGCGTGCGGATTCCGTTCGTCATCGAAAGCGGCCCGGTCGGGACGGATAGGAAAGACCGGCTGGTGATCGACAAGGTCACGCTCAATCCGCCCCTCGACAGATTGACGTTCGCCAAACCTGTTTGGCAGGGGCGGCACGCTTCCGTCACGATCGGCGCCGATACGTCGCCGGCGAGCGGCTCGCCGGTCCGGCCGGTTCCTTAGTCATGCGCCGCGCCGGATTCTTTGGGGTAGCGGCCGCGCTTGCCGCGCTGCTGCTGGCCGGCGTGCAACAAGCGCGCGGCGCGCCTCCCATCGATGCCGGCGAGTCGATCTACCAGCGCGGTATTGCCGGCTCCGGGGAAGCGGTTCAAGCGACCCACGATGGCGGCGTGCGCATGCAAGGCGCCGCCGTCGCATGCATGAATTGCCACCGGCGCAGCGGGCTCGGCGCGCGCGAAGGCAACAGCACCATTCCACCGATCAGCGGGCAGTATCTGTTCCACCCGCGGGTTCAGAATCCCGAAGAGCTGGAGATACCCTACGTCGACGGCATGCGGGCCAATCGCGAGCCGTACACGGACGCGACGATCGCCCGTGCGATCCGCGAAGGCGTCGACTCCGAGGGCAAGCCACTCAGCAATCTGATGCCGCAGTTCGCGCTGAACGACGCGGACATGGCCGCGTTGATCGGCTATCTGAAGCGGCTCGACCGGCGCCGCGCGCCGGGCGTCACGGATACCGTGCTGCACTTCGCGACGATCATCACACCGGACGCGGATCCGGTGAAACGGCGCGGCATGCTCGACGTGCTGGAACACTATTTCGCCGACAAGAACGCTTCGCCGCTCGGCGCAACGCCGCCACTGCGCACCTCGCGCAAGATGATGTTCATGGTCAACCGGCGCTGGGAGTTGCATGTGTGGGAACTGCACGGCCCACCCGAGACCTGGCACGAGCAGTTGAAAACGTATCTGACGCAGCAACCCGTATTTGCGGTGTTGTCGGGAATCGGCGGCAAGAACTGGGCGCCCGTTCACGACTTCTGCGAGCAGGAAGCGGTGCCGTGCCTCTTTCCCAACGTCGACGTGCCAGTCGAGACCGACCAGGACTTTTACTCGATGTATTTCTCGAAGGGCGTTCTGCTCGAGGCCGGGCTGATCGCGAAGCGTATTCTCGACGCGAATAGCGGCTCACCGGCTGGCATGGTGAAGACCGTACGCCAGCTGTATCGCGCGGGCGATAGCGGCGAGGCAGCGGCGCTTGCGCTCGCGAGCGCACTGAAGGACCACGGCGTGAGCGTATCGAGCCACAGGCTCGCGCCGGGCGATAGCCTTGCCGAAGCGCTTCGCGGTGCGCGTGGAACAGATGCGCTGGTGCTGTGGCTGCGGCCACCTGATATCGCGGCGGTCGCAGGCAAGCCGCCCGCTTCGACTCAGGTCTTTGTGTCGGGACTGATGGGTGGCCTGGACCGCATACCCTTGCCGCAGAGGTGGCGCGACGCCGCGCGTATCGCCTATCCGGTCGACCTGCCCGAGGGACGGCGCGTGCGTGTCGATTACGCGTTCGGCTGGTTCGCAATCAGGCATATTCAGGTCGTCGACGAGCGCGTTCAGGCGGATACCTATCTCGCGTGCGGGCTGCTCGCCGAGACCCTCAGTCACATGGTCGATGCGTTCGTCAGAGACTACCTGGTAGAACGCGTCGATGACATGCTCGACCATCGGATTCTGACGGGCTACTATCCGCGCCTGACGCTCGCGCCGGGTCAGCGCTTTGCCTCGAAGGGCGGTTATCTCGTTCGCTTTGCGCAACCCGAGAACACGCGTGTCGTTGCCGATAGCGCGTGGATCGTGCCGTAGCAGCCGGGCAGGGCGGCATGACAGCGCCGCCGGCGCGCATCAGCCGCTGACCGTCAGCAGACGCCGGTAGCGGTCCAGCACGCGCGGCACGTACTGACGCGTCTCGGGGATCGAAGGGATGCGATAGCCGGCCCGAATCACGGCGTTCTCGCCCGCGTTGTACGCGGCCAGCGCAAGTTCCATGTCGTCCTGGAAGAGATCGAGCAGGAAGCGTAGATAGCGCGCACCTGCCAGCACGTTGTCGCGCGGATTGAACATGTCGCCGCCCGAAAAGCGCCGCGCGGTGTCGGGCATCAACTGCATGAGACCCAGGGCACCTTTGTCCGATACGGCATTCGGGTTGTAGCGTGACTCGACGTCGATCACCGCGCGCAGCAGTTCGGGCGCCACGCGAAAGGTGCGGCTTGCTTCTTCGATCACGGCGCTGAATGTGCCGTTTGTACGTTTCGCACTTCGCTCGGGCGGCGGGTCTCCCGCGACGATCACGCGCAGTCCCGCCGTGCCCGGTGTATTGGTCAGGACGATCGCACCTTGGCTGTCGACCGCGCCAAAGATGTCCGCATGCGCGAGCCCAGTTGATGTCATGCCGAGGGTCATCATGACCGCCCGAAGCGTACTCGCCGTCAGCAAAGAAGAGCGCTTGCGCATGTTCGACATCCCTCCGCGTCGTCATTGTGAGTCGCGCAAAAGGACCTGAGCAATGGGGCACCCTCCTACTTTTGGAGGTGCGTCGAGTAGGGTATTTTCTGAATTGCAGAAATGTTACATCTGTAACGAATCGTGAGATCCGTCAGGCTTGTTTACTGTTCGTCATTCGCTTCAGGGAAGGAAAATGGTTCCGCTACGGACGGATGGCATAGTTTGTACTGCCTCGCATCCGCGAAACACAGGAAAGACCCGCTTTATTCCTGTTATTACCAAAATCAGTTTTTTGGTCAAACGTATCTATTTTGAAACGTTTTTCGCCAACTTAGTTACTCAAACTAAAAGTTCCGAGGTGCTTCCCGACTCTGGAAAAGGTCCTGAGCCAGATGGCGCGAACCTTGCACAGCAAGGCCGCGCAGGCAATCGGATGTGGTCAAAAAAATGTTAAGTCAAAGTAAGGATAGGTTAATTTACCGGAAAGAAATGTCCAAGGAATCAGAAAGAAATATTTGAAAGAAGAAAATCGTCCTGCCACAGGCGCTTACGGTTGATAAATCAACCGTCCATGCTCTAACGAGGAGTTGGGGATCGTGAATACCAAATATCGCGTCCTGGTCAGCGAGGATCATGATCTGCTGCGAAAAGGATTGTGCTCGATGCTGTCAGCACAAGGCGAATTCCCTGTTGTCGGAGAGGCGACGGACGGCAAGCAAGCCTGTCAGTTCGCCATGACGCTCAATCCTGATCTGATCCTGATGGATCTGTCGATGCGCGGCATGAACGGCATCGACGCGAGCGCGGCGATCAAGCGCCGCTCGCCTCACGTGCGTATCCTGGCGCTCACCGTGCATCAAAACGAAGAGTACGTGCGTGAAGCGCTGCGTGCGGGCGTCGACGGTTATGTGCTGAAAGATGTTTCGTTCGACGAACTGATTGTTGCGATGCGCGCGGTGATGCAGGGAAAAAAGCATCTGAGCGCCGATGTGTACGGCTACATGGTCGACTCTTTCATTACCGGCCGCGAAGCAGTGGCGCCGAAGAACGCGTGGGACATTCTCACGGCGCGCGAGCGCAGTGTGCTGAAGCTGATTGCTGAAGGGCGTACCAACCGGCAGGTCGGAGAGTATCTAAACCTCAGCCCGAAGACGATCGAGAAGTATCGGGCGAGCGTGATGCACAAGCTCGCCATCGAGAATCTGACGGAACTCGTGCTGGTCGCGATCAGCATGGGGCTGTTGACTTCGCTCGCGACCAAATGCGCGGAACGCGATTCCGACAAGCCAGTCCAGTCGCCGGTTGCGCATCCGGAGCCGCCAGCGGCACCCGGCGATGTCGAGGAACTGCCAGCGTCGAGGCTCAGTGGACCAGCAGCCGGATGAGGGCAGCGCGCGTGGGCGAGCCGGCGGTGTCCGTCAAAGCGTCCAACTCGCCGATACGAGTGTGCCGATGGCGTCGGAAGAGTGGATCGAGAGAAAGCCACCCTGCGATTCGACACGGTGTTGCATGCCGGCGAGGCCGAGGCCCATCGAACCAATGTCCTCAGGTGACAGGGGGCGCGTATCGTAGCCGGTGCCGTTGTCCTGAACGGTGAGCAGCAGACCGGTGTCGATCCGTTGCAGGGTGAGCCGGATCTCGGTTGCCGCTGCATGCTTGACGATGTTATTGAGCGCTTCCTGAGCGAGGCGGAAAATGTCCGCCTTCAGGTAGTCGGGCACATCGCGGTCGTCGACGTCGCAGCGGAAGTTCACCGCCAGGCCTTCGGCACTGCGCTCGACGCGCCGGCACAGCGTGTTCAACGCGACGGCGAGGCCCAGCCGGTCGAGTGCTAGCGGACGAAGTTCGCCGCAAATCTGTCGCATCTCGCCGATCGCCTCGCGCACTTGCAGGACGGTGGCGTCGAGCTTTTGCGCGGCGTCTTCGGCTTGTCCGCGACGCAGGCGCATGCGCGAGTCCTCGACCATCAGCTTGATCAGCGTGAGCGCCTGGCCAAGACCGTCGTGCAGTTCGGCGGCGAGGCGTTGACGCTCGCGTTGCTGACCGATCATCAGATACTTCAGCCGATCACGGGCCGCCGCTTTGGGGAGATGGACGCCAGGCGCCAGCGAGGCATCGGCTGCAAGGGGTTCCTCGAAGAGCATCAGTTGCGCGGCTTGCCCATCGGGCGGTTTCTGCTGCGCCTCGTCGGACGCGATCGGTTGGCGGTGCAGTAACAGCAAGGTGGGACGGCCATTGCGCAAGGTCAGCATCGTGGTGATCGGAGCAAAGTCGTGAGCGGGATCGACCGATAGCTGGGCGGCGAGCGATGCGCGTTCGCCCTCGGGCGCCATGTCCAGCAGCGAGCGGCCGACGAGTTCGCCGTTCGCGTATCCGAGCAACGCTGCGGCGCTGCGGTTCACCGACAGGAACTCGCCATGCGCCGACAGGATCGCAAGCGCGGCGCCGCGCGCGTCAGTGACGTTGTCCAGTCGCGTTTCGTCGAGTCGCGCCGCGATCCCAAGCTTGCGCATCGCATCGACAACGTCGCGCAACCTCAGTTGCCGTGCAGCGGGCGGAGGTGCCTGCATGGGATCTCCCCAGCGAGTTTGCTTAAGGAAACATTAAGCATTGGTTATGAAATTGTAGGTCCGCGCACGTCGCTCTGCCAACGGGACAACTACGCACGTCACGCGGGGGACACTCCGCTTTATGCGGGGTGGATGTTACCGCTGGTAGACGTACCCTACCGCGCTTTGGGGGACTTTATCCAATGACGTGCGCGGGCGATTTCATGAGACTGAATTGAACGGCCGGGCGCGTCGCTGTGCTTCTTGCATCGCGCCATTGCCATTCCATTGTCTCAGGAGACCGCGATGAAGACGAACCGCACATGGATGATCGGCGCGCTCGTGCTGACCGGCGCAGGGCTGACAGGCGTCGGCGCCGTGGCCGCGACTGCCGAAGACGTCGCCGATGGCGCCGCGATCGAGGTGCAACATCATCAGGCGACGGACATGCAGCCGGCGCCTGCCGGGAAGATGGCCCATGAGATGGTCCACGACACCGCGATGCACATGCATCACCAACATGACATGACCACGGGCACGGTGCGCTCGACTGTGCAATACACACTGCCCGCGGTGACGCTGGTTCGCGACGACGGCAAAGCTGTTTCGCTCCCCGACGAACTGAACGACGGCCGTCCGGTCATCCTGACGTTCATCTACACGAGTTGCACGACGATATGCCCAATGGTCAGTCAAACCTTCGAGGAATTGCAAGCGAGACTCGGCGCCGACCGTGACAAGGTTCATCTCGTGTCGATCTCGATCGATCCCGAAGAGGACACGACAGCCCGCCTGAAGGCCTACGCCGCCCGCTTCGATGCCGGCCCCGAGTGGCAGCACTACACCGGCACCGTCGAGGCTAGTATCGCGGCTCAACGCGCATTCAACGTCTATCGTGGCGACAAGATGAATCACACCGCCGTGGTCTTTTTCCGCGCGGCACCCGGCAAGCCGTGGCTGCGTCTGGACGGTCTCGCAACCCCGGCCGAACTGCTGAGTGCTTACCACGACGTCGTCGCCTCGAACTAGTCATGGAGGGCCGCCAGGAGCGAGCAAAGTGGCGACGACTTATCACGTACTGATCGCCGAGGATCAGCATCTGTTGCGCGGCGGTCTCCGTACGATGGTGTCCTCCCTGCCTGACTACACCGTCGCGGGCGAGGCGACCGACGGTATCAACGCGTGCAGTCTCGCCTGGGCCATCCGGCCCGATCTGATCCTGATGGATCTCTCGATGCCTGGCATGAGCGGCATCGAGGCCATTGCCGTGATCAAGTATCGGATACCGCAGGTGCGGATCATCGCGCTGACGATCCACAGCAGCGACGAGCACGTGCAGGAGGCGTTCGCGGCGGGCGCCGATGGCTACGTGATCAAGGACGCCTCGTTCGAAGAACTCGTCGGCGAAATGCGCCTCGTGATGGAGGGCAAACGCAACCCCGCGTTCGAACAGCATGCCGGGAACGGCGTCGCGTGCGATCCGCTGCCAGGCGTTTCGCGCCATGCGCAGCTATGGCACACCTTGACCGCTCGCGAACGCGCGGTGCTGAGGCTTGTCGCGGAAGGCTGCACCAATCGGCAGGTCGGCGAGTATCTGCAACTCAGCCCGAAGACCATCGAAAAGCACCGCGCGAGCCTGATGCGCAAGCTCGACGTGACGAACGTCACCGGCCTCGTGCTGATCGCGCTCGACATGGGTGTGCTGCCGTTGTCGAAACCGGCACGCGCGCTCGATCGCTTCCTGTGAACGACGCGGGAACTGGAGGGTCTTTACCCATCCCTTTGGTCTGGTCTCCCTACTTCTTGCCGGTGTCCACCTGAACAAGAATGAGCAAAACGGCTCCGGTGTTATCGGGCCGGTGGGTCGACAGAAAGGGGGCACCGTGCGCAACGAATCTTTCCCGATCAGGGCCGCCATGCGCAGCAGCGTGACGCTCCCTCCACGCATTGGCGATGCACGTCGGCGCAACGGCGGTTTCACGCTGCTCGAACTGCTCGTGGTCATGGTCATCATCGGCTTGCTCGCCGGGCTGGTCGCGCCGCGCTATTTCGAACAGGTCGGCAAGTCGAACACCAAGATCGCGCGGGCCCAGATCGACTCGTTGAGCAAGGCGCTCGATCAATACAGGCTCGACATGGGCGTCTATCCGACGACCGAGGAAGGCCTTCAGGCGCTGATGACCAAACCTCAGGACGCAACGAACTGGAGTGGCCCGTATCTGCAGAAAGCGGTGCCGCCGGATCCGTGGGGTCGCCCCTACCATTACCGCTCGCCCGGCGAGCATGGCGACTACGACCTGTACTCGCTCGGTAAGGACGGCAAGGTGGGCGGCACCGGTGAGAACACGAACGTCACGTCCTGGTAGTGCGGCTCTCAGCGAGGAGAATCGACGTGAAGTACCTGCTGCGCGGCTTCGATACCAGTGGTTCAGTGCAGACGCTTCGCGTCGACTGCGATTCGTCCGCAGCCGCGATAGCGCTCGCGCGCGCAAGGGGATTGCGGGTGGTGTCGGTACGCGCGCAAGCGCGAGGTCAGCGCCGGTCTGGCTGGAGCGCGATGCCGGGCGCGAAATTCAACGTCGAGCTGTTCGCGCGCGAACTCGCGGCCTTGCTCGATGCCGGCGTCGGCGTGATCGACGCATTGCGCACGCTACGCGGCAATGAGCGCCGCGAGGCGTCGGCGGAGGTCTATGGAGATCTGCTGCGGCAGCTCGAAGAAGGGCACTCGCTGTCCGCGGCGCTCGAACATGCCAGCCGCGTGTTTCCCCCTATCCTCGTGGCGTGCGTGAAAGCGAGTGAACAGACCGGCGGTCTTGCCGACAGTCTGACGCGCTATTCACGCAACAGTGCGCTGCTTCACGAACTGCGCGGCCGCGTGGTGTCGGCCGCGATCTATCCATCCGTGCTACTGCTCGTAGGCGCGGCCGTCGTGCTGTTTCTGCTGGGTTTCGTCGTGCCGCGCTTTGCGACCCTGCTCGAGCATAGCGGACGCGAGCTGCCGCTGCTCTCACAGTTGCTGATGGCTTGGGGCGGCATGGTGCATGCCCACGGAATGGCCATCACTGTGGGCCTCTCCGTGGTGGCGGTGACGGTCGGCGTCGCGCTGCGCCGGGCCGCGGCGCGCAACTGGATCGCGGATCGCCTGCTCGCATTGCCGGGTATTGGTCTGCACTTCCGCGTGTTTCGCCAGTCGCAGTTTTTTCGCACTACAGCGATGCTGGTCGAAGGCGGCATTCCCGCCACGCGTGCCTTCACACTCGCCAGTGGACTGGTGAGCCGGGCCGATCAGACGGCCGTGGAAAGTGCGATGCAGCAGGTACGCAATGGCGCGAGGATCTCCGACGCGTTCCAGCAAGCGGGTCTCGCCAACGCGATTACCTATCGCTTGCTGACTGTCGCTGAGAAGACCGGTGGCCTGGGTCCTGTTCTCGACAGAATCGCCGCATTCCAGGAAGCGCAAGTGTCGCGCACGATCGATCTGATTTCGCGACTGATCGAGCCGGCGATGATGATTTTCATCGGCGTGGTGATCGGAGGGATTGTCGTGTTGATGTACATGCCGATCTTTGAAATTGCGTCGAGCATCCAGTAGGCCGTGTCGAGGGGAACGCATGGATACGATCAGCGAGGCACCGCAATCTCAGGGCGTTGAATTGCGTGACGCGCTGCGCGCGCTCAGCGACAGGCACGGCTCGGGCATTCGCGCACTGGAAGAGTTGATGGTGCAGGCGTCGCTAAGCGCCGACGAAATGGTGGTTCGGCTCGCCGGGCAGTTCCGCATGAAGTCGATCGGCATGCAGGAATTGAACCGGCTGGAAGCGGATTTCGAGGTACTGCCGTTCGTCGAAGCCACCACCCGGCTATGCGTGTGCTTTCGCGAGCCGGATCAGAACGGCGCGCTGCTGTTCGTGATCGCCGATCCGCTCGACGCCCGCACGCGCGGCGTGATGGAGCACCGGATGCGTGCGCGGCCCACTTCGCGGTATAGCTGGGCGCTGGCGAGCGTCGGTGACCTCACCGCGTGGCTCGCCATGCGCGAAAAAGACGTGCGCGCGATGGATTCGCTCGCCCTCGACGATGAGGTGCAGCACACCGCCGATCCCGCTTCGCTCGCGCTGACGTTGCAGGGCATCAGCAGCGACGACAGCGCGGTGGTGCGTCTGCTCAACTCCACCATCTACGACGCGTTGAAGATGATGGCGAGCGACATCCATCTCGAATGCCGCGCGAACGGGCTGAAGATCAAGTGCCGGGTGGATGGCGTGCTGACCGTGGTCGGCCGTGCCGAAGGGCGCGATGTCGCGGACCAGGTGCTGTCGCGCGTGAAGGTCATTTCCGAACTCGACATCGCGGAG
Source organism: Paraburkholderia sp. BR14374 (assembly GCF_040948685.1). Taxonomy (NCBI): domain Bacteria; kingdom Pseudomonadati; phylum Pseudomonadota; class Betaproteobacteria; order Burkholderiales; family Burkholderiaceae; genus Paraburkholderia; species Paraburkholderia sp. BR14374. The sequence goes on along the minus strand of NZ_JBFPKF010000008.1, from coordinate 317,329 downwards.
CGCCGCGTGCCGCAGGACGGTCGCTTCAAGGCGGTGTACGCGGGCCGCGAAATCGACTTTCGCGTGTCGATCATGCCGAACCAGTTCGGCGAAGATGCGGTCCTGCGCATTCTCGACCGTTATCAGCTTTCGCAGGCGCCGGGCGGATTAACGCTCGAAACACTGGGATTTCGTAGCGACGATACGCGCTTCATGCGCTCGGTGGCGTCCATGCCCTACGGAATGCTGCTGGTGACGGGGCCGACGGGCAGCGGCAAAACGACGACGTTGTACGCGATTCTCACCGAGATCAACGACGGCCTGGAAAAGATCGTCACGATCGAGGACCCAGTCGAATATCAACTGGGGGACATCCTGCAGATACCGGTGAATGAAGCGAAGGGACTGACGTTCGCCCGCGGATTGCGATCGATCCTGCGCCACGATCCGGACAAGATCATGGTCGGTGAAATCCGCGATCCCGAAACCGCGCAAATCGCCGTGCAGGCGGCGTTGACCGGACACCAGGTGTTCACGACGGTGCACGCGAACAACGTGTTCGACGTGATAGGCCGCTTCACGAACATGGACGTCGATCCGTACAGCTTCGTGTCGGCCCTGAATGGCGTGATCGCGCAGCGGCTGTTGCGCCAGTGCTGTGCCGACTGCGTGGTGGACGACACGGTCGATCGAGACACATTGGCCCGTTCCGGCATCGATCCGGACAACGTGGGCAGCTACCGCTTTCGCCACGGCGCTGGCTGCGCGGCTTGCCGTGGCAGCGGCTATCGCGGGCGCCGCGCGGTCGCGGAAACGCTGCGCATGAACGACGAGTTGCGGCAATTGTTATCGGAGCGCGCGCCACTTGGGCACATCAAGGCAGCCGCACTGCGCTATGGGATGCAGACCATGCGCACGGCCGCGCTCTCGCTCGTGAAGCAGGGCGAAACCACACTCGAGGAGATCAACCGTGTCACCATGGTTGAATAGTCCGCTCGCCATCGGCGTCGGTACACGCGAACTGGTCATGGCGGCGACGGCGCCGCGCTGGAGGGTTGCGCGCCGTCATGCCGCAGCGCTTGCGGAACCCACGAGCGTTGCCATTCCCGACGAGCAGTGCTTCACCGAAAGAGGCGTGCTCGACGCGTTGAGCATTGCATTAGCCGCCGACGCCGGGCAGACGGCGCGCACGGTATTGGTCAAACGCCAGGCGCACATCATGCTGGACGATTTCTGGGCGAGCCACGCCATCTTGCGAGGCGACTTCCGCACACTGAGCGCAAGCGAAACCAACCAGATCGTGCTCGCTCACTTCTCTGATCTGTATGGCATCGAGGCCGAGTCCGTGCAGGTGCGCTTTTCGGTGCAGCGCGGGGGCCATGCGGTCTTCGCGAGTGCCATCGCTTGCACGCTGCACGACGGCATCCACGATGCGGGGATGGCGGCGGGCGTCGACGTCCGGTCTCTCAAGCTATGCCTGCCAGAATTGCTCAATCGCGTGCAGGACGCCGCCGCCGGTGCCGGCACGGCGCTGCTGTTGTTCGTCGCGGACACGCTGATGCAGGCTGTGCTGTTCGAGGAGAACCGTTGGGTCGCCTATGACTCGCAGCGTATTTTTCCCGGCGACGCCAGCGACGCCGAGCGGATCGCCGCACGCGCCGAACAGTCGTTCGAGCGTCTCGCCGGACGAACGAGCGGGAAACGCGAGGAATGCAGAATATTTCTGTGCGGCGCCGAATTGGATCCTGCGCCATTCGAGGGGCGCTTTTGCGCGGCGCAGAGCGTCGCGCAACCGGCGATGGACAAGCCGGTCGCGTATCGTTTGATGGAGGCCGCGCGATGATGCCCCGCCTTCACATCGATTTTGGCCGTCGCCGCTTGCAGGGCGCTCCGGCGGGTATGGTGCTGCTGTGTGTCGCCAGCCTGTTGTTGCTGGTGAGTGGTGAACGGCTCTGGCACGCCTACGACGAAAGCGACCGCGTGCAAGCGCAACAGGACGCGCAGCGGCGCCGGCTGTTTGCAGAATCGCACTCCGCGAAGACGCCGCCGACGCCGGCCACGCGGCTCGCGGAGAACCAGAGCCTCGCGGTGTTGCGCGAGCTGACCGTGCCGTGGCAGGACCTGCTGTCGATCGTCGAGGACTATCCGGACCACGACGTCGCGCTGATAGGCATCGATCAGAGTCCTGCGCAAAGCCAGATCCGTATCACGGCGGAAGCGAAGAACTTCGACGCGATGATCGCGTACCTCCGGTATCTGCAGGACAGTGTGCTGCTGCGCGAAGCCGTGCTCAACGATCACGTTATCGAAACCAATGTGCCTGGCACGCCGGTGCGCTTTCAGATCACCGCCGTCTGGAGAAAGTCATGAACGGCGCTCAGATGACGGACAGGTTGCTCACGTGGCGTTTCGAGCTGCGGCGCACGCTCGGACTGCCGGGCTTGCTCGGCGCATTGCTGCTGGGGGCGGCGGCGGTGGTCGCCGTAGCGGCTATGCGAGTCGACGCAAACGTCGATTCGCACGAGCTGCGCGACTCCGAGCGTCTGGCGCACCCCGCCAGGGCGCGTCATGCCGACGCCGAGCGTGCGGCGGTTGTCGACGCGATTTCACTTCATGCGTTACCCGAACTGTTCCCGGGTTTCGCGCAGAGCGCCGACGATATTGCGACGATCCTCGCCCAGGCGCACGACAGCAACCTGACGCTCGGCTCGGCCGAGTATCTCGTGACCAACGATTCAAGCGCGCATTTTGTGCGCTATCAGATGCTGCTGCCGGTCAAGGATCAGTATGGTGCGATCCGGCGTTTTCTGGCGTCGGTGCTGAACAACGTACCGAACGCGGCGTTGCGCGAGATCCATGTCGAGCGCCCCGCGGTAGATGGCAACGTACTGGATGCGCGGGTGCGCTTTGAACTCGTCTATCGGGCGGCGCAGCCATGAAGCCCGATCTCGTCGGCCGCGTGTTGCTGATGGTCTGCGCGATCGCTGCGATAGGGATGGCTTGGCGTGAGCTGAAACCCGTCCTGCGCACGCCGACGGTCGTGACTGCGCTGACAGGCGCGCTTCGCAGCGGGGCTGCGCTGCGGATGGTTGCCATGCATCGCGACGGGGCCGCGCGTGCGGCTGGTGCGGTGCCGGCTGCTGCGCCGGCTGTGGCAAGTGCACCGAATGTCGCGAGTGTGGCGAGCACGGTGAACGCAGCGCATCCGGCAAGCATGGCGAATGCGACAAACGCCGCGAGTTCGGCAATTTCAGCAAGTTCGCCGACTCCTGTCAAAACGACCGGGTCAGCGAAATCAGCACCGACAGCGCGCGACAAACTCCGCGCGCTGCGTACGCCGCTCTCGCTTGAATCGGCGAACAATCCGTTCGCCGCGTCGTCGTGGCTGCCGCCACCGCCGCCCGTGGTCGTGGCCCCTGCGCCACCGGAGCCCGTTGCGCCGCCCACCGCGCCGCCCGTGCCGTTTACCTACCTCGGCGAACTCGACGCCAAAGCGGCAAAACCGCAGGTTTTCCTCAGCAACGGCGATCGGCTGCTGATCGTTTCGCCGGGTGAAGTCATCGACGCGCTGTATCGCATCGAGTCGATTTCGGAGAGTGGCGTCGTGCTGACTTATCTGCCTCTCAATGAGAGACAGATACTAACCACGCAAGCGAAGGACAATAAATGAAAACCGCACGCAACCGGGGTGAGGGCCGCCACGGTGACAGCGGCTCGTGGAAACATCTGTCTGCTGCCAGATCGCCTGGCGACCAGCGTCCCACCGTCAATTGGGCCGCGGGGCGGCTCGCGTTGCTGAGCATCGCAGCCGTGCTCGCCTTCAGCGGCTGCATTCATTCGCCGACCCGTGAGAGCGATCCGACCAACGCCGAGTTGCAGCTCAACTATCTGCGCGACCGCGATCATAAAGTCAATGCGCTGCTCGACGAAGCCGACCAGTTGCGTCAGAGCTATCAATTCGATGTCGCGATCCAGAAGCTCTACGCGGCCAGCCAGCTCGATCCGAACAGCGAACGCGGGCGCAATATCGGCGCAGCGATCGATCGGGATCGCCGCGATCTGGTCTCGCTGCAGGAGGCCGACCGGATGATGCGGCGCGGTTCATATACGTTGGCTTCCGAACGCATTCACCGCGTGCTGGCCCAGAACCCAACCAATGCGATGGCGCAGCAGATGGCGCAGGAGATCGACGAAAAACGGCAGCAGCAACGTGCGGCGAAAGATGAGGACATTGCCGCTTCGTCGATCATGCGCACACCGGTGACGCTGCAGTTCCGCGACGCGAATGTACGGATGGTGTTTGAAGCGTTGTCGAGGACCTCGGGCTTGAACGTGATCTTCGATCGGGACGTGCGTGCCGATCTGAAGACCACGATCTTCGTGACCAACGCGTCGCTGCAGGACACGGTCAACATGATCCTGATGCAGAACCAGCTCGACAAGAAACAGCTCAACGCGAACACGCTTTTCATCTACCCGGCTACCGCTGCGAAGCAGCTCGAATACCAGGAGCTGAAAGTGCGCACATTCCAGTTGTCGAACGTCGAAGCCAAGCAGGTCCAGTCGCTATTGAAAAGCCTGTTGAAGATCAAGGAGGTCGTCGTCGACGAGCGCGCCAATACCGTCACGATCCGGGGCACGCCCGATACGATTCGCGTCGCCGAGGATATGATCGCGGCGCAGGATCTGCCGGAGCCCGAGGTGATGCTGGAAGTGAAGGTTCTGGAGGTGTCCCACGACCGGCTGACCGACCTCGGTATCGAGTGGCCCAATACATTTACGATGTCGACGCCGTCTACCGTGGACACGTGGGGCGCGTTGCGTCATTTGCCGCTCAATGCATATAACGTCAGCGGTCTGTCGGCCACAGCGAACTTCAAGCTCAGCGACGTCGATGCCAACCTGCTGGCGAGCCCGCGCATCCGCGCGCGCAACAAGGAAAAGGCGCGGATTCTGATCGGCGACAAGGTACCGGTGATTTCGAGTTCGAGCACGCCGAGCACGAGCGGGCCGTCTTACGCACAGACCATTCAGTACCTCGATGTCGGCATCAAGCTCGAGGTCGAGCCACAGGTCTACCGTGACGGCGACGTGGGCATGAAGCTGAACCTCGAAGTCAGCAACATCACCAAGACGATTTCCAGCAGTAACTCGTCAACGGGGCTCACTTCGCTCGCCTATCAGATCGGCACGCGCAGTGCGTCGACGAGTCTGCGGGTGCGCGATGGCGAGAGCCAGATTCTCGGCGGTCTGATTCAGGACGAGGACCGCGTGACCGCCGACAAAGTGCCGGGGCTTGGACAGTTGCCCGTGCTCGGGCGCCTGTTCTCGAATCACAACGGCGACCACTTGAAGACGGAAATCGTGCTGCAGATTACGCCGCATATCGTGCGTCCGCAGCAATCCGCCGACGCCGATACGCAAGAGCTGTGGTCGGGGACCGACGTGAATGTGCATGCGGAGCAGTTGCGGCTCGATCCGGTGGGGGCCGAGGCGACTCAACAGGTGCCGGTTCCCGCGGTGCGTGCGCCTGGCAGTGTCGGCGGCGGCACGACAGGGGCGTCACGCGATTCCCAAGCCGCTGCGCAGGGTTCCGGCACGGTGCCGCCGACCAGTTCGTTCGGCCAACTGCCGCCGGCGCCGCGCACCACGCCTCCGCCCGCGCCCTACGGTGGCCGTTTCTCGACACTGCCGAGCGTGCCAGCGGCGCCGCCGGGCCCTGTGGCGGTTCCGGGAGCGGAGCAGAGCGGGGCTGAGAGCGCTGCGGCCCCAGACGCGAATGCGGCACAGGCAGGCACTCAGGCTCAGGCTCAGGCTCAGGCCCCCGCGGCCGCTCCTGCACCCGCTCAAGCGCCGGCTCCGCCGCCCGCGTTTCCGCCGGGGAACGTCGTGATGCCGCCAGGGGATATGCCGAGCGACAACCCGCTGCGTCCGATTCAGAACGGTGGTTACTGAGCCATGAAAGCGCAGGCGGACGCGTTGGCTTCTCGCGGCCGGTCTGGCGCTCGCCAGCGCGGTTTCACGCTGATCGAGCTGGTGATTACGCTGGCGCTCGTCGGCATCCTGGCGCTCGCGATCATGCCGTTCTCGGAATTGATCGTGCAGCGTCAGAAAGAGCAGCAACTGAGCGCGGCGCTGCGTGAGATTCGCACCGCACTGGACGCTTACAAGGAAGCGAGCGACACCGGCCTGATCGAGCGGGAGGCGGATGCATCCGGCTATCCGCCCTCGCTGAGCGTGATGGTGACGGGCGTGAAGAATGCGAAAGATCCCAAAGGCGGCTTGTTGATGTTTCTTCGCCGCGTGCCCCGCGATCCGTTCTTTACGGGCGACGCGGAAATTGCGGCCGAGGACACGTGGAACGTGCGCGCCTTTGGCGAGGCACCGGATCCAGGTGAGGGCGGTGACGCGGACAACGGTTCCGCCGGCAATTCGCGCGCCGGTAAGGACGTGTTCGACGTGACATCGAAATCCGATCGGGTCGGCATCAACGGCATTCCATACAAACAGTGGTGAGCCGCATCATGACAACCGTGCGCGCGCGTAAAGCCAGAGGCTTCACATTGATTGAACTGGTGGTCGTCATGGCGATCATCGGTCTGTTGCTGACGGTTGCATTGCCCCGTTACATGCACAGTATCGAGCGCGGCAAGGAGCAAGTGCGTCAACAGAACCTGGCGGTGATGCGTGACGCCATCGACAAATACTATGGCGACAACGGCCAATACCCGGACACGCTCGACGATCTGGTGACAAGGCACTATCTGCGCGCAATTCCGGTCGACCCCGTCAACGGTGACGATAAATGGGCGGCGGTGGCATCGCCTGACGAGAGCAAGACGGGTGTCTACGACGTCATGCCGGCGAGCAGTCCGCAGGGGATGCCGAAAGATCGGGCGGGAGCGGCGCAATGAGCGATGTGAGCCCGCGGGCAATCAGACGTCACCCTGTCGCTCGCGAAAATGGAATGGTTCTGCTGGCGCTCCTGATTGCGCTGATGCTGATCTCGATCGCATTGATGGGCGCGCTCGACGTGTGGTCGCTTGAGCGGCAGCGCGAACGGGAGCGGCAACTGCTGTTCGTGGGCAATCAGTACCGGCTCGCGATTCTTCGCTACTACCGCGCTGGAAGGGCGCTGCCGGCGTCGATCGACGAACTGCTCGACGACTCGCGTTTTCCGGCGCCGCTGCATCATTTGCGCCGCGCCTATCCGGATCCGGTGACGGGTAAGAACGATTGGGTTTTTATGCAACAGGGCGCGCGTATATACGGCGTGTATAGCAGTTCCACCGACTTGCCGATCAAACGCGCTGGTTTTCCGCTTCTCTATCAGGACTTCGAAGATCAGAAGACCTATGGCGGCTGGCAGTTTTTCTATTTGCCGCCGGTCGTGCGCAACTACACGAACACGCTGAGCGCGCCGCCGAAACCGCCGACCTCCTTCGATCCGCTGAACAGCTCGTTGCCCACTTTCAACGGGCGCAGCGTGGGCGGCTTGCGCTGAGCGGACAGTCGTCCGGTTGGCGCTTATGGCCGAATCCATTGCTTACGCCGGCGAAGCGATCATCACTGGCGGTGCCGGGACGGCAAAAGAATAATGTGCGCTACCGCACATATCTCGACGTTTCCTCTTCCGTCGCCTGCAGAAGAAACTAGCATCAAACGCACAGCCTTCCCCGCATCCTCTCTTTGCCGGCTCAGGTCTGAAAACATCAATTCAGAAAAGCGGACCGCGCGTCCCTTTAACCTGACAATCCAGAGGAGACCGAACAGAGGTCTCTTCATATAAATCAACGCTGATTGAATCGCCTCCACTGCGCTGCAACGCGACAGGGCAGATGCCTTCGTCGCTCTAACTAACATGGAGAAACGATTATGGACCGTCGCGAATTTATCAAGAAGACATCGGCGATTGGCGCCGCACTGACTACGCCAAAGCTCGCGCTTGGCGCATCCGGGGCGGCCGCGGGCGACGCCGCGCAAAAGGGAACCCCCAACATTCTGTTCATTCTGCTTGACGAGATGCGCTACCCGCGTGTGTTCCCGGCGGGAATCAACAGTCCGGGCGACTTCCTCAGGCATTTCATGCCCCAAACGCATTCCCTGTGGAGAAGGGGCGTTAAGTTCTCCGGACACTACACGGCCGCCTCCGCATGTACGCCGGCGCGTGGCACTTTGGTCACTGGTCTTTATTCGCAGCAAACCTGGGTGCTGACGACTATCTTCGATAATCCGTCAAGTAAAGGTTCGCTTCAACCAACGCTCAGCCGGGTGTTTCCGACCTATGGCAAGCTGCTGCGCAACCTCGGTTATTCGACGCCCTACATCGGGAAATGGCATCTGTCGGTTACCGTCCAGGGGCAGCGCGAGCTTCAGGAGTACGGATTTCAGGCGATGACTTTCCCTGATCCAACTGGCAGCAACCTGCAGGGCACCGTCGGCGATATTCCCAACCTGTACTACAGCGACGAGTACATCGCCAATCAGGCGGTAGCGTGGCTCGGTCAGCGTAAGCCGAACGAAGCCCCCTGGTGTTTGACCGTAGGCCTCGTGAACCCTCACGACAAAGAGTTCTTCCCGGCGGGAACGGAATTCCAGACTTACCATGATTATTTCGCGAACTCGAACTACAACCCCAACGGTTATCAGCAATGGCGGGACTACACGGTAGGGCCGCCGAACTACGATTGGAATACCAATCCACTCAAGAATCCACCGACGCTGGCGTACGCGGCGGTCCTGCCGAACTGGGAGTCGGCGGATCGCATCCAGCGCACCAAGCCGGCAGCGCAGGCGTTCAACAGAATGATCCAGGAGGCTATATGGGGTGGTGTTCAGGATGATCCGGATAGCGCTGACTTCGTCATCACTGAATATCCCGTGCCGATCCAGGGCGTGACGAAAGGGATCGGCAAATCGCCATTCAGTTACTGGAAGCGTAGCCTCGAGTCGTACACGCAGATACTGACAGACGTCGACGAACGGATTGGCGAGATCGTCCACTCGCTGCCTCACGATGTCGCGCGCAACACGATCATTATCCTGACGTCCGACCACGGCGAATACGCTGGCGCGCACGGGATGGTGTCCGGTAAGACCTCGACATGCTACGAAGAGGCGTACAACATCCCGTTGATCGTGGTTGATCCTACGGGACGGTATGCGGGCGACGTCGACAAGATCCGCGACGGCCTGACTTCTTCAGTCGACATTCTTCCGATGCTGGTGACGATAGGCAACGGCGGGAACCGCAATTGGCTAACGGGCGACTACGCGCAGTTGTACGGCGGCCGGCATGATCTTCTTCCGATGCTGAAAAGCGATTCGGCAGCCGGCCGGCCCTATGTCACCTTCACGACCGACGAAACACTGCCTGAGTCGTACATACCAAACGCGTCCAGTACGCCGACGCATATCATTGGTGTACGCACTCAGGCGAACAAGCTCGGCACCTATTCGTTCTGGGCACCGGAGTCGACGACCATCTCGGGCCGAAGCCAACTCGAGTACTACGACTATGCGACGACGGCAGGACAACTGGAACTCGATAACCGTTACCGCGATCCAGCGGCCCGAACGCTCTATCACCAGCTGCTGACGGATATTTTGCCTAACGAGTTGAGGGCGCCGCTGCCCGGGAGTTTGGTGGCTGCCCAGACGCTCGCCGAGGCGAGATATGTGAGCTACGTGAGGCTGATTAATTCCGGGGGCGTGAGCGAACCGCAATTGCCACTGTCGATCGGCGATATCTGACGTTGGGGCGAGGCTGCGGCGGAGAATCGGCGGCTATTTGTGAAAAGGGGAAAGGGGCCGCGCGGGCCCCTTTGTTGTTTGCGCGCCGTTGATTGATCAGAACGGCGGATCACGCTCGTTGAACGGCAGCTCCCGTTGCCGGCGGTCCTCGTGCAGGACCCGCTGCATGTCGGAAGATAGCAGGTGCAGATCACTTCACGCAGGTCGTCGAGCAGTTCGAACACGGCGAGCGCCTGCTCGGGCGGAGACGGCGGATGCGGAGTCTGGGGGGGAAGACGCTTTACATCGGCGGCTCGTTGCCGGCTGCGCACGCTCTGGCAGCCGAGCATGTTGACGTCTATCTGGACGACGAGATGATATAACACGACATTATAGTACTAATGTCGTGTTTCAGGGACGAGTGCGTAGCATTCCTCGCGTTTTACGTTGTATTATCAACGCACTCGATATTTCCCAGGCCGGTACCACCATGACCCTCGAAGCCGACATCGAAGTCGCCCGCCAAAATGCGTCCGACACGCAGACGCTTTATCGCGAAGTCTGCGCGTTGCTGTTTTTCCGCTACGGCGAAACGCCGACCGCAAACCGCCTGTACCAATTGGTGCGTAAAGGCAGCATGAGCGCGCCGGCCAAGGCGTTGCGCGATTTCTGGACCGACGTGCGTGACAAAACGCGTGTCGATGTCGGCCGTCCGGATTTGCCAGCTGAGGTCGCAACAGCCGCCGGCGAGTTCGCGGCGCAGATGTGGCGTCTGTCGAGCGACGCCGCGAACGCTGCGCTCGACGTGTTCAGGCAGGACGCCGACGCCCAAATCTCCGCGGCGCAAAAACAGGCCGAGCAACTAGACAGGCAGCGTCAGGAAGCCGTCGAGCAGGCCGAAAAGTCGGCCAACGACGCCGCGACCCTGCGCGCGCGGCTCGCCGGGCTCGAGGCGCGCATCGTCGAACTGCAGACCGCCAACGACATGCTGACGGCCCAACTGACGGCATCGAAGGAAGAAATCGCGGCAGGCGCCGCCGCGCTCGCCGATGCCCGCCGGGATTTCGCCGACGAACTCGCGAAGCTGCGCCACTCGCACGAGCAGAACGAGCAGCGGCTCGCCGCTGCGGAAAAACGCGCATTGCTCGAAATCGACGGTGAACGGGCCGCGGCGCAACGTCTGCGCAAGGAGCTTCAGGCGAGTCACGAGCGGGCGGCGACGCTCGAAGCCGAATCGCGAACCGAGCGCGACGCGCTGCGCAACGAGTTGGCCGCAATAAAGGCGGAACTGGCTGCCTCGGCTGCGCGGCATGCCGAGACCCGCGGACAGCTTGCGGAAAAGGACGCGTTGCTGGCTGAACGCGTGGCTGCGATCGACCTGTTACGCGAGCGTATCGACACGCTGTCGCGGCAGATCGAGACGGCGCGAACAGAAAAAACGTCCGCGCGCCCCGCCCGCCGCGCCCGCGAAAAATCATCCGCGCAAGGCCGCGCAACGGCGGGTTTCTCAGGCGGACCGTTCGTCAAACGCTCGACCAACGCCAAATCACGCGAGTCGTAACAACGCCCATAAGCGGCATAAGTGGCTACCTCCAATTCCACAAAACCGGTTATTCCACCAAGCCAGTCGACCGTCTAACCTGAGCTCACGTTAAATCCACCGCAAGGACGGCCCCCATGAAGATCATGCACGTCGACGCCAGCGCGAAGCGCGAGCGATCGAATTCCCGCGCGCTCGCCCGCTATTTTCTCGAGCGTCTGCGCGAAGAGCGCGTCGAGTTCGACGTCGACTATCTGGACGTGACAGTCGACACACCACCGCACGTCTCCGAAGCGTTCGCGATCGCCACCTACACGGCCGCGCAAGAGCGCACAGCGGCGATGAAAGCGACGCTGGCGTCATCGGATGCGCTATGCGCGCGCCTGCTCGCCGCCGACGCGCTGGTGTTCGCCATGCCGATGTACAACTGGTCGATGCCGTCGGCGTTCAAGGCGTTCATCGATAGCGTCACGCGGACCGGCGTGACCTACCTGCACGCGCAAGACGGTCGCATCGTCGGGCAGTTGGGCCGGCACAAGGTGTTGTTCATCACGAGCCGCGGCGCGGATCTGCGCGCGGGCTCGCCGTATGAATCGATGGATGCGCTGACGCCGGCGCTCAAGGCTGCATTCGGTTTTCTTGGCGTCGCCGCGCCGACCTTCGTCGATGCGCAGCCGCTGCAGTTCGCCAATCCCGAAGCGCGGGCCGCGGCGCTCGAACGCGCGCGTGGAGAATTGGCCGGGGTTGCGGTGCAGTGGGCACAAGGCGAACGCGTGGCAAACCGGCAAGCCGAGGCGTTGTGCCAGGCTGACGCGGAGTGAAGCTATGAATACGATCCGCACTTTATTCGCGTCGACGCTGTTCGCCGGCGCCGCGATCACGGGCACGTGGCAGTCCGCCTATGCCGCCGACACCGCCGAGGCGAGCGCAGCCCCTCACGAAGCCATCGCCCCCGCCTTCGCCGTCCCGATCACGAACGTGCCGGGCAAGACGATGACCGCGCTCGTCGTCGACTATGCGCCGGGCGGCAAGTCGGCGCCGCATCGGCATGGCCAGGCGTTCGTGGTGGGCTATGTGCTGTCGGGTGCGATCCGCAGCCGTGTCGATAGCGGCGGGGAGCGCGTCTACCATGCGGGCGAATCGTGGACCGAGAAGCCCGGCGCGCATCACATGGTCAGCGAGAACGCGAGCACGACCGAGCCGGCAAAACTGCTCGCGATTTTGGTCGCGGATACGAACGACCAGCACCTGGTGACGTTCGATAAAAAGTAATCGCCGTCGGGCGGCGGCACTCGCCGCCCGCGCGCATCGATGCAGGTGCAACGAGCTGCGCGCAACGCGGCATCAGAAGCGCGGATGACACTCGAAGCTGACCGACGACGCGTGCTCGGTCATCGCGCTGACACCGCTGACCGTCTCCCTATTCACGCTGCTTTGCATGCCGCGACGATCGCAGTAGTCGCGCGCCTCGTTCATCGCGAGTTCGTGCGCGCGCGCCCAGGCCATGCGTCCTCCGGTCGCGCTCGCGGCGACCGTGTAGCTGCCGGGCTTGTCGCTCGCGACCACATCCGTGCTCGACGCGCAACCGATGAGACTCGCGCACGCGAGCGCCACTGCGAGCGCTCCGCGCACACGCAGGAGCAGCGCCGCACTCTTCCTTTCTGCGCTCGCCACTCGCGCGACGCCGTCGGCTTCGCATACGCGCACCGTTGTGCACGCTTCGGCAAGACCGTCCGAACTCTGATTCAACATCGTGGATCACCTGCATTTTTAACCGATTAATCAGGCAGTGATTATCCGGAATCGTTCGCGCAAGATCAGCCGATACAACCGAAAACACTGTTGCGCGGCTCTTAACAATGGACATGACCACAATGCCGTGACCACATCGGCAATGAGCGGACCATGTGGTTCACAAAAGACTTCCGGAATCCCTTGTGAGCGTTTAGTCTGTAGCGATGCCTGCTCGACAGACAGGCATATCGAACCGCGGACGGACCCCACCACATAGCGGCATACACCGGTCGCCGAACCGGAGGAGACATATATGGATCTCGAATCACGTACCCTTCATCGCGTCACGATGCGGCTCATACCGTTTCTGATGCTGTGCTACTTCATCGCTTATCTGGATCGCGTGAACGTCGGCTTCGCGGCCTTGCAGATGAATAAGGCGCTCGATCTTTCCGCGAGCGCGTTCGGCTTCGGCGCGGGCGTGTTCTTTCTCGCGTACTTCTTTTTCGAAGTGCCGTCGAACCTGCTGCTCGAACGATTCGGCGCACGCCGCTGGATCGCGCGGATCATGTTCTCGTGGGGCATACTCGCGGGCGCGATGGCCTTCATCCCGGACATCTCGCGCTTCACCGGACTCTCGCCCGCCCACGTGTTTTACGGCCTGCGCATTCTGCTTGGTATTGCCGAGGCCGGCTTTTTCCCGGGCATCATTTTTCTGCTGACCTTGTGGTTTCCGGCCGCGTATCGCGGGCGCGTGGTCGGCTATTTCATGGCGGCGATTCCGCTGTCGACGGTGATCGGCGGCCCGATCTCCGGCGCACTGCTGTCGCTCGACGGCATCGGTGGACTCGGCGGCTGGCAGTGGCTGTATCTGATCGAGGCGGCGCCCGCGGTATTGCTGTCGGTCGCAGTGCTGCTCTATTTGACCGACAAGCCCGCCGACGCCACCTGGCTCAGCACCGAGGAGCGCGAATGGCTGATCGCACGCCAGAAGCAGGAGCGCGAGCATCGCGAGGCGGTGCGCCACTTCAGCGTGAAGGAGGCGCTGATCAATCCGCGCGTGCTCGCCATCGCGCTGATCTATTTTGGCGCGAATGCGACCAACTACGGCCTGAGCTTCTTCCTGCCGCAGATCGTGAAGGCCTTCGGTCTGACCAATCTGCAGACGGGTTTCGTCACGTCGCTGCCGTACGTGGTCGGGCTCATCGGCATGATCGTGTGGGGGCGGCATTCGGATCGCCACCTCGAGCGCCGCTGGCACGTCGCGATTGCGCTGTTCATTGCGGCGGGCGGCATCGCGGTCTCGGCCGGACTCGACAATCCGGTGCTTAAGATGATTGCGCTATCGATTGCCGGCTTCGGCATCTTCGGTTGCCTGCCGGTGATCTGGACCTTGCCGGCCGCGTTTCTGTCGGGCGCCGCGGCCGCGGGCGGCATCGCCGCGATCAATTCGCTCGGCAATCTGGCGGGTTTTTTCGGCCCGTTCGCGATGGGCTGGATCAAGGACAGCACCGGCGGCTTCGGCGCCGGGCTGCTATGCCTCGCGGGCGCGGGGCTGATCGGTGTGGCGGCGGTGTTGCTGCTGCATCACGACACGTCGCTCGAGACGGCGCATGGCAATCCGCATGCGCGGCGGCCGGGTGAAACGGGCGTCGCGAGGCCTTAGCCTTCTGGCTCCCCCGCTTCGATTCGCACCCGGGCAGCGCGCCCGGGTCGCATTCAGTTCGCCCCGCTGCCGTTGTTCGACCCTGCGCCGCCCTGACCGCCCGCATCGGGCGGTACGACGTCGTCTGGCGTCGGGGTCGGCGCGAGCGCGGCCGCAGCGCCGTCATGCGTTTCACCGTCGACGGCATTACCGGGCGGCGTGGTGGGAGCCCCTTCCGACCCCGACCCAGGCGCCGGCAGCAACGGCGGCAACTCGCGTACCTCGCCCTGCACCGCGGACGCGCCCGCTGCCTCTGACGCCGCCGGAGCAGCCACGGTGGACGCCGATGGCTGCACCGGTGCCACCGGCGCGCGCCGCGCCGGAGCACGCGCCACGACCTGCTTGTCCGGCTGCGCCAGCGTGCGCGTGAACAGACTCTCGATCCAGTTGCGCAAGCGTTCGGCGCGCTCCGCGAACCAGCCGGGCTGCTGCTCGGTATCGAACTTCATGTGGCTGTCGACGAGCCGCGAGCGCTGCGCGCGCTGGAAGAAATCGCCGACGATCGGCAGCGCGCTATGCGCGCCCTCCCCCCAGTAGTCACTGCGCAACGTCACACGGCTGTCGTTGAAGCCGACCCACGCCCCCGCCACCAGTTGCGGCTGCATCAGGATGAACCAGCCATCCGCGTTGTCCTGAGTCGTGCCGGTCTTGCCCGCGACGTCGCCGCGCACGCCAAAGCGCGTGCGGATGCTCGCGCCGGTGCCGCGGCTGACCACGTCGCGCATCACGTCGACGAGCGTGCGCGCCGCGTCGGCGGGCAACTCGCGCCTCGGCGTGGCCGGGCTGAATTCGGCGAGCAGCTTCCCGTTGCGATCCTCGATGCGCGTGACCATCAGCGGCTCGACGTAGCCGCCAAGGTTCGCGATCGTGCCGTACGCCGACACCATTTCCTTCAGCGTGACCGGGCTCGTGCCGAGCGCGAGCGACGGCACCGGGTCGAGCTGGCTGTCGCGCACACCCATCGCGCGCGCGAGCTTCGCGACCCGGTTCGGACCGACCGACTCCATCACCTGCGCGGTGATGCGGTTGCGCGAATACGCGAGCGCATCGCGCAGGCTGATCATGCGGCCGCTCGGCTCGTCCTCGTCGTTCGGCTTCCAGAGTTCGCCGCCGGCGAGTTCGATCTGGACCGGATTGTCCGGCAGTTTGTCGTCGGGCTTCGCGCCGGCCTCGAAGGCCGCCGCGTAGACGAACGGCTTGAACGTCGAGCCCGGCTGACGGCGCGCCTGCTGCACGTGATCGAACGGATCAACCCCGAAGTCGCGGCTGCCGACCCACGCCTTGATCTCGCCGGTGCGCGGGTCCATCGCCAGGAAGTCGGCCTGCACGCGCGTCTTCGTATCGCACACGCTTTGCACGAGTTTGCGATCGGCGAGCAGGTGTTTGAGCGCGTCGTCGTCGGACAGGCCCGTGTCTTTGGCCGCGCGGAAGTCGGGCGTCTCGCGCAGGAACGTGCGCAGCAGGTCTTTGTCGGCCGAGCAGCCGGCGCGCGTGCCGCACGCCGAGTTCGCGATGTTCTGCAACTGATTGCCCTGCAGCGTGACCGCCTGGGTCGCCATCGCCTGGAGGCGCGAGTCGATCGTCGTGCGCACGACGAGCCCATCGGAATAGATGTTGTAGTCGTTGCGATCGGCCCACGCGACCAGCCATTTGCGCAGTTGCTGCGTGAAGTGCGGCGCGGGTCCGGGCGGCTCGATCTGGCGCTCGAAGTCCAGACGCAGCGGCTTGCGGGCGAGCCCGTCGTACTGCGCGGGCGTCAGCTTGCCGTACTTGACCAGCTGCGCGAGCACCGTATTGCGCCGCTGCAACGCGCGCTCGGGGTTCAGCACCGGGTTGTAGTACGCGTTGCCCTTCAGCATGCCGGTCAGCGTCGCCGCTTCGAGCACGTTCAGCTCGGACGCGGACTTGTCGAAATAGGTGCGCGCGGCCATTTCGATGCCGTACGCGTTGTACAGGAACGGCACCGTGTTCAGGTAGGTTTCGAGGATCTCGTCCTTCGTGTAGAACGCCTCGATCTTCAGTGCGGTGATCGCTTCCTTCAGCTTGCGCGTCAGAGTCGGCGCGCGGCCGATTTCGTCGGGATACAGATTGCGCGCAAGCTGCTGTGTGATCGTCGAGCCGCCCTGGCGGTCGCCGGAGAACGTGTGCAGCGCCGCCGAAGCGGTGCGCCGCCAGTCGAGCCCGAAATGCTGATAGAAGCGGTGATCCTCGGTCGCGATCAGCGCGTTGACGACGTTCGGCGAGATGTCCGTCAGCTTGACCCACTCGCGGTTCGACGGCTTGAACTCGGCGAGCAGCTTGCCGTCCGCCGACAGGATCTGCGCGGGCTGCTCGATCTTCGCCTTGCGGATGTCGCCGATGCTCGGCGTGAACGGAATCAGCAGCAGCACGTACAGCACGAACAGCAGCGGCAGCGCGGCGAGCCCCCACGCGAACGTGCGGCGGGTCGGGTGGCGCAGATGCCATGCGGCCTTCGCGAACAGCGGGTTCGCGAGGGTCAGCCCTTTGTCGAGGGCCGCCAGAAAGGAGGAAAAGAGGCGCTTCACGTGCTGTCGTCGGCTGGGAAAGGCGCAATCGTACCAAGATGTGGGGGGTGCGCCGATTTTTGCTCCATTCGCGCGATGGCGTGCGGCTCCGGCCGGGCCACTATAATGTCGCCAATTCCGACAAGAGGTGCTTCATGATCATCAAACCGCGTGTGCGTGGCTTCATCTGTGTATCGACCCATCCGACCGGCTGCGAAGCCAACGTCAAGGAACAGATCGAGTATGTGAAGGCACGCGGCCCCATCGCCAACGGGCCGAAGAAGGTACTCGTGATCGGCGCGTCTACCGGCTATGGCCTCGCCGCGCGCATCAGCGCCGCGTTCGGCTCGGGCGCGGCGACCCTCGGCGTGTTCTTCGAGCGCGCCGGCAGCGAAACCAAGGCGGGCACGGCCGGCTGGTACAACACCGCGGCGTTCGAGAAGTTCGCCAACGCCGAAGGCCTGTACGCGACCAGCATCAACGGCGACGCGTTCTCCGACGAAGTGAAGGCGCGCACCATCGAAGTGATCAAGCGCGATCTCGGCCAGGTCGATCTGGTCGTCTACAGCCTCGCGGCGCCGAAGCGCCAGCATCCGAAAACCGGTGAGGTGTTCAGCTCGGTGCTGAAGCCGATCGGCAAGGCAGTCAACCTGCGCGGCATCGACACCGACAAGGAAGTGATCAAGGAAACCGTGCTCGAACCGGCGACGCCGGAAGAAATCGCGCACACGGTCGCGGTGATGGGCGGCGAGGACTGGCAGATGTGGATGGACGCGCTGGGCGAAGCTGGCGTGCTCGCCGACGGCGCGAAGACCACCGCATTCACCTACCTCGGCGAAAAGATCACGCACGACATCTATTGGAACGGCTCGATCGGCGCGGCCAAGAAGGATCTCGACCAGAAGGTGCTCGGCATCCGCGCAAAGCTCGCGGCCAACGGCGGCGACGCGCGCGTCGCGGTGCTGAAGGCGGTCGTCACGCAGGCAAGCTCGGCGATTCCGATGATGCCGCTGTATCTGTCGCTGCTCTTCAAGGTGATGAAGGAAAAAGGTACGCACGAAGGCTGCATCGAACAGGTCTACGGCCTGTACAAGGACAGCCTCTATGGCAGCCAGCCGCATCTGGACGACGAAGGCCGTCTGCGCGCGGACTACAAGGAACTCGATCCGCAGGTGCAAGGCCGCGTGCAGGAGCTGTGGAACCAGGTGAACAACGACAACATCTACGAACTCACCGATTTCGCCGGCTACAAGACCGATTTCCTGCGTCTGTTCGGCTTTGAAATGAAGGGCGTCGATTACGACGCGGACGTCAATCCGGACGTGCGGATTCCGAATCTCGTTCAGGTTTGATCCCCCGAGGGGCGGCCCCGCTTCGCGAGTTCGCCCCTGCTGTTACCCCCGCTTGATCCCCTCCCTTAACTCCCTCCCCTCACTTCTTCCACCCACACGTCAGCACGGATACGCGCCCTGCAACGAGCGCAGAATCGCGAGCCCGATCGGAAAATCGTCGGAAATGCCCGGATGGTTCGCGAAGAACGCATCGAGCAGCGGATAAACCGTCTGGTTGCCGATCGCGAGCGTTTCTGGCGGACAGAACAGCTGCCGCTGTTTGCGCGAGACCAGGTCGCCGTTCGCCCAGCCGAACGCGTTGATCGTGCCGGTGATGTACGCCGCATAGATCGAGTTGTTGTCGGCGTGCGCCCATTTCTTGTACTGGGCGGCAGTCATCTCGGCACTCGCATTCAGAGTGAAACACGCCGTCAGCGCAGCCAGCGCGAATTTAGTTACCCGCATCGTTGGACCTTCAATGTCGCTAAATGGGCGCCATTGTAGGCGACGCGGGTGCACCGCGCAGAAGCCGTCGAGCACGGCAATTCGAAAGCCATACGTAAATATTGAAGGCGGCATCTGCCAGCATCGGCGGGTTTGCGGACGCGCGCGTGAATCAACGGTTACGGCGTGCCGTTACGGCAATACCTGCGATACCCGTCGCGCTCGGCGAGGCGCGCCATATACGCGGCCAGCGCCGGCAAATCGTCGTGCTGCTGCGGCGTTTCGAGCCAGCGGTTCGCGGACAGCGCGATCGGAATATCGGCGAGCGAGAACGCGTCGCCCGCGATATACGCGCCGGTGCGCGCGAGTTGCTGCTCGACGATCGCCATATGCTTCGACCAGTTCGCACACGACGCGGCGATCTGCCGCGGGTCCTGATGCTCAGGCGAGTGCCGCACGAGTGCGAGAAACGCGTAGCTCCACGAGCGGTTCAATTCGCTCGCCTGCCAGTCGATCCATTGATCGCAGCGCGCGCGCTCGACCGGATCGGCCGGATACAGCGCGTCACCGCGATAACGGTTCGCGAGGTAACGGATGATCGAGTTCGATTCCCACAGCACGAAGTCGCCGTCGCGAATCACGGGGACCATCGCATTCGGATTGAGCGCGCGGAATTCGGCAGCGTCGGTCGAGCGAAAGCCCGAGCCCCAGTCTTGCTGGTCGAACGCAAGCCCGAGTTCCGCGCAGGTCCACAGTACCTTGCGGACGTTGATCGAGGTGGTCTTGCCGAGTATCTGCAGCATCTGTCGTTGTCTGTCGCGTCGGTAGAACGGGTTGAAGGTACCAAACTCAGCAGCCCATGAGTTTGCCTTGCGCGCGGCGCGGCGTCATCCGCCTTTCAGCGTCGCCTGTTCGCGGATCATGTCGTACAGCGCCTGCGCGGCCGGCGACAACTGCGCGGTCTTGCGCGCGACCAGCACCAGCGTGCGCGACACGGTGGGCTGCGTGAGCTCGACGGTGCGCACGCTCGGATACGCGCCCTTCTGCAGCGCGAGTGCGGGCACCACGGCCGCGCCGACACGCTGCGCGACGAGCCCGACCGCGGTTGAACTGCGCTGCACCTCGTAGAACGACCGCAGCGCGAGTTCGCTCGACGCCAACGCGACGTCGAGCAGCGCGCGATTGCCGCTGACCTCGCCGGCGAAAATCAGCGGGAACGCCTGCAACTGCCGCCATGCGATGCGCCGCCGCTTCGCGAGCGGATGGTCTTCGTGGCAGATCAGCACATAGCGGTCTTCGGTGAGCGGCACGGTGGCGAGATCAGGATGATGCTCGCGCGCGATGTTGATGCCGAACTCGACCTCCCTGCGCAATACGGCCTCCTCCACCGCCGACGACGCGTGATCGAGAATCTTGATGCGATTGTGCGGATAGCGCGACGAATACGCCTGCAAGATGCGCGGCAGATACTGCACGCCGACGGTCGGCACGCACGCAATCGACACGTCGCCGCGTCGTGCGATCCCCGTTTCGCGGATTTCGACCAGCGCGTCGGCCAGTTCGCCGAGCAGCCGGCGCGCCTGCGGCAGAAAACTGCGGCCGATTTCGGTGAGCGCCATCGACCGCGTGGTGCGCTCGATCAGCGTGACGCCGAGATAGGTTTCGAGCTTGCGCAGCCGTTGCGTGATCGCCGTTTGCGTGACGTGCAGCGAATCCGCCGCGCCCTGGAAGCTGCCGCGATCGGCAATCGCGACGAATGCCTGCACGCCGAGCGTGTCGATTTTCATTAGAAAAATGAAGTAATCGGAATCATAAATTCATTTTACTCGGGACCGGTAGCGGCCGAGAATGGCCGCAACGAACCTAGCAAAGGAGCAGAAGATGACCGACAAAACCACGAACGAGCACAGCGATTGGCACGCGAAGCAGTACACCCTATTCGAGAACGAGCGCACGCGGCCGGTGCGCGATCTGCTTGCGGCGGTGCCGTTGGACGGGGCCCGGCTCGCGGTCGATATCGGCTGCGGACCGGGCAACTCGACCGAGGTGCTGGCCGAGCGGGTGCCGGGCGCATCGGTCAGCGGCATCGACAGCTCGGCCGACATGATCGCGGCGGCCCGTCGGCGGCTGCCGCAATTGCGCTTCGACGTCGGCGACGTGTCGACGTGGGATGCGCGCGGCCCGTTCGACGTGATCCTCGCGAACGCGGTGCTGCAATGGGTGCCCGACCACGAGCGGCTGTTCCCCGCGCTGGTGGCAAAACTGGCCACGGGCGGTAGCCTCGCCGTGCAGATGCCCGTCAATCTCGACGAACCGGCGCACCGGCTGCTGCGCGAAATCGCCGCCGACGGGCCTTGGGCGCCCAGGCTGACGGGCGTCGAGCGCACCGTGCGCCACGACGCGAACTGGTACTACGCGCTGCTCAAGCCGCTGTGCGCGCGCGTCGACGTGTGGCGCACGGTCTATCACCACCCGCTCGCGGGCCCCGACGCAGTGGTCGAATGGTTCAAGGGCAGCGCGCTGCGGCCGTTTCTGGCTGCGCTCGACGACGCCGAACGCAGCGCGTTTCTTCAACGCTATCGCGACGAAATCGCCAAAGCCTACCCGGCGCTCGCCGATGGCACGGTGCTGCTGCCATTTCCGCGGCTTTTCATCGTCGCGACGCGCGGCCAACGCTGAGTCCGCGCCCGGAAACCGCCACAAGCCGCTGAGCGCTGCGCGGCGGGGCTCCGGCGGATGCTCCGGGCTCGATCGGGCGGCCCGCGCACGTCGCGGATGCATCGCCCGAACGCCCGCCTGTTGCGGTGCCGCACGCTAGGGTTGGTCAGGAATTGCCGCCCGGGAATTCCGCATGCTAATGTTTATGAAAAGCGGAGGACGGCGCCCGCCGGCCTCACCGGGAAGCCATTTACTGCAGCGAGCGTCGCCATGAGTGATGTACGCCAACATCTGAGTCCCCGTGACCGCCTGGAGCTGTTGTGCTGGCTCACATGCGGAAGCCTCGGCGCTTATTATCTGAACGAAGACTGGCCCGACGCGGCGTTTCACGTGCAGTCCGCGCACAAGTGGCTCGACCGCCGCGCGCGCGAAGCCGACTGGCTGTGCATTGCGAAGCTGTCTGCCACCGCCGTCGAAATCGCGCGGCGCCACGCGCGCTTCGTCGATGCCGATTGGGCGCGCGACGCGGTCGAGGAAATTCTCGATACCGACGAACTCGACCCACAAGCCCGGCTCGTCCGGCAGGTGATAGGCGACTGCCAGAGCGCGCTAGCCGACAAGCGGATCGCCGATTAGCCGCGGGCTGGTTTTTCTTCCTTTTTTGCGGTGGTTTAGGGGGCCGATCTTTGGCCCCTTTTGCATTGTTCCGCCCTTAGCGCGCACGATGCGCTACTTGCAGTCGGTAAAAAATGCGGTTCGTGCAATCGCCGCGACCGCCCCGCCCTTTATTCCTCGACCATCGTCTTCAACTTCAGCAGCGCCTGATCCCATTGCCGCGAAATCGCGTCGAGCGCGCGGCGCGCCGCGTCGAGATGCGCGGGCTCGAACGCCCACAGGCGCTCGCGTCCGACCTTTACATCGTGTACGAGTCCCGCGTCGGCCAGTACCTGCAGATGCTGCGTGACCGACTGCCGCGTGATGTCGGTGCCGGCCGTCAGCTGCGCGATCGACATCGCGCTGCCCGCACACAATGCCGCAACAAGACGCAGGCGCGTCTCGTCACCGAGCGCGGCGAACACCGCCGCCGAACTGCGCAGCGTCGCCGCCTTGAGACCCGCCTTCGCGGAGCCCGCTTTAACCCGCGCCGACATATCGTTTGATATTGCCCATCTGCTGTCCCCAGCCGCCGTCGTTCAGCCGAAACGCTTCCGCGCGGCGCCCGACCGGCAACTGGTCGAAGCCCGATTCGACGACGCGCAGCAGCGTGCCGGACTCGACCTCGCTCAGATCGAATTCGACGAGCGTGGTCGGCTCCGGCGTGTAGTCGATCGTGATGTCGATCGCGGCCGGATGCCAGCGCCACGACAGATGATGCTCGGGCTCGACGCGCTCGACCAGCACGTCCATCACCAGGTGCTCGTAGCCCGGATAGGTGATGTGCCCCTGCGTGGATTGGCCGGCGACGAACTGCTTGCCGGCGAGGTTCACGCCGAACCATTTGCCGAATTCCTCGGCGTTCGCCAGCGCGCGCCAGACGCGCGAGCGCGGCGCCTTCAACAGAATCTGCTTTTCGATGCGATCGGTCGATGAGTCCATATGCAGCCTCCTGGCTGCATATTAGAAACGCCGCGACCGATATGCAAGCATTCGACTGCGCTTTTGTCAGCGCCGTGCCTCACTCCGTCGCATGCGCATGCATCACGCCGGTCTGCATCGACCACGCCATCCACGGCCGGCGCAGCGCGACGATCGCAAGGAACGCGCACGCCGACAGCGTGCCGAACGTCGCGAAGCCCATCTGATAGCTGCCGGTGCTCTCCTTCGCGATGCCCATCACGACCGGCAGATAAAAGCCGCCGATGCCGCCCGCCGCGCCGACGATGCCGGACATCAGACCGGTGCGGCCGGCCCAGCGATGCGGCACGAGCTGGAACGTCGCGCCATTGCCGAGGCCGAACGCCACGTACATGCACAGCAGCAATGCGATGCCGCCCGCGAACGACGGCATCGCCGTCGCGAACAGGAAGTCGCAAATCGCGATGATCGCGAGCAGCACGGTCAGCGCGCGCACGCCCGACACGCGGTCGGCAATCAGGCCGCCGAGCGGACGCACCATCGCGCCGGTCGCGGCGAGCAGCGCCATGAACAGACCCGCGTCGATCTTCGACAGTTGATACAGGTTGGTCAGCAGCAGCGACACATACGAGGACATGCCGACGAAACCGCCGAACGTGATGCTATAGACGAGCATGATGACCCACGTATCGCGCTCGGCGAGCACCGAGCGGTAGCGTTGCGGCAGCACCGCGATCGCGAGCAGCGCGCCGACCACCGGCAACAGCAGCACGCCGGTCTTGCCCGCGCCGAACAGCCCCGCTTCGACGAGCAGCACGAGCACGATCAGGCCGACCAGCGTCGTCGCGAAGCTGCCGAACGCGCGCAGCACGCTGCCGGTCTTGACGCCCGCGTCGTTGGCCCAGAAGTACAGCGTGATCGCGGCGATCGCGAGCAGCGGCAAGGCGCCGCCCGCGGCGAGTTGCCAACCATAGCGCGTCGCCAGTTGCGGGAACAGGAAGCCGTCGAGCACCGCGCCGATGTTGCCGGCCGCGGCGAGGCCCAACACGAGGCCCTGCACCTTCGGCGGATAGTTGCTGCCGGCCATCGGCAGCGCGACCGCGAAGCTGGCGCCGCCGACGCCGAGGAACACGCCGAGCACCAGCAGCATTTCGTAGGACGGCACGGATTGCAGCAACGGCAGCACGATCGTCGGTACCGCCGATAGCAACACGCCCATCAACGCAATGCGTTTGCCATGCGCGGACTGATACAGATTGCCGAGCGTCACGCGCAGAATCGCCGCGGACAACACCGGCACCGCGACAAGCAGACCCTGCTGCGCGGGCGTCATCGCGATGCTCTTGCTGATGAACGGCGCGAGCGGCCCATACAGCACCCAGACGGTGAAGCCCGTGTCGAAATACAGAAAGCAGGCGACCAGTGCGCGCCAATCGCCGCTTCGCAGGGAGTGCATCACGTTTTTCATCAGAGATCCTCGGTAAATAAAATGCCTGGTAGTCCGGTTGCTGCGTTACTTGTGTTTTGCACCGGCATGTCGCCCGGAGTTTTAACCGGGACTCGATATGCAAGCGTCATGCCATCACGCTGTGCGTTTTGAGGCCTTTTTTAAGGCCTTTTTCGAAACGCGTCGGCGGCTCAATACACGTCGCGTGCATAGCGCTTTTCGCGCGTCAGACGGCTCACGTATTCGAGTGCTTTCTCTTCGCTCATGCCACCGTGCGTCGCGATGATGTCCTTCAGCGCCGCGTCGACATCGCGTGCCATCCGGTTCGCGTCGCCGCATACATAGAAATGCGCACCGTCTTCGAGCCATGCCCACAGTTGCGCACCGTGCTCGCGCATGCGGTCCTGCACATAGATTTTGTCGGCCTGGTCGCGCGAGAACGCGACGTCGAGTCGGGTCAACAGACCGCTCGCGCGCATCGCTTCGAGCTCGTCGCGATAGTAGAAGTCGGTCGCGGCATGTTGTTCGCCGAAGAACAGCCAGTTGCGTCCGCGTTCGCCGCGCGCCTGCCGTTCGTGCAGAAAGCCGCGAAACGGTGCGATGCCGGTGCCGGGGCCGACCATGATCATCGGCGTGTCCGACTGATGAGGAGGACGAAAGTGCGCGGACTTCTGCACGAACACGGGGACGTCGGTGTCGCTTGCACGATCCGCGAGAAACGTCGACGACACGCCCTTGCGGTGCCGCCGCCCATTGCTGTAACGCACCGCCGATACCGTCAGATGCACCTCTCCCGGATGGGCCTTCGGGCTCGATGCGATCGAATACAGGCGCGGCTGCAAGCGCTTCAGCATGCCGGTGAGTTCGGCGGCCGAGAGGCTCACCGGAAACTCGTGCAATACGTCGGCGAGCTGCTGTCCCCATAGCCATTGCTTCAGATCCGCCTTGCGTTCGGGCGCGAGCAGATCGCCCAGCGTGCCGTTGCGGCTGCGCGCGGCGACCAGCGCAAGCGCTTCGGCGCTCGGCCGCGCGATCTCGTAGTGTTTGGTGAGCGCATCGGCGAGGCGCATGTCGCCGATACCCGCGACGTGCACCGATGCTTCGGCATCCAGACCGCTCAGCGTGATCAGTTCGTCGACGAGTTCGGGGCAGTTGCTCGGCCACACGCCGAGCGCATCACCCGCTTCGTATTCGAGGTTGGAATCGCCCGTTTGCAGCGACACGTAGCGCGTATCCTTCACGGCGCCCTGCCGGTTCAGTCGCAAATTGCCGACGATGCGCGACGCGGCCGGCCGCGCCTTGGTCGGCACCGCGCCCACCACCGCGTTGATCATGCCGCCCGGCGGCACCGCATGCAGCGCGGCATCCGCCTGCTTGATACAGACGATCACGCGTTCGAGCCATGCATCCGCGCTCGACTGATATTCGATGTCGCAATCGACGCGCTCGGTGAGACGCAGCGCGCCCTGCGCGGCGAGCCGTTCATCGAGCCGACGGCCGTGACCGCAAAACTGGTCGTAGTTGCGATCGCCGAGCGCGAGCACCGCGAAGCGCACGCCGTCGAGGCGCGGCGCCGTGGCGGCGTTCAGATGCGTCCAGAAGTCCTGCGCGTTGTCGGGCGCATCGCCGTCGCCGAACGTGCTGGTCATCAGCAACACGTACTGCGCCTTCGCGAGCGCCGCGAACGGATAGTCGGCCATGCACGCGGTGCGAATCTCGAAGCCCGATTCCATCAGACGCGTCGCGTAACGCTCGGTCAGCGATTCGGTGTTGCCGGTTTGCGAGGCCCACAACAGCGTGACCTTCGGCCGGGTGCGCACGATACGCACGCCCGATTCGCGGGCCTCTTCCTGCACGGCATTCGGCGGCGATGCAGCGCCTGAAGCCCGGGCCGTCGTCGCGCTGCGGCTATACAGTCCGGCAAGCAGACCATCGACATAGAGCCGCTTCACCGCATCGAACGGTGCGCTGTGCGGCAGCACCGGCACGTTGTCGAGGCCTTGCGCTTCGGACGAACGCAGGCCGCTGACGAACCCGGCCAGATACGCGCGCTCCGGATCGCTGAGCGCGGGCATCGGTACGGGCTCAGGCGGCAATTGCAGCAAAGTCGTGAGGGCTTCGATACGAGGCATGGGTTGATCCTTGGCGCTGGGCGCAAAAGCCGCTGCGTCGGCGGGAGTAGAGAGCGCGTCGTCGTTGCGTTTGTCAGCGATGCGCTCGGCCGTTACCGGACTTAGCGCGACCGCGCAGACTTTCAGTTCGGGCTGCAATGAAACCGGATCGACCGCGTCGTTGGTCACCGCGTTGATGCAAAGCTCGTCGCCGAACACGTCGTTCCAGTGCATCGGCGCGAAGCACTGCCCCGCGCTCACGCGATCGGTGACGACGGCGGGCAGCACTGCGCGGCCGCGCCGTGAACGCATCTCGACCGCGTCTTTCGCGCGAATGCCGAGTTCGGCCGCATCGTGCGGATGAATCTCGACGAAGGGTCCCGGGTTCAGCTTGTTCAGCATCGCGACCTTGCCGGTCTTGGTCATCGTGTGCCATTGATGCTGCACGCGGCCCGTGTTCAACACGATCGGAAACTCGCGATCGGGCAACTCGGCCGCGGGCTGATACGCGCGCGCGAAAAACTTCGCCCTGCCGCTCGCGGTCGGAAAAGCAATGCGCGGGCGGCTGCCATCTTCAGCCTCCCTAAGCGTTTGGCTCACGCCGTCATTCAGATAGCGAAGCGGATTGCGCTCGGACGAATCCGCCGACGCGATCGGCCACTGCAGCGGTGCGTCCTTCAAGCGGCGATGACTCGCGCCGCGCAGATCGTAGCCGGTCGCCGGGTTCGCCGCGCGCGTGAGTTCGGCGAACACTTCGTCGGCGCTCGCATAGCTGAACGCATCGGCAAAGCCCATTTCACACGCGATGCGCGCGATGATCTGCCAGTCGGGCAACGCCGCGCCGGGCGGTTCGATGGCCTGCTGCATCAGCGTCAGATTGCGCTCCGAGTTGACCATCACGCCTTCGGCTTCGGCCCACAAAGCGCCTGGCAGCAGCACGTCGGCGTAGCGATTCGTTTCGGTGTCGAGGAACGCGTCCTGCGCGATCACGAGTTCGGCCGCGCGCAATCCGGCGATGGCGGTCTGCCGGTTCGCGACGGTCGCGACCGGATTCGTGCAGATGATCCAGCACGCCTTGATGTCGCCCGCGGCCATGCGCGCGAACAGGTCGATCGTGCCGTTGCCCGCGTCCGCTTTGAGCGTGCCCGGTGCGATGCCCCACAGCGCCTCGATGAACGCGCGATCTTCAGCGACCAGCGCCGAACGCTGACCCGGCAAACCGGGGCCCATGTAGCCCATTTCGCGGCCGCCCATCGCGTTCGGCTGGCCCGTCAGCGAGAACGGTCCACTGCCGCGCCGGCAGATGCGGCCCGTCGCCAGATGCAGATTGCACAGCGCATTGGTGTGCCACGTGCCGTGCGTGCTCTGGTTCAGGCCCATCGTCCAGCAGCTCATCCAGTCTTTGGCCGACGCGATCATCTGCGCGGCGCGACGGATGTCGTCAGCGGCGAGGCCCGTGATGCGGGCGACGTTCTCCGGCGTGTACTCGGCCAGAAACGCGGGCATCGCGTCCCAGCCTTCGGTGTGTTCGGCGATAAAAGCCGCATCCGTTGCGCCGTTTTCGTGCAGCAGATGCAGCAGACCGTTCAGCAACGCGAGGTCGGTGCCGGGTTTGATCTGCAGGAACAGATCGGCTTTCTCGGCGGTCGTGTTGCGGCGCGGATCGACGACGATCAGCTTCGCGCCCGCCTTCACGCGATCCATCATGCGCAGGAACAGGATCGGATGACAGTCGGCCATATTCGCGCCGCTGACGAAAAACAGATCCGCGTGATCGAAGTCTTCATACGAGCCGGGCGGACCGTCCGCACCGAGCGACAGCTTGTAGCCGCTCGCCGCGCTCGCCATGCACAGGCGCGAATTCGCTTCGATATTGTTCGTGCCGATAAAGCCCTTCGCGAGCTTGTTGACCAGATACTGCGCTTCGAGCGACATCTGCCCCGACACGTAAAACGACACCGCATCGGGACCATGCTCGTCGATCACACGCCGCAGACGCGCCGCGGTGTCGCTCAACGCCTGCGCCATCGGCAGCGGCGCCGGGTCTTCATCGCGCGCATGACGCACGAACGCGCCTTCGAGACGCCCCGACTTGCGCAGCGCGACGTGAGCCGACTGGCCCTTGGTGCAGAGCCGGCCAAAGTTGGCCGGATGCTCCTTGTCGCCGGCGATCTTCACGACCTGGCCGTCCTCGACGTGCAGCACCATGCCGCAACCGACGCCGCAATAAGGACACACGCTCTTTACGCTGGTATCAGACATGCGCGAATGATCTGGTTAGAACTCTGAACGATGAAGCGAGGCCGTTACCTCAAACCGCGACCCACACCTGGCCGTTTTCGACGCGCGTGGCAAACGCGCTGACCGAATACGACGGCGTTTCGAGGCATTCGCCGGTGCGCAGATCGAAGTGATGCTTGTAGATCGGCGACGCGACCACGATGCGCTCGCCGAGGCTGCCGACGAGTCCGCGCGACAGCACCGCCGCGTGCGAACCCGGATCGAAGTTTTCGATCGCGTACACCGTGGGCTCGGCGGGCGACTCCGCTTCACCGCCTTCGACGTGAAACACGGCCACCTGCTCGCCGTTGACGAGCGCGCAAACGCCGGTGTTCGGCACGATGTCGTCGAGTGCGCAGATCGCGGTCCAGGCGCGGGGCAAGCGTTCGTTCTTCATGACTGGGCTCCTTTTGAGTTAAGCGGGAATCGGTTGAGGTCAAACCGTCTCGACGACAATGGGAATCTCGATGCGCGGCGCCTGCCGCTCGGCGGGCGTGGCCGGCCGGATCTGTCCGCGCTGCTCGACGAACGCGACGTTGCTATCGGGCTCGGCGCTGTTGACGAAATGGCGGAAGCGCTTGCGTGTTTCGGGATCGGTGACGGCCTTCTTCCATTCGCACTCGTACGTGTCGACCACGTGCTGCATCTCCATTTCCAGTTCGGTGGCAACGCCAAGGCGATCGTTGACGATCACGTCGATCAGATATTCGAGACCGCCTTCGAGGTTGTCGCGCCACACGCTGGTGCGTTGCAGCCGGTCGGCGGTGCGCACGTAGAACATCAGGAAGCGGTCGATGTAGCGCACCAGCGTTTGCCGATCGAGGTCCTCGGCGAGCAGTTCCGCGTGACGCGGCTTCATGCCGCCGTTGCCGCACACGTACAGATTCCAGCCCTTCTCGGTGGCGATCACGCCGACGTCCTTGCCCTGCGCTTCCGCGCATTCACGGGTGCAGCCCGACACGCCGAACTTGATCTTGTGCGGCGTGCGCAGCCCCTTGTAGCGATTCTCGAGTTCGACCGCGAGGCCGACCGAATCGCCGACGCCATAGCGGCACCACGTCGAGCCGACGCACGACTTCACGGTACGCAGCGATTTGCCATACGCGTGGCCCGATTCGAAGCCGGCCGCGATCAGCTCTTCCCAGATCGACGGCAATTGCTCGACGCGCGCGCCGAACAGATCGACCCGCTGACCGCCGGTGATCTTCGTGTAGAGGCCGTATTTCTTCGCGACCTGCGCGACCGCGATCAGTCCATCGGGCGTCACTTCGCCGCCCGGCATGCGCGGCACGACAGAATAAGTGCCGTCGCGCTGGATGTTCGCGAGGTAGTAGTCGTTGGTGTCCTGTAGCGACGCGTGCTCCTTCTTCAGCACGAATTCGTTCCAGCACGACGCGAGAATGCTGGCGACCGCCGGCTTGCAGATGTCGCAGCCGAGCCCGCGGCCATGTTTCGCGAGCAGCGCGCCGAAACTGCGCAGCCCCTCGACGCGCACGAGGTGGTAAAGCTCCTGGCGCGAATACGGGAAGTGCTCGCAGACGTGGTTGTTCACGGCGAGACCCTGCTTCTTCATCTCGGCCTTCATCACTTGCGTGACGAGCGGCACGCAGCCGCCGCACGAAGTGCCCGCGCCGGTCGCGCTCTTCAATGCGCCGATGTCGGTCGCGCCCGCGCACACGGCTGCGCACAGCTCGCCCTTCGACACGTTGTTGCACGAGCAGATCTGCGCGGCCGCGGGCAGCGCCTCGACGCCGAGCGCGGGCTTCGCGCTGCCGTCCGCTTGCGGCAGGATCAGGAATTCGGGCGACGCGGGCAGCTCGATGCGATTCAGCATCATCTGCAGCAGCGTGCCGTATTCGCTCGCGTCGCCGACCATCACGCCGCCGAGCAGATACTTGCCGCAATCGGACACGACGAGCTTCTTGTAGATCTGCTTGCGCTCGTCGCTGAACTGGTAGCTGCGGCTGCCCGGCGTATTGCCGTGCGCGTCGCCGATGCTGGCCACATCGACGCCCATCAGCTTCAGCTTGGTGCTCATGTCGGCGCCCGCGAATTCGGCCGAGTCGCCCAGCAACTGCTTCGCGACCACGCGCGCCATCTCGTAGCCGGGCGCGACGAGGCCGAACAACTGACCGTGCCACAGCGCGCATTCGCCGATCGCGTAGATGTGCGGATCGCTGCTGCGGCACGCGTCGTCGATCACGATGCCGCCGCGCGCGCCCAGTTCGAGGCCGCATGCGCGGGCCAGATCGTCGCGCGGACGGATGCCCGCGGAGAACACGATCATGTCGGTGTCGAGATGGCTGCCGTCGGCGAACTGCATGCGGTGCGTGCCCGCCTCGCCGTCGACGATCGCCGTCGTGTTCTTGTGCGTGTGCACGGTGACGCCCAGTTCTTCGATCCGGCCGCGCAATACGCGGCCGCCGCCGTCGTCGACCTGCACCGCCATCAGGCGCGGCGCGAATTCGACCACATGCGTTTGCAGGCCCATATCGCGCAGCGCCTTCGCGCATTCGAGACCGAGCAGCCCGCCGCCGACCACCGTGCCCGTTTTCGAGCGAGCGCCGCATTCGCGCATCGCTTCGAGATCGTCGATCGTCCGGTAGACGAAGCAGTCGCCGCGCTCACGGCCCGGCACCGGCGGCACGAACGGATAGGAACCGGTCGCGAACACGAGGCGGTCGTACGTCAGCGTTTCGCCGCTCGCGACCGTCACCGTGCGCGCGTCGCGATCGACCGCGACGGCCCGCGCGTTCAGCTTCAGTTGCACGCCGTGGCGCTCGAAAAAGCCGGGCTCGACGAGCGACAGGTCATCGGCGGTCTTGCCCGAGAAGAACTCGGACAGATGCACGCGATCGTAGGCCGGTCGCGATTCTTCGCCCAGCACCGTGATGTCGAGATCGTGCGCGTCCTGAAGCGCCAGGCATTCGACCAGTTTGTGGCCGACCATCCCGTGACCGATAACGATGATTTTCATGAGCGCGCTGTCCTCTGGTGTCTGGCGAAAGCGATTGCGGAAATAAAAACGGCGTCCCGCGAATCCAGCCGAGGCTGAATCCGGGGGACGCCGTTGTCCTGTTGGGTGCTGCGGGGCGCTGCTTTCTGCTGCAAGCGCGACGAACCCACGTTGGTTCGATGGCAACGCTTATTGCAAAGGCTGTGCCAATTTAGATCGATGCGCCGCAAAGCACGGTGTGGCGTGGGTTTACCGCAAATCGCGCGGCTCCGAAGCGCACCCCGAGCGCGACGCGTTTTGATGCGGCAAGGCACAGGGATGGTGCGACGCAGCACTGTGGACGTGCGAAACCAAGCTGCACGCAGGTGCGATCGTGACGCTGTTTTCCGCGTGAATCGCAGCGTGTGGCAACGTCTTGCGTGCCGCTATTCGATCGATGGCGTGGTCCTTGCGTTGGTCCTCCGCAACGTCGTCGCGGCAACGTCGTCGCGATGCGCAGACTCAACCGTCAACCGGCAATGCAATGGACAACGGCGTCCCCTCGTGATCTTCACGGGCGGACGCCGTTTTCGTTTCGAGCCACGAGAAACCCACGGCACAAGGACACAACATGAACACCAACACCGGCAAGGTCACGCTGCTGAGCGCGGGTCCAGGCGACCTCGACTTGCTGACGCTGAAGGCCGTCAAGGCGCTCGCGGCCGCC
Organism: Paraburkholderia sp. BR14374; assembly: GCF_040948685.1. NCBI lineage: Bacteria > Pseudomonadati > Pseudomonadota > Betaproteobacteria > Burkholderiales > Burkholderiaceae > Paraburkholderia > Paraburkholderia sp. BR14374. The sequence continues at coordinate 284,606 of NZ_JBFPKF010000008.1, read as the reverse complement.
GACGTCGTGCTGCTCGACGACCTCGCGAATCCAGACATCGTGACGCTCGCGCCGCGGGCGCGCGTGATCCGCGTCGGCAAACGCGGAGGCTGCCGCTCGACGCCGCAGGCGTTCATCGAGCGGCTGATGCGGCGTTATGCGCTGAAGGGGCTGCACGTGGTGCGCGTCAAAGGCGGCGAAGCGCTGCTGTTCGGCCGTGCGGGCGAGGAGCTCGCGGTGCTGCGCGACGCGGGCCTTGCGGTGGAGATCGTCAACGGCATCTCGTCGGGCTTCGCGGCCGCGGCGGGGCTCGGCATGTCGCTCACGCATCGGCGGCACTGCCACGGCGTGAGCTTCATCACCGCGCACACCGAAGATCACGGCGAGCCGGACTGGGCCGCGCTCGCCGCGACGCGCACGACGCTGGCGATCTATATGGGCATGCGGCGCATCGACGGCATCGCCGCTGCCTTGCTCGCGCACCTGCCGGCCGACACGCCGGCCGCGGTCGTGCAGTGGGCCGGCGGCCGCGACGAGCGGCGCCTGTTGACGCGACTCGATCGGCTCGCCGCCGATGCGCTCGGCGCGGGCTTCGGCAGTCCGGCGGTGATTCTGGTGGGCGATGCGGTTGGCGAGAGCGCCGAAGCGCCTTGCTGGGAACGCGAAGCTCGCGGCGAACAAGGTGGGGAAACGACGCTGCCCGCGCCGGCGATTGCGCGGGCGGCCTGAGATCCGATCGAAGCGGGCCTCGCCCGCCCTTCATCCAATCAATCGCCGAATCCGAGCTCCGCGTCGACCTGCTGCCCGACCCGCAGCCAGGCCCCGGCCCCGCTCGCGACCAGCGCGTTGTTGCCGAACGTGACCGCGCCGTCGAAGCGTTCGCTGACGCGATAAGCGAGCATCGTGTCGGTCGGCTCGTTCGGCCAGTCGGGATCGGGCGCGCCGCGCGCCTGATCGATGGTCGGCATCGGACAGCGCGAGCACAGCTTGACGAGACGCAACTCGACGCGCGCGCTCGAGTCCGCATCCGCGGCGACGGCGAGCGTCTCGACATAGTCCTCTTCATAGGCTTCGAGGCCCGTGAGCACGATGTTGGGCCGAAAGCGATCGATTCCGATCGACGGCGCGCCTTTGCGGTTCAGGCGCGCGTTCAGATCGTCGAGCGAGGCCTGGCCCGCCACCAGCAGCGGAAAACCATCGGCGAAAAAGGTCGTCGCACCGCCGGTGCTGTCCGTGTAGTCCGGATCGACGATGCGTTCGCGCTCCGGATCGAAGCGCAGCAAGCGCGCCGGCAGACCGAGGAACTCCGTGAACCACGCCGCCGTTGCTTCGCCGGTATCGAGCCCGTAGGCGGCGTCGCTCCACACCGCGGTATCGACCCGGGCCGCGCCGGCCAGGCGCGCGGCATCGAGCGGCGTGCGCAGCTCACGCATACCCGGCGCGTTGACGATCAGATCCTCGGCGCCGAGTTCGACCTTGATCAGGGCCATGCGCGGATACGCGCGCTGCGTGAACATCGCGCCTTCGGGATCGACGATCATCCAGTTGCGGTCGTATTCGAGGCCGGTCGCCCGCAGGCGCGCCGCATCGAGCCGGATGCCGGCGCAGGATTTGATCGGATAGACGAACAGCTCGCTGATGGTTGGCATGGTCTTAGGTGTCGGGGAAGCGCGTTTTTCAGGTTGAGACGCGATTGTAAAGCGCTCCGCGTGTATCGGTGATGGCGACCAGGGAAGCTGCCGTTCCGCGCTGGGGCGGCGGGAAGTAGAATCTTCGATCAGGCAGGCGCCGGCATGCGGCATGCGACAGAGCTGCGGAACGCGCGCGCAGGCGCCGCATCGACCCGTTACCGAGAGAAGCCGAAGACGCCACTTTCCCCTCACCGAGACAGGACATTCATTATGCTGACCAAACCCGTGTTGACCGTCGCCGAGACGACCCGCATCGTCGATGCCGCGCGCGCGGAAGCCGAGAAGAACAGGTGGCCCGTCGCGATCGTGGTCGTGGACGACGGCGGCCATCCGCTCGCGGTGCTGCGTCTGGACGGCGCGGCGCCGGCCACCTCGTATATCGCGACCGAGAAAGCGCGCACCGCGGCGCTCGGCCGGCGCGAAACCAAGGTGTATGAAGACATGATCAACAACGGCCGCACCGCATTCCTCAGCGCACCGTTGCAGGGCACGCTCGAAGGCGGCGTGCCGGTGATCGTCGACGGCCATGTGGTCGGCGCGGTCGGCGTGTCGGGCGTCAAGTCGGAGCAGGATGCGCAGATCGCGAAGGCCGGCATTCAGGCGCTCGGCGTTTAAGGCGCCGCGCGTCACAGCAATCCCGTGGCTCAACGCGGACCGATGCCCCCTCATCGGTCCCATAACAGATGGAGCAGTCGATGACTCAGATGAACCCGCGCGGCGGACTGCAGGTCGCCGCCAACCTCGACCAGTTCGTCGAAACCGAAGCCCTGCCCGGCACCGGAATCGACAGCGCCGCCTTCTGGTCGGGTTTCGACGCCCTCGTGCACGAGCTGGCGCCAAAAAATCGGGCGTTGCTCGCCGAGCGCGACCGCCTGCAAAGCGAACTCGACAATTGGCATCGGAGCCATCCCGGCCCGGTGCGGGATCTGCGCGAGTATCGCGCGTTTCTCGAAGGCATCGGCTACATCGTGCCCGTGCCCGCCAGCGTAGAGGCCACGACCGACCACGTGGACAGCGAAATCTCGGAGCAGGCCGGCCCGCAGCTAGTCGTGCCGCTGTCGAACCAGCGCTACGCGCTGAACGCCGCGAACGCGCGCTGGGGCAGCCTGTACGACGCGCTGTACGGCACCGACGCGATCCCCGAAACGGATGGCGCGGAAAAGCAGAAGGGTTACAACCCGGTGCGCGGCGCCGCGGTGATCGCGTATGCGCGCAAGTTCCTCGATCAGGCCGCGCCGCTCGCGAACGGCTCGCACGCGGATGCGACGCGCTACAGCGTCGAGAACGGCCAGCTCGTGGTCGCGCTGAAGAACGGCACTACCGCGCTGAAGACACCCGCGCAACTGGTCGGCTATCAGGGCGACGCGAGCGCGCCGTCGGCGGTGCTGCTCAAGCACAACGGCCTGCACGTCGAGATCCAGATCGATGCGAACGATCCGGTCGGCAAGACCGACGCGGCGCGTGTGAAGGACGTCGTCGTGGAAGCGGCGGTCACGACGATCATCGATTGCGAGGACTCGGTCGCGGCCGTTGACGCCGACGACAAAGTGCAGCTCTATCGCAACTGGCTCGGCCTGATGAACGGCGACCTGACCGAACAGGTCACAAAGAACGGCAAGACCTTCACGCGCCGGCTCAACGCGGACCGAGAGTACACCGGCGCGGACGGCAAGTCGCAGGTCAAGCTGCATGGCCGCTCGCTGCTGTTCATCCGCAACGTCGGCCACCTGATGACGAACCCAGCCGTATTGACCAAAGACGGCCACGAGATTCCCGAAGGCATTCTCGACGCGGTAATCACGACGCTGTGCGCGCTGCGCGACCGCCAGAACAAGCTGAACTCGCGCACCGGCTCGATCTATATCGTGAAGCCGAAGATGCACGGGCCGGCCGAGGTCGCGTTCGCGAGCGAGCTGTTCGCGCGCGTCGAAGACCTGCTGAAGCTGCCGCGCAACACGCTCAAGATGGGCATCATGGACGAGGAGCGCCGCACCAGCGTGAACCTGCTGGCGTGTATCGCCGAAGCGTCGGCGCGCGTCGCGTTCATCAACACGGGCTTCCTCGATCGCACCGGCGACGAGATGCACTCCGCGATGGAAGCGGGCCCGATGATCCGCAAGGGCGACATGAAGTCGAGCAAGTGGATCGCGTCGTACGAGCGCAGCAACGTGCTGGTCGGTTTGAGCGCGGGCCTGCGCGGCCGCTCGCAGATCGGCAAAGGCATGTGGGCGATGCCCGACCTGATGCACGCGATGCTCGAGCAGAAGATCGGCCATCCGAAGGCTGGCGCGAATACCGCGTGGGTGCCCTCGCCTACCGCGGCGACGCTGCACGCGCTGCACTATCACCAGGTCGACGTGCAGGCGGTCCAGCAGGAACTTGAACGCACCGACTACGCGAAGGTGTACGACGAACTGCTCGATGGCCTGCTGACGATTCCGGTCGTCGAAAAGGCGCAATGGAGCGACGAAGAAATCCGCGCCGAGGTCGACAACAACACGCAAGGCATTCTCGGCTACGTGGTGCGCTGGATCGATCAGGGCGTCGGCTGCTCGAAGGTGCCGGACATTCACAACGTCGGCCTGATGGAAGACCGCGCGACGCTGCGTATTTCGAGCCAGCACATCGCCAACTGGCTGTATCACGGCGTGATCGAACGCGAGCTCGTCGAGGAGACGTTCAAGCGCATGGCCAAGGTCGTGGACGCGCAGAACGCCGGTGATCCGCTCTACCAGCCGATGGCGCCGGGCTTCCACACGATTGCGTTCAGGGCCGCGCAAGCGCTCGTATTCGAGGGGCGCCAGCAGCCGAACGGCTATACCGAGCCGTTGCTGCACAAGTTCCGGCTCGAGGTGAAGCAGCAAGGTTGAGGCCGTCCTGCTGAACGACAACGGGCGCCGCGCAACGCGGCGCCCATTGTTTATTTCAGGGCCTCGTCAGTTCACGCGGCTTCTGCCGTCAATTGCCCCGCCTCGCCGGCTGGCGCTTCCTTCTGCATATACGCCTGCAGATACGCCTCGAATTCAGCCTTCACCTCCGGATGGCGCAGCGCGAATTCGACGGTCGCCTTCAGATAGCCGAGCTTGCTGCCGCAATCGAAGCGCGTGCCGAAGTAGCGATACGCGAGCACCTGCTCTTCGGTCAGCAGCGACTGCACCGCGTCCGTCAGTTGCAGCTCGCCGCCCGCGCCCGGCTTCAGCGCGCGGATATGCTTGAAGATCGTCGGCATCAGCACGTAGCGCCCCACCACGCCGAGATTCGACGGCGCCTCGTCCGGCGCCGGCTTCTCGACGATGCCCGACAGTTTGATCACGTTGTCTTCCCACTCGCGGCCGTCGACGACGCCGTACGAACGGCTGTCCTCGCGCGCGATCGTTTCGACGCCGATCACCGAGCTGTGATAGTGATTGAAGGTATCGACCAACTGGCTCATCACAGGCTTCGAGCTATGCAGCAGGTCGTCGGCGAGTATCACCGCGAACGGGCTGTCGCCCACCAGTTTTTCGGCGCACAGCACCGCATGGCCGAGACCGAGCGCTTCGGCCTGGCGCACGTAAAAGCAGTCGACGTTGGCCGGTTTGATGCTGCGAACCAGATCGAGCAGTTTCTGCTTGTTGCGCGCTTCGAGTTCGGACTCGATCTCATAGGATTTATCGAAGTGGTCTTCGATCGCGCGCTTGCTGCGGCCCGTCACGAAGATCATCTCGGTGATGCCGGCGGCGATCGCCTCTTCGACCGCGTACTGGATCAGCGGCTTGTCGACGATCGGCAGCATTTCCTTCGGACTTGCTTTGGTAGCCGGCAGGAATCGTGTCCCGAGGCCCGCTACGGGAAACACGGCTTTGGTGACTTTCAGCATGGTAGGCATTCCCACATCGGTTAGAAGTTGGTGTGTTCGCGGACCTGGCGGCCAATCGATGTCGGCGCAAGACTAGCAGAAAAATCTGCGAGGTTCACGGAAGCGGTCTTTCTCCGATTTAATTCGGATAATTCATGCATCGATCGCAATGCGATATTGCGAAAAATTGAGTAACTTGTTACGCATATATTTGCCAGGCGGCGAATGACAAAATCCGAAAGTCTTACCTTTCGGACAGCCCTTGGCCTGGCCCGTCTGGCGATCTGGCGACCGGCTTCGGCAGCACGTCAGTCCTGTTCGTCAACGGGCGGCAGCTTGCCTGGGTTCATTCTGTAGCGACGGATCGGCTCGTTGCGCAAGGCGTCGCGGTAGGCGGAGGCGGCCACCAGGATCAGCAGGACGGCGATGCCGGCCAGTAAATGCAGGTTCATGACTTCACCTCGGGTCAGAGAATCCTTGATCTAAATTAGCACGACAAAAGCGATAAATAATTCGACGCTCGATACATCGCTGCGTAATTACAATTCGTCACAAAATAGATTCCGATTCAATTCGAAACGCAATTTTTTAATCATTTTGTGGGATTGTTGTGCTCTAGCATGGGTGCGTCGCGGGGTGTGCAAGGACGCCCGCTCGAAGGCCAATTCCGCGTCGATTTTTTCTCTTTCCGCTTCAGATAAGGACCGCGTATGAGCGACCCAGCATTGGATGCCGCCGGCTCATCCCTGCCCCTCTCCCCGCTGCCGTGCCCCGAGAAAAACCCGGCCGCGCTGCACGCTCGCAGCGACGCGCGTACCGATAGCGTCGGCAAGGAGCATGTGATCGACGCGATGCGAGGTTTCGCCGCACTGCTGGTCGCCTATTTTCATTGCCGCCAGATCGTGTGGGTCGGCATGCAGGCGTTTCATCAAAGCGTCGGACATTCGCTGAGTCCGGGCAGTCTCGCCGCGTATCTGACGTTTCCGATCGCATGGGGCTCGGCCGGCGTGCCGATGTTCTTCGTGATCAGCGGCTACTGCATCCATCGCGGCGGCGCGCTGCGGCTCGCGGGCAATCCCGCTTACCGGCTCGATGCAGGCAACTTCTGGCTGCGGCGCTTCGCGCGCATCTATCCGGTGCTGCTCGCGGCGCTGGTTCTGACCTTCGCGCTCGATTCGCTGAGCCTGCAATTGCCGCCCGTCAGTCACAAGATTCGCGAGATCGGCTTGCAGCCGTTTCTGGTCAATCTGTTTTCGCTGCAGGGTGTGGCGGGCAAAACGTATGGCTCGAACGGCGCGCTGTGGACGCTGTCGCTCGAAGTGCAGTTCTATGCGATCTATCCGCTGCTGTTCGCGCTGCGGCGGCGCATCGGACTGAACGCCGTGCTCGCGCTCGTCGCGGTGATCAACGTTGCGTCCGCGTATGGGCTGGAACGACATGATCTGCAGTTCTTCACGTCGTACTGGTTTTCGTGGACGCTCGGTGCGTGGATCGCCGATGTCAGGGCGCGCAACGCGCGAGAGGCGCGCGCGCCCGCATTGCTGTACGTTCTCGCGGGGGGATTGATCGCGGCAGGCTGCGTCGCGTTTCATTTCGGTCAGTATGGTGCGTTCCAGATCTGGGCGCTGGGCTTCGCGTGCTATCTGTACAAGGCGCTCGATGTGCCCAATGACCCGCAACACGAAAGGAGTGGCGTGCTCGCGCTGCTTCGCACTGGGTCGCGCGCGCTGTCGCGCTTGCTGTCCCGCGTGGGTGACTTCAGTTTCTCGCTGTATCTGATTCATCTGCCGATCTTCGTGCTGCTCTCGGCGTGGCTGTTTCGTTCGTCGCTGCAGGTGTCGATCTGGCCGTCGTTTGGTTATATGTTGGTCGCGGTGCCGGCTGCCTACGTGTTCTATCGGGTGATCGAAATGCCCGCGATGAAGTGGTCGGGGAGTCTCAAGGCGTAAGTACACCCTGCGCTGTGTCAGCCCCGTAACGGCCAAGTGCCGCGACGGGGGCTTAGGTATGCATCCCGAAGTTTCGATTGCGACCGGCCGCGAAAAGGCGCTCGCCCTGCGCGGGTGATTGATTGACGCGCACAAAGACGACACAAAAATCATCCATCGCCCATTCCAAATCCCTGTATTCGCCTGCTAGCGTGGCACCCCCAATCGCTACAGAGGAATTCACGATGTCGTATCAACAGGATTCGGGCGCCGTGCGCGTGGTGTTCAGTGTTCCTCAACTGGCTGCGGTGCTCTCCCGTCAGTCGATCAACCCCACCGAAATGCTTTCCAACCGGCTATGGGGCGGCTTGCAGGTAGTCGGCGGGGTACTGGAAATGGTTGGAGCGGCAGCGCTTTGCGTGCTGCCGGAACCGACGATGGCAAGCAAGGCCGGATGTGTTGTGTTCGGAGCACATGGCTCAGATACGGTGTCGGCAGGTGTACGCAAAATCTGGACAGGCCGGGATACCGCCGCGCTGATCCAGCAAGGTACGACGAAACTGGCCGAGGCGATGAAGGCCAGTCCCGACATGGCGAATAAGATCGGCCCGTCAGTCGATATGATCGTGCCGTTTGGTTTCGCTGGCTCGATCAAGGCTGCACGCGTGGCCAGCGTCACGATGGGCCGCATCAATCTGCAAATGCACGAGGCCAGGGTCGTTAATCCAGGGCTTGGTGGGCATACGATTCTGAAGCACGTCGAGAACAATGAGGCATGGCTCAGGGAACGCCTGAAACGCGACTTGCACATCGCCGCGGCATCATCATTTGCAGATATCAGGCAGGCAGAATGGGCTATTACGGAAGCGATGCGCGCCAATGCCACCAAAATCAAGGCGTGGACACGAGCACCGCGTAACGATTTGACACTATTCGAAGACGTTGGAAGAAACGTTGGAAATGTGGTGAGCAGAAAATCAGGAGAATATAGACCCGCGAGCCGGGTCAAAGTGATCCTCCGCTATCAGACGTACAATGGCATGCCTTATATGTCCTGACAGCGATGCTTGTCGCGTAACATTCCACAGAACGGTCATGAACTACGGGACGTACAACAATCTCGAACAGTTGATCATGGGACGATTCCATGAGGACTATTCGATCTATGGGAATTCGATACCGGAACTCGTTCTCTCCTATAAAGCGGGGATGAACGAGGACGAAAGAGTCGCGATGCTGGAAGAGATCGTCCGATTCCAGAAGCTCAACTCAAACTGTCTGGATATGGCGTTTGATGATCTCTTTGGAAGCCATTGCGATCCGAGGCTTTGGGGGCACACTACGGCGTCGTTCCTTGACGAGTTGAAACGTCTTCTGAGCGAGTAATCCACTGATCGCCGCGCGAGGGTTGTTATGTGCCACGCGCGCGGCGCGCAAAAAAACGGAGCGATAGCCCTTCGACTTCCGCCCCGTTACGCCAAGGAAGGACTGGCCAAGCCCTGTCTACCCTCGCGTAAAAAAACACCGCTCTAGTCACGGTAGTACTGAAGTTTCAAGAATATAACAATATGCCGTATTACATATTAACTGCGCACGTCGGCTAAAGGATGGTCAATGTTATCTGACCGCTACCCCAGAATGTACGAGCTTTTCGGCGCGTATTTCAATGAAGATTTTGATTTATGGGGAAACACGATCCCTGAAATTGTCTCATGCTATAAAGATGATAGTTCACCGGAATATCGAAAAGAAATAATTGATGAAATAAATTCGTTCATGAGTGAACATCCGTCCGACCTGGATTCTGCGTTCGAAAGAGATTACGGTTCAGGGTTTGATCCTAATCTGTGGGGCCACACTACAGCCTCATTCCTTGACGAGTTGAAGCGCCTTCTGAGCGAGTAATCTACTGGTCGTCGCGCGAGGGGGTTCGATGTCACTCTGCGCATGCACGCGCGGTGATGTTCGCGGAAAAGCCGGACCACGACGGTTTGCGGGGGCATACGTGGTGTCGTTGAATGCGGCGCAAAAAAAACGGAGCGAAGGTCATTCGACTTCCGCCCCGTCACGCCAAGCAAGGACTGGCCAAGCCCCTGTCTACCCTCGCGCAAAAAACCCCCGCTCTACCGCCCCCGCTACACTCTTCAGAATCCCCGCGACCCTATCCACATAGCTGCGCGTGCCGAAACGCTCCTGCGCGGTCCGATAGCCGTTCTCGACCAGCTTGTCGCGCAAGTCGCCGTTCGAGCGCAATTCGGCGAGCGTATCGGCGAGCGCATGCGCGTCGCCCGGCGTACACAGGACGCCGTTCTCATAGTCCTCGATGATTTCGAGCACGCCGCCCGCGCGCGACGCCACGACCGGCCGCTGCGCGAGCATCCCCTCGACGATCACGCGGCCGAACGGTTCCGGCGTGATCGACGTATGCACGACCGCATCGACCGCGCACATGCAGGCGGCAATATCGTGCTGGAAGCCGAGAAAATGCACCCGCTCGCCGAGCCCGTGTGCGGCAACGAAGGCCCGCAGTTCCATTTCGTACTGGTCCTCGCCGAACAACGCCGCGCCGACCAGCACCGCATGCATCTGCGGATTGAGCACCATCGCTTCGAGCAACACATGCTGTCCCTTCCAACGCGCAAGGCGGCTGAACGAGCCGACGAGGAACGCGTCGCGCGGCAGATTCAGGCGCTCGCGCAGCACCTCTTGCGGCACCGTGCGCAACGCGTCGAACGGCTCCGCGTCGATCCCATTGAATACGACGTCGATGCGCTTGCCGTCGAACCGCGTGAGCTTCGCGAACGCCTGCGCCGACGCGGCCGAATTGGCGATCACGTGCGTGAGGCCGAGCCGCGCGCACCACTTGATGATCGCGAGCTGCTTGCCGCCGAAATGCTCGGCGCTGACGATGTCGCGCAAATGCCAGACCACCGGCCGTCTTGCGAGCTTGCCGGCCACTGCGCCAATCACCATCGCACGCTGCGTATTCGCGTAGATCACGTCCGCTTTGCGCGCCCGTTTCGCGGTGGCACGCACGAGTGAGATGAGCCCCTTCAATGCCTGACCTTTCGGCAGCGAACCGCCCTGCTTGCGCACGTTTTTCAGCACCCCGGCATCGAGCACGGAGACCTCGACGCCGGTCTTCGCGAGCGCGGTGTTGAACGGCCCGTCGTCGAACAGCACGACCTCGATGCGCGAGCGCAGCGCCTTGACGATTTCGAGCAGCGACAGCTCGGCGCCGCCGAGCACGCCGCTCTGATCGACGGCGAGAATCCGCGGCACGTTCGCGGCGCTCTGCGCGCCCGGCCGATATGGCGTAAAGGGCGGCAGCGTGGCGGCGCGCAGCGCGGGCACCGCCGCGCGCACCTGCGCGAAAAAGCGCTCGCGGAAATGCGCGGCCGAAAACTGCTCGGCGTTGCCGCGGCAATGCTCGGGCTGGAACCGGTGCCCAAGCTCGTCGAAACGATTCACGGCAGCGATGATCGAGTCGGCATCCTGTTCATCGAAGAAGATGCCGGTCGGCTTCGGCTCCGACAGATCGCGCACGGTTTCGAGCGCCCCGCCCTTGCCGTAGGCGATCACCGGCGTGCCGCAAGCCTGCGCCTCGACCACGGAAATGCCGAAGTCCTCTTCGGCCGCGAACACGAATGCCTTCGCGCGGCTCATGCGGTCCTTCAGCACCTTGAACGGCTGATAGCCCATGATCTCGACGTTCGGCCCCGCCTTCGCACGGATCTTCGCCATGTCGGGTCCGTCGCCGATCACGACGAGCTTGCGCTCGGGCATCCGCGCGAACGCCTCGACGATCAGATCGATTTTCTTGTACGGCACCATTCGCGATGCGGTCAGATAGAAGTCTTCCTTCTGCGTGCACAGCGTGAACGCGTCGACATCGACCGGCGGGAAGATCACTTGCGCGTCGCGCTGATACACCTTTTTTATGCGTCGCGCGATGAACGCCGAGTTCGCGATGAAGCCGTCGACCGAGTTCGACGTGCGGATATCCCAGTTGCGTATGTAATGCAGAATCAGCCGGGCGAGCGCCGACTTCGGGCCGTTGGTCAGCTTCGACTGCTGCAGATACTGATGCTGCAAATCCCACGCATAGCGGATCGGCGAATGCACGTAGCTGATATGCACCTGGTCGGGACCGGTGAGAATGCCCTTGGCGACCGCGTGACTGCTCGAAATCACCACGTCGTACGCCGACACGTCGAGCTGTTCGATCGCGAGCGGCATCAGCGGCAGATACGAGCGGTACTTGCTGCGCGCGAGCGGCAGTTTCTGGATGAACGACGTCGTCACCGGCTTGCCGCGCAGGAAGCTGCGATCGTCGAGAAAGTCCACGAGGCTGAACAGGTCCGCATCGGGAAAGCACGCGATGATCTGCTCGAGCACTTTCTCCGCGCCCGCGTAGGTGACGAGCCAATCGTGCACGATCGCAATGCGCACGTTTTTGTTCGCGCGCGGCGCGGTACGGCGCACTGCCGGCTGCATGCCGGACACGCTCGTCAGTTCGTCGAGCGCGCCGCGCGTCGCAGGCCTCAACAGGTTTTTTTCAAGGACGTCGTGATTCATGCGCTTTTCCTCGGATTCAGTCGCAATAGCAGTGAACGCGCAAGATTGCGCAAGGCGGGCGTCATCGTGATCGACCACGCGACGTTCGCGCCGACCATCAGCAAGCCAGCGGCGATCGCGAGCGCGAGGCTCGGCAGGAAGCTCGCGAGCCACAGGCTGGCGAGCAGGAAGGCGAGATGGGCGAGCATGTCGAGCACGATCTGGCGCGCGCGGATCGCCGCGAAATGCAGCAGGACCGCGTAGTCGAACAGTGCGCGCGCGGAAACCGCGACCGCCGCGCCCGTCAGCCCGAAATGCGTGATCCCGAGCCACAATGCGCCGGCGAACAGCGGCAACTCGACGAGCCCGATGCGCGCGGCGGTGGCTGGATTGACCTGTGACTGAATCAGGATGCGCGTCACGTTCGCCTGGCCGACGAGCCACACGGCAACGATCATGATGCGGCCGACGGGCGCCGCGACCGTCGCGATCTCGTTGCCGACCCACAGATGCAGGAACGGTTCGAGCACCAGCATCGCAACGAGCGCGACCGGCGTGAACACGCCGTTGAGAAATTCGAGCGACTGCTGCGTGATCGTGTCGGCATCCGCGCGACCGACCGCCGACAGCCGCGGAAACAGCGTGCGTACCAGCGCGGTCGGCACGATGTTCAGACGCGTGACGAGATTCTGCGGCACCGTGTAGTACGTGACGAAACGCGCGCCGAGGCGTGATCCGAGCATCACGCGATCGAGCGAATCGGCGACCATCGTCGTCACGCTCGCGATCAGCATCCAGCCGCCGAAGTTGAACAGCCCTTTCGAGACGCCGAGCCGCGGCGGTTCAATGCTGCGTATCTCAAGCACTTTCAGCGCGTAGCGGCCGAGCAGCAGCGCCGCGAGAATCCGCGCGACCACGGCCGCGGCGAGCACATTCTGCAAGGTCGCGCCGAGCCACAACGCGGCACCGAGCGGCAGAAGCTGGAACAGGAACGTGCCGATGGTCTGATTCGTGTTGTAGACGCCGAAGCGTTCCGCGCCATTGATCGCGCCCGCGAACACCCACGACACGTTCGCGATCGGAATCGCGACCGCGAGCCACGGCAGCGCCATATACACTTCGTGCTGCAGCTCGGGCGACACCTTCGTGAAATACGCGGTGTACAGGAACGCACCGAAGTAGATGATCAAACCGCCGACCACGCCAGTCGTCAGATTGAGCCACGTCGCGCTCCAGAACACGCGCGCGCTTTCCCGCTGATCGCCCGACGCGCGCGCCTTCGAAATATGGTTCTGCGCGGCCATGCTCATGCCGAGATCCAGAATCCCGAAGTAGCCGATCAGCGTCCACACGAGACTGATCACACCGTAGCGCTCGACGCCGAGCAGCCGGATATACGCCGGCACGGTCACGAGCGACACGAACGTCGGCAGCACGAGCCCGAAAAAATTGATCGCTACGTTCCGGAGAATGCCTTTGTCCATCGAATCCCTTGGATTTTGCGGTTAGATTGCGTGCGGGGCTGCGTCAGCGAGGCCAATGCGCCTCAAGGCTTCCAGCGATACATCAGCACCTTGCCGCGCGCGTCTTCCTCGACGAACACCAGGTACTCGCCATCGGCGCGCTTCGTCGCGCTGATGCCGTTCGGCACGTCGACCCAGCCCGACGCGCGGCCCACTTGGGGGCCCGGCCGGATCACGCCGAGTTCCTTGCCGCTGTCCTTGTCCCACACGTGCACCGCGCCGACCGGCTCGACGCCGAACACGTATTGCCCCTCGACGGTGACGCCGATGATCGTCGCGATCGGCTTGCTCTGCGTCTGCCACGGCAGGTCGATCGCGTAACGCTGCACCGGCTTGCCGCTCGACCACTTGTCGTAGCGCACCAGCACACGCCCCACTTCCTTCCAGAAGCCCTGCGCGGTCGGCATATCCGCCGTATAGCCGCTTACGTACATCGTGTCGGTGTCCGGTTCGTAGATCGCGCGATGCAGTTCGCTGAACGGTGCCGGCACCGGGTACTGAGCCAGGTTCGAGTACGAGTAGACAGGGTTGCCCTTCGCATCGAGTCCGCCGAAACGGAAGCGATAGATGCCCTTCGTATCCCGGGTGCGCCAGATGTCGCCGGCCGTATCGACCCACCAGCCCCAGCCGCCCGCGAGCTTCGTGCCGCTCGTGTTCAGCGTGTATTCGTCGCGCTCGAACTGCCCATCGCCATTCGTGTCGCGCCAGATCCAGTCACCGCCCGGCGGCGCATTCGGCACCTTCGTGACCGCGCGCTCGCGGCCTGCGATAAATCCAGACGGAATCGCGCTCTCGCCGTCGTGCTGCGGATCGAAGCGATAGATCTTCAGATGGTCCGCATACATGTCGGTCAGATAGAGGAACGTGCGCCCCTTCAACCGCCGCGCGATCGGCAGGCCTGGATACTGGTCGGTATGGAACACCGGATCGTCCGGGTACTTGAACCGATTCGACAGGAATCCCGCGTATTTCCAGTCCTGCCCCGACGGCTTCGACAGATCGAGCTCGAAGCGCTTGTTGCCGGTATAGACGCTGTCGGGCCGGGCCGGATCGATCCACGCGCCGTCGACGAACAGCAGCCCTTCGACCTGCCAGTTGCGCTTGCCGTCCGGCGCGTAGCTTTCGAGCGTCGCGCCGAGGCCCGCGCCGATCGGCTCGTAACGCGGACCGATGCCATTGGTCGATACGTACACATTGCCGCGCGCATCGACACCGACGCCAGTCAAGCCGTTGAATCGCAACGGTCCCGGCTTGCCCGCGACGCCGCTGAAAATGCCGCCGCGCTCGCCGAGCGTGCCCGACGCCGTGTAGCGGCCGTCGCGCTTCGTGAAGAACAGCACCTGCTGGCGCGGACCGTTGTCGGCGATCAGCAGGCGGCCTTGCGCATCGACGGCGAGGTCGACCGCGACCGTGTCGGCCGGCAGCGTGATGGTTTCATCGATGCGCTGACCGGTCGCGGTGTAATGCTCGATGCCCGGCGCGCGATCGCTGCGCGTGCCGCTCAGCACCCAGAGCGTGCCGTCGGGTGCGAGCGCGAGACGTCCAGGCTCGTGCACGCTCCACGTCGCCTTCTGCTGCATCGACTCGGCATCGTAGACTTCGATGCGATTGCGTGCGGTATTGGCCGCGAACAGCGTCGTGTCGTTCGCAGCGAGCCCGTCTATCTCCGCGTTCGTGCCGGTCGGCACTTCGTTCATCATCAGAAATCCGGCCGCTAGCTGCGCATGCGGGTCCGCGTTTTTGACGGCGGGCTGAATCGGTGCCACGCGCTTCGGCTCGCCGATCAGGCGCCGCGAAATGCCGAACCATTGTTTGCCCTTGTCCGGCCATACGCCCGGCTCGACCAGGTGCCCCTTCTCATTGCCGACCGCGATCGCGACGAACGCATATTTGCGGTTGACCGCGATCGCATTGCCGCCGGCGTTGCCCCAGCCATGCGTGCCACCCGCGAAGCCGAGCATCTTGCCGTCCTGATAGACGCTCGCTTCGGCGCCGCTTTCATCCCACGGCGCGTTCGTATAGACCTTGCCGTCCGACGTGACCGCGATCGCGGTGATGTTGATCTGCGTCCATGTGCCATCGCCGAAGCCGAAGCTGTTGCCGATCCATGAGGTCTTCGCGTTCAACGCGATTTCGGCGCGAGCCGGCAGAACGGCCGTTGCGGCGACGACGCCGGCGGCGCAGGCTGTCAGGGCGAACCAGCGTTTGAACGTGATGCGGCGCAAGGCGGAACCTCCAGTCGATGTCCGGTCAACGCGATGCACGCGGACCCGTTGCCCGCTCGGGGCGAAAATCAGTGATGTGGTAAAGCAAAACGAAGCGCACCCGATTGAAGCGCGGCGCTGAAGGCAGCCGTCCGCACGACTAAGTTACGCGGAAAAAATGCAACAACGAAAGTCGAAAATAATTCAAAAATATTCGTTCGCTTATACGTCGCAAAAGAAATGAATTTAAAAATCGACGAAAAACGAAAGCCGCGGTGTCGCGCGCGCCTCCGTCGCCGCGCTCTTCCGTTCGTAGCGATGTGGGATCACGCAATACGCATTTATCGCGGACTGCCCGGCGCCCGCCACATAACCATATAAATCTTTCTGGAATGGCCAAAGAAATACCCTGTTTCAATCTGATTCAAATAGCCCGTTCCAATAGATTTTTTCTCGATTTTCTTTTCCCTAGAATCGATTGCACTTCAGTTGCGACGCGAAGCGCGCGCCTGTTCGCCGGCTATCCGTTGCGAACCGCGCGGCCCTTCGCCCGGCCCATCCGCTTTACACCATGGACGGTTCATGACAGCCAGCGCATTGCCCCTCGCGCCCTCCCATTCCCGCATCGTGCAACTCGACGGTCTGCGTGCGATCGCCGTGCTCGCGGTGTTCGCGCAGCACGCGCTGAAAGCGCCGCTATGGATGGGCGTCGATCTGTTTTTCGTTTTGAGCGGCTTTCTCATCAGCGGCATCCTGCTCGATCGCAAGTCGCGTCAGCAGTCGTATTTCAGCTATTTCTATGCGCGGCGCGCGCGCCGCATCCTGCCGCCGTACCTGCTGCTGATGGCCGTGTCGTCGGTGCTGTTCGGCCTCGCGTGGGCACAGCACTGGTACTGGTACGCGTTTTTCGCGACCAATATCGGCGATGCGCTCAATCAAAGCGGTCACGAAAGCCTCAACGTGCTGTGGTCGCTCGCGGTCGAAGAGCAGTTCTACATCTTCTGGCCGTTCGTGATCCTGCTCGTACCCGAGCGTCTGCTCGGCGGCGTGGCGGCGGCGCTGATCGTGCTGGTGCCGCTGCTGCGCGCGCTTGCGACGCCGTGGTTCGATTCGTTCTGGCCGATCTATTACCTGACGCCGTTCCGCATGGATCTGCTCGCGGCCGGCGCGCTGCTCGCGGTGGCCGTGCGGCGTGATCGCAATGCGCTCGAACCGTATAAGGGCCTCGCGGTGCTCGGCGCACTCGCCGCCCTCGCGGTGCTGGCATGGCTGCATCTGCACTTCCCGCGTTTTCGCGCGGCGAGCACGCCGTTGTCGAATGCGGGGCTCTATAGCGTGTCGCTGGTGCTTTGCACGTCGATCGTGGTGATCGCACTGCAGAGCAAGGGCATCGTCAAGCGCCTGTTGTGCAACCCCGTGCTCGTTTATATCGGCACGATCAGCTACACGATCTATCTGATCCACCTGAGCGTGCTGTACCTGGTGTGGCCGCTGCATCTGAATCGCTATCTGAGCGCCGTGATCGCGCTCGCGATCACGCTCGTGTACGCGAGCATCACATGGTTCGCGTTCGAGAAGCGCCTGATTTTCGCCACGAGCGGGTCGAGAGCGACGGCCCACGCCGGCGCCAGCGTTGCGCGGCAAGCACCGCAAAGCCGCGCATGAACCGCCTGGCCGTTGTTGCTGCCCGCGTGCTGGGCGTCGTGTCGGCGCTGACGTTACTCGCGCCGACAACGAGCGCGGCCGTGGACGAGCCGCCAACGTCATCGCCGACGCAACTGCTGATCGACGCGTACGGCGACTCGACCACGCTCGGCATTACCTGCAGCGATGGCCACTGCGGCCCGCAAGCGCGCAATGCCGTCACGTATCTGCAGCAGGCGTTGCAGGCGCATGACGGCGAGCGCGTGCGCGTCACGAACTACGGCGTCGGCGGCACGATGGCCTGGCAGTTGCGCGACGGCACCGGCAATCGCCGCGCGGGACCGACGGCGGGCCTGCCGTGGCGCGAACGTCTCGCCGCCTCGTCCGCGCGAATCGTGCTGATCAACTACGGCATCAACGAAGTGATGCAAAACCAGACGCCCGAGCAGTTCTACGCGGCCGAAACATCGCTTGTGCAAACGGCGCGAGCACTCGGCAAGCAGCCTGTTTTGCAGACCTCGAACCCGATGCCCGATAACCGGCTCAACGCGATGCTGGCGACGATGGTCGCGATGACGCGACGCGTGGCGGCCGAACAGCAGGTGCCGCTCGTCGATCAATACGCGTATGTGAGCGGCCTGCCCGACTGGAAATCGCTGATGTCGGACGGCGCGCATCCGAAACCGGAGTTGTACCGGCTGAAGGCCGAACAGGACTATCGAGTCGTCGAACCGTTGGTGCGGCGACTGCTGGACGAAACACATTGAGCCACGCTTTTACGCGCGTTCCGTTCTTTTTTCATTCACAAACTAGAAGGCAAGCTATGAGCCAACCACGCAAAGCGATCATCACCGGCGTATCCGGACAGGACGGCGCCTATCTGACCAAGCTGCTGCTCGACAAGGGCTATCACGTGACCGGCACCTACCGGCGCACGAGTTCGGTCAACTTCTGGCGCATGCGTGAGCTTGGCGTGCTCGATCATCCGAATCTGCGTCTGGTCGAACACGACCTCACCGACCTCGGCTCGACGCTGCGTCTGCTCGACGGCACCCAAGCCGACGAGCTGTACAACCTCGCCGCGCAGAGCTTCGTCGGCGTGTCGTTCGACCAGCCGGTGACCACCGCCGAAGTGACCGGTGTCGGCGCGCTGAATCTGCTCGAAGGCCTGCGTATCCTGAGCCCGAAGACGCGCTTCTACCAGGCGTCGACGTCCGAGATGTTCGGCCTCGTGCAGGCGGTGCCGCAACGCGAAAGCACGCCGTTCTACCCGCGCAGCCCGTATGGCGTCGCGAAGCTGTTCGCGCACTGGTCGACGATCAACTATCGCGAGTCGTACAACCTGTTCGCGAGCAGCGGCATTCTGTTCAATCACGAATCGCCGCTACGTGGCCGCGAATTCGTCACGCGCAAGATCACCGACACGGTCGCGAAGATCAAGCTCGGCAAGCAGGACGTACTCGAACTCGGCAACCTGAGCGCGCAGCGCGACTGGGGCTTCGCGCTCGAATACGTCGAGGGCATGTGGCGCATGTTGCAGGCCGACGCTCCGGACACCTTCGTGCTCGCGACCGGTCGCACTGAAACGGTTCGCGATTTCGTGCGCATGGCGTTCACGGCGGCCGGCTTCCAGTTGGAATGGTCGGGCAAGGACGAGCGCGAGACCGGCATCGATGTCGCAACCGGCAAGACGCTCGTGCGCGTGAACCCGAAGTTCTATCGGCCGGCCGAGGTGGACCTGCTGATCGGCTGCGCGGAAAAGGCGCGCGACACGCTCGGCTGGCAACCGCAAACCTCCCTCGAACAGCTGTGCCAGATGATGGTGCAGGCGGACATCGCGCGCAACGAGCACCACGAGACGTTCTAACACGGCATCCGTGTGCGGCGGGTTCGCCGCACACTATTGCGTCAACCCGCCAGTTTGCGGAACGTCTCCAGCACCGCTTCGCCCTTGAACGGCTTGACGATCCAGCCCTTCACGCCGGCGGCCTTGCCGCGCTCCTTCATTGCTGGGCTGCTTTCGGTCGTCAGCATGATCACGTTGACGGTCTTGTTCGCGAGTTCGCCGCGAATTTTTTCGACCATCGTCAGGCCGTCCATGTTCGGCATGTTCACGTCGCTGACGATCAGGCGGATATTCGAATCCGTCTTCAGCTTCGTAAGACCATCCTTGCCGTCGATGGCGGTCGCGACGTCCAGACCGTTTTTCGCCAGAAAGCCCGCCACTTCTTCGCGTACCGTGCTCGAATCGTCCACCACCAGAATCTTTGCCATAGCCATTCCCTTGCGTCATCGACGCGTAGTATCAAAACAGATCCAGCTCGCCGGACTCGACGAGATCGTCGACATCCACCGTGTTTTCAGAAAAATCTTCGGGTGACCAGCTCAGGTTGAAAACGAAGCGCTGGTCGATCGACACCGACTGTCCGCTCGCCGCGTGGCTCAATCGGTATTGAAACCGCAACTGCGGATTGTCCGAGCCGAACGAGATATAGCGGTGCTTGTGATTGACGAGCAGAGGCACCTGCACCTGGCTCGCTTCGCGAGCGTTCCGCGCAGCGAGGAACCGGTCCTTGAACGCGCCCCAGATCAGATTCGTCAATTCGCCGAGCACGTTGTTCAGATCGCGAAAGCCCGCTTGCGCCGCGCGCATGCCGGGGCCGCGTGCGGCGCGATCGCGCTCGATCATGCCGAGCAGCGGCTCCTCTTCGGCCTGCATCAACATATAGCCGCGGCACCAGGTGCCTTCGAGCGGAATCAGGCTGAACACCTCGCCGAAGATGATGCGATCGCGCACGACGCTGGGCGTGTCGCGTTGCACGGTGACGCCGTCGAATAACGCGGCGAGCCGCGCTTCCGTGATCTCGGCGATGCCGCGCACGAGCGCATTCGGGAAGTCGAGGCTGAAGATGTATTGATCGACGGCTTCACGCAGCGCCGTCAGATCGGCGCCATAGAAATGCGCGCACGCCGCGTTCTGCAACGGCTTCGGAAGCTGTTCGAGGGGCAAGTTGCCGCTCGAACGCAGGATCACCGGCAGTTCGGGGCGCAACGTATTGATCCGCGCCGCGGTCGTCGCCGCCTGTTCGACCGATCCACCGTAGTTGTCCGCCAGCAGAACGCCGCCGAGATCGATATTGGTGGCGAGAACCGAGCCGAGGCGGCTGCTGTCGCGCACCTTCAGCGCTATCAGATTGTGCTCGTCGAAAAAGAGCTTCAGCGCTTGCGCGTGTGCCGGACAGTCGTCGAGCACGAGCACCTTGCTGACGGGCTTGCTGGTATTCATCGTGTTTCAGTCTGCGAATGCAGTGTTGCTAGAAAAGTTCGAGTTCGCCTTCGGCCTCGTCGGCCGTCGCGACTTCAGCCTTGAAATCGAGTGGCGCCTGCGCGCATACGCATAACGTGACGCCCAGCCGGGCCGCAGCGCCGATCGTCAGCTCGTATGCCCACACGTGATCGGGCCGCAACTCGTCCAGATACTCGATACAGCGGCTGTTCAATTCATACGGAGTCGACATGCCGAGATCGGGAAAATGCTCGACCAGTTGCTGGTTCATGTAGCCGCAGCACAGGTTGCCGAGTTCCATCAGCGTTTCGGACAGCGAACGCGTCGTGTCGCCGCTCGCGTAGTAGCCGCGCGTTGCTTCGTCCTTGCTGAAATGCAGCACGAACAGCAGACGAAAACCGATCGACGAGATCGTCAGCGCCATCGCGCAAGGTCCGGGCGGATGATCGCGATCCCACCTCGGCACCGCGCTGATCTCGCACGCATCACCCGGCGTCGCGGGCAATCTCGCGCGAGCCGCGTGACAGAAGATGTCCGCGATGCTTTGCAACGCCTGATCGGTAATCACGCTGCGGCCTGCTCGAGCCTGGATTGAAACTGGGTCGCCAGCGCTTCGACGCCGCCGAGCGACGCCGTGATCATCTTGCCGCCGGCCTGGATGTCCTGGAACGTCGCCGCGGTCGTCAGATCGTTGCGATGCAGACTCTCCTGATAGCTCTTCGACAGTTCCTGCGAGCGCGACGCGAGCGAGCGCACTTCGCCCGCGACGATCGAAAAGCCGCGACCCGCGGTGCCGGCGCGCGCCGCTTCGATCGACGCATTCAGGGAAACGATCAGCACGTGCTGCACGATCGACGACAGCTCCTGGTTCTTTTTGTGCATGTCGCGGTTCTGCGACATCAGCGAAATCATCTGCTCGTGCCAGCGCTCGAACGTGATCGTCAGCGTCTTCAGTCGGGCGGCCTCGTGCGCGATCCGCGTCGCATGCTGCAGCCATTCGTCGCTTCGCGCGCTCGCGGCGTCGAGGCTCGCCTGCAATGATTCGCGATTCCGCTCGCCCTGCTCGGCCTGCGCGCGCAGATCGGCGAGCATCGCCTCCAGGGCGGCGCGTTCGCCGTTGGCCCGCTCACCGGCCTGGAGCGCTGCGTCGAGTTGCTGTTCGAGGGCTTGCCGCGCGAGCGTGTCGACACGTTGAGTTTCCGCACTGGCGCGAAGCCCCCGACGATAATAAATTCCCGTCGCGAGCGCGCAGACGATACCGCCAACGCCTGCGGCCACAAGATAACTTTCAAACACAACCTGCTCCCATCGCTTCGTTCAATCGTTCAGGCGATCAGCCTGCTACCGCATCCGCGTCACGCTCGCGCGCTGCATCGGTGGACGCATCGAGACTGTCGACCGCCCAGTCCTCGGGGAACGACACGACGGTCTGAAAGCGGCGATAGTCGGCGCCGCGACGATCGTCGGTGAAACGCAATTCGATGCGGCCATGCTCGCGCCGCACGAAATCGCGCACCGCATCCATCCCGACGCCGCGGCCCGAAATCTCGCTGACGCTCTGCGCGGTCGAAAACCCGGAACGGAAGATCAGCTCGGCAATCGCTTCGTCGCTGAGCGCGGCATCGGCGTCGATCCAGCCGCGTTCGATCGCCGCAGCACGGATCTTTGCGAGCGCGAGACCCCGGCCGTCGTCGCTGATGGTGATCTGCAGCGCGTGATGGTCGACGCCCACTTCCAACTCGATGACGCCAGCCGCGTCCTTGCCGTTCGCGATACGCTCGGCGGCGGGCTCGATGCCGTGATCGACCGAATTGCGCAGCAGGTGCGTGAACACATTACGCAGCGTATTGCTGACCTCGCTGCGCACGCGATAACCGTTGTTGTCGATGCTGACGATCGGCGCTTCCTTGCCGAGTTCGGCCGCCAGAGACGGCAGCGATTCGAGCACGCCCGCGAGCGCTTCGTAGATCGATTCGGTGCCCAACAGGCGCAGCTCACGCTGCAACGATTCGCGCATCGACACGAGTGCGTCCCGGTCGGCCGGATCGGCGCTTTCGAGCAAGTCCAACTGCTTCTGGATCAACTCGCGATCGACCATCAGGTAGCGATCCACCGCGCCGTTCTGGCCCGGACCCTTGCGGCCGAGGCTCACTTCGTTGATCGTCGCGTAGGTTTCGAGCGCGGCCTTCACGCGCTGCAGATCGTCGATCAGCAGCTGCTGGTCCCACGCTTCACCGCCGTCCGCGCGGCGCAATGCGTCGTACCGCTGTTCGGTTTCGTGGACGACGCCGGTCAGATGCTGAAGGCTGTAGGTGCGCGCATTGCCCTTGACGGTGTGCATGTTGCGGAACAGCTCGGCGACCGCTTCGTGACTCGGCTCGTGATGCTGACGGATGATCCGCTCGTTCTCGCTGATGAAGCCCGTCGCACTTTCGACGAAGTGATGGAACTTCTCCTGGCTCACCGCGAGAATCTCGCCGATCATTTCCAGCCGGCGCTTCTGTTCGCCGGCCTCGGCGGCGAGCGCGCGCAGTTCGGTCACGTCGCGCACGCACAGCATCAAACGCTGCACGACGTCGTGTTCGTCGGTGATCGCCGACCAGCTCAGGTCGAGCGTCTTCACGCGGCCATCGGCCATCGGCTTGGCGATTTCGTTGACCAGCAGGTGCTGATTGAACTCGAAGTTCATGCTGTCTTCACCGATACATGCGTGCAGCGCCGCTTCGATCTGCGCGAGCTCATCGCTGTTGATATCGGTGCCGCCGAACACGAGGTCGAGCAGCGGACGGCCCGCAATCTCGCGAGTCTCGAAGATCGCCTCGAGACACGCGGAGTATTCCGGATGCACGACCACGCCTTCGACCACAGTCAGAATCCCCTGCTGCATGTTTTGCAGCATCGCCTGGATATCGGCGGTCTTCTGCTTCAACTGCAGCGAGCTTTGCTGGATCTTCTCGATCATGCCGTTGAACGCGACGATCGAATGACCGATCTCGTCCATCCGGCCGACCGGCACGCGGCGCGTGAAGTCCTGGCTTGCCGCGATCTCGCTCATCTCCACCTGCATGCGGCTCAGCGGCCGGGTGATCTGCCGATACAGCAGCGCGCTGATCAGCAGCAGCACGACGATGGCCGCGCCGGTCGCGGCGCCGATCGCCGTCGTCGTGGTGGCGAGCGCGCTGTTCAGGTCGTCGATCGCGGCGTCTTTCTGGCGGTTCTTCTCGATACGCAGCGTCTCGACGATGCCTTCGAGTTCATCGCGGTATTGCGCGACGTTCGCGAACAGATACGCCTGCGCCAGTTCGTTCTTGCCGTCGGCCTTCATCCTCGCGGTGTCGTTGACCGCGTTGAAATAGTTGGCGAGGCTGTCGCGCGCCTGGCTCACGAGCCCGGTTTGCGCCTGGCCCTGCGCGGCCTTCGCCTGCACGTCGAGCGCCGCGTGCAGCGACGCTTCCTTGCTTTTCAGCAGGTCTCGCGCCTGCGAGACCATATTCTCGTCAGGCGCATAGACGAGCGTCATCATCGCGAGCTGCACGTCCTTGAGCTGCGACACGAGGTCGGCCGACGCGAGCGCGCTCGGCACGACACCCTGGGTAACCTGTCTGACGTTGGCGGCGCTGTTGCGAGTCTGAAGCACAGCGTATCCACCAATGGCGGATAACGCGACGAGCATCAGAATGACGAGTAGCGTGATGCGGTGACGGATGGTCATCTGAGAATCCCCGAGGTCTGAAAATACAAGGTCCACGCATTGAGCGGGACGCCCGTGTGTTTTTGTACTTTCGGGCGCGGGGATTATCGTCGCGGATGTGTGACGTCAACGTGACGAAGTCGACGCCGGACCACACGTTTTGGGGTTTTGAAAAATAAGGCCGAAAAATTCGTGAATCAGGGCCAATCCGGGCTCAAGTTCGACAGAAAAATGCCGTTATTAATGACCTTTTTTTGTTGGCCCACTGCGCTTCAATGCAGTGCGTGCGCCGCGATCGCTTCGGCATACACCGCCGCGACCCGCTTCGCGATCACTGCGTTATCGAAGTGCTCGCGCGCATAGCGGCGGCATGCATCCTCATCGGGCAGCTTTAGCGTGCCGTTGAACGCGCCGGCGAGACCCGCGGCGATCGCCGCTGCGCCGGTTTCCGGCAACACCAGATCCGGCGACAAGCCCGCCACCGCCTCCGGCAATCCGCCGACCGGCGTCACCAGCACCGGCGTGCCCGACGCAAGCGATTCGACCGTGATGAGCCCGAAGCCTTCCAGCGCGACCGTCGGTACGACGCTGAGATTGGCCGCGCGATACAGTGCCGCCAGATGCTGATCGGGCACGAAGCCGAGCAGCTTCACGTTGTGTTCGAGCCCCGCGTCGTCGATGCGCGCCTGAAGCTCGCTTTCGAGCCGCCCCTTGCCGGCGATCAGCAGCAGCACGTCGGGCGCGCTGCGTTTCACCAGCTTCACCGCATCGATCAGATCTTCGAGACCCATGCGCCGCACCAGCCGTCGCACCGCCAGCACGATCGGCCGATCCTGCGGCAATTGCAGACGCAGACGCGCTTCGGCCTGCGTGATCGGCAGATTGAACTGCTCGACGTCGACGCAGCCCGGCACCACGCGCACGCGCTCCGGTGAGATGCCGTAGCGCGTCGTCAGGATCTTGCCGAACGCGTCCGACAGTACGATCAGCCGCGACGAACGCGCGTACACCGACTGCTCCAGATAACGCTTCGCGCGCTGGCCGAGCGAATCGGCGCCTTCGACGTGGCTCTCGTCGGCCCACGGCCCCTGGAAATGCGACACCTGCGGAATGCCGCGCGTCACGTCGAGGCCCGGAAACGTATAGAGCGCGAAGTGCGATGAAATCACGTCGGGCCGCGACCTGCGGATCTCCTGGCGCAGCGCGCGGCGTGCCGCCATCAGCCGCAACGGCAGCGATTGCGCGGCGGAGCCGAAACCGTTGATCGCGCCACCGGTATCGGCCGCGACTTTCGGCGAGCCGGCGACGACGCCGCGCACCGCGACGCCCGCGCCCGGCAGCGCGCCGACCAGCGAGTAGTACATGCGGTCGAGGCCGCCCGCGCGTTCGGGAAACCAGTGCATCCCGATCTGCAGTGATTTGATTGAGCCAGTCGTCATGATGGTGTGCCCCTGTGTGTTGCTTGCGGTGAGTTGCTATGTCGTTGCGTGGATGGCGCGGCTCGCGCGTTCATTCCACGCTCTTCTGTCCGGCGAGTTGATTCAGCGTCAGCGCATCGTTCTGCGCGACGGCCGTCGCCTCCGTCTGGATGCGCCGGCGGTTTTCCTGCTGTCCGGCCAGTTGCCGGTACAGCGCGATGTATTGCGCGGCCATGCGCGCCCAGCCGAAGCCGGTTGCGAGCTCGCTCGCGGCCTGGCCCATCGCGCGGCGCGCGGTGTCGTCGCCGGCGAGTTGCGCGACCGCGCGAGCGAGCGCCTGCGGGTCATCGGGATCGTCGAGCACGATGCCGCACTCCGGCGTGATGATCTCGGCGCCGCCCGCGGTGCGCGCGGTCACGACGGGCAGCCCCGCCGCCATCGCTTCGAGCAGCGACAGACTCATCGCCTCGTAGCGCGACGGAAACACGAACGCGTCGACCGAATGCATCAGCACTGGCATCTCCTTCACCAGCCCGAGAAAATGCACCCGATGCGCGATGCCGAGCGCCTTCGCCTGGTCCGGATACGGGCTGCCCGGCAGAAAGCCGGCCACCGCGATCTGCACGTGCTCGGGCAGATGCTTCAACGCGGCGAGCACGGTGCCGAGATTCTTGCGCGGGGTGCGCAGATCGCCGACGAACAGCAGCAGGAACGCATCGTCCGGTAACCGAAACTTCGCGCGATCGCCGCTCGCCGCCGCGAAGCCCTGCGTGTCGACGCCGTTGTAGATCACGTCCACGCGGTTGCGCGGCGTGAGGCCGATCGCGCGGATTTCGTCGGCGACCTTTTGCGACACTGCGGTGATCACCTTCGAACGCCGGTACGCCCAGCGTTCGAGCAGCGCATTGCAGCGCGTATAGACCGACTGGTACGCGGACCACACGCCCTTCGTCAAACCGAACGGGTAGTACTTGCTCGCGAACCAGCCGCTATGCACGAAATGCGAGGTATTGACGTCGGCGCGCATCCACGTGATGAAGCCGTTCACGTGCAGCACGTCGTAGTCGCGCCGATGCGCGCGCAGCCATAGCGCGCTCTTGAGAGCGAACACCTGCTGGCGCAGCAGATTGGTTGGCCACCAGCGGCCGATCTTCACCGGCGCCCAGCGCACGTTTGGATGCGCGAGCAGTTCGGGCGCCACGTGCGACGCGACCAGCGTCACGCGGATGTTCTCGTCGAGCGCCGCGCGCGCGATCTCGTGATTGACGCGCCCCTGGCCGTCGTTATGACGCACTACGTGCGTGACTATGGCGACTCTCAATCCGTGCCTCCGTTGAGAAATAGCGTGCGTGCACGGTTCATTTTTTCGTAGTGAACCGCGGAAAGAATCGAAAAAGCGCTCATGAAAAGCAGCAGGCCGCCGGTGCCGACCAGCGAGTTCGTGAACACCAGCATCGCGAAGGTCGCCAGACACAGGCTCAGGCACGCGGAGACGAACTTGTCGTCGCGCAGCCTGAACGACGCGAGCACCGCGCGCGTCAGCAGCCACACGATGCCGGACATATACAGCAAGGTGCCGGGCCAGCCGAGCACGAACGGAATGTTCATCACGCCGCTGTCGAAGTTGCCGTACTGGCCGAGCTGGCCGCCGTCGTTGGAGAGCTTCGTGGAGGTGCCGGTCGCGCCCATGCCCTCGCCCGACACGTCGGTAAACGCGGTCTTCGCGAAGGTCGCGTAGAACTCGTTACGCGCCGCGTAGCTCTGGTCGTCGTGCAGGTTGACGATCGTGTTCAGGCGCGCCTGCATCCGTTCGGCGACCGGACCGACCGCCAGCAATGGGACGCAGAAGCCGGCGAGCAGCACCGCGCTCGCGACGATGCGCACGCGCACCTTGTTGTTCGACTTCACCAGCTGGATCAGGAGTGCGATGACCCAGCCGCCCCACGTCGAGCGCACGAGGCTCAACGCGAACGAGAAGAAGCCGAGCCCGGCGGCGATCCAGCGCACGCGGTGCTGCGCGGCCATCACGAAGACCATCGCGCCCATCATCGCGAACGCGAACGGGCCCGACGAATTCATCGTGCTGAACACGCGCACGCCCATCGGCACCGGGTCGCCCTGCGAGTTCATCTGCGAGCCGAGCATCCACAGCGCGTCCCACGGCGGCATGATGAAGAACTGGATCAGGCCGTAGCCGCCCATCACCAGCATGCCCCAGATGAACGTGCCCACGATCGTGTCGCGGTACTGCGGATACTGGCGCGTGTGCGCCATGATGTGAAAGCCGATCAGGATCGGATAGAGCCAGTTCGCGAGGTCGTAGGTGGCCGCAAGCGGCCCGCTCGACATCACGCCGATCAGGAACGCGTAGACGAGGCCGAGCAGGATCAGCAGCACCGGCAAACCACGGCGCTGCGCGAGCAGCCGGTAGTAGCGCAGCAGCGACAGGCCGCTGATCATCGTCACGGCGAGCGGCGCGACCTGGATCAGGCTGGTCGGCGTGAACGCGCCTTTCGACCAGTCCGCGAGACGCCGCACTTCGGGGCTCAGGAACCACAGCCACCACATGAAGCCGATATAGCGCGCCGGGCTCTTGAAGTAGAGCCACAGGCCCGTGAGGATCGCGAGCACCGGAAACGCGAGCGTCAGCACCGTGCCCTGATGCGCGACGATCAGCACCGCGGTGATCAGCCACAGCAACAGCGGCGGCAGCCATTCTCGCGTTGCGCCGGACAGCAGCCCGCTCGCATTGGTTTGCGCGGCGCCGGCGTTGCCCGCGCCGGCCGGCGGCAATGGGTTCGCGCGCGGAATCGTCGACATCGCCTAGAGGCCTCCGCGCGATTCGCGCGCAGGTGCGGCGCGTTGCTCGTGCCTGGCCGCGGCCGCGTGCGCGCTCGCCTGCCCGCGCGCGCTCAGCATCTCGCGCGTGATCCGCACGTGCTGCATCGCGTAGTGCTCGGTGGTCAGATCGCGCGCGAGCAGGCCGTCCGCGGCTGCCTGCGCCTGGCGCAGCGCCAGGGCGGGGTCGGCGGCGAACCGGTCGACCGCGGCGCGCAGCGCCTCTGGAATGAACGGCGGCACGTAGGTGGCTTCGTCGGCGGGAAAATAGTCGCGCAGCGCGCCGACGTCGGTCGCGACCATCGGCTTGCCGACCGCCGCCGCTTCGAGCATCACGGTGATGCCCGATGCGTGCGAGTTCGGCCGCAACGGCACGACGATCACGTCGGCCCAGTCGTACAGCTCGTGTTGCTTCTTGATGCCGGAGAACAGCGCGATCTCGACATTCGACGCGCGCAGCGACGCGGGAATCCGCCGCCGCGTCGCGAGCTTCACCGAATAGCGCGAATCGTTGCCGAACGCCCTGATCAGCGTCTCCCAGTCACGGTCGCGGTCGTTGCCGATCGCCGCGACGCGCAGCGGCGTGCGCGGCGTCCACTGCGTCGGCGCATTGACCGGGAAGTCGCGCGTGTTCAGGCCGTACAGCAGCGGCGTCGCATCGCGGCGGAAGTAGTCCTGGCATAGCTCGGCGTTTTCGCTCGCGAGCGTGGTCAGCCGATCGGCGCGCGTCATCAGCTTGCGATACAGCCAACTGCGCACGATGCCGTACGACGGCCACTTGTCGAGCAGCCACACGCTTTGCGCGAGCAGCAGCGGCGACGCGCCGGGCCCCGCCTTGCGGCCGCACAGCAGCAGCATCAGCGCGGCGGACAGCCATTCCTGCTCGGTATGCGTCCAGATCACGTCCGAGCGCAGCATCTCGCCGCGATTGCGCCACGTATGGATGAAATCGAAGCCGAGCGCGGCCTTCAGCGCGCGCCGCACGAGCCGTACGGGCCGGCTTTCGCGCGCGTCTTGCGAATAGGTCAGCGCGAATGCTTCGGACTCCGCGTGGTGATAACCGTACAGACAGCCGATATCGTCGCCCTTGCGATAAAAGCGCGGATCGGCGCCGTAGAACAGATGAACATGAACCTTGGTACTCATGCGGATACTCCGCTCTTCGACAGCGCGCGCCGCGCTTCGTGGGCGCCCGCGCGCACCTCGCGCCAGCGCGACAGCTGCAACTGCGCCTGCTTCGACAGCAGCGCGAGCGCCGCATGCGTGAGGCCCGGATAAAGCCGTGTGCCGACCAGCGTCCACCACCACCACGCGGCTTCGCGGCGCAGCGGCGGCAACTGGTCGCGCAGGATCAGATGGAAGTTGAACGCGGCGTTGCGCAGCGCGGCCATCGTCTGCGCGTCGCGTTTGTCGTCGTCGAAACGTTCGGCGGGGAAATGATCGACGGCGACCTGCGGGTCGTAGACGAGCTTCCAGCCCGCGTTCTTTACCGCGAGGCTGAATGCCATGTCGTTGTGCACCTGCGCGCCCGCGCCGCGCAGACGCGGGTCGAAGCGGATCGTGCGCACCGCGTCGCGCCGGTAGCTCATGTTGGCGCCCTTCAGGATGTCGACTTCGCGCGCGGCACCGACCCCCAGGTGATGATTGCCGATGATCTTGCCGTGCGCGGTCACCTTGCCGACCAGCGGCCGCTCGCCGTCGAGCACGCGGCCTTTTTCGTGCACCCAGTCGCGCCCGCCCAAGGCGCCCAGGTGCGCGTCGGCTTCGAACGCGGCGGCGATGCGCTCGACCCAGTCGCGGCGCGGCGCGGCGTCGTCGTCGGTGATCGCGATCACGTCGCCGCTGGCGGCATCGAGCCCGCGATTGAGCGCAGCGACCTGGCCGGGTAGGTCCACTGGCGCGATCACCAGCGGCAGGCGGCCGCGCGTGGACGGATCGCGCAGGCATGCATGGGTCGCGTCGTCGTCGACCCGTGCGACCACGATCACTTCGTCGGGCGCGCGCGATTGCCGCTCGAGCGCCGCGAGGCAGCGCGCGAGATCGGGCGGGCGGCGATAAGTCGGTACCAGTACCGTTACTTTCATCGTGATGTCCTCTGTTCCTGTCGTGCAGAAGTCGGTGCCGGGGTGCGGTGCGCGCGTCACGTGCTCAGGTATTCCTGGGTCGCCGCGTAGCCGCGGTCGTAGCCGACCCGCGAGCGCGCCGGCATGCCGTTGAAGATGCCGCCCTGCACGTGCACACCGGCCGCGCGCAGGCGCTTCAGCGCGTCGGCTAGCTCGATCTCGCTGTGCATGCCCGAGCGCATCACGAAGAACGTCGAGCCCGCATACGCGCCGATGATCGATGCATCGGTCACCGCGAGCACCGGCGGCGTGTCGATCAGGATCACGTCGTAGCGCTTCGCGAGGCCGTCGAGGTACTGCGGCAGACGCGGCGACATCAGCAGCTCGGACGGATTCGGCGGACGGCGGCCGCACGAAATGAAGGCGAGGCCCTCGACGTTCGACGGGCGGATCGCCTCTTCCAGCGAGATCTGCCCGCTCAGCAACTCCGACATGCCGTTCTCCTGCTCGCCGCCGATCTGACGTTCGAGCGCGCCGCGCCGCATGTCGCCGTCGATCAGCAGCACGCGCTTGCCCGAATGCGCGAGCAGCATCGCGAGGTTCACGCTGAGGAAGCTCTTGCCGACGCCGGCCATCGGACCCGTCAGCATCACGATGCGATTGCGCGCGTCCATCAGCGTGAACTGCATCGCGGTGCGCAGGCTGCGCAGACTTTCGATCGTCAGGTCCTTCGGCCGCGCATTCGCGAGCACCGGACGCAGCCGTTCGCCGCCGCGCGCATAGCTGTTTTCGAGCTGCACCTGCTCGGCGCTTTGCGGCACGAGGCCGAACACCGGCAGATGGAACGCGCGCTCGACGTGATCGGGGTCGTCGATGCCCTTGAACAGATTGCGGCGCAGGAACACGAAGCCGGTGCCCGCGATCAGCCCGAGAATCACCGCCGCCGACATGATCAGCATCTTCTTCGGCTTGACCGGCGCACCGGGGCGCAGCGCCGCGTCGACGATATGCACGTTGCCGCCCGTGCCCGCCTTTTGCACCGACAGTTCCTGCACGCGATTGAGCAGCAGCACGTAGATGTCTTCGGCGACTTTGGCGTCGCGCTGCAACTGCACGGCCTTCACTTCGGTGGCCGGCAGATCGCGGAAACGGTCCGCGTATTTGGTGCGCTGCGCCTGCAGCTCGGCCATCTGCTCGCGCGCGGCGACGAGCGTCGGATGGTCGTCGCCGTAGCGCTCGGCGAGCTGCGTCATCTGCAGCCGCAACGCGGCGATCTGCTGCTCGTACTGCACGCTGCCTTCGAGGTAGACCTTCGCCTCGTCGCTCGCGTTGATCGAGCCGGACTGACGCTGGTAGGCGGTCAGCGCGGCTTCCGCGCGTTCGAGGTCGGCCTTCAGGCGCGGCTCCTCGCTCTTCAGGAAGTCGAGCATCTTGCTCGCATCGGCCTGCTTGTTCGACACGTGCTGCCGCAGATACGACTGCGCGAGCGCATTGGCGACGAGCGCCGCATGCTGCGGACTCTTGTCCTCCAGCGAGATCTGGATCACGCCGGTCTGCTTGCCCTGCTCCTGCACCGTGATCGCCGACTGGAACGCGGTGATCGCGTCGAGATCGTTCGAGCGCACCACGGTGAACTCCTGCCCTGGGCGCGCGACGAGGGTGTTGACGACCATCGTGACGCCGCCGCCCTGCGCCTGCTGGCCGACCTCGCCGCGCAGCAGCAGCGAGCCGTTCGGCGCGAACAGCTCGTAGTGCTGCGCGTCGATCACGCGCAGCAGCAGCTTCTCGCCTTCGAGCGACGGCGTCACGTCGATCGAATCGACCTCGACGTTTTCACCGCCCCAGGCGTATGACGTGAGCCCCAGCCACGCGCGTGCGGGCTGGCCCGGCGTGGCGAGGCGCGCAGCGATGTTGCCGAGCAGCGGGATCGTCTTCGGCGTCACGCTGAAGTTCAGCTTCAGCTGCTGCACGACCGGGGCGACCACGCCACGGCTCTTGATGATTTCGATCTCGGCGTCCGTCGGCAGCGACGTCGAGCCGCTCGTGATCGCGGCACCGGTCTGCGTTTGCGTGAGCGCCTGCGACATGCTGTCGGACGGCTCGACGCGCACGTGCGCATCGGCCGAATAAGTCGGCTTGGCGAGGTAGCAGTACGCGACCGCCATCGTGACGATGACCGCGGTGATCGCGAGCAGCCACCAGATGTCGTCGAGGATCACCTGCACCAGTTGTCCGAGGACGACGTCTTCTTCTTCGGTCTTGATCGGACCAGCCATGTGTGGAGAGAGTTGATTGCTCACTGTTCCATCCCGTGTCGTTGGCTTCGGCTTTCGCGTCAGCGGTACTTCTGCTTTCGTTGCGCGTCCCGCGCCGCCCGGACAACAACGGCGCGCGCGGGACGTTACAGCCCAAACGTTCAGCGCGTCAGCTGCTTCAGATAGAACAGCGTCTGCACGCTCGGCAGCACCTGCTGCAACACGCGGTTGAAGGTCGTCGACGCGGCGGTGCCCACGTACACGACGTCGAGCGGCTGCAACTGGAACTGCGAGGACAACATGATCGAGTCCGGCTGCGTCATGTCGAGGCGAAACACCTCGGGCGTGGTCGGATGCTCGCGCATGCCGCGCATCACGAAGATCTGGCGCGGATTGGCGTCGGTATTGAGGATGCCGCCGCCTTGCGTGAGCGCATCGGCGATCGTCATGCGGCCGCGGATGATCGGCACCTGGATCGGCGTCTTCACTTCGCCCATCACGAAGATGCGGCTGTCGGTGCGGTCCGGCACGTTGACCACGTCGCCGTTCTGCAGCATCACGTCCTGGCTGGTGTCGCCCTGATCGAGCATGCGATCGGCGTTGAGCACGTAGAGCTTGTGGTTGCGCGTGAGGCGCACGCGCTGGATGTCGGCGTCCGGGTTGGTGCCGCCCGAGCGCGTGATCGCGTCGACCAGCGTCAGCGGCACGTCGCTGAGCGCGAGCGGTCCCGGCTGCTTCACTTCGCCGGTGACCTGCACCTTCTGGCTGCGATACGACAGCACGCGCACGTCGACCTGCGGATTGCGGATATATGGCACGAGGCGCGCGGCGAGCTGATCGCGCAGCTGGGTGGTGGTCTTGCCCGCGGCCTGGATGCGGCCGACGAACGGGAAAAAGATCGTCCCGTCGGCGGCGATCGTCTGGCCGTACGGATCGGCCTGCCCCGGCAGCGCGGCCGTATACGGCTGCTGCAACGCGCCCGCGATCGTCTGCGTGGTGTTGCCGCCCGAGGACAAGGTGCTGCCCTGCGGCGTGGTCAGCTCGGGGTGATCCCACACGGTGATGCCGAGAATATCCTGCGGCGCGAGGTGGTACACGTACAGCGACGGATCGGACAGCGCCGACGGCGGCAACGGCTCGGTTTTCGCGGCGGCGGCTTGCGCCTGCGCGATGATCAGGTTCGCGTCGATCAGATGGACCGGATAGGTTTCGCTCGGAGCCTGATCGTTGTCCTTGAGCCGCGACGTGTCGAGATAATTGCCCGGTGCGGTCGCGCAGGCCGACAGAAAAGACGTCAGCAGAAGTGAGGCGGCGAGCTTCGTGCGCAAGCTCGCGAATGAGTTTTCGATGCGGGGTTGCTTCATATTTTTTTCAGCCATCCGATGACCAGATGTTCGATGAGCACGAGACTCTCCCTGTATTCGTCTTCCGCGCCGCTGTGCGGATCGGCGACGTCCGAATCGGCTTCCCACTTGCCGAGCGGATAGACCTTGCCGCGCGCGGACGGATCGAGCGCTTCGACCTTGCTCACCTGAGCGCGCTCGCTCACCAGCACGAGATCGGCCGCGCGCACGAGCGAGCGGTCGAGACGCCGCGCGTGATGGAGGCCGGCCGCGACGCCGCGCTCTTCGAGCAGGCGCCGCATCACCGGGTCCATGCCGTGGCCATTGACCGCGCGAATGCCCGCCGAATGAAACGCGATCGGCGCGGCGCCCGGGCGCGGCGCGCGCGCCTGACGCGCCTTGAACAGCATCTCGGCGGCAGGCGAGCGGCACACGTTGGCGTGGCACACGATCAGAACGTTGGCGAACATGGCGGATTTCCTCGCGCGGCGGTCGCAATGGCGTCAGCGGCCCGAGGTTTCCGCGGCGGCGAGGTCCTCCGCATGCAGCGCGCCGTTCGCGCCGACCCGTGCCGGCGCATTGCGCAACGCGTGCCGCCGGCCGATCGCGTGATACTCGATGCCGAGTTCGAGCAGCACATCCGGCTCGTACAGATTGCGGCCATCGAAAATCAGCGGCGTCTTCAGCATGCGCTTCAGCGCATCGAAATCGGGGCTCTTGAAGACTTTCCATTCGGTCAGAATCACGAGTGCATCGACGCCGCTCGCCGCTTCCATCTCCTCGTTCACGAACGACAGGCGCGCATGCTGCTGCGGCACGTCCTTCAGATCGAGCGCGAGCACGCGCTTCGCTTCGTCGATCGAGACCGGGTCGTAGGCCTTCACGCGCGCGCCGCGGCGCAGCAGTTCCGCGATCAGCTCGCGGCTCGGCGCCGCGCGCATGTCGTCGGTGTTCGGCTTGAAGGCGAGCCCCCACACGCCGAACGTGCGGTCCGACAGATCCTCGCCGAGACGCGCGACGATCTTCTGCGCGAGGATCTGCTTCTGCGCGTCGTTGACCGCTTCCACCGCTTCGAGAATGCGCAGGTTCGCGCTGTGATCGGCGGCGGTGCGAATCAGCGCCTGCACGTCCTTCGGAAAGCACGAGCCGCCATAGCCGCAGCCCGCGTACAGGAAGTCGTAGCCGATGCGTGGATCGGAACCGATGCCGCGGCGCACCGCCTCGATATCCGCGCCGACGCGATCGGCCAGATTCGCGAGCTCGTTCATGTACGAGATGCGCGTCGCGAGCATCGCGTTGGCCGCGTACTTGGTGAACTCGGCGGAACGCACGTCCATATACAGCGTGCGTTCGCGATTGCGATTGAACGGCGCATACAGGCGCTTCATCAGCTCGCGTGCCTTTTCGCCGGGCACGTCGTCGTCGCAGCCGAGCACGATGCGATCGGGCCGCGTGAAGTCTTCGACCGCGGCGCCCTCCTTCAGGAACTCCGGATTCGACACCACCGAGAACATCTGCTCGACGCCGCGCGCGGTCAGCTCGGCGGCGACCACTTCGCGTACGCGCGACGCGGTGCCGACCGGCACCGTCGATTTGTCGACGATCACCTTGAAGCCGTTCATATGGCGGCCGATGTTGCGCGCAGCGGCGAGCACGTACTGCAGATCGGCGGAACCGTCTTCGTCGGCCGGCGTGCCGACCGCGATGAACTGGATGTCGCCGTGCGCGACCGCGGCCTCGACGTCGGTGGAAAACGTCAGGCGCTTCGCGCGGCGATTGCGCGCGATGATCTCCTGCAGACCCGGTTCGTGGATCGGCACGCCGCCGTTGTTGAGCACGTCGATCTTGCGTGCGTCGACGTCGAGACAGAACACGTCGTGGCCGATGTCGGCCAGACATGCGCCGGTCACGAGGCCGACATAGCCGCTACCGATGATCGTCAGGTTCATGGATTGCACCTCGATAAATAAAGTTGATTCAGGAATGCGCTCGCGCGATGCGCGGCATCGGCGCGGCCCGGCGCGCCACGTTCAATAGGCATTGCTGCCCGCGAAGCCTTTCCATAGCGTCAGCACGACGATCTTGATGTCGAGCCAGAAGGTCCAGTGCTGCATGTAGTACAGATCGAGCTTCACGCGGCCCATCATCTTTTCAATGCGGTCGGTTTCGCCGCGATAACCGTTGATCTGCGCCCAGCCGGTGATGCCGGGCTTGATCCGGTAGCGGTGCATATAGCCCTTCACCAGATCCTTGTAGATGTCGTCGTGCTCGAGCGCGTGCGGACGGGGACCTACCACCGACATCTCGCCGCGCAGCACGTTGATGAACTGCGGCAGCTCGTCGAGGCTGGTGCGGCGCAGGAACGCGCCGACCGCGGTGATGCGCGGATCGCGCCGCGTCGCCTGGGTGATCTGGCCGGCCGCTTCCTTGTGGACCTTCATCGAGCGGAACTTGAAGATCTCGAACTCGCGGCCGTCGATGCCCTTGCGGCGCTGGCGGAAAAACACCGGTCCCGGCGAGCTGAGCTTCACCATCAGCGCGATCACGAGCATCAGCGGCGACAGCGCGAGCAACGCGCCGAGCGCGAACAGGCTGTCGAACACGCGCTTGGGCAGCACGCGCAGATCGGTGATCGGCGAGGCGGCGAGGTTGATCGCGGGCACGCCGAGCAGCTCGACCATCGGCTGATTGAACAGCGTCAGGCTGCCGACATCGGGGATGAAGCGGATATTCACGAAGTCGTTGCGCAGATCCCTCACGAAGCGATGGATCGCCTTCTCCTTCGAGATCGGCAGCGCGAGCCACAGCTCGCGGATCGAGCGCTGGCGCACCAGCTCGATCATGCGCTGATAATCGCGCTCGACCGGCACGCCCGCGACCGCGTGCGCCGCGTCCGGGTCTTCGTATGGATTGATCGTGCCGTCCTCGTCGAACACGACCACGGGCGTGAAGCCGGCTTCCGGCCGGCCCTGCATCTGTTCGATCAGGAAGCGCCCGTAAGGCGCGCCGCCGACGATCGCGACCGCGCGCTGATTGAAGCCCTCGCGTCGCAGTCCGCGCAGGATCGAATAGACGATCAGCTTCGTGACGACCAGCAGCACGATCGACGCGAGCGCCCAGTACACGAGCCACAGCCGCGACAGGCTGTCGGCGCGGTGCACGCTGAAGCTGATCAGCACGCCGGTCACTTCGACCATCAGCCAGCCGCCCGTGACGCGCGACAGCAGATCGTAGAGCGGCTTGCCGCGCCACGACTGATAGATGCCGAGCGCCGGGAAGAACACCACCACCAGCAGGCAGCCGAACGCGAGCGACACGCTTTGCATATCGTCGAGCCATACCGCTCCGCCGCTGTGCACGGCCGCCGCCACCATCGCGGCGAGCGCGACCATGGCTATGTCGATGATTCTCGCTAGAACGCTCAGCATGCGCCGCCCCTCTGTTCGTCAGTCAAAGTGCGATCCGTCGGTTGGTTGAAATGGGTGTTGCATGCGGGTTTCACCGTTGCGCTTTTTATCTCCCATTTGCCTCGCGGCTGAATTGGACTGAATGCGCATGAATAGACCACCGCGGAAAAACCGCGGCAGAATGAGTGAATACCCTTGTACATGCCTCAATAAAGCGGTATTAAAATTCGCACGGCAAGGCCGTAAAAAATCTCAAATTGTATCGGTCAAAATTTCGGCATTTTTTTGTGCATTTTGAGAGGTAATTTTTGCCGCAATCAGGCTCGACAGCGGTTTCCCACCCGCCCATCCGAGGCCTTGTCCACCGAAACTTGCGCTTTTCCAACGGTTCTGCCGGGGACGCCCGGCTCCATCAGTGTCATCATTCTTGCGCATCATTAAGCGAAAAAAATGCTTGTCGATTTTTTTCAGGTAATTTTTATTTTTTAATCGATCGGTGGAAAATTTTTTCCGACATTTCGAATAAATTCGAGGCACGCTTTATCCGATTTGTATTTAACGCGCTTTTATTGATTCTCGACTTCGTGATAAAACTCGACGCATTCATCCAGCCTCGAGGAGAGTTCGCCATGACAGCTCCGGCCCCGGTCACGCCCGCCGGCACCCGGCCCACCGCCGCCCCTTCGTCCACCTCCCCAACCGCAACCAGCGTCAAGCTCAAGGTTCATCCCGTGATTCTCGCGGGCGGCTCGGGCACCCGGCTGTGGCCGATGTCGCGCGAGCAGCATCCGAAGCAGCTGATCGGCCTGCTCGGCGACGAGTCGCTGCTGCAATCGACGACCCGCCGTCTCGACGGGCTCGAAGCCGGCTATCCGCTCGCCGGCCAGCTCGTAGTCGTCGCCAACGAAGAGCAGCGCTTCACGACGGCCGAACAGTTGCGCACGAGCGGCAAGCCGAGCCGGCTGATACTCGAACCGGTAGGCCGTGACACCGCGCCCGCGTTGACGGTGGCCGCGTTGTCCGTCGCAGCGCAGGACGAAGACGGCATCATGGTCGTGATGCCCGCTGATCACGTGGTCACCGACAGCGCAGGCTTTCACGCGGCGGTCGCCGCCGGCGTCCAGCATGCGGCCGCCGGCCGGATCGTGACGATGGGCATCGTGCCGACGCGCGCGGAAACCGGCTATGGCTATATCCGCATCGGCGCGCCGCTCGGTTCTGACGATGCGCAGGATGTTGGACAGACCGATGCATCGGCGCGCCTCGTCGCGCACCGCCTCGACAGCTTCGTCGAAAAGCCGCATCTGGAACTCGCGCGGCACTACGTCGAATCACGCGAATACTGGTGGAACAGCGGTATTTTCATCGTGCGCGCATCGACGTGGCTCAAAGCGATTCGCCATTTTCAACCGGCCGTTTACGAAGCATGCGAAGCGGCCTTTGCGGGCAGCACGGCGGACGGCGACTTCTTCCGGCTGCAACGCGATGCGTTCGGCGCATCGCCGTCGAATTCGATCGACTACGCGGTGATGGAAAAGCTCGGCGCCGATCAGAGCATCGCGTCGGGCGTGGTCGTGCCGCTGATGGCCGGCTGGTCCGACGTCGGTTCGTGGGACGCGATCTGGGACATCTCCGAGAAGGACGCCGATCGCAATGTGAGCCGCGGCCGCGTGATGTTCGAAGGTGCGAACTCGACCTTCGCGCATTCCGAAGGACGACTGATTGCCTGCGTCGGCACGCAGGATCTCGTCGTCGTCGAGACCGCCGATGCGATTCTCGTTGCCGATAAATCACGCGTGCAGGAGGTCAAGAAGATCGTCAACCGGATTCGCGAGGATGGCGGGCTCGAAGCGGCCAATCATCGCAAGGTGCATCGCCCGTGGGGCAACTACGATTCCGTCGACACCGGCGAACGCTTCCAGGTCAAGCGGATCGTCGTGAAACCGGGGGCGCGGCTGTCATTGCAGATGCATCATCATCGCGCGGAGCACTGGATCGTCGTGCGCGGCACCGCGCTCGTCACGCGCGGCGACGAGCGCTTTATCGTGTCTGAAAACGAGTCGGCTTATATTCCGCTCGGCACCACGCATCGCCTCGAAAACCCGGGCAAGATGCCGCTCGAAATGATCGAGGTGCAGTCCGGTTCGTACCTCGGTGAAGACGATATCGTGCGCTTCGACGATACGTACGGACGGCAATGACGCGCGACCGGCCGCGATAACGATGCGGGACCCTGCGGCGGCGCCAGGCGGCCGCGGGGTCCGCCGGGTTCATCCCACGTACGAGATGAGTTCTTTGTAGGTCGCCGAAAAGTGCTCCACGGTGCCGCTGTCGGTCGTCACCGCGGGCGTGCTCGTCACGCCCGCGCTCGCGGTGTCCGACGGATAGCGGCGCAGCGGCACGCGCAATGCATTCAGTGATGGCTTCAACTGCCCGTGCAAAGGCGCGCCGTGATTCGCGCTGCCATCGATCAACGCCGGTTCCGGCACATGACGCAGGCCCGCCAACGAGCGGCTCGCCGAGCGCTGCACAGGATTGCTCGATGCGGTTGCCGACGCAGGTTCAGCGGCGCTTGCCTCGGTCATCGCGGCGGCCGCCGCGTCGGTTGCGCATTCACGATCGATCCACTGACGTGCCCAGTCGAGCGCGAATTGCTGCGCGTGCTGCGCATCCTCGAAGCGCGGGCCGACGAGGCCGGAGCGCTCGACACGCTTGCCGTCCCTGATGATCTCCGCCCACCCGCGATACATCGCATTCGGCACTTCCTCGACCACCACGTAGATCAGATAACCGCGCGAGTCGGCGACCTGCATGCCGCTCGGCGCGAGGGCCATCGTCAGAGACGGGCGCGGCTCGTCGGGCGGGAAGGTCCGGGCCGTGCCGAATGCGGCGGGTTCGACATGCGCCACTGGCGCCGCGGCCGACGCGAATGTCGCCACGGGCGTCGCCGGCACTGCCGCGGGCCCGAACCCCGACAATTGCCGCGTGATGTCGCCGATCGGATCGGCCGTGCGCCATTGGCTCAACGCACTCGCAACGCCGGGCGCCTGCCACGACTCGGGACTCTTCCACGACACGCCGCGCAGACTGTTGTCTTCGCGCGGGCTCGGGGTTTGCGCAACCGGCGCCACGGGTCTGGCCGTAACGGGCGGCGCCGGTTGGGGAATGTACGCGAAGGTGCGGCCGCTCCGCGACAGCAGGCGGACCATCTCCAGCAGAGTGCCGTTCAGTTGCCACTCTTCGAAGCGGCGACGGCACGTGGGACCGGAAGGATAGCGGCCCGGCAGCTTCGACCACGGCTCACCCGTGGTCATGATCCACAGCACCGCATTCGTCACGATGCGCGGTTCGGCGCGCGGCCGGCCGCGCCGGTTCAGACGGACGGCCGGCTCGTCGGAGACGAGCGGCGCGAGCAGCGCCCATTCGTCGTTGTTTAGCTCATCGAAAAACATTGGATTTTCTCCACGCGGCCTGGCCTGGCCGCGGCGTTGAGCCTGCCACGGATTCTCAGCGTTCACGACCCGTGTGCGGCCCTCGGTTGCACAAATTTGTTTTATCCGTTCGGCTCGCCGGAGCAGTCCGCCCACGCGTGGTGCGGCTCTTCCCTATTGCGAAGCACAAAACGTGGTCTCACTCGTGCACGGGAAAATTTGTGCACGAAGCATACCATCCCGTTCTTTGCATGAGTACAGTTGAGACAAGTGTTACGGATAGAAACAATCTTTTCCGTTTCGCTGCGTCCGATCTCGTATTGCCGTAACAGAAGCCGCCTGCTTATCTGGCATCGAATGCGCCTATTGCAAAGCACAATACAGCATTGCCGAACAGAATGCGCTTTAAAAATGCAATTGCCAATCCAGCACGCATTTCTATGCCATTTGATGATTGATTTGATCGGCTGTGTCGAGCGTCGGCGAAAGAACGGCGGCGCGCACGCGCGGTGACATCGAGGCAATCGGAGGCGCGCATGCGGCCGCTGCTGCATGCGCCGCGTTCGAGGCGAGAGCAAAGACGTTGAAGTCGCTTCGAGCGACACTACGGGCGCACTGGTTTCGATGCGTGCTCGCCGACGACGGTGGTCCATTCGCGCACGCGCCAACGCGTGACGAGTCCGGATAGCACGTACGGATCGGCCTTGGCAAAGGCTTGCGCGACTGCCGGCGAGGTGCCGGTGAAGAGCAGCACCGCCTCGTCCGTCGGCTCGGTGAGCGCGCCGGCCAGCAGCAGTTCGCCCCGTTCGGCGGCGGCCCAAGCGAGTTTCAGATGCGCGTCGCGGTACTCGCCGCGGCGCTCCAGATAGTCGGGTACCAACTCGTACATCAACAGGTAATGCATGGTAAGCCTCCTCGCAACGATGAAGGTCGACACCGGTACCGGCATGCATCGGAGCGCGATTTGCACAACGGAGGCTGCCGAATTTCATGCCACTTTTCTATTCAGTTGCATTCGCAGCAATGCGGAAATTCTTATTTCCTGCTAGCAATAGATCCAAATACCTCGAACCGCAATTTCTATTCAAATAGCAAGGAATAGTCGGCGCAACCAATCTGCATTGCATAACAAAATTCCCGCACTCGTTGATTTCGATCGTTTCAAACGCCGCATCACCGGTTGCTCCCCGCTACTCAGGGAAAACGAGCGCGCACCGCTGTCAACCGGAACGCATTTCGAGCCGTTCTGGCAGACGGCATTTGCCATAATGGATGCGCCGATGGGCCCATGGATGCCGGCATCGCCCGCGCGCATAAACGACCAGAAACGTTTTCACCACCGATGGAGTGTCCCATGAAAATCCAATCCGCTATCGCTACGCTGGTGTTGGGCGCGGTACTCGTATCGCCGGCGTTCGCGGCGAACAGCCAGCAGACCAAGATGGCCGACTGCAACAAGCAGGCCGGCGACAAGAAGGGCGACGAGCGCAAGGCGTTCATGCAAACCTGTCTTTCCGCGAAGCCGGCAGCCGCCGCGCCGATGAGCCAGCAGGACAAGATGAAGGCCTGCAACAAGCAGGCGGGCGACAAGAAAGGCGACGACCGCAAGGCGTTCATGAAGACCTGCCTGTCCTCGTCGGCGCCCGCCAACTGAGCGAGACGCGTAGCCGTTCCTCCAGCCGGCGCCCTGCCTGTCGACGCGGCGCCGGCGCATCGTTCCACCCACGCGGCGCTCAGCTCGCCCCCTTCTTCGTAGCCCACCGGCGCAACGCGCCGTTTTCTTCTATGATGGCTGCGGAGACGGCCCACCCTCACATATAGAACCAATTAAAACGGGGCCGCCATCTTGTCGTTGGTGCTACTGAGCATCGATCGGAGGCAAGGATGGTATCGAAACACAAAAACCGCTGGTTAAGGCGGTGGTTGCTGGTCATCATATTCTGGGCCGTGCCCGTGGCAATCGTCGCGGTCAACGAGATCCGCGAGGAAATGTCGTACAACGCGGTCGATCTCGAGCGCGCGCTGACCACCTGGAATTTCACTCAGGCGCAGCGCGCCGCCGGCGCGCCCGCGCATTGCCGTGGCAAGCCCGACGACGCAAAAGCCGCCGGCTGCCCGGCCGACGTTCTGGCCGCCAACGCGCCGCGTCAGCAGGAGGCGATCAACGAATACCGCGTGCGCCGCTCGACGCTGTTCGCGTATCTGTGGCACGCGTTCGTCGGCTATTGGATCGTGCCGGCTGCGATCCTGTTCGCGATCGGCGCGATCATCGGCATGGTGCGCCGCGCGCTGCGGCGCCCGCCCGCGGTCAAGAGCCCGGTGAATCACGGGTGAGCAGCGGCCGCGCCGCTTTTACTCCGCTGCCATTTGCTGCGTCGAAACAACACTTTCATTTCCATGTCGATGGGCCGCCGCGCCACGCGAAAATCGGTAAAAACAGGCGCATCGCGGGGCTGTGGCGAGGCGTCACCAAAATCGCCGCGCCTCGGGCGCTCGTCTGCTTCGCCTCCTCCGAGCTTCGCTCGACGCGTACTTCGACACCACCCGGCGGGCCGGTCAAAGTTACTGAAAAGCACCTTGCGATTAGCCTCAAACCCTTGTCCCATAAGGCTTTTCGCGTTGCCACGCAACGCGCCTTTTAGACCAGGCTGTGTTATAACTCAGAGGCAACCAGGCGACATCAACACGGTTGCGCCCCGGATCCACCACGGAGAAAAACGATGCAAAGACGACACTTCATGTTGAAGACGACCGCTGCGCTAGCTTTCGGAGGCCTTGCACTCGCCGGGTGCACGACGACGGGCAACACTCCGGACAATGCTCATGTCAACGCCTCGAAACGACAGTCGATCGACGCCAGCGTCGACGGCACGCTGTCCAGGCTGTTCACGACCGTGCCGGGCTCGCGTGAGCTGGTGTCGAAGGCGCGCGGCGTGCTGGTGTTCCCGTCGGTGATACAGGCGGGCTTCATCGTCGGCGGCCAGTATGGCGAAGGCGCATTGCGAGTGGGCGGCGCGACGGTCGGCTACTACAGCACCGTGTCGGGCTCGTTGGGCCTGACGGCGGGCGCGCAGTCGAAGGCATTGATCTTCCTGTTCATGACGCAGGATTCGCTCGACAAATTCCGCAACGCGGACGGCTGGTCGGCCGGCGTCGATGCATCGGTCGCGCTCGTGAAGATCGGTGCGAACGGCGCCGTCGACACGACCACGGCCACCGCGCCGGTGCAGGTTTTCGTGTTGACCAACGCGGGCTTGATGGGCGACGTGTCGCTGCAAGGCACGAAGGTCACGCGGCTGAAGATCTGAGCGCGTTGCCCGGTACGCTTCGCTGAACACCTGCGCGCGCGCATCCCGACACGCGCGCAGGCTTTGCATCCGGATCGCATCGCGACGAAGGCCGCGCGAGGGGACCCTGTGTGGGCCATCGCGCGGCCTTTTTTGTTGTGCGGTGTCGACGCCGGCGCTCATACGCCAGAAAACTCAGGCGCGAAAAAAACGGCGCCGCGCCTCGCGCACCGCCGTTCTTCGCTTCGACAGTTGCGAACGATCCCGCGTCAAGCGCCCGACGAATCGATCACCTTGAACCGCGAGCGCTTCTGCGCGCGAATCACCGACTGATACGCCTCCACATACTGACGCGCCATCCGGTGCGACGTGAAGCGCTCCTCGAAGCGGCGCCGCACGCCCGCGCGCGGCACCTTGTGCAGCCGGTTGACGGCCGCCACCGCGCCGATCTCGTCCTCGACGATGAACCCGGTCACGCCCTCTTCGAGCACTTCCGGCACCGAGCCGCGA
Source organism: Paraburkholderia sp. BR14374 (assembly GCF_040948685.1). Taxonomy (NCBI): domain Bacteria; kingdom Pseudomonadati; phylum Pseudomonadota; class Betaproteobacteria; order Burkholderiales; family Burkholderiaceae; genus Paraburkholderia; species Paraburkholderia sp. BR14374. Next base: position 239,713 of record NZ_JBFPKF010000008.1, on the reverse strand, counting down.
TTGAACGCGATCACCGGCGTGCCGCATGCCATCGCCTCGATCATCACGAGGCCGAACGGCTCCGGCCAGTCGATCGGAAACAGCAGCGCATGCGCGCCCGACAGAAACTCGGCCTTCTGATGATCGGCGATCTCGCCGATGTACTCGACGTACGGCAGGTCGAGCAACGGCCGGATATCGCGCTCGAAGTATTCGCGGTCGGCCGCATCGACCTTGGCGGCGATGCGGATCGGCATGCCGCAGCGGCCCGCGATGCGGATCGCCGTATCGACGCGTTTTTCCGGCGAAATCCGGCCGAGAAACGCGAGGTACTTCTGCTCGACCGGTTGCGGCGTATAGAGCTGCTCCGGCAGGCCGTGATAGACCGTGGTGAGCCAGCGCGCCTGCGGCAGCGGATGACGCTGCGCATTCGAGATCGAGATCACCGGCACCGAGTTGAAGGTGTCGAACACCGGCTGCTGCTCGGGCAGATCGAGCCGCCCGTGCATCGTCGTGACGAACGGCGTTTCCTGCCGCTTGAATACCGAGAACGAGTAATAGTCGAGATGGAAATGCAGCACGTCGAAGTCTTCGGCCTGGCGACGCACCAGTTCCATCAGCAGCATGTGCGGCGCGACGCGGTCGCGAATGCCCGGATCGAGCCGGAGCGCGCGCGGCCACACCGGTTCGAGCTTCGCGCTCGTGACGGAGTCGCCACTCGCGAACAGCGTCACGTCGTGGCCCTGCTCGACCAGCGCCTCGGTGATGTACGACACGACCCGCTCCGTGCCGCCGTAAAGCTTCGGCGGCACCGATTCGGTCAGCGGGGCGATCTGCGCAATCTTCATATTGTGTCTCCGTGAGCCGGCGGCTGCCGCGCAATCGCGATGCCGTCGGCGACGCCGAGTATGACAGCGCCATGACGTCGGATCAATTCACGCGGTCCCTAAGCACCGCATGCATCGTCGCTACGGAGGATTATTCCCTGGCGTCGGTGGAAAAGCCGCAGGTCTTGCAATTGCTCGGTGCTGTTACATACGGCTTACATCCGGTGACACGGGCCGCGCGCCGGCTTTGGCCGAACTTTGCGTTTGCCGCGCCATCACCGCGTCGTCATTGGTGGCCCCCGCCCTCGCCCGATCGGCGCACGGGCACGCTGCGCAAATCTCTGAGAAAGCTGTCGCGCCATACACCGAGATCGTTCTCGCGCAGAGCGGCCATGTTGATCTCGTGACGCCGCTGGCGCGCGTCGAGCGGCATCTGCAGTGCGCGCTGCAAGGCTTCGCACATGCCGATCGCATCGTGCGGATTGACGAGCACCGCGCCGGAAAGCTCGGCCGCGGCGCCCGCGAAAATCGACAGCACGAGCACGCCGGGATCGTCGGGATTCTGCGCGGCCACGTACTCCTTCGCGACGAGGTTCATGCCGTCGTGCAGCGGCGTGACGAAGCCGATCTGCGACTCGCGAAACAGCGACATCAGCTTCCAGCGGTCGTACTGCTGGTTCAGATAGCGGATCGGCGTGTAATCGAGCCCCGAGTAGCGGCCGTTGATGCGCCCGGCCTCGTATTCGAGATCCTGGCGGATCTTCTGATACGTCGCGACGTCCGAGCGGGTCGGCGGTGCGATCTGCACGAGCGTGACGTTGCCGCGCCATTCGGGCGAGCGTTCGAGCAGCAGTTCAAACGCGCGAAACCGCTCGACCAGCCCCTTCGAATAATCGAGCCGGTCGACGCTCATGATCAGCTTGCGCCCTTCGAGGCTCTGCTTCAGTTCGAGCACATGCTGGCGGCTTTCGTAGCGCTTGGCCTGCTCGGCGATTTCGTCGGGGAACACGCCGATCCGGTACACGCCGGTGCGCAGCTTGCGCCCGAACGCCTCGACGATGCCGTCGGCGCTGACCGTGCCGCGCGCGTGACGGGTCACGTAGTCGTGGAACGCCTGCTGGTCGGTGGCGGTCTGGAAGCCGAGCAGGTCGTAGCACGACAGCGACTTGACGAGTTCCTCGTGCGGCGGAATGTTGAGCAGGATCTGCGGCGCGGGAAACGGGATGTGCAGGAAGAAGCCGATGCGGTTCGTCACGCCCTCGCTGCGCAGCGCCTCGGCGAACGGGATCAGATGGTAGTCGTGAATCCAGATGATGTCGTCCGGTTCGAGCAGCTTGACCAGCTTGTGCGCGAGCCACGCGTTCACGCGCCGATATCCCGCGTACTCGTCGCGCTCGTAGCGCGCGAGGTCGTTGCGGTAGTGGAATACCGGCCACAGCGTCGCGTTCGAGAAGCCGCGGTAGTACTGGTCGTAGTCCTTGCGTGTGAGGCCGACGGTCGCGAAGGTCACCGCGCCGTCCTGCTCGAGCATCGGCCCCGCGTTGGCGACCGTCTCGCTGACCACGTCGCCGCTCCAGCCAAACCAGACGCCGCCAGCATCCTTGAGCGCGCCGAATACGCCGACGGCCAGTCCGCCCGCCGATCCCTTGGTCTCCGTCGGCGTCGCGACGCGATTCGACACGACGATCAATCGGCCCATAGTGCATGTCCTCCATTTCTTGCGCTGCGCCGCGCCGACTGCGCCGGCGTGGTGCGCCCGTAAAGAGCAATCGGTGTGCCCGGGGATCGTAGGGCGTGAGCGCGCTCGACGTTCGCGGCGCGCGATTCGAGATTGGCGCTCGGCAACGCCTGGCTAAGCCTGCTCCTTCGCCTGCTGCGGGACCTCGCCCGTCCCAGTGCGGCCGAGGCGGCTCGCCACCGGATCGGCTTCCGTATGCGCGGCGGTGCTGCCGGCGGGCGCCTGGCGGCTGCGCGGCAGCCAGTCGATCGGGCCAGCGCCGCTCGTCTCCAGCTCCGCCGACACCTCCGCACGCGCCCGTGGCAGGTATTCCGGGTAATGCCGGTGCACGAAATCAAGCAGCCCTTCCCGCACGCGGCAACGCAAATCCCATGCGAGGCCGGAATCGGGCGCGCTGACGAGCGCGCGCAACTGCATCGCGCGCTCGGTGCAGTCCGTCACTTGCAGCACCTGCACGCGGCGGTCCCACTCGGGCGCATTCTCGACGATGCGCGCGAGCTCCTCGCGCAGCGGCGCTAGCGGCATCCGGTAATCGACGAACAGGAACACGGTGCCGATGATCTGCGAGCTGTTGCGCGTCCAGTTCGTGAACGGGTTTTCGATAAACCATTGCAGCGGCACGATCAGGCGGCGCTGGTCCCACAGCCGCACCGACACGTAGGTGCCGGTGATTTCCTCGATGCGCCCCCACTCGTTCTGGATCACGACGACGTCGTCGAGGCGGATCGGCTGCGACAGCGCGATCTGCAAACCGGCGATCAGGTTGCCGAGCACCGGCCGCGCCGCGATACCGGCGACCAGACCGGCGACACCGGCCGAAGCCAGCAGGCTCGCGCCGATTTGCCGCACGTTGGGCAAGGTCATCAGCGCACCGCCGACACCGATGATCACGATCACGATCATCACCGAGCGCGCGAGCACACGCGCCTGCGTATGGATGCGGCGCGCCTGCAGGTTATCGGCGCTATCGAGCGGATGAGCGCGGATGATCGCTTCACCGATCGCCGCGGCCGAGCGCACCGACAGCCACGTCAGCGCGGCGATCAGCGCGATGCCGGTGATGTCGCGCACCGGTTCGATGAAGTTGAGGGTATCGGGCGCCTCGGACCAGACCCACGCGAACACGAGGATCACGAGGACGAACAGCGACGGCTTGTCGATATAGCGCAGCACGACGCTCGTCAGCGCATGCGGTCGCGCCAGACGCATCACGACGCGCGCGCCAAGGCGGTGAACGCCGATCGCCACGATCGTCACGAATGCCGTCACGATTAGCGCGCCGAGCCACGTATGCAGCGGCGCGGCGGCCACGCGGTAGAAGTCGTCGATAGTAGGCATAACGGGCATCTTCCTCCGGGCTCGATGAGCGGCGGCGCGCCTGCGGGACTACTGACATCCGGGGGCGCCCCAGCGGGAGCGACGACCCCGACACCCAAGGCGCTCGACGGCGCCTCAGGCGTTACAACGGGTTCTTCGATGCGCGGCGGTTATCGATCAGCCGCCGCTCTTGCACGGAAACGCCTTGCCGAGACCCAGCGAAATCGCCGTGCTAGCGTTGTAGCCCGCGGCGTTAGGATTCTCGGCGATGTATTTGCGCACCGCGTCGGTCAACTGCGCCGAGCGCGCATCCGGCGGCAGGCAGAAGTACTGGCCGACGCGCGGACCGGTGGTGCCGCCGATCGCGTCGATCGTGTTGAAGATGCCGTCGGCCGCGCCTTCTATGTAGGCCGCGCAGGCGCTACGCGAAGCGATGTCCGTCTTGGTGCACAGCTTGTTGAGGTCGCCTCCCGTAAACGCGGCCGCCGAAAGCGGCAAGGCAAGCGCGCCGGCGAAAATCAATGCCCGCAGCATGGTGTTCCTTTTCCAGGGTTGTTTATCACGCGGTCTTTCTGCCGCGTCCGGGCGGCGCGCTACGCGGCGCGCCGAAGTCGTCATTCTGCACTGTTTTACACGGCGGCAGCAGGCCCGCTGCCGCGCGGCTCGGATAAAACCGCAGCAAAACGGCACGGCCTCGCGGGCCCGCCGCGCCGCCTGCCGACAGCGTCATTGCTTCTGCTGCTGGGTCTGCTGCATGCGGGCCGTGAGTCCTTCGACGACGTCCGGCTCCTTGTAGGTCTTGGCGAAATCGAGCGCGGTCATGCCGATCTGGTTTTTCACCGACAGGTCCGCGCCGTTGTCGAGCAGCAGCTTGACCGTCGACACGTGGCCGCCGCGCGCGGCCATCATCAGCGGCGTGGTGCCGTTCGGCGAGCCCGTGTCGACGTAGGCCGAGTGGTCGAGCAGCACCTTGACGATGTCGTCGTGGCCGTTGGCGGCCGCGTAGTGCAGCGGCGCCCAGCCCTTCTTGTTGACCTCGGCGTCCTTCGCGATCAGCAGATTCACGAGGTTCAGGTCGCCGACCAGCGACGCCATCATCAGCGCGTTCTCACCGGCCTTGTCCTGAATCTCGATGTCGGTCTTCGGATTTGCGAGCAGCGCGGCCGCGACCTTGTCGGATTTCTCGCGCGCGGCGATCACGAGCAGCGGCATGCCCTGATTGTCGACGCTGTTCGGGTCCATGCCCTTCGCTAGCAGCTTGTTGACGCCGCTGACGTCGTCGAACTTGACCGCCTTGATGAGCGTGTCGATCGGCGCTGCATGCGCGGGCACCACGACCAGCGCCGCGCAGGCGAGCGCGGCGGCGCACGCAAGACGGCGTGCCGGCGCGAGAGCCCGGGCGCCCGGCCCGGCGGACAGCGGTTGGAAAGCAGCAGACGACGTCGAAATATTTTTCATATGGTGCTTTAGGAAAGCTTCCTATCTCCTTGATGTTACTCGGCTTTTTCAGGCACCGGCCGGCGCGGCGATTCCGAACAGCCTGAAAAAGTTTTGCGTGGTTGCGGCGGCCAGCACCTCGTCCGGCATCTCGCGTTGCTGCGCGATGAAGCGTCCGACATAACTGACGTACGCAGGTTCATTCGGCTTGCCGCGATACGGCACCGGCGCCAGATACGGCGAATCGGTCTCGATCAGCAGACGCTCGAGCGGCACGCGGCGCGCGACCTCCTGCACATCGGTCGCGTTCTTGAACGTGACGATGCCCGACAGCGAAATGTAAAAATTCTGCGCCAGCGCCTGCTCGGCGATGGCCCACGGTTCGGTGAAGCAATGCATCACGCCGCCCGGCACGCCCGCGCGCTCCTCGGCCATGATGCGCAACGTATCTTCCGACGACGAACGGGTGTGGATGATGAGCGGCTTGCCGGTCGCGTGCGCGGCGCGGATGTGCGTGCGAAAGCGCTCGCGCTGCCACTCCATGTCGGCGATCGAGCGGCCTTCGAGGCGGTAGTAGTCGAGCCCGGTTTCGCCGATCGCGACGACCTTCGGGTGCTCGGCCAGTTCGACCAGTTCGGCCACGCTCGGCTCGCGCATGTGCTCGTGATCGGGATGCACGCCGACCGACGCGTACACGTTGTCATGGCGGCTGGCGATATCCAGCACCGACGGCAGCGTTTCGAGGTCCACCGACACGCACAGCGCGTGCGACACCGAATGGCTGCGCATGTTGTCGAGCACTTGCGGCAGACGGTCGGCGAGTCCTTCGAAGTTGATATGGCAGTGTGAATCGACAAACATGGTCAGGTCCTGCGAAAAAGGGCCTTACGGCCGGGCGACGGCGTGGCCGGGGCCGCTTGGGGCGGCTCAGGCAGCTTGCTCAGGCAGCTTGCCTAGGTAGCGTGCTCAACTCGCGTGCGCAAGGCGCTTGCCAAGAATCACCAGATCACGCTCGACGCCGTCCAGCACCGCGACGCGCGGCAGCGTGCCCCATGCGTCGAAGCCGAAGCCGCGGAACAGCCGCACGCTCGCTTCATTGTGACCGAACACGAAGCCGAGCACCGTGTCGATGCCAAGACCCGGTGCCGCGTCGAGCGACGCCGCCAGCAACTGCTTGCCGAGACCCTGGCCGCGCGCGCTTTCGTCGAGATAGATGCTGACTTCGGCGGTGCGCTGGTAGGCCGGACGCCCATAAAAATCGGAAAAGCTCAGCCACGCGATCACGCGGCCCGCCTGCTGCGGATCTTCGACCACCCACAGCGGCCGCTTCTGCGGGCCGTGCGCATGAAACCATGCATGCCGGCTCTCGATGCTGACCGGTTCGAGGTCCGCAGTGACCTGGCGCGACGGAATCGTCGAATTGTAGATGGCGACGATCGCGGGCAGATCGTCGAGCGTGGCGTCGCGGTAGGAAAGGCTCATGGTGGCTTGGCTTGAATGGAATGAGACGGAAGGCTGTCTGGCTGCGAGCTCACGCAAACAGCGCGCGATAGCCGATGAACAGTTCCTCGAACACGAGCCGCGGGTTGAGCGGATGGTTTTCGACCGCGCGCTGGCGCGTGACGGTGCGCAGAAAGCGTGCGAATGCATTGGCGTCGGCCTGCGCGGCGCAGCGCGTGAGCGCGGCCGACGCCTGCGGGAAATAGCGCGGCGCGCCAGCGGTGCGCTGCGCGAGCAGATCGTACATCCAGCGCTGCAGCCAGCCGAGCACGAGCGGCACTGGCAGCTTCTGCAGCGCCTCGCCACAGGCGAATGCGTCGCAGCCGGCGCCGGCCGCGAGCTGCTTGAGCGTCCAGTCGCGCAGCGGACGGTTCTCGTCGCTGGCGAGCGCGAGCGCGGCGAGCGGCGCACCGCCCGCTTCGGCGAGCAGCGCGGCGGCGTCTTCGACGCCTTGCGCGGCGAGCCACGGCGCGGCGGTGTCCGGCGCGGGCACGCTCATCGGCCACTGACGGCAGCGGCTGATGATGGTCGGCAGCAAACGGTCGATGCGCGCCGACACCATCAGGAACACGACGCCCGCGGGCGGCTCTTCGAGCGTCTTCAGCAACGCGTTGGCGGCCGCGACGTTGAGCGCCTCGGCCGGATACAGCACGACCACGCGCGCGCCGCCGCGGTGCGAACCGACGCCGACGAAGTCGAGCAGACCGCGGATCTGTTCGATCTTGATTTCCTTGCTCGGCGTGCGGGTCTTCTTGCCTTCGTCGCCATCGGCTTTTTCGGCCTTGTCGTCGGCGCCGTTCGCGGCGTTCGCGAGACCGGCTTCGGCGGCGAGCGCCTCCGGCACGACGATGCGGTAGTCCGGATGATTGCCCTGCACGAACCAGTTGCAGGCCGCGCACGCGCCGCACGGCTCGCCGTTCGGCAGCGGCGCCTCGCACAGCAGGCCCTGCGCGAGGTGCTGCGCGAAGCGCAGCTTGCCGATCCCCGCCTGGCCGTGCAGCAACAACGCGTGCGGCCAGTGGCCGCGCAGCTGCTGCAGGCGGTTCCAGTCATCGGCTTGCCACGGATAGATCATCTTGGTGTTTTTGAATCAATTGGTTGCACGCGTTACTTCAGGTGACGAATCAACTTGACAGGTGGTTATAAGAATCGATTATATCGGCTTGAAATCAAAGAGTTGCGATCAACTCTTCAAGCTGCTTCTGAATTCGCACGATGCTCTGCGAAGAGTCGATGATAGCGAATCGATGCGGCGCTTCTTCGGCGCGGCGCATGTATTCGGCGCGCGTGCGCTCGAAAAACGCCGCCGACTCGCTCTCGAAACGATCCGGGTTGCGCGCCGCGCTGCGCCGCTCGTTGGCGACGGCGGGCGGCAGATCGAACAGCACGGTCAAATCCGGCTGGAAACCACCCTGCACCCAGCGCTCGAGCGTCTCCAGCTTGTCGCGCGGCAGGCCGCGGCCGCCGCCCTGGTACGCGAAGGTGGCGTCGGTGAAACGGTCGGACAGCACCCAGTCGCCGCGCGTGAGCGCCGGCTCGATCACCTCGGCCAGATGCTGGCGGCGCAGCGCGAACATCAACAACGCCTCGGTTTCGAGGTCCATCTTCTGATGCAGCACGATCTCGCGGATCTGCTCGCCGAGCGGCGTGCCGCCGGGCTCGCGCGTCATCACCACCGAGCGGCCGCTCGGCGCGAGCTTCGCCTCGAGGCGTTCGCGGAACCAGCCCAGATGGGTGGTCTTGCCCGCGCCGTCGATGCCTTCAAACGTTATGAATTTGCCGCGCGCCATCATTGCCCTCGAATGTATTTGTCCACGGCTTTGTTGTGTTCGCCGAGGGTGTCAGAAAAGATGCTGCTGCCGTCGCCGCGCGACACGAAGTACAGCGCGCTGCTCGGCGCCGGGTTCATCGCCGCCTGCAGCGACGCGACGCTCGGCAGCGAGATCGGCGTCGGCGGTAGGCCCATCCGGGTGTAGGTATTGTAGGGAGTGTCGGTCTGCAGGTCTTTCTTCCTGATGCGGCCGGCGTAGCTGTCGCCCATCCCGTAGATCACCGTCGGGTCGGTCTGCAGCGGCATGCCCGCGCGCAGACGGTTGGCGAACACGGCGGCGACGAGCGCCCGGTCGGACGCCTTGCCGGTTTCCTTTTCGATGATCGACGCCATCGTCAGAGCGTCGTACGGCGTCTTGTACGGCAGGTTCGGCGCGCGCGCGAGCCACGCTTCGTCGAGACGCACGCGCATCAGCCGGTACGCGCGGCGGTAGATGTCGAGGTCGCTCGTGTCCTTGTCGAACAGGTAGGTGTCCGGGAAAAACAGCCCTTCGCCGTTGCCGATCGATGCCTCGGGCGCGCCGATTGCGCTCATCAGATCGGCGTCGCTCATGCCGAGCGTGTCGTGCTTCAGCGCGGGATTCGCGTCGAGCTCGGCGCGCATGCGCTTGAAGGTCCAGCCTTCGATGATCGTCGCCACGTATTCGTTGACGTCGCCGCGGGCGATTTTCTGCAGCACTTCGTAGGGGGTGATGCCGCTCTTGAACTCGTAGTTGCCGGACTTCAGGTCGCTTTGCAGGCCGAGCAGCCGTGTCATCGCGATGAACAGCTCGGGTTCGACCGGCACGCCGCCGCGATTGAGCTGCAGCGCGACGCTGCGCAGGCTGCTGTGCGGTTTGACGGTGACGTCGAGTTGCGCCGGGGTCAATTCGAGCGGGCGGGTGGCCCAGTAGTATCCAGCGGCGATGGCCGCCGCGGCCAGCACAACGACGAGCGCGCCGGCTGCGAAACATTTCTTGAAAAGGGTCATGCGAAACGTGACTGGGTTGGACTGAATATAATAACTGTTTGCCTTAGCCAAAGTCAGAATTGACTGTTCCCGGAATCCATGAACACACCGCTCGTGAACGCCCCAGGTAACGCTTCCGGTCTCGCTCCCACGGCGGCGGCACCCGCCGCCCTGCCCATCCTGCCGCGCCCGTCGGCCGAAGAATTCGCTGCCGTGCTGGAGCACGGCGCGTACATGCCGCTGTCGCAGTTCGGCGTGATCGACACGACCGGCGACGATGCGGCAAGCTTCCTGCACGCCCAGTTGACCAACGACGTCCAGCATCTCGATGCTGCGAACGCGCGCCTCGCCGGCTACTGCTCGGCCAAGGGCCGGCTGCTCGCGTCGTTCCTAAGCTGGCGCAGCGGCGACACGATCCGCCTGCTGGTATCGAAAGACGTGCAGGCCGCCGTGCAAAAGCGCCTGTCGATGTTCGTGCTGCGAGCAAAAGCCAGGCTCGTGGACGCGAGCGGCGAGCTCGCGGTGGTCGGCCTCGCGGGCGACGTGCGCGGCGCGCTGTCCGGCGTGTTCGACGCGCTGCCCGACGGTGTGCACGTGCAGGTCGACGGCACCGCGGGCACGCTGATCCGCGTGCCGGACGCGTTGGAGCGGCTGCGCTATCTGTGGATCGGACCGAAGGCGCAGGTCGAAGCGCTGCTGCCGTCGCTCGACGGCAAGTTGAAGCGCGTGTCGCCGGCCGTTTGGGACTGGCTCGACATCCGCGCGGGCGAGCCGCGCATCACGCAGCCGGTCGTCGAGCAGTTCGTGCCGCAAATGGTCAACTTCGACGTGCTCGGCGCGGTCAATTTTCGCAAAGGCTGCTATCCGGGTCAGGAAGTGGTCGCGCGCAGCCAGTATCGCGGCACGATCAAGCGGCGCACGTCGCTCGCCAACGTCGCCGGCGAGCTTGATACGGTGCGCCCCGGCGCCGAGCTGTTCCACTCGGACGATCCTGGCCAGCCGTGCGGGATGATCGTCAACGCGGCATCGGCACAAGGCGGCGGCGTCGATCTGCTGGTCGAGATCAAGCTCACGGCGCTCGACAGCGGCAGCGTGCATGTCGGCGCGGCCGACGGCCCCGCGCTGCGCTTCCTGACGCTGCCCTACGGGCTGCCGGCCGAGGTCTGATCGTTGGGCAGGTGAGAAGCGGCGCAATCGGGCGCCGTTTTTTATTGGCTGCTTTATTCTCGTCTGATTTTTGTCGCTTTCTTTGCCGTCAGCCTTTGCGGCATCAGGCGGCCGCCCATGCTCTGAACGGGAGATGCTCCCCGATGTGCCTGATCGTTTTCGACTGGCGACCCGATGCGGTCGATGGTCCACTGTTCACGCTCGCCGCGAATCGCGATGAGTTTTTCCGCCGCACGGCCGAGCCGATCGGCTGGTGGCGCGACGCGCCGGGCGTGCTGGCGGGCCGCGATCTGGTGGGCGGCGGCACGTGGCTCGGGCTGTCGCGCGACGGCCGCTTCGCCGCGCTGACCAATTACCGCGCGCCGGGCGAAATGCGCGCCGATGCGCCGACCCGCGGCACGCTCGTCAGCAACTGGCTCACGAGCGCCGCGCGCGACGCCGACGGCCATCCGCACGAAACGCCGCTCGCCTATCTGGAGCACGTCGCGCAAAGCGGCGACATCTACAACGGCTTCAACCTGCTGGTCGGCGACTGGACACGCCGTGAGCTCGCGTGGTACTGCAATCGCGGCGCCGTCGACGCAAATAGTGGCCCCGCGCTGCTCGCGCCCGGCACGCACGGCATCTCGAACGCGGTGCTCGACACCGCGTGGCCGAAGCTGGTCAGAAAGCGCGGCGAGCTCGGCACGCTGCTCGCGCGCAATGCAATGCCGCCGCTCGAACGCCTGATCGATCTGATGCGCGATCCGCGGCTCGCGCGCGACGACGAATTGCCGTCGACCGGTATTCCGCTCGAACGCGAGCGCGTGTTGTCGGCGGCGTTCATCGAATCGCCGGAATACGGCACGCGCAGCACCACCGCGCTGCGCGTCGCCGCCTATGGCGACGTGATCGGCGTCGCGGTCGCCGAGCGCAGCGACGACAACGGCTCGCACCGCATCGTGCGGCCCGGCGATTTCGAGCGCAGCTTCGCGTTCAACGTCGAGCGCGACCGGATGAGCGTGGCGTGATCGTTTGATCGGCGCCTCGCCGGCGCATGCGCCGCCGGCCGCTCACCGCTTCGCGACGACTGCCCTCACCCGATGCCGAATGCCGCGCGCAACGCCGCCGCGGCATCCGCATGCGCCTGTCCGACTTCGGGCACGAAGCCGCCCATCTTGAAGAACTCGTGGATCATGCCGGCGTAGCGCTTGAGCGCCACCGGATTGCCGAGCGCGCGTAGTTTTTCCGCATACGCATCGCCCTCGTCGCTGAGCGGATCGTATTCGGCGGTCGCGATCCACGCGGGCGCGACGCCGCGAAAATCCGGCGCGCCGCGCTCACCGTCGAGCGGCGCGAAACGCCAGTCGTCGCGATCACCGCTATCGCGCAGGTAGTGCTCGAAAAACCACTGGATCGTGTCGCCTGACAGCAGGAAGCCGTCGGCGAGGCGTGAGTGCGAGTCGGTCTGCTGATGGCCGGTGGTGCCCGGGTAGATCAGCAATTGCAGCGCGAGCGCGATGCCGGCATCACGCGCAAGCACCGCGCAGACCGTCGCGAGCGTGCCGCCCGCGCTATCGCCGCCGAGCGCGAGCCGGGTGTCGTCGATGCCGAGCTCGGCCGCGTGCGCGTGCAGCCAGCTAAGGGCGTCGAAGGCATCGTCGACCGCGGTCGGAAACTTGTGCTCGGGCGCGAGCCGGTAATCGACCGACAGCACCGCGCACTGGCCGTCTCGCGCGAACATCCGGCACAGCGCATCGTGCGTGTCGACGCTGCCGACCGTGAAGCCGCCGCCGTGGTAGTACACGAACGCCGGCAGCGGCTCGGCCCAGTTCGGCTCGACCGGGAAGTACAGGCGCGCGCGGATCGTCGCGCCGTCGCGCGTCGGCACCCGCAGGTCTTCGACGGAGAACATCGGCGCGCTCGGGATCTCGAGGATCGGCGCGCTTTTCTCGTACGACGCGCGCGCCGCTTGCGCGCTCATCTGGTGATACTGCGGGCGTTTGGCCCGCGCGATCATGTCGAGCACCTGCTCGATCGTTGGATTCAGCGGCATGGTTTCAGCAACGTGATGCGCACAGCGCAGCGCGGCGCGCGGTGCGCCGATTGTTGTCAGGACCCGGTGCAGCGGCCACGCAGCCGGCCGCTACTCCGCGTTCTTCACCTCGGGTTTCAGCGACATCGGATCGGACGGCTCGCGCAACTGCTCGATGTCCTCGTGACGCAGCTTGACCGTCGCCATGATGCCCGGGTGCGTGATGATATAGAAACGGCGCGCGGCGATTGCCTCGAACGCGATGTCGGCGACATCGTCGGCGCTGAGCTTGCCCGACTGCACCGCACGCTGCAACTGCTTGGCCGCAGCGATCTGCGAGCGCGTCGGCCGGCTCGCGTTGCGCAGCTCGTCCGGACGCGCGCGCTCGGCCTGGGCGATGCCGGTCGGCACGAAGGCGGGACACAGCAGCGAACAGCCGACCTCGCCGCCCGTGCCGGCCTGCGCGAGCTTCAGGTCGTGATACAGCGTCTCGGTCAGCGCCACCACCGCATGCTTGGACGCGTTGTAGATGCCCATCGCCGGCGGCGCCAGCAGCCCCGCGACCGACGCCGTGTTGACGATGTGCGCGGGCTCGTTCTGCGCCAGCATGAGCGGCGCGAACACGCGCACGCCGTGCGCGACGCCCATCACGTTGACGCCGAACACCCACGACCAGTCGTTGGCCGAGCTTTCCCACAGGAAGCCGCCGGTGCCGACGCCCGCGTTGTTGAACAGCAGGTGGACCTTGCCGAACGCGGCGAGCGCGGCTCGCGCGAGCGCCTCGACCTGCGCGGCGCTCGATACGTCGGTCGGCACGGCGATCGCTTCGGCGCCGCCTTCGCGCAATGCGTCGACGGTCTGCGCGAGCTGCTCTGCGTCGACGTCGGCGAGCACGAGCTTCATGCCGAGCGCCGCGCCCTTGTGCGCGAACGCGCGGCCGAAGCCGCTGCCCGCGCCGGTGATCACCGCCACCTTGCCTGCGAATTCGAACATCGAGTGACTCCCTGTTTGAGTGGCGGCTGGCCGATGCATGACGACGTCGTGCTCAGATCAGCTTGACCAGTTGCTTGCCGAAGTTGCGGCCCTTCAGCAAGCCGATGAATGCCTCGGGCGCGGCTTCGAGCCCTTGCGCGATCGTCTCGCGATAGTGCAGCTTCTTCTGCGCGACGAGCGTGCCGAGCTGCTTGAGTGCCTCGGGCCACACGTCCATATGTTCGCTGACGATAAAGCCCTGCACGAGCAGCCGCTGCGTGAGCATCAGCGACGGCTGCTTGAGCGGCAGCGGCTGGCCGTCATAGCCCGCAATGAAGCCGCACAGCGCGATGCGCCCGAACGCGTTCATGCGCGCGAGCGTCGCGTCGAGGCCCTCGCCGCCGACGTTTTCGAAGCAGCCGTCCACACCATCGGGCGTCGCGGCTTTCAGGTCCTGGTACAGGTTGCCGGCCTTGTAGTCGACGCAGGCGTCGAAGCCGAGCGTGTCGACCACATAGCGGCACTTGTCCGCGCCGCCCGCGATGCCGACCGCGCGCGCGCCGGCCACCTTCGCGAGCTGGCCGACCACGCTGCCCACCGCGCCGCTCGCCGCACTGACGACCACCGTCTCGCCCGCCTTCGGCGCGATGATGCGGTTCAGCCCGTACCACGCGGTGACGCCCGGCATGCCGACCGGGCCGAGATACGCGGACAGCGGCACGTGCGTGTCGTCGACCTTCTGCATGCCCGCGCCGTTCGAGGTGCCGTACTCCTGCCAGCCGAACATCGCGACGACCTTGTCGCCGACCGCGAACTTCGGATTCCTCGTCTCGACGACCTCGCCGACCGTGCCGCCGATCATCACCTCGTTCAGCGGCTGCGGCGGCGCGTACGACTTGCTGTCGTTCATGCGTCCGCGCATATACGGGTCGAGCGACAGATAGTGGTTGCGCACTCGTACTTCGCCGTCGGCGAGCGGCGCCAGCGGCGTTTCGACGAGCTTGAAGTTATCGGGCGTGGCTTCGCCGTGCGGGCGCGAAACCAGCAGCACCTGGCGATTGATCTGGGCCATAAAGTCGTCTCCTTGGATTGTCGGGGATTGACCTGCATTCGTCGAATCCAGGTCGGAAGCTGACTGCGATGAGGGCTCAGTCGCTCGGACCGGGCTTGGCCGCCGGGTCGCTGCGCAGACGCTGACGCCTGACGTCGCGGCCCACCGCGAGGCGGCGCATGTACTTGAAGGTGCCGAGCGCCTTGGCGACGAAGTGACCTTCGCTGTCGCGGATCTCGCCTTCGCAATAGGCCATCGTGGTCGAGCGATGCAGCACGCGGCCGGTCGCGCGCAACTCGCCGCGCCCCGGCTGCATGAAGTTGACCTTCATCTCGACGGTGACGACGCCGACGCCGTCGCCCGCGAGACTGCGCGCGGCCATCGCGAGCGCGGCGTCGGCGAGCGTCATCGTGACGCCGCCGTGCGCGACGTCCCATGTGTTCATATGATCGGGTTGCAACGGCAGCACGACTTCGCTGACGCCATCGGCGGCGCGCAGCAACTGCGCGCCGAGACGGTCGATGAAGGGGCTTTCCGGCAACGATGGGTTGCCTGTTGTGGCGGAAGTGGTTGGATCGGTCATGGCGGTGTCTGGAGTTCGTGGCCGGCAACCTCTGAAATCGATTCGCCGCGTCCCGGTACTCCGCGAGGTGTATGCATTGGCGCTAAATGGGAAATTCTACCGGCTATCGCGTGGCTCCATCCGCCTCATTCCGCTCCACCATGCGCGTCGCCAATCGCCCCAATCGGCGCACCGCTTCATCGACCAGATCGAGGTCCGCGCTCGGGCAACTGAGGCGGATGAAACGATCGAAGCGCCCGGTGTTCGAAAACACGGTCCCAGGCATGACGCGGATGCCATCAGCCAACGCCGCCTCGAAAAACGCGGCCGACGACAACCCGTGCGGCAACTCGACCCAAAAGAACATGCCGCCGCGCGGCGAGGTGAAGCGCGTGCCATCGGGAAACGCCGCGGCGATCCCCGCCGCCATGCGCTCGCGCTGAAGCCGCAGGCTCTCGCGTAAGCGCCGCAAATGCCGGGCGTAGGCGCCCGTCCCCAGAAACCCGGCGAGCACGACCTGCGCAAGCTGATCGTTATGTCGCGACTGCGCGAACTTCAGCATGCCCACGCGTGGATGCCAGCGCCCGCCATTGATCCAGCCCACCCGCATGCCCGGCGCGAGTGTCTTGTTGAACGACGTGCAATGGATCACGGTGCCGTCGGTGTCCCAGGCCTTCAGTGAGCGGGGAGACGGTTCTCCATCGACGAGATCGCGATACGGGTCGTCTTCGATCAGCGCGACGCCGGCACGCGCGCACAGCTCGACGACACTTGCCTTGCTGGAGTCGGGCATCACGCTGCCGAGCGGATTCTGCAGGTTCGGCACCACGACCACGGCCTTGATGTCGCGATGATTTTGCAAAGCGAAGTTCAGCGCTTCGACGGAAAGGCCCGTGCTCGGGCTCGCCGGAATTTCGAGCGCGCGCAGTCCGAGGCTCTCCAGTACCTGCAGCAGGCCAAAAAAACACGGCGATTCGACCGCGACGGTGTCCCCGGGCTGCGTCACCGCGCGCAACGCGAGGTTCACGGCTTCGATGCCGCCGTGCGTCATGATGATCTCATCCGCGCCGATCTCGATGCCGCCTTCTAGCGCACGCCGCGCGATGATCGCGCGCAAAGCCGGATCGCCGAAGTCAGGGCCGGCCGAGGTCAGCAGCCTGGGCTCGCGGCGCAACGCGCGCATGGTTGCCTGCTGTAGTGCATCGGTCGGATAGAGATCGGGCGCCGCGGTTGCGCCACCGAGATTGAGCGCCTGCGGATAGCGCTGGTACTTCGACACGATCGCCGAAATCGTCGCATGGATGCCGACGAACTGCGCCTCGCCCGGCGGCATCGTCAGATCCGGTTCGGAGGCATTGGGCAGCACCGTGGCGGGCACGCGGACGAAATAGCCTGAGCGCGGCCGCGCATCGATCAACGCGTCGCGCTCGAGCACACGGTAGCTCTCGGTCGCGGTCGCGAGGCTCACGCCATGCCGCTGCATGAACGCACGCATCGACGGCATGCGGTCGCCTGGGCGCAGCACGCCGTTGCCGATCGCGCGGCGATATTGATCGGCCAGTTGCCGATAAAGAGGCTGGCGGTCCGCTGAAGGGGCAGCGAACGCGTCGCGCGGTTCGAAGGTCAGTTTGCTCATACGCCGATCGTGCGGACAGTCCGCGCGGAACAACAGATACACAACGGCACGATTGGGACCGATACAGCACGGCGAAAGCTTTCGCTGTATCGGTTCCGATCGTCGATGGATGTCGCTGTTCGCACGTCAGTGGCCTCAATAAGCTGTACCGCATGAAAACGAATCGAAGGAAAGCGTGATGCCCGTTCCGACCTCCGCTGGGATTCCGGCTCGCCCTGCTGCATTACGCCTCGCGCGCGGCCAGGCCGCGATGCTCGATCTGAACGCCGGGGCCACGATCGTGGCCGTCGAAGGCGATCTCGAACTCGAATTTCGCGATCACGCGCTCGCGTGGCTCGGCAGCGCCGTACCGTGCACGTCGATCATCGTGCGCGAAGGTGAGCATTTCATCACCGGCCAACGCGGCGTCATGTCGATCCGCGCGTCGCACGCGGGCGCTGCGGTGCTGACCGCGCGAGCTTCGCCCGGCAATGCAGCGGAACTTCGCGAACTCGTGCGTCGAACCGTCCGGCGACTCGCTGGTGTCGTCGCGAGATCGTGGCGGCGTACTGCCTGAACTCCGACTCATCGCGAAAATCGACGCCTCGCCGCCAGTTAGAATGCGTGATCAACCGCTCCCTGCTTCGAGGTGCCGGTCATGTCCTTCCCACGCACGCGGCGTTTCAGCCGTTTCGCCACCTTCGTACGCTATTTCCACCTCGCCTGCGCGATCACGCTGACGCTTGGCGCATGCGCCGGCCTGCTCGGCGGCGATGCGTTGCGCGTCAACGTCGCCGGCATCGAGCCGCTGGCCGGCGAAGGCCTCGAGATGCGCTTCAACCTGAAGCTGCGCGTGCAGAACCCGAACGATTCCGCAGTGACCTTCAACGGCATCGCGGTCGATCTCGAACTGAACGGCAAGCCGTTCGCGAGCGGTGTCAGCGACCAGAGCGGCACCGTGCCGCGCTTCGGCGAAACCGTCGTCAGCGTGCCGCTGACCGTGCCCGCGTTCGCTGCGGTTCGCCAGGCGCTCGGGCTTGCGGACATCGCGCAGTCCGGCCAGGTTCCGTACCGGCTGCAAGGCAAGCTCGCGGGCGGCCTGACCGGCACGACACGCTTCACCGATCAGGGCATGTTGACCCTGCCGGGCATGGCGTCGCAGTAGGCACGAGGACGGCGGATAAAAAACGTCGAACCCCCGGCGCCCGTCTTCTTGAGGCGCGTTCGAGCCCGACTTACGCGATCTCGAACAGACCCGCCGCGCCCTGCCCGCCGCCGATGCACATCGTCACGACGACGAACTTCACGCCGCGCCGCTTGCCTTCGATCAGCGCATGGCCGACGAGCCGCGCACCCGATACGCCATACGGATGGCCCACCGCGATCGCGCCGCCGTTCACGTTCAGGCGGTCATGGGCAATACCGAGCTTGTCCGCGCAATAGAGCACCTGCACCGCGAACGCTTCGTTCAGCTCCCACAGGCCGATGTCCTCGACCTTGAGGCCGGCCTTCTGCAACAGCTTCGGCACCGCGAACACCGGGCCGATGCCCATTTCGTCGGGCTCGCAGCCAGCCACCGCGAAGCCGCGGAAAATGCCGAGCGGCTGCAGCCCTTGGCGTTCGGCCAGCGTCGCGTTCATCACGACGCAAGCCGATGCGCCGTCCGAAAACTGGCTCGCGTTGCCCGCGGTGATCACGCCGCCCGGCAGCGCGGTGCGAATCTTCGACACGCCTTCGAGCGTCGTGTCGGCGCGGATGCCTTCGTCGCCGCTGACGGTCACTTCCTTCGTGTAGAGACGGCCGCTCGCCTTGTCGGCGACACCGGCGAGCACCGTCAGCGGCACGATCTCGTCGTTGAACCTGCCGGCTTCGAGCGCGGCCGCCGCGCGCTGCTGCGAGCGCACGCCGTATTCGTCCTGGCGCTCCTTCGAGATCGAGTAGCGCTTCGCGACGTTCTCGGCGGTCTGCAGCATCGACCAGTAGATTTCCGGCTTGTGCTCGGTGAGCCAGCCGTCGGTCATCATGTGGGTGTTCATCTCGTTCTGCACGCACGAGATCGACTCGACGCCACCCGCGACGTACACGTCGCCCTCACCGGCGATCACGCGTTGCGACGCGAGCGCGATCGTCTGCAATCCCGACGAGCAGAAACGGTTCACGGTCATGCCCGGCACGCTGACCGGCAGGCCGGCGCGCAATGCGATCTGCCGCGCGATGTTGCCGCCCGTCGCGCCTTCCGGATTCGCGCAACCCATGATCACGTCCTCGACGCGCGCCGGATCGAGCTTCGCGCGCTCGACCGCGGCCTGCGTCACGTGGCCGCCGAGCGTCGCGCCGTGTGTCATGTTGAAACCGCCGCGCCACGATTTGGCGAGGCCCGTGCGGGCGGTGGATACGATTACGGCGTCAGTCATGGGTCTCTCCAATTGCAATGTCGAAGTGGCGCGCCGGCTCACCGCCGTGCGTTCAAAAGCGCATCACCGCGCCGCCTCTGTCGTTTGATGCGAGCGCTGCGGGCGTCACCCGCAGCGCTCAATTCGTCTGCTGAAGTGGGCCGTGCTCAGCCGTTGAAGCCGCGACCTTCGGCCGCCAGCTTCGCGATGCTCGGCGCGAGCTTCCACGCGTCGCCGTTCGGCCGCGCCGCATAGCGGCGAATCGCGCGCTCGACGTTGTAGAGCCCGACCGTATCCGCGTACAGCATCGGGCCGCCGCGATGGAGCGGGAAGCCGTAGCCGGTCAGATAGACCATGTCGATATCCGACGCCTTCGACGCGATGCCTTCCTCGAGAATCTTCGCGCCTTCGTTGACGAGCGCGAACACCAGACGCTCGACGATTTCCTCGTCGCTGATCTTGCGGCGCTCGGAGTGGGTTTCCTTCGAGTACTCGACGATCATTTCGTTGACCACGCCGGACGGATACGCGTTGCGATCGCCCGCCTTGTAGTCGTACCAGCCGCCGCCGGTCTTCTGGCCGAAGCGGCCCATCTCGCACAGACGGTCGGCGATCTTCGAGTAGTGCATGTCGGGATGCTCGATATAGCGGCGCTTGCGGATCGCCCAGCCGATGTCGTTGCCGGCGAGGTCGCTCATGCGAAACGGGCCCATCGCGAAGCCGAATTTCTCGATGGCCTTGTCGACCTGCGCGGGCAATGCGCCCTCTTCGAGCATGAAGAGCGCCTGACGCAGATATTGCTCGATCATCCGGTTGCCGATAAAGCCGTCGCACACGCCCGACACCACCGCGGTCTTCCTGATCTTTTTCGCGAGCTTCATCACGGTGGCGAGCACGTCTTTCGCGGTCTCCTTGCCACGCACGACTTCGAGCAGCTTCATCACGTTGGCCGGGCTGAAAAAGTGCATGCCGACCACATCCTGCGGACGCTTCGTGAACGCGGCGATTTTGTCGACGTCGAGCGTCGACGTGTTCGACGCGAGGATCGCGCCCGGCTTCGCGACTTCATCGAGCCGGCGGAACACCTGCTCCTTCACGCCGAGCTCTTCGAATACGGCCTCGACGATCATGTCGGCCTGCTTCAGGTCGTCGTAGGACAGCGTCGGGCTCAGCAGCGCGAGACGCTGCTCCATCACCTCGGCCTTCAGCTTGCCCTTCTTGACGGTCGCCTCGTAGTTCTTGCGGATCGTTGCGAGACCGCGGTCGAGCGCTTCCTGCTTCGTTTCCAGCAGCGTGACCGGGATGCCCGCATTGAGGAAGTTCATCGCGATGCCGCCGCCCATCGTGCCGGCGCCGATCACGGCCACCTGATTGATCTCGCGCACGGGCGTATCGGACGGCACGTCGGGAATCTTGCTCGCGGCGCGCTCGCCGAAGAACGCGTGACGCAGCGCATGGCTCTCCGGCGTCTGCACGAGCGCGATGAAGCATTCGCGCTCGAATGCGAGGCCCTTGTCGAAGCCGTTCTTGACACCGGCTTCCACCGCGTCGATGCATTTGTGCGGCGCCGGGAAGTTCTTTGCGATTGCCGCGACGCTATTGCGCGCGAACTCAATGAAACCGGCCGCGTTCGGATGTTCGATCTTGCGGTCTCGCACCTTCGGATGCGGGCCCGTTTGGGCGCCGACCTTGCGCGCGAACGCGAGCGCGGCTTCGGCCAGTTCGGCGGGATTCGCGACCACCTGGTCAAACAGCCCCGAATCGGCCAGCTTTTCCGACAGCACCGGCGCGCCCGACACGATCATGTTCAGCGATGCTTCCAGACCGATCGCGCGCGGCAGACGCTGCGTGCCGCCCGCGCCCGGCAGGATGCCGAGCTTCACTTCGGGCAGCGCGATTTGCGCGCCGGCCGCGGCGACGCGGTAATGCGCGCCGAGCGCGAGCTCGAGGCCGCCACCCATCGCGACGCTGTGAATCGCCGCGACGACCGGCTTCGCGCTGCCTTCGACGGCCTTGATGACGGTCGCGAGCGTCGGTTCCTGGGTCGCCTTCGGCGTATTGAATTCGGTGATGTCGGCGCCGCCCGAGAAGGCCTTGCCCGCGCCCGTCAGCACGATGGCCTTGATGGCCGAGTCGTTCTGCGCGCGATCGAGCCCTTCGACGATCCCCGCCCGCGTCGACAGACCGAGCCCATTGACGGGCGGATTGTTCAGCGTGAGAACGGCCACGCCGTCATGAGTTGTGTAGTCCACTGCCATCTGCGTGCCTCCGTGCGATCCATGCATTCATTGAGGCGGCGCATGATGCGCCGCCTGTCCGGTTCATCGAGCCTGATTATTGTCAGACTTTCCCGAGCGACGGTCCCGGTGTCAGCGCGCAGAATACACCGAAAAAGCACGAACGTTCAATTTATTATCGAACGGGGTTTCCCCTGGGCCCCGGGCGTCAGCGGACAGTCGCGGCTGTCTTCCAGCGCGGACGGCAGCACGTGGTCGCGGAACAGGTCGCGCAACTTCAGCTTCTGCAGCTTGCCGGTCGCCGTGTGCGGCAGTTCGTCGACGAACACGACATCGTCGGGAATCCACCACTTCGCCACTTTGCCGTCGTAGAACGCCAGCAGTTCGTCGCGCGTGACGTCGTGCCCCGCGCGTTTGACGACGAGGAGCAGCGGCCGCTCGGTCCACTTCGGATGCGCGCACGCGATGCACGCGGCTTCCGCGACCGCTGGATGCGCGATCGCGACATTCTCGAGTTCGATCGAACTGATCCATTCGCCGCCCGACTTGATCACGTCCTTCGAGCGGTCGGTGATGTGCAGGAAGCCGTCGGGGTCGATCGTCGCGACGTCGCCGGTCGGAAACCAGCCGTCGACGAGGGGCGAGTCCTCCTTGCGGAAATACCGGTCGATGACCCACGGCCCGCGCACGTGCAGATCGCCGAACGCGACGCCGTCCCAGGGCAGCTCGCGGCCGTCCTCGCCGACGATCTTCATGTCGACGCCATAGATCACATGGCCCTGCTTTTCGAGCAGCTTGCGCTGCTCGGCGAGCGGCCGCTGGCTCTGCTCCCAGTTCAGCTTCGACAACGTACCGAGCGGCGACATCTCCGTCATGCCCCATGCATGGATCACCTGCACGCCGTAGTCGTCCTCGAGCACCCGCAGCATCGCGGGCGGACAGGCGGAGCCGCCGATCACCGTGCGCTCGAGCGACGAAAACTTCGCGCCGGTTTCGCGCAGGTGGTTCAGCAGACCAAGCCACACGGTCGGCACGCCGGCCGAACACGTGACGCGTTCGCTCTCCATCAGTTCGTACAGCGACTTGCCGTCGAGATCCTTGCCGGGGAACACGAGCTTCGCGCCGGTCAGCGGCCCGGCATGCGCGAGGCCCCACGCGTTGACGTGGAACATCGGCACGATCGGCAGCACCGAGTCGCGCGCCGACAGGCTCATCGAGTCGGGCAACGCCGCGCCGAACGCGTGCAGCACCGTCGAGCGATGCGTGTACAGCGCGCCTTTCGGATTGCCGGTCGTGCCCGACGTATAGCAGAGGTACGACGCCTGCTGCTCGTCGAGCGCGGGCCAGTCGAAGCCGCCGTCCTGCCCGTCCATCAGCGTTTCGTAGCACAGCACCGACGTTTGCATCGGCGGCCGATGCGCTTCATCGCACAGTGCGATCCAGCCGCGCACGCGCGGGCACTGCGGCGCGAGCGTGTCGACCAGCGCCGCGAACGTCGTGTCGAACAGCACGTACGCATCGTCGGCGTGATTGATGATGTAGGCGATCTGGTCGGGGAAAAGGCGCGGGTTGATCGTGTGACACACGGCGCCGAAGCCGGTGGTGCCGTAATACGCTTCGAGATGCCGGTAGCCGTTCCACGCGAGCGTCGCGACCCGGTCGCCCGATTCGACGCCGAGCGCGATGAGCGCCTGCGCGAGTTGCTTCGCGCGCTTCTCGCAATCGCGGTACGTGTAGCGATGCAGGTCGCCTTCGATGCGCCGCGACACGATTTCGGTGCGGCCGAAATGGCGTGCGGCATGCGCGAGCAACGATGATACGGTGAGCGGCACGTCCATCATCTGGCCCAGCAGCGGCGTCGTCATAAGGCGGGGTCTCCTCGGCTTGTCAGTGTGTCGATGGGGTTGCGGCCGGGTTTGTTGAATACGTGGTGCAGGATCGTGGCGGCGTCGTACGCAGCATGGTCCGAACGATGAAGGCGGCCGGCCAGCAGCGCCGCGGGCGCGGACTTACAATATCGGCTAATCCAGAGGCGCTCAACATGTCGTTTTCCCCAAGCTTTGCAGGCTTATCCGCAGCATTGACGGATCTTTCCAACACACTCGCCACACCCCCAGCCAACGCGTTCGCGCGGCTCGGCGGCACCTTCTTCACGCGGCTGCCCGCCGCGCCGCTCGACGCACCCTACCTCGTCGGCTTCTCGGCCGACACCGCCGCGCGGCTCGGAATGCCCGAGGGCATCGAGCGCGAGCAGGGGTTCCTCGAGCTGTTCTGCGGCAATGCGACGCGCGAGTGGCCGGCCGACGCACTGCCTTATGCGTCGGTGTACTCGGGGCATCAGTTCGGCGTGTGGGCCGGCCAGCTCGGCGACGGCCGCGCGCTCACGCTGGGCGAGCTCGAACACGACGGCGAGCGCAATGAGCTGCAGCTCAAAGGCGCGGGCCGCACGCCTTATTCGCGCATGGGCGACGGCCGCGCGGTGCTGCGCTCGTCGATCCGCGAATATCTGTGCTCCGAGGCGATGCATCATCTCGGCATTCCGACCACGCGCGCGTTGTGCGTGATCGGCTCCGACCAGCCGGTGCGGCGCGAGACGATCGAAACCGCCGCGGTGGTCACGCGCGTCGCGCCTAGCTTCGTGCGCTTCGGCCACTTCGAGCATTTCTATGCGAACGATCGCGTCGACGCGTTGCGCGCGCTGGCCGATCATGTGATCGAGCGCTTCTATCCGCATTGCAAGGAGGCCGACGATCCGTATCTGGCGCTGCTCGCCGAAGCGGTACGGTCTACCGCCGATCTGATGGTCGACTGGCAGGCGGTCGGTTTCTGTCACGGCGTGATGAATACCGACAACATGTCGATTCTGGGCCTGACGATCGACTACGGCCCGTTCGGTTTCATGGATGGCTTCGATGCGGGCCACATCTGCAACCACTCCGATACGCAGGGGCGTTATGCCTACCGGCTGCAGCCGCAAATCGCGTACTGGAACCTCTTTTGCCTCGCGCAGGGACTGCTGCCGTTGTTCGGCGAGAAGCACGACGAAAGCGTGCGCGCCGACAAGGCGGTCGAAGAAGCGCAGCACGTGCTCGCGGGCTTTAAGGAGCGCTTCGCGCCGGCGCTCGAAAACCGCATGCGCGCGAAGCTCGGCCTCGAACAGCCGCGCGACGGCGACGACGCGCTCGTGAACCGGCTGTTCGAAGCGATGCACACGAACCGCGCCGATTTCACGCTGACGTTCCGCAACCTCGCGCGCCTGTCGAAACACGATGCGAGCGGCGATGCGCCGGTACGCGACCTGTTCCTCGATCGCGCCGCCTTCGACGCATGGGCGAACGACTATCGCGCGCGGCTGGCCGTTGAGTCACGCGACGACGCTGCGCGCGCCATTGCAATGAATCGTGTGAACCCCAAATTCATACTTCGCAACCATCTGGCGGAAACGGCGATCCAGCGTGCGAGGGAGAAGGATTTCTCCGAGGTGGAACGGCTCGCGGCCGTGCTGCGTCGCCCGTTCGACGAGCAGCCCGAATATGCGACGTATGCGGGTCTGCCGCCCGACTGGGCGAGCTCGCTCGAAGTGAGCTGTTCGTCATGACGCACCGGCGCAGTTGAATCGCCGCGGCCATCCCGCCAGAAAACACCGGTACAAACCCGAGACAGGAACCCGACCATGAGCAACCCCGACGATCTCAAGCATGACGCCCCAGCCGTCCAGAAAAGCGACGCCGAGTGGCGCAAGGAGCTGTCCGACATCGAATACCAGGTGACCCGACACGCGGCCACCGAGCGGCCGTTCACGGGCCGCTACAACGATCACTGGGAACGCGGCGTCTACGACTGCGTGTGCTGCGGCACGCCGCTGTTCGAATCGGACACCAAGTTCGACGCCGGCTGCGGCTGGCCGAGCTATTTCCGGCCGATCAACGGCGAGGTGATCGCCGAGAAGACCGACCGCTCGCACGGCATGCTGCGCATCGAGGTGCAGTGCAAGAACTGCGGCGCGCATCTGGGCCACGTGTTCGAGGACGGTCCGGCGCCGACCGGTCTGCGCTACTGCATCAATTCGGCTGCGTTACAATTCGAGCCCAAGTAACGCGGCGCGGCAGCAGCCTTGCCCGCTTCGGGCGCCGGGGCGCGAAACCGCGCGCGGCGCCTTTCAATGCGGTACCCCCGCTCGTTGGCGGGCACCGCGCACCTTGCACGCCAGGCTGGCGCGCATCAATGTTCGACTCACCGTTCGACTCACTCTCCGACTTCCCGACCAGATAATGAAATTCCTGTTCGATCTGTTCCCGATCATCCTGTTCTTCGTCGCCTTCAAGATCTGGGGCATTTTCACGGCGACGGCAGTGGCGATCGTCGCCACGCTGGTGCAGATCGCGTGGGTGGCGTTCCGCCACCGCAAGGTGGACCCGATGCTGTGGGTGAGCCTCGGCGTCGTCGTGGTATTCGGCGGTGCGACGCTCGTACTGCACAACGACACCTTCATCAAATGGAAGCCGACTGTGCTGTACTGGGCGTTTTCGGTCGCGCTGATCGTGTCGCAACTCGGCTTCAACAAGAACCTGATCGAAGCGATGATGGGCAAGCAGATCACGCTGCCGCACGCGATCTGGAGCAAGCTGAACCTGATCTGGGCGGTGTTTTTCGTGCTGCTCGGTCTTCTGAACCTGTTCGTCGCGTATCACTACACGACCGATCAGTGGGTCAATTTCAAACTGTTCGGCGCGACCGGGTGCCTGCTCGTGTTCATCGTCGGACAGAGCCTGTGGCTGTCGAAGTACATGAAGGAGGAATGACATGAGCGACCTGTTCATGCACGCCACCACCGCCGAGCGCGCCGCGCTGATCGAGGCGCGCCTCGCGGCCGCGCTCGCACCCGTCGAGTCGATCCGCATCACCGACGACAGCGCGCAGCACGCGGGCCACGCGGGTGCCGCCGCCGGCGGGCATTTCAGTGTCACGATCGTGGCCGTCGCGTTTGCCGGCAAGCCCCGCGTGGCAAGGCATCGCATGGTGTATGATGCGCTGGCCGATGCCATGCAGCGCGGCATTCATGCCCTTGCCATCACGGCGTACACGCCCGAAGAATTTGCTTTGTTGCCCCGCTAGGAACCTTTCGATGACCTTGAAGAAAACCCGCCTCTGGGTATTGCTGGCTGCGTTCGCGGCCGCACCTGCATTCGCACAGAACATCGCCGTCGTGAACGGTACGCCGATTCCGAAGTCGCGCGCCGATGCGTTGATCCAGCAACTGGTTCACCAGGGCCAGCAGGACACGCCGCAGCTGCAGCAGGCGGTGCGCGAAGAGCTCGTGAATCGCGAAATCCTGATGCAGGAAGCCCTGCGTCGCGGGGTGCCGAACCGTCCGGACATCAAGGCCCAAATCGCGGTTGCACAGCAAACCGTCGTGTTGCGCGCGCTGATCGAAGATTTCGTGAAGAACAACCAGCCGACCGACGCCGAAGTCACCGCGCGCTACAACGCGCTCGTCAAGGAAGCAGGCGGCAAGGAATATCACCTGCACCATATCCTCGTCGACAACGAGCAGCAGGCGAAGGACCTGATCGCGAAGATCAAGGCCGGCGCAAGCTTCGAAGATCTCGCCAGGCAGTACTCGAAAGACCCGGGATCGGGCAAGAACGGCGGCGACCTCGACTGGTCGGACCCGAAGGCCTACGTGCCTGAGTTCGCGGACGCGGCCGCCCATCTGCAGAAAGGCCAGATGACCGACACGCCGGTGCGTACGCAATTCGGCTGGCACATCATCCGTGTCGACGACATCCGCGCCGTAACGCCGCCGCCGCTCGAGCAGGTGCGTGCGCAGATCGTGCAGCAGATCCAGCAGGAAAAGCTGCAGGCGTTCGAAGAGAATCTGCGCAAGAACGCGAGGATTCAGTAAGTGTCAGCGGCGGGCGGATCGTCTTTGGACAATCCGCCGCTTGGCTCTGAAGAAGCCTGAAAGCAAAAAAAGCCGCCCATACGGGCGGCTTTTTTTGTTGCTGCGAGCTTCGCGGAGCGGCGGCGCACTGCCGCCGCAAACAGAGGCCGCCGCGCGCGACGGCAGCCCCCTGACCCATCAACCCAACCAGCGACGCGCGTTCTGGAACACACGCAGCCACGGGCTCGCGTCCGTGCCGATCTCGCCCCAGCCCTGCGGATGCCAGCTCATCTGCACCGCGCGATGCACGCGCTCCGTGTGCGGCATCAGCACCGTGAAGCGGCCGTCGGCCGTCGTGACGGACGTGATGCCCTCGGGCGAACCGTTCGGGTTGAACGGATACTGCTCGGTCGCCTGACCACGGTGATCGACGTAGCGCATCGCGACTGCGACCTTCGACTTGTCACCCTGCTGCGAGAAGTCCGCGAAGCCTTCGCCGTGCGCGACGGCGACCGGAATGCGCGAGCCTTCCATGCCCGCAAAGAACAGCGACGGCGATGCCTGCACCTCGACTAGCGAGAAACGCGCCTCGAACTTCTCCGACTTGTTGCGCGTGAACTTCGGCCATGCTTCGGCGCCGGGGATCATCGACGCGAGGCTGCTCATCATCTGGCAGCCGTTGCAGATGCCGAGCGCGAACGTGTCTTCACGACCGAAGAACGCAGCGAACATGTCGGCCAGTTGCGCGTTGAAGCGGATCGTCTTCGCCCAGCCTTCGCCGGCACCCAGCGTGTCGCCGTACGAGAACCCGCCGCAGGCGACCGCGCCCGCGAAATCGGCGAGGTTCGCGCGGCCCGCGAGCAGGTCGCTCATGTGCACGTCGTGCGCGTCGAAGCCGGCGCGATCGAATGCATAGGCCGTCTCCAGATGCGAGTTCACGCCTTGCTCGCGCAGGATCGCGACGCGCGGACGCGCGCCCTTGCCAACGAACGGCGCGGCGACGTCTTCCGCCGGATCGAAGCTCAGCACCGGCGTGATGCCCGGGTCGGCTGCGTCGAGCAGCGAATCGTATTCGGCGTCCGCACAGGCGGGGTTGTCGCGCAAACGCGCGATGCGCCAGCTCACTTCGCTCCACGTGCGATGCAGTTCGGCACGCGGTGCTTCGTAGACCTTCTTCGCGTCGCGATAGATCTCGATGACATCACGCTCGTTGGTCTTGCCGATCACGTGCGAGCATGCCGACAGGCCATGGTCGCGTAGCGCGGCGAGCACCGCGTCGCGATCGGCCGCGCGCACCTGCACGACGGCGCCGAGCTCTTCGTTGAACAGCGCCCGCAGCGTGCGGTCTTCGCGGCGGCCGCTGGTCTGCTTCGCCCAGTCCTTCGCGTCGCCGTAATCCGATTCGTGGTTTGCATCGAGTACCAGCATGTCGACGTTCAGCGACACACCCGCGTGACCCGCGAACGCCATTTCGCAGACCGTCGCCCACAGGCCGCCGTCCGAGCGGTCGTGGTAGGCGAGCAGCTTGCCGTCGCTATTGAGCGCCTGGATCGCGTTGAAGAAGCGCTTCAGATCTTCCGGATCGTCGACGTCCGGCACCGTATCGCCGACCTGCTGCGTGACCTGCGCGAGGATGCTGCCGCCCAGACGCTGCTTGCCGCGACCGAGGTCGATCGCGATCAGCACCGTCTCGCCGACTTCGCTCACGCGCCGCAGTTGCGGCGTCAGGTGCTTGCGCACGTCTTCGACCGGCGCGAATGCGGAGATGATCAGCGACACCGGCGCGACCACTTCCTTCGCGACGCCGCGGTCTTCCCAGCGCGTGCGCATCGACAGCGAATCCTTGCCGACCGGAATGCCGATACCGAGCGCCGGGCACAGTTCCATGCCGATCGCCTTGACCGTGTCGTAGAGCGCCGCGTCTTCGCCCGGCGCACCGCACGCGGCCATCCAGTTGGCCGACAGCTTCAGCTTGTCGAGCGACGCGATCGGCGCGGCCGCGATGTTGGTAATCGCCTCGCCGACCGCCATGCGGCCCGAGGCCGGCGCGTTGATGACGGCGAGCGGCGTGCGCTCGGACATCGTCATCGCTTCGCCGCTGAAGCCCGCGTAATCCATCGTCGTGATCGCGACATCGGCCACCGGCACCTGCCACGGGCCGACCATCTGGTCGCGCGCGGTCGTGCCGCCGACCGAGCGGTCGCCGATCGTGATCAGGAACGACTTGCTCGCGACCGTCGGATGACGCAGCACGCTCTGCGCGACCTCTTGCAGCGCGAGGCCGGTCACGTCGACCGGTTCGAGCGCGCGCTCGACGCGTTTCACGTCGCGGTGCATACGCGGCGGCTTGCCGAGCAGCACTTCCATCGGCATATCAACCGGCTGGTGCGCGGCTTCGTTCTGCTCTGAGTCGATCAGTTTCAGCTGACGCTCGGCGGTGGCCGTGCCGATCACCGCGAATGGGCAGCGCTCGCGCTTGCACATCGCCTCGAACACCGGCAGATCGGCCGGCGCGATCGCGAGCACGTAGCGCTCCTGCGCTTCGTTCGACCAGATTTCGCGCGGCGACAGGCCGCTTTCTTCGAGCTGGATCTTGCGCAGTTCGAACCGTGCGCCCTTGCCCGCACCGTCCACCACTTCGGGGAACGCGTTCGACAGACCGCCCGCGCCGACGTCGTGAATGCTGAGGATCGGGTTCTTCTCGCCGAGCTGCCAGCACGCGTTGATCACTTCCTGCGCGCGCCGCTCGATTTCCGGGTTGCCGCGCTGCACTGAGTCGAAGTCGAGTTCAGCGGTATTGGTGCCGGTCGCCATCGAGCTCGCGGCGCCGCCGCCCATGCCGATGCGCATACCCGGGCCGCCGATCTGGATCAGCAGCGAGCCTTCCGGCAGATCGTGCTTGTGCGTGTGCTGGTCGGAGATATTGCCGATGCCGCCCGCGATCATGATCGGCTTGTGATAGCCGCGCACGAGCCCCGCGACATTCTGCTCGTAGGTGCGGAAGTAGCCGCCGAGGTTCGGCCGGCCGAATTCGTTGTTGAACGCGGCGCCGCCGAGCGGGCCGTCGATCATGATCTGCAACGGCGACGCGATGCGGTCCGGGCGGCCGTACGCTTCGTGCTGGTCGGCGGGATTGCGCTGCGCGAGCGGCTGTGCGGAGTCGCGCGCGTTTTCCCACGCCTCGACGCCGTCCGGCAGTTCGAGGTTCGATACCGTAAAGCCCGTGAGACCCGCCTTCGGACGCGCGCCGCGGCCGGTCGCGCCTTCGTCGCGGATTTCGCCGCCCGCGCCGGTCGCGGCGCCCGGGAACGGCGAGATCGCGGTCGGATGGTTGTGCGTTTCGACCTTCATCAGCGTATGCGTGAGTTCGACGCTGCGACCGTAGTGCTCCGGCAATTCGCTCGCGCCGAGTTCGGCTGGCGTGCGCGGGAACCAGCGCTCGGCCATGCCGCCGACCATGATCGCCGAGTTATCCGAATACGCGACGATGGTGCCCTGCGGGTTCAGCTTCTCGGTGTTGCGGATCATGTTGAACAGTGACATGTCCTGCTTCTCGCCGTCGATCGTCCAGTCCGCGTTGAAGATCTTGTGGCGGCAGTGCTCGCTGTTGGCCTGCGCGAACATCATCAGTTCGACGTCGGTCGGATTGCGCTCGAGTTTCGTGAATGCGTCGACCAGGTAGTCGATTTCGTCGTCGGCGAGCGCGAGGCCCAGTTCCACATTGGCGGTTTCCAGCGCGGCGCGGCCGCTCGCGAGCACGTCGACCGTTTGCAGCGGCTTGGCCGGCAGTTCGTCGAACAGATGCAGCGCGTGGTTGCGCGACGGTGCGACGCTCTCGGTCATGCGGTCGTGCAGCGCGGCGGCGACGGCCGCGCGCGCTTCGTCGGACAGCGTCTTCTTGCCGCCGAGCAGGCCGCTTTTCAGCGTCACCGAGTATTCGACGCCGCGCTCGATGCGGCGCACCTGCGTGAGCCCGCAATGATGCGCGATGTCGGTTGCCTTGCTGGCCCACGGCGACACGGTGCCGAAGCGCGGCACCACGAGGAAGGTCTCCACCGTGCCACGTTCCTTGCCTTCTTCGAATGGATCGCCGTAGTGCATCAGCGCCTCGATCTTCGCGCTGTCTTCAGCGGACAGTTCGGTCTGGGCATTGACGAAGTGCAGATACTGCCCGCGCACGCCGGTGATATTCGGGTCGATGCGCGTAAGCGTTTCGAGCAGGCGGGTTTGACGGAAATCGGAAAGGGCCGAAGCGCCGGGGAAACACGAGAAGTGGGCCATGGGACTTGACGTTGCGTCGCTCATTGATGCCGGAGAGCCGCGCATGCAGGCGACGTGAGGCGGAAAGGAAGTCCGAGATTATACCCCGGGAACGGGCTTCCAGCGGGCTCCGGGGTGTGGCGCCGGCGGGCCGCGTTTGCCCGCGCGAGGCGTCGCCGGAGTGCCCGTCGCGTCGCCGCGCGGGTGCTTTGACTGCTATCATTCGCGTTTCACCAGATCGGCGCACGCGGCCCGGGCTTCACCCGGCTGCGCGCCGCATGTCACAGCCAACGGGAACGCGCGTGAGCCGCCCGTCGGCACATCGAATCAGAGCATGGATGTCATCGTCATTGGCGGCGGGGTAGCGGGCGTCGCCACCGCTTATCAGCTGCGCGCGGCCGGCCACCGGGTATGCGTCGTCGAGCGTCACGCGACCGTCGCGCAAGGCGCCACTTACGGACAAGGCGGCACCGTGCTGCCGACGCCGCTCGACGTCTGGTTCGGCCCGACCTTCATGGCGAGCCGCTACAACGCGAAAAATGGCGTGATCAGTAAGACCGGCTTCAACGGCGCCGCGCGGCAGTTCGGCAAACAGCTCGGAGCATGGCAGGAACCCGCGGCGTTCGCGCGCCAGTACGCGCTGTTGCGGCCGCTGATCGAATCGTCGCGCGAGGCGATGGCCGACGTCGAAGCCCGCTTCGGCCTCGAATTCGAACAGGCGAGCGGTCTCCTGTACCTCGTGCGCAGCGCGCACGAATGGGAGCTGAGCGCCGCTGCGCTCGATCTGCTGGGCCAGTTCGAGGTGCCGCATCATGTGATGAGCCCGGCCGAATGCGCGGCGTTCGAGCATGCAGTGCCCACAGATCCTGAATTCGCCGGTGGCGTGTTGTTCGAGCACGAGCGCACCGCGAACTGTCCGCTTTTCACCAAGCTCGTCAAACAGGTGCTCGATGCCCAGGGCGGCGTGCAGTTCATGCCGAACTGCGAGGTGACCGGCATCCGGCTCGAAAATCAGCGCGCGGCGGTCGAACTGGCGCCGCGCGACGGCGCGCCCCGCTCGCGCGAAATCGACGTGGTCCAAGCCGACGCGGTCGTGGTCGCGGCCGGTTATGGCAGCCTCGCGCTGCTCGACCGCGCGGGACTCAAGCTGCCGCTGCATCCGCTGCGGCTGCATTCGCTGGTCGCGCCGATCGCGCACGAGGAATGCGCGCCGCATATCGCGATCGTCGATGCGGTCAAGCGCATCGGCATCAGCCGCATGAACCATCGGTTGCGGATCGCGGGCGGCGCGGTGCTCCAAAGCGCCAGCCAGATCGACAAGCCGCTCGGCGAAGCGCTGACCAAGGAGGCGCTCGCGATGCTCGGCCAGGCGACGCACGACTGGATTCCGGGCGCCGCGCGCATTTCGGCGGCGCTGCCGTGGGAAGGCGTGAAACTGCTGTCGCCGGACGGCTTGCCGGTGATCGGCAACGCGCTGCATCCGCGGCTTTTCGTCAACGTCGGGCATGGGCCCGCGGGCTGGGGCCTCGCCTGCGGCGCGGGCAAGCTCGTTGCTGAACTGATGTCGGGACAGACGCCGACGTTGCCGCAAGACACGCTCGCGGCGTTGCGGCCGGAGCGGTTCCAGTAAGGTTTCGCGCTCTTGCCGGCGGGTATGGCGGGCTGACAGCCCGCTGTCGACACCCCGCGTTCATCGCGCCACTCCCACCGCCAGCACCGAATCAGCCGCACGCCGCGCGCCTATCGGCACTACCATAGCGATTCCCCAGTCTGCCCGCCGCGCCGCGGGCGCACCGCCAGGTTCGCCATGACAGACGCCGAAAACTCGCTGCTCACCCTTTTCGATCCGCTAACCGCCCCACTCAGCGACCCGCAGCCGCGTGCGCTGCCGCTGCTGACGCTGACCGACTTGCGGATCGCCGAATCCCAGGCCGCCGCGGCCCTGCCCGAGCACACGCTGATGGCGCGCGCGGGTCACGCGGCCGCGCGCTGGCTGCTCGAACGGATCGCCGCGGACACCTCGGTGACGAAATCGCAGCAGCGCGCATGGCTGGTCGCCGGTCCCGGCAACAACGGCGGCGACGCGCTGGTCGTCGCGACGGAACTGCACAAGGCCGGCATCGCCGTCGAAGTCTGCATGCCGGTCGAAGTAAAGCCCGCCGACGCGCGCTGGGCACTCGACGCCGCACGCGCCGCCGGCGTGCCGATCGACGCGGCGCCGCCCGCCTCGCTCGACGGCTATGGCTGGCTCGTCGACGGCATGTTCGGCATCGGTCTCGCGCGGCCGCTCGACGGCGTATTCGCAACGCTCGCGCGGCAGCTGTCGCAGCGCACGAAGACGCGCCCGACCCAAGGCGCCGTGCTCGCGCTCGATGTGCCCAGCGGGCTCGACAGCGACACCGGCGCGGTGATCGGCGGCAATGGCGCGGCGGCGGTCCATGCGACCCACACGATCACGTTCATCGGCGCGAAACCTGGGCTTTTCACCGCGCAGGGCCGCGACCTCACCGGGCGGCTGACGGTCGCCCCGATCGGGCTCGCCGCAGGGATCAACGGCGGCGGCGGTGGCCAGGACGCCGCCACAGGCGCCCCCCGCGCCGCGATCCAGCTCAGCGCCCCCGACCTCTTCGGCCCGTTCATGCCCCCGCGCAACTTCGCGACCAACAAGGGCACCTTCGGCAGCCTCGCGGTGGTCGGCGGCGACACCGGCATGTGCGGCGCGCCGATCCTCGCGGCGCGCGCGGCGCTCTACAGCGGCGCGGGCAAGGTCCACGTCGCGCTGCTCGGCGAAGGCGCCCCGCCCTACGATCCGCCGCACCCCGAACTGATGCTGCATCCGATCGACACGCTGCCGCTCGATTCGATGGACGCACTCGCGGTCGGCTGCGGCATGGGGCATGGCGAACGCGCGACGCGCGTCCTGCACGACGTGCTGAAACTCGACGTGCCGAAGCTGTTCGATGCCGACGCGCTGAATCTGATCGCCAAAGACCCTGCGCTCGCCGCCGAAGTCACCGCGCGCGGCGTGCAAGGCGATCCGTGCATCCTGACGCCGCATCCGCTCGAAGCGGCGCGCCTGCTCGACAGCGATGCGGCGAGCGTGCAGCGCGACCGTCTGGCGGCCGCCCGTGCGCTCGCAGCGCGTTTCGCGAGCGTCGTCGTGCTGAAGGGCGTCGGCACGATCATTGCCGCGCCCGACGGTCGCCTCGCGCTGAACCCAACCGGCAACGCCGCGCTCGCGACGGGCGGCACCGGCGACGTGCTCGGCGGCATCATCGGCGCGCTGCTCGCGCAGCACCTGCCGCGCTTCGAGGCGGCGCTCGCAGGCGTCTATCTGCACGGTCTCGCCGCCGATACGCTGACCGCGCAGGGCCAAGGTCCCGCGGGATTGACGGCCGGCGAGCTGGCACCGATGGTGCGTACCTTGCTGAACCGGCTGTTCTATTCGGCGACGCCTGCGTGACGGACGTGTCGTGCGCAGGTTGTTCGCGGCGCGCGGTCACACCGGTGAAACATCGCCATCCCAATCATTGCGAGCGCGCGCAACGCACTGCTGCCCCTCGCGCATCCCCGCTATACTGATTGCCTGCGCCGCGCGTCGGATCGACTGCGGGTCGTGGCGATACTCCAGCGGGCGCGTGCGCCGCCTCGCGTTTTCGCGAAGTTCACCCGCTTCGCGAAGTATCGTCGGCACCCGCTCGCGGACCGGCCCGCGTGGCATCGCTCTGACTGAATCGCCGCATCATTCTCGGCCGCGCTTCATGCGCGCGCCTTCCTTCGTGCCCCTTGGTTAGACGGACGCTATGACCCAGAACTCGCTCCCCTCCTGGTCCTCGCTGCAGACGCATTACGAGACGATTCGCGATGCGCATCTGCGCGACTGGTTCGCCCCCGAGAACGATCCCGCTCCCACCCGCGCCGAACGCTTCACGTTCGCGGGCGGCGGTCTCGCAGCCGATTTCTCGAAGCACCGCATCACCGACGAAACCCTGCAACTGCTCGTGCAACTCGCGCGCGAAGCCGGCGTCGAAAAGCGCCGCGACGCGATGTTCGCGGGCGAAGTCGTCAACCCGACCGAAGGCCGCGCCGCGCTTCACACGGCATTGCGCGCAACCGACCCGAAGGCGCCGTTCTTCGCCGACGTGCAGGCCGAGCGCAAGAAAATGGCCGCGTTCGCCGAACAGGTTCGCAGCGGCGCGTGGACCGGCTACACCGGCAAGCGCATTCGTCATGTCGTGAACATCGGCATCGGCGGCTCGGATCTCGGGCCGAAGATGGTCGTGCACGCGCTGCATCATCTGGCGACGCCCGAGATCTCGACGCACTTCGTGTCGAACGTCGACGGCGCCGATCTGTACAACGTGATGCAGCAGATCGATCCCGAGGAGACGCTCGCGATCATCGTGTCGAAGACCTTCACGACGCTGGAGACCATGACGAATGCGCGCTCGCTGCGCGACTTTTTCATCCGGAAAGGCTGCCCGGAAAGCGCGCTCGCGAAGCACTTCGTCGGCGTGTCGGCGAATACGGCCGAAGTCGTCAAGTTCGGCATCGCGAAAGAGAACGTGTTCTCGATGTGGGACTGGGTCGGCGGACGGTACTCGCTGTGGTCGGCCGTCGGTCTGTCGATCATGATCGCGGTCGGCCCGCAACAGTTCGACGAACTGCTCGCCGGCGCCGCCGAGATGGACCAGCACTTCCGCACCGCGCCGCTCGAAAAGAACCTGCCGGTGCTGCTCGGCATGATCGGCATCTGGTATCGCAACTTCTTCGGCTCGCAGAGCTATCTGGTCGCGCCGTATTCGCAGGCGCTGCATTTCCTGCCGTCGTATCTGCAGCAGCTCGAAATGGAGAGCAACGGCAAGTCCGCGCGTCTCGACGGCGCATTCGTCGACTATGCGACTTCCGCGGTCACCTGGGGCGAGCCGGGCACGAACGGTCAGCATGCGTTTTTCCAGATGCTGCACCAGGGCCCGACGATCGTGCCGATCGATTTCATCGCGGTGCTGACGCCCGAGCATCCGCTCGCGAGCCATCATCCGAAGCTGCTCGCGAACTGCTTCGCGCAAAGCGAGGCGCTGATGCTGGGTCGCACGCTCGAGGAAGCAAAGACAGTGGCCGGCCCCGACAAGCCGGAACTCGCGCCACACCTGACGTTCCCCGGTAATCGCCCGACAGCGACGCTGTTGCTCGACGCGTTGAGCGCGCGCACGCTCGGCGCGCTGATCGCGCTTTATGAACACAAGGTGCTGGTGCAGGCGTCGGTGTGGAACATCAACCCGTTCGATCAGTGGGGCGTCGAGCTCGGCAAGATCCTCGGCAAGGTGGTCGAAGCCGATCTGGGCGCGGCGAGTGCCGACGTGAAGAAGCATGACTCGTCGACGTCGGCGTTGATCGCGCGGGCGCGGGCTGCGTTGAAGCGCTGAGTGGAAGTTTGAAGTGCGCGATAGTGCGCCCTGGACAAACCAAAGCGGGCTACGGCCCGCTTTGTTTTTGCTTCGACGGCCACATGGTCGCGGCGGTACGCGAGCCCATGCCCGCGATCCGGCAGACCATTACGCGAGCCGCCCCGCTTCGATCGTCACCGTGGTGTCGCAACGCCGCGCGAGTTCGATGTCATGCGTCACGAGCACGAGCGTCGCGCCGTGCGCGCGATTCATCTCGAACATCAGATCGATGACCGCGTGGCCGGTGGCCGCGTCGAGACTGCCGGTGGGTTCGTCGGCAAACAGAATCTTCGGGCGGGTGACGAACGCGCGAGCGAGCGCAACGCGCTGCTGCTCGCCGCCCGACAGCAGCTTCGGATAATGACCGGTGCGCTGCCCGAGCCCTACCTGTTCGAGCAGTTCACGCGCGCGCGCGGAGGCCTCGCGTGTGCCGATGCCGCCTTGCAGTTCGAGCGGCAACGTGACGTTTTCGAGCGCGGTCAGATGCGGCATCAATTGAAACGACTGGAACACGAAGCCGACCGCGCCGCTGCGCAATGCGGCGCGCCCGTCTTCGTCGAGTTCGCCGAGTTCGCGGCCGAGCAGCCGAACCGAGCCCGCGCTCGCGCTGTCCAATCCCGCGAGCAGCCCGAGCAGCGTAGACTTGCCCGATCCGGATGCACCGACGATCGCGACGCTGCTGCCGGCATCGATGGCAAGATCGATGTCATCGAGAATCGTGAGTTCGCCCGTCGCATCCTTAACCCTCTTGCACAAACCCCGCACTTCAATGACTGGATCAGTTCTGTTTGGCATGGTGAAGCGTAGGTTGAAAGTGCGCGCCATCGCCGCTCGCGCCGCGGCGCTGACTGCGGCATTCGGCGCGACCATGATGGCCGCCGCGCTGGTTTGGTTACCGTTGCAGGCTCATGCGGCGAATGCGCCCGAACCCGCGAAACCGGTGATCGTCGTGCTCGGCGACAGCATCTCTGCCGAGTACGGGCTGCCCCGCGATACGGGCTGGGTCGCGTTGATGCGTCAGCGTCTGGCCGAAGAGCGCATCGATTATAGCGTCGCCAATGCGAGCATCAGCGGCGACACGACGAGCGGCGGGCGCGCGCGTCTGCCCGCGCTGATGGAACGGCTCAAGCCGAGCATTGTCATCGTCGAGCTGGGCGCCAACGACGCGTTGCGCGGCGTGCCCCTCTCGACGACCGAGGCCAACCTGCGCACGATCATCGAACAGGCGCAGCAAGGCCACGCGAAGGTCGTGCTCGTCGGCATGTACGTGCCGCCCAATTACGGCCCCGACTATACGCAAAAGTTCCACGGTCTCTACGGCCAGCTGTCGAAGGAATTCCATCTGCCGCTCGTGCCTTTTTTGCTCGCCGGCATCGCGGATAAACCGGATATGTTCCAGGCCGATCAGATCCACCCGACGCAGCAGGCACAGCCACTGCTACTCGACAACGTGTGGCCCGCTGTCAAGCCACTCCTTCGCACAAGTTCGCCGCACTGAAACACCTGCTAACGACTTGTTTCCGGAACCTGGGGGGAGCACGGATCTCCGAGCCGTTTGACGCATCGGGCGTTCCGTACCACCCGGCTCAATCTTGAGCGACTCCTGAGGAGATAACGTTGAAATACTTACCGTTAATCGCTTTGACTGTTGCCATCTCGGCCTGCGCGGCTCAACCGCCGGCCGGGGTTCAGTCGGTGGGTCAAAGCCAGCAGCCGCCTCGCGCCGTCGCAACCTGCATCGCGCAGAAATGGGCGGATAGCTCACAACAGCAGGTCGTTTCGCAAAGTATCCTGGCCAACGATCAGGCCATGGACGTCTACGTCCCGGGCCAGCAACCGCCCAACGGCGCGGCAGCGGTGGTCCGTCCGTCGTATAGCGGCAAGGGTACGTGGGTCGGCTTCCGCGCAGGCGGCGCCGGCGCAAGCGATGCTACTGGCGCGATCAGCGGCTGTCTGTGAAACGGTCGTCCTGGGCGTAGATAGAAAAAGCCCCGCATTTGCGGGGCTTTTCCTTTGACCGGCAGGTAATGCCTACTGCGGCTTACTGCGGCGGCTTACTGCGGCGGCTTACTGGTCGGCCGTCTGCGCGGCGTTGTCGAGCGTGCCGTAGAACTGCACCTTCGAGCGCTCGCGCAGCGCCTTCAGATAGGCCTCGGCCTGCGACTGCGCGTCCACCTGCGCAATCTGCTGCTGCGCGACGGCGAGATGCTGCGCGTCGGTGGCCGCGGGCGGCACGATCTGGTTCACGCGATAGATCGCATAGCCGTCATCGCCGAGATCGACACCGACGTAGGCCGGCAACTTTTGCGCATCGACCTTGTAGATCGCGCTCAGTGCGGCAGGCGGCACGCCCTGCGCGTCATTGCGCGATACCTTCAGCGGCGACGAGAAACCGGCGGTCGCCTTCGATTTTTCGAACTCGGCCAGCTTCGCAGCGCCGTCCTTGTGCGCCGCTTCGTTCGCCTGCTCGGCGATGACCTTCTGACGTACCGCGTCCTTCACCGCGTCGAAGGCGGGCACGGCGGCGGGCTTGTAATCCGTCACGCGCGCGGCGATCAGCGTGTTGTTGCCGACGTCGATGGCCTGCGTGTTGTTGTGCGCCGATACCGAGTCGTTCGCGAATACGGCTGCGAGGAACTTCGGATTGTTCAGCGGGCTGTCGGGCGGCAGCTTCGCATCCGGCTGTGGCGTGACCGTCGCGGTCTGGATCTGCAGCTTGAACTTGTCCGCGGCCGGCTGCAGGCTCTTGGCCTTTTCATAGACCAGCGACGTGAAGCCTTCCGAGCCGTCGGTGAACGCCTTGCTCGCCAGTTGCGTCTTCAGCTCCCTGGTGATCTGGTCTTTCACTTCGTCGAACGACTTCGTGACCGCCGGCTTCACATCAGTGACCTTGATGATGTGGAAGCCGAAGTCCGTCTGCACGATGCCACTGATTTCGTCCTTCTTCAGCGCGAACACCGCGTCGTCGAACGCCTGGCCGCCCGCGATCATGCCGCGGCCGAAGTAACCGAGATCGCCGCCCTTCGATGCCGAACCCGGGTCCTGCGAGCTCTGCTGCGCGATCTGCGCGAACTGGTCTGGATGCGCCTTGAGCTGCGCGAGCAACTCCTCGGCTTTCTGCTTCGCCTTGGCCTTGTCGGCCGCGCTCGCGTCCTTCGGTGCCGCGATCAGGATGTGGCTCGCGCGCACTTCGCCTTCGGTGCGGAAGTGGGCGATGTTGTCGTCGTAGTATTTCTTCAGGTCCGCGTCGCTCGGCTGCACCGATGCGCCCAGCGTGGCCGGCGACATCACCAGATACTGGATCGTCGCGGTAGCGGGCGTCGCGAAGTCGTTGCGATGCGCGTCGTAATACGTTTGCAGTTGCGCATCGGTCGGCTGGATCTTCGCTTCGTAATCGTGCGGATGGAACGCGATGCCCTGCACTTCACGCTGCTGCTGGGCCAGCTCGGTCAGGTGCTGCGCAAGCGTCTTCGCCGTGAACGCGCTCGCCGTGATGCTCGCGGGCAGCTGTTGCATCGCGAGGTTGTAGCGCATGCGCTCGTCGTACTGATCGGGCGTCATGCCCTGCATCGCGAGCAACTGCTTGTAGCGCTCGAGGTCGATCGAACCGTCGGGATTTTTCAGCGACGAAATCACCGGATCGGACAGCAGCGCACGGCGCACCGCGTCGTCCGATGCGGTCAGATGCAGACGCTGCGTTTCGTCGGCGAGCACACGCTGCTCGATCATGCCGTCGAGCATCTGGCGGCGGCGCTCCGGTGTGTCGAACGACTTCATGTCGAACTGTGCACCGAGCATCTGACGCCCCCGGTCGATCTGCTGGCGCATCGCGTCGTCGTATTCGACGCGGGTGATCTTGTGACCGTTGACACTCGCGACGTTTGCGCTTTCGTCAAAGAAGCCGCGGAAGCCCTGAATACCGACAAAACCCAACCCCGGCAAAATGACGAGGATGAGCATGAACATCATCAGGCGTTGGTGATTGCGGAAAAAATCGAGCATGCGTGAGGGATGCCAAAAACAGAACGCCCGATCTTACCTCAGCGGGCAACAAAAAAGGCGAACCGGAGTTCGCCTTTCGTGGATACTGGCGGAGTGGACGGGACTCGAACCCGCGACCCCCGGCGTGACAGGCCGGTATTCTAACCGACTGAACTACCACTCCTTTTACTGCGCTCTTGCTACTGAAAACACTGCCGCCGAATCTGAAACTGGTGGGTGCTGAGAGGCTCGAACTCCCGACCTACGCCTTGTAAGGGCGCCGCTCTACCAACTGAGCTAAGCACCCGTTTCGTGATTCAGTGCTTGATGTGTTTTCTGCCTTGCAGCCGCTCACCCGATGAATCGACGATGCAACCGGGTCAAGCAATTCCTCAAGCAGCAAGCCCATTAGTTTAGCGCATCCTTCAGCGCTTTGCCAGGCCTAAATTTAGGAACTTTTGCTGCCTTGATTTTGATCGCGGCGCCCGTGCGCGGATTGCGCCCGGTGCGCGCGGTGCGCTTGCCGACCGCGAACGTGCCAAAGCCGACCAGCGTGACCGATCCGCCCTTCTTCAACGTGCTTTTGACGCCCGCGATGACTGCATCGAGCGCACGGCCGGCCGCAGCCTTCGAAATGTCGGCTTGCTGTGCGATGTGATCGATCAATTCCGTCTTGTTCATTCAAAACCCCCGTGAATGTTTATTGGCAATCGTGACAGTGCTTTCCAGCACCTCCCGCCACGCGGCCGGCGCTAACGCCAAGCCGCCCCATTAGAAGCGGCCGAAACCCTTGTGTCAACCGGGGTTGAGCCTGATCGAGGTGATTTTAGAGGGGCGCTTTCATCACAGTATGTTGCAGCGGACAGTCTGGTGATGCGACACCGCGCCAAGGTCGTGCGGGCAATAAAAAACCCGCGGCCTTGACCGCGGGTTTTCTGCATCAGCGAGCAACAGCGCTGCTGGATGCTTTGACGTCAGCGCATTCGGATGCGCTTCGGACCTTAGTGCTTGACGACGTCCGTCGCGGCATCCTTGCCCGGCTCGGCACCAACCGGCGCCGAAGGCTTCGGTTCTTCTTCCGGCAACGCCTGCGGCACGCGTTCGAGCGCAAGTTCGAGCACCTTGTCGATCCAGCGGACCGGCACGATTTCGATCGCGTTCTTCACGTTGTCCGGAATCTCCGTCAAGTCCTTGACGTTTTCTTCCGGAATCAGCACCAGCTTGATACCACCGCGATGCGCCGCGAGCAGTTTCTCCTTCAGGCCGCCGATCGGCAGGACTTCGCCACGCAACGTGATTTCGCCCGTCATCGCGACATCGGCGCGCACCGGAATACCGGTCAACACCGACACCAGCGCGGTCGTCATCGCGATACCAGCCGAAGGACCATCTTTCGGCGTCGCGCCTTCCGGCACGTGGATGTGAATATCCTGCTTGTCGAACGCTTCGTCCTTGATGCCAAGGCGACGCGAACGCGAACGCACGACCGAGCGCGCCGCTTCGACGGATTCCTTCATCACGTCGCCGAGCGAACCCGTGCGGATCACATTGCCCTTGCCCGGCATCACTGCGGCTTCGATAGTCAGCAGATCGCCGCCCACTTCCGTCCACGCGAGACCCGTGACCTGGCCCACCTGATTTTCCTTTGCGGCCAGACCGAAGTCATACTTGCGCACGCCGAGGAACGTGTCGAGATTGCTACCGTCGACCTTCACCGCGCCTTCCGCCTTCTTCAGCAGAAGCATCTTCACGACCTTGCGGCAAATCTTCGACACTTCACGCTCGAGCGAACGCACGCCCGCTTCACGCGTGTAGTAGCGAATGATGTCGCGGATCGCGGATTCGGTCACATCGACCTCGCCATCCTTGAGGCCGTTGTTCTTCTTCTGCTTCGGCAACAGATAACGCTGCGCGATGCTGACCTTCTCGTCTTCCGTATAGCCGGACAGACGAATCACTTCCATCCGGTCGAGCAGCGGCGGCGGAATGTTCAGGGAGTTCGACGTCGCGACGAACATCACGTCCGACAGATCGAAATCGACCTCGACGTAGTGATCGGCAAACGTATGGTTCTGTTCCGGATCGAGCACTTCGAGCAGCGCCGACGACGGATCGCCGCGGAAATCCTGGCCCATCTTGTCGACTTCGTCGAGCAGGAAGAGCGGATTGCGCACGCCGACCTTGGTCAGGCTCTGCAGGATCTTGCCCGGCATCGATCCGATGTATGTACGACGGTGGCCGCGAATCTCGGCTTCGTCACGCACGCCGCCCAATGCCATGCGCACGAACTTGCGGTTCGTCGCGCGCGCGATCGACTGGCCGAGCGAAGTCTTACCGACACCCGGAGGCCCAACGAGGCACAGGATCGGCGCCTTGACTTTGTCGACACGTTGCTGGACCGCGAGGTACTCGAGGATGCGTTCCTTCACCTTCTCAAGACCGAAGTGGTCTTCGTCGAGCACGCGTTCCGCATTCGACAGGTCGTTGTTGACCTTGCTCTTCTTGCGCCACGGCAAGCCGATCAGCGTGTCGATGTAGTTGCGCACGACCGTCGCTTCCGCCGACATCGGTGACATCAGCTTGAGCTTCTTCAGCTCGGCGTCGGCCTTCTTCTTCGCTTCCTTCGGCATGCGGGCAGCCGTGATGCGCTTCTCGAGCTCCTCGAGATCCGCACCTTCTTCGCCTTCGCCGAGTTCCTTCTGGATCGCCTTGACCTGTTCGTTCAGGTAGTACTCGCGCTGGCTCTTCTCCATCTGACGCTTGACGCGCCCACGGATACGCTTTTCGACCTGCAGGATGTCGATCTCAGCTTCGAGTTGCGCGAGCAGATGCTCGAGCCGCTCGATCACCGGGAACATCTCGAGGATGTGCTGCTTCTGGTCGAGCTTGAGCGGCAGATGCGCGGCAATCGTGTCCGCGAGACGCCCGGCTTCGTCGATACCCGACAAGGAGGTCAGGATCTCCGGCGGGATCTTCTTGTTCAGCTTCACATACTGGTCGAACTGCGACACGATCGCGCGACGCAGCGCTTCGGTTTCGGCGCTGTCGGCATGGTCGGGTTCGAGCGGCATGACTTCGC
This sequence comes from Paraburkholderia sp. BR14374, assembly GCF_040948685.1. NCBI lineage: Bacteria > Pseudomonadati > Pseudomonadota > Betaproteobacteria > Burkholderiales > Burkholderiaceae > Paraburkholderia > Paraburkholderia sp. BR14374. The sequence continues at coordinate 195,474 of NZ_JBFPKF010000008.1, read as the reverse complement.
ACGAGAACTGCGTTTCCTGTTCTTCGATGGAAAGCGTCTTCGCGCGCTGCAAGCCTTCGACGAGCACCTTCACGGTACCGTCGGGCAGTTTCAGCATCTGCAGGATGTTGGCGATACACCCTACTTCGTACATGTCCTTTTCGGTCGGCTCATCTTTCGCAGCCGTTTTCTGGGCGACGAGCATGATGTGCTTGCCGCCTTCCATCGCTGCTTCGAGAGCCTTGATCGACTTCGGGCGGCCTACGAAGAGCGGAATCACCATGTGCGGGAAAACGACTACGTCGCGCAGCGGGAGCAGCGGCAGCGTAATGCGTTCCGGCGGGAGGAGTTGGGTTCCTGACATTTCATTTCCCCATGAGTGGAATCAGTTCGTTCGATAGGTGAGGCCAGCAGAAAATTTTGCAAGCCTCCGCGTGTGGGAAAAGTTCAGTGACTCCGAAGGTTCAGTGACTCCATAGTTGAGAACAACCAGCCTGACCACACGATAAACGAAAAAGCCGTTCACGTCGCCATGAACGGCTTTTTTGCAGAACTCGAAAGCCGATCAGTTCGAACCCGCGACCTTCGGCGCGTCTTCGTAGATCAGCAGCGGTTTGCCGTCGCCGTCGATAACGTTGTCGTCGATGATGACCTTGCTGACACCTTTCATTTGCGGAAGGTCGTACATCACGTCGAGCAACGCCTGTTCCAGAATCGAACGCAGGCCCCGCGCCCCGGTCTTGCGGCGGATCGCCTTGCGCGCCACGGCCTGCAGCGCGGCCGGACGAATTTCCAGTTCGACGCGCTCCATGCTGAAGAGCTTGTGATACTGCTTGACAAGCGCATTCTTCGGTTCGACGAGAATCTTCATCAGCGCCGCTTCGTCGAGCTTGCCGAGCGTGGCAACCACCGGCAGACGGCCGATCAGTTCTGGAATCAGGCCGAACTTGATCAGATCTTCCGGCTCCACTTCGCGCAGCACTTCACCGGCATCGCGGTCCTGCTTGCTCTTCACGCTGGCGCCAAAACCGATGCCAGTCTTCTCGGTACGGTCGACGATGACCTTTTCCAGGCCGTCGAACGCGCCGCCGCAGATGAACAGGATGTTGGTCGTATCGACCTGGATGAAGTCCTGGTTCGGATGCTTACGGCCACCTTGCGGCGGCACCGACGCCATCGTGCCTTCGACCAGCTTCAGGAGAGCCTGCTGCACGCCCTCGCCCGACACGTCGCGCGTGATGGACGGGTTGTCGGACTTGCGGCTGATCTTGTCGATCTCGTCGATGTAGACAATCCCGCGCTGGGCCTTGTCCACCTCGTAATTACAATTCTGAAGCAGCTTCTGGATGATGTTCTCGACGTCTTCACCGACATAGCCGGCTTCCGTCAGCGTGGTCGCGTCGGCGATCACGAACGGCACGTTCAGAAGGCGCGCGAGCGTCTGCGCGAGCAGCGTCTTGCCGGAGCCGGTCGGGCCGATCAGCAGGATGTTGCTCTTCGACAACTCGATTTCGTCCTTCTTGTCGAGATGCTTGAGACGCTTGTAGTGGTTGTAGACCGCGACCGCGAGGATTTTCTTCGCGCGTTCCTGACCGATCACGTACTGGTCGAGAATTTCGCGGATTTCCTGCGGAGTCGGCAGGTCGGACTTGGACAAGCCCGCCTCGATGCCCGCGCCTGCAGCCTCGTCACGAATGATTTCGTTGCATAGATCGATACATTCATCGCAGATGAATACCGACGGGCCAGCAATCAGTTTCTTGACCTCATGCTGGCTCTTGCCGCAAAACGAGCAATACAACAGCTTTTCGCTGTTAGAACCTTTCTTGTCCGCCATAGATGTGTGAGCCTCCGGACACCGGATTACATAATACGCCGTTTGCCCCCGCCACGCAGTTTGGGCGCGGCAGAGCTAGTGAGCAGGATAACGGCGCTTGCCGCAGACGCCCGGACGGAAGTAGAACATTCACCACCGGCCCGATGACGGTTTTGCCGCAACAGTGGGCAAAACAGCGTGGCAAAACCGTACCAGATCAAGGACGCTTGTGCGCCACTTGGTCAACAAGGCCGTACGCCTGCGCGTCATCGCCGGACATGAAGTTGTCGCGGTCGGTGTCACGCGCGATGCGCTCGACGGGCTGACCGGTGTGGTGCGCGAGCAGATGATTCAGTCGATCCTTCAGGTACAGGATTTCGCGCGCCTGGATTTCGATGTCCGATGCCTGACCGCGCGCGCCGCCGAGCGGCTGGTGAATCATCACGCGCGAATTCGGCAGCGCGAAACGCTTGCCCTTCGCGCCGGCCGCGAGCAGAAACGCACCCATGCTTGCCGCGAGCCCCATGCAAAGGGTCGAAACGTCCGGCTTGATGAACTGCATCGTATCGTAGATCGCCATACCGGCAGACACGGAGCCGCCCGGGCTGTTGATGTAGAAGTAGATGTCCTTGTCCGGATTCTCGCTTTCGAGAAACAGCATCTGCGCAACCACCAGGTTGGCTGTCTGGTCGTTCACTTCGCCTACGAGGAACACAATGCGTTCCTTCAGCAGCCGCGAATAAATATCATACGAACGCTCGCCCCGGCCGCTCGTTTCCACGACGATCGGCACCAGACCGAGTGCCTGCGCTTCGAGATCCCGGGACGACTGGGAGGTCAACGTGTCCAGCATTTGGGCGCGAAAGGTCATGCAATGGATCCTTGTCTGGAAATATTCTGAATATTAGCTGCTAGACACAGGTTGGTGCGACGAGCCCATATTCAAGTGCCGTCTTTGTGTGCACCCACGACCGGGATCCGGTCCGTCACACACTCTCGCGGCGCAAAAAAACGGCGTGCGGGCCGTCGGTCGCTCCGACAGCCGGCACGCCGTTGCAGCGACGCTTACGCTTGCGCCGTTGCGCTTGCCAGTTCCTCGAAGCTCACTTCCTTGTCCGTCACCTTGGCCTTGCTGAGGACGAAGTCGACGACGTTGGCTTCAACGACGTACGCTTCCATTTCAGCAAGACGTTGCTGGTTCGAATAATACCAGCGGACGACTTCCTTCGGGTCTTCGTAGCTTTTCGCGAATTCGTCGACTTCGGCACGGATCTGCTCCGGCTTCGCCTGGAGTCCATTCGCCTTGACGAGCTCAGCCAACACGAGACCCAGCTTGACGCGGCGCTCGGCCTGTTCCTTGAACATCGCAGCCGGGATCGGCGCGTCCTTCGCGTTCGGCACGCCACGCTGCTCCAGATCCTGGCGAGCCATAGCGACGAGGCGCTCCTGATCCTGTTCGATCAGCGCGTTCGGCACGTCGAGTTCCGAGATCTTCAGCAGCGCGTCCATCACCTGATTCTTGACGATGGCTTGCGTGCGGCGCTTCGCTTCGCGCTCGAGGTTGTCCTTGATTTCGGCGCGCATCTTGGTCAGATCGCCGTCCTGGATGCCGAGCGATTTCGCGAATTCGCCATCGACTTCCGGCAGATGCGGCCATTCGATCTTCTTCATCGTGATCGTGAATTGCGCCGTCTTGCCCGCCACTTCCTTGCCGTGGTAGTCGTCCGGGAACTTCAGGTCGAATTCCTTCGCTTCGCCGACCTTCAGGCCGAGCGCCGCTTTTTCGAATTCCGGCAGCATGCGGCCTTCGCCGAGGATGAAGCCGAAGTCTTCGGCGCTACCGCCCTGGAATGCTTCACCGTTGATCTTGCCGACGAAGTCGACCGTCACGCGGTCGCCTTCTTTGGCGGCCATGTCCGCGCCGCCGTCGCCGTGCTCGCCGGCTTCGCCGCGAGCGTGGAAGTGCACGCGCTGCTTGCGCAGGATGTCCAGCGTGCGGTCGATTTCCGCTTCGCTGATGGTGGTCGTCGTGCGCTCGATTTCAGCCGTGGCGACGTCGCCCAGCTTCACTTCCGGGTACACCTCGAAGGTCGCGTCGAACGCGTAGCTGCCTTCAGCGGCGTCGGTCTTCGGCGCGAAGCTCGGCTGACCCGCGACACGCAGGTTCTCGGCGCGGCTGATGTCGAAGAATTCCTTGCCGACCTTGTCGCTCAGCACTTCGGCTTCCACCTGGCCCGAATACTGTTGCGTGACCATCTTGAGCGGCACCTTGCCCGGGCGGAAACCGGGCATGCGCACGTTCTTCGCGAGTTGACGGATACGCGAATCCACTTCCTTCTGCACGGCATCCTTCGGCAGGGAAATCGTCACGCGGCGTTCGAGCTTGCCGAGGTTTTCAACAACGTTAGCCATGGCTTCAATCGTCCTAAAATTATTCGAGCGAATCAGTTATCTTCTCCGTGCTGCCCGTCGATGTCGCTTCGCATCGATTTGCGCCGATTGCATCGATCGCGCACCTGCGCCGCGGGCTTGCAGGCCGCCGGCAGCACGGTTGAGTCCAAAGAGCCGAATATTTTAGCAAACTATTTGCGCGCCAAGCCGGGATTCGATGAATGCATCGAGTTTTCCCTTCATTCTGCGCGTTTTGTGGGGCATTTTCGGGTTGTTTTGGCACAGCAAGCGTGGTTTGTCTCTGCGTCGGTATCCGGTTTCCAGCGATCCCGCCTATGCCTTTCGACATATTCAGCCGACGCCCCCATGCTGATAAGCTAACGCACTCGGTCGGGCCACCACCGCCGGTCACCAGCAGCCGGTCGCTTCATCGGCGCCAGCAACCGCTCACAACGACTCAAACCTCTCAGAGACACCATGCCGAATTCGTCGCCCTCGCCTGTCGTCGTCATCGCTCCCGATTCATTCAAAGGCTCGCTCAGCGCGGAAGAGGTCGCGCAGGCGATCGCAGCTGGCATCCAGCGTGCACGCCCCGACGCAAGCGTGCGCATTTGTCCGATGGCCGACGGCGGCGAAGGCACGCTCGACGCCATGCTCACGAGCGGCGGCGAGCGCCGCACGCTTAGTGTGCGCAGCGCGGCCGGCCCGACGCGCGCGGCTCTCACAGGCCTGCTCGCGGATGGCAGCGCAATCATCGAAACGGCGGAAATCGTCGGCATTACGGACCCAGTCGGCATGGGCGTGCCGGTCGAGGCGCGCAGCACGCGTGGCATGGGCGAAGCGATTCGCGCGTTGCTCGACGCCGGCGTGCGGCGCTTTTTCGTCGCGCTCGGCGGCAGCAGCACGAACGACGGCGGCGCCGGCTTACTGACCGGCCTCGGCCTGCAACTGTTCGACGCGCAAGGCAACGCGCTCGAAGGCACGCCCGAGCAGCTTGCACGCGTGGCGCGGGTCGATGCGTCGCTACTCGACGCGCGGCTTGCCGACACGCAGTTCGTGGGTATGTCGGACGTCGACAATCCGCTGACCGGCGAGCACGGCGCGACCGCGATCTTCGGACCGCAAAAAGGCGTGAAGCCCGAACAGGTCGCACCGATCGACGCGGCGCTCGCGCGCTTCGCCGATCTGCTCGAAGCCGCGCTCGGCCACAGCGCGCGCGACCTGCCGGGCGCGGGCGCGGCAGGCGGCCTCGGCTTCGCGTTGCATATGCTCGGCGCGCAGTTCGAGCCGGGCGCGGAGACCGTCGCGCGGCAAATCGGCCTCGACGCGGCGCTCGCCGGCGCCGACTGGCTGATCACCGGCGAAGGCCGCTCCGACGTACAGACGCTGCATGGCAAGGCGCCGTTCATCGCGTGCGCGCATGCGCGAGCCGCGGGCGTGCCCGCCACGCTGCTGTCGGGCGCAGTCGACCCCGCCGCGCTGCCACGCCTCGCCGAACACTTCAGCGGCTGCTTTTCGCCGGCGCCCGGGCCGATCACGCTCGACGTGGCGATTCGCGACGCAGCGCGCCTGCTCGCCAACGAGGCCGAGCAGTTGACGCGGCTGAAATACAGCGAGCGTTGACCCGCGAAACGGTTGCCGCAACAATCACAGCGCCACGACCGTTCCACACATCACGGGGTGACCATGAAGGACTCCGCCAAAGCCGGGCTCGAGCAACTCCTCACGTATCGTCTGCATGTTCTAAACAAACTGGCCGAGCGCGGCATCAGCGCGCGCTACGCGGCGAAGCTCGACGTAACGCTGCCTGAAGCGCGTGTGATTGCGTCGGTGGGATCGTTCGGACCATTCTCGATCATGGAACTGGCACGTCATGCCAATTTGGACAAAAGCCAGGCGAGTCGCGCAGCCGAAGCGCTGATCCGGCAGGGACTCGTGCAACGCGAGACGAGCGCCGCGGACGGCCGCGTCGTGCTGGTCTCGCTGACGCAGGAAGGTCGCGCGCTGTATCGCAAGGTGATGCCGATCGCGCGCAAGTGGAACGGCGATATGTTCGACTGTCTCGCCGAAGAAGAAAGGGCCGCGTTCGGCGCGGCGCTCGACAAGGTAATTCGCGCGATGAACGCGCGGGAGTGATCACGCGCGGCGCACCGGCCATATTTGGGGAGCGCCGTTTCACGGCATTGGGCGGCGCGTGTCAAAATTCAGCATTGGCCAACGTGCCTTCACCCTCTTTTTCATCCAGGGACGTTTCAGTGGACATCAACAAACAGGTCGCGGCACTCACCGCGTCGGAACTTCAGACCGCCGGCGCGAGCCAGGCAACCGCAATCGCGGTCAGCGTCGTGCTGCGTCATCTTCGTTCGCCGGAACTGGCGAAACTTCTGTCGTCGGCATTTGAAAATCATCAAGCCGTGATGCTGCAAACGCCGTGGCCGGACCAGATGCTGCAAGCGTTCGAGTCGACGCGCCGCTTCCTCGAAGGTGCCGCGCAAGCGGAGTTGCCGGGTTCGCAGCAAGCGCCGGGAACGCCGGGCGCCTAAGTCGCGCGGCCGCAATGACAGGCCGCGGGGCAACCCTGCGGCCTTGCAGAGACCGTGCAGCAAAGAAAAAACCCCGTCGGTCCAAAGACTTGACGGGGTTTTTCTTGACTACCAATAAATGGTGCGAGGGAGGGGACTCGAACCCCTACACCCTTGCGGGCGTCAGGACCTAAACCTGGTGCGTCTACCAATTTCGCCACCCTCGCAGCCGGGTACGCCGCGATGCGTCGTGCCCGATTGTCCTGTGCACTTCCATGCGCGCCAAACACGTGCCCGAAAGCGTAAGCGCGAGATTCTAACCGATTGATTCGCGCTTGTCTGCACCCGTCGGTATCTGCGCGCGCGGCGCCGATGCTACAATTTTCGGCTCGTCGAGACGGGCGCCGTACGGACGCCAGCGCCCTTCTCGCCAGCCCTTCTACACACTCTCATCACGTGAATTTCGACGACTATTGCCAGCAGAAAGCGGCGCCCCCAGGATCGAGCACCTACTATGCGCTTCGCCAGGCCCGCGCAGCCAGTCAGCCGCTGTTGACGGCGCTCTTCGCATTGCGTCGCGAGTTCGAGGAAACGGTCAAGGAGACGAGCGATCCCGCGGTCGGCCGCACCAAGCTCGCATGGTGGCAGAAAGAAATCGCCGCGCTCGCCGCGGGCTCGCCGTCGCATCCGGTGTCCAGGGCCCTCGCGGCCTATCTGCCCGACGCGCAGGCCGAGTATCCGGCTCTGCAGGAATTGCTCGCGGGCTTCGAGATGGATCTCGACCAGGCACGCTATCTCGACTATCCGAACCTGCGGCGCTATGTGCGCGGGGTCGGCGGCAATTTCGCGTCGCTGGTGTCGCGCGCCGCGGCAGCCGGATCGGCCGACGATGCCGAGCAAGCGTCGACGTGGGCGGCTCCGCTCGGCGAGGCGCTGATGCTCGCGCAGTTCGTCGCCGAAACCGGCAACGATGCGCGGCACGGCCGCATCTACGTTCCGATCGACGAGATGCAGCGCTACAACGTCACCGCCGCCGATCTGATCAACCGCAAATACACCGACGCGTTCACCGAGCTGATGCGCTTCGAGACGCATCGCGCGCGCGATGCCGTGCAAAGCGCGCTCGCCGCGGTGCCCGCGAGCGCGCGGCGTGCCCAGCGCACGCTGCTCGCGCTCGCGGCGCTCGCGTTGGCGTTGCTCGATGAAATCGAGCGCGACGGTTATCACGTGCTGCATCAACGCATCGCGTTGACGCCGATCCGCAAGCTATGGATCGCATGGCGCGCGAAGTAGCGTGACAGCGAGCAGCGTCGATTCGCGCCCATCCGCTCACGCCCGCAGCAATGGCAGCGGCTCGAACCGCTGGCGCAGAATCGTCGACGCCTCCAAGCCCCACCAGGGCCCGAGCACCGTCGCATAAATCTGGCGAAAATCCACGCCAACCGGCAGGTTGCCATTTCCGTCGAGCCGCGCAAGCATCGGCGGTACGCCATACAAACCGCCCCGCACGCGACCACCCGTCACGAAGTGCGGCGCCACCGTGCCGTGATCGCTGCCGTTGCTCTCATTCTCGCGCGGACGCCGCCCGAACTCCGCATACGTCATCACGAGCGTATCGTTCCACCGGCCCAACTCGACAAGCGCGGCCTGCATCGCCACCATCCCTTGCGCGAAGTGTTGAAGCAACGCGGCATGCTGTCCGCACTGGTTCTGGTGCGTATCGAAACCGTTCATCGTTAGCCGGATCACGACCAAACCTCGGCCGCTCGATGACTGCTCCATTGGCGCGCGTCCGGCGGCAGCTATCTTCAGGGTGTCCGAAGCGGCCAGCACCTGCATCGCCGTTTTGATCGAACTGCCGAACGCGCCATCAGGAAACGCGGTCGTCAACTGAGGCACCGGCGTCGCGAGTCGCAAGGTCCCGCCGAACTGCGTGCGATTGACCAGCGCGATCGCGCGCGCGCCATTTGCGAGCGGCCCCATTTCGGCGCTGCCGATCACGACGCCGTCGGCCGCGAAATCGAAGGGCACCGGCTTCATCGCGAACGCGCGCGTGAGCCAGCCGTCGTGCAGATACTGATCGGAGCGTGACGCGGTATCCCAGATCTCGATCGACCGGAAATGCGACAGGTTCGGCTGCGCGTAGCCGACACCCTGCACGATCGCGAGTTGCCGGCTGCGCCACAGCAGCATCAACGGCTGCAACGCTGGATGCAGCGCGGTGCGCTCGTCGAGGTGGATCATCTGTTCGCGTTTGATGCCGATGTTTTCGCGCAGCGCGTAGTACGCGGGATCGGCGAACGGGATCACGGTGTTCAAACCGTCGTTGCCGCCTTTGAGTTCGATCAGGATCAGCAGGTTGTCGTAACCGCGCCCCGGCACAACCGACGCTTTCGATGCATCCCGCCAATGCGCAGCGTTCGCGTCCTGCGCGGCGAGCGCGCGAGGCAAACACAGCAATGCGCCGGCGGCCGCGCTCATCGACAGAAAGCTGCGTCGTTTCATGCTGCACCTCGTCGTGATCATGATGGCGCGTGCCGGGCCGCCCGTTGCCTCTGCGCGAGCCGGATCGCGATGTCAAAGCGTACGCCACCCCGGCCATTGCGCGCCATGACGCGCTGCAGCGGCGGGCGCACCTGATTCGCGCCAAGCGCTGGCCGCGCCATTCATGCGCGGCGCCCCTGCACTGCTGGTTGCGCGAAACAGCTGCTCGACGAACTGCTTGTTGGCGAGCAGCGTCGAGCTGTTGATCCGCGACCGAACGCGCGATCGGCGCGACGAACCGCGAGGTATCGTCGTAGCCGGCATCGAATGCGCGCAACGCGCCGATCACGAACTCGACTGGCGGCGAACGCGTGTTCGCCCCGCGCGCACTCAGCTTGCACGTAATAGTTCGTAACGCTGTCCGAGCCGCATTTGTTGCTCGCGACGCTGGTCCGGTCTCCGTGTGATGCGCTCGGCACGCATTGGAATGGGCTCGAACACCCAGTCAGAAGACGCCGATATCGCTTCGCTGCGCGCGCTAACGCGCGACGCTCACCACACACGTTGCAAAGGTTCGCCAACGCTGATCCGTTGCGCGTGAAATCTCGAACGGATGCTAGCGACTCAACAGAGCAGCGGACCAGGAAGTGGAAGCTGAAGGGGCAACAGGATTGTTCACGCGACGATGCGCGCGCTGAGACTAACGCTTGTACAACTCGCGCACGGCGTCTTCGATGTGCTGCCGCAGCAGCCGACGCTCTTCGGGCGTCATATGCCCGTCGCGCCGACGTTGATCGAGATCAGGGGGAACCGCGGTACGCAACATCACGTCAGAAGCAGGGTGATCGATGCTCGGATTGCGGTGGCTGGGTTTGCCATTGCCAGAGCGGGGCGCATGCTCGCTCGCCGCTCTATCCGCGGACGGCTGCGCATGGGCGAGCGTCGGGCCCAGTGTGCCTGCGAGCGTACCGGCAACCGCCAGTGCAATCACGCTCAGGCGCACATTTGGCCAAACCCCTCCCTTCATGTTGTTCCCTTCGTGGCGCGGCAACCGGCTACCTCAGATGCGTATACAAACCCCGGTAACAGCGGGGTGCGAGAGTTTTGTCGAGTGAAGTATCCACCGAACAGCCGCATTCAGTAAAGGAGTCTAAACGCGCATACTTTACGTCGCGCCATACCGCGGGTAAATTTTGTAACTGACTGTAACCCCAGAAATGGTGTAACCGCGCACCACTTTCTAATCGCGCTAAGATGCCGACCATGGAAACCAAAAACCCTTCGAAAATCCTCGTCGTCGACGACGATCCACGCCTGCGCGATCTTCTGCGCCGCTATCTCGGTGAGCAGGGCTTCAACGTCTACGTCGCCGAAAATGCGCCGTCAATGAACAAGCTCTGGGTGCGCGAGCGCTTCGATCTGCTAGTGCTCGATCTGATGCTGCCCGGTGAGGACGGCCTGTCGATCTGCCGGCGTCTGCGCGGCAGCAACGACCGCACGCCGATCATCATGCTGACGGCCAAGGGTGAGGATGTCGATCGCATCGTCGGACTCGAGATGGGTGCCGACGACTACCTGCCCAAGCCGTTCAATCCGCGTGAACTGGTCGCGCGCATTCACGCGGTGCTGCGCCGTCAGTCGCCGTCCGAGTTGCCGGGCGCGCCGTCCGAGACCACCGAGGTGTTCGAGTTCGGTGAGTTCGCACTGAATCTCGCCACCCGCACGCTGACCAAGGCCGGCCAGGAAATTCCGCTTACCACCGGTGAATTCTCGGTGCTGAAGGTGTTCGCCCGTCATCCGCGTCAGCCGCTGTCGCGCGAAAAGCTGATGGAACTCGCACGCGGCCGCGAATACGAAGTCTTCGACCGCAGCCTCGACGTGCAGATCTCGCGTCTGCGCAAATTGATCGAGCCGGATCCGGGCAGCCCGCGTTTCATTCAGACCGTGTGGGGTCTCGGCTACGTGTTCATTCCCGACGGCGCAGCCTGAGTTTGTGCTCCGTTTTCATGTCGACCAGAGTAGGCGTTTTAGCTGTCGATCAGAGTTCGCGCTTCAGTGCGTCATCTGGTCCCATGCAAAGCACCTGCTTCGGTCCCATATAGTTTCTGTCTTTGACTCCAGATAAGAAGGGCCCATGCGGATCGACCGGCGCCTCCTGACGCTCGCGTTCGGCGGCCTTTTCTGGCGGACCTTTCTGCTGATCGCGCTGTTGATCGCAGTCAGTCTCGCCGCGTGGTTCCAGAGCTTTCGCGTGATCGAGCGGGAGCCGCGTGCGCAGCGCGTGGCTCTGCAACTCGTCGCGATCGTCAAACTCACGCGCACCGCACTCCTCTATTCCGATCCCGACCTGCGGCGCGCGCTGCTGCAGGATCTGGAGAGCAATGAAGGGGTGCGCGTGTATCCGCGCGAAGCCACCGACAAATACAAACTCCAGCCCGACGAATCACTGAATCGACTGATCGAGCACGACATCCGCGGCCGTCTCGGCGACGACACGGTGATCGCGCAGAGCGTCAACGATATCAACGGCGTATGGATCAGCTTCAAGATCGACGACGACGATTACTGGGTCGCCCTCGATCGCGATCAGCTCGATAACGCGACCGGCCTGCAGTGGGCCGGCTGGGGCGTGTTCGCGCTTGCGCTGTCGCTGTTCGGCGCGGCGTTCATCACTAGTCTGGTGAACCGGCCTTTTGCGCGCCTCGCGATGGCCGCGCGTAGGGTCGGCTCCGGGCAATCGCCCGAGCCGCTGCCCGAGCGCGGCATGGGCGTCGCCGCCGAAACCAATCGAAGCTTCAACCAGATGGTGCGCGACCTCGAACAGCTCGAGGCCGATCGCGCGCTGATGCTCGCAGGCATCTCGCACGATCTGCGCACGCCGCTCGCGCGGCTGCGGCTCGAAACCGAAATGAGCCCGTCCGATCAGGCCACCAAGGACGCGATGGTCGACGACATCGAGCAGATGGACATGATCATCGGCCGCTTCCTCGATTACGCGCGTCCGGTGCAGCGCGTGCCGGAACCGGTCGACCTGTCGGTGATCGCGAGCGAGCTCGCCGCGCGGATGCAAAGCGAGGACAGCATGCGGCTGATCACACGGCTCGCTCCGTCGGCGGTGATCGAGGCCGATGAAACCGACATGCGTCGTGTGGTCGGCAATCTGCTCGAGAACGCGCGCAAATATGGTCTCAGCGACGGTGACGGTGTGCCACATGTGATTCTCGAAACGCGCGTGTCGCATTCGCGCGTCGAACTGTCGGTGGTGGACGAAGGCCCCGGCATTCCCGAAGACCAGCTCGCGCTCGTCACGCGGCCGTTCTATCGCGTGAATTCGGCGCGCACCCAGGCCAACGGCACGGGCCTCGGCATGGCGATCGTGCAGCGGCTCGTCGCGCGTTATCGCGGCGCGCTGCGTTTGCGCAACCGCTCGCCCGGACCTGGGCTTGAAGTGACGATCGAGTTTCCGCTCGCGAAGAGCGCGTGAGCCGACGGCGCGCGACACGGCGCGCCGTCGTTATTCGAAGCACGCCGCTTTGTGCGACTTCCGAAGGAGCCTTTGCATGAAAACCGTAGGCGACAAACTCGAAGCGTTCACCGTCATTGCCGCGAAACCGGGCTTCAACCATCACGAAGAACACGGCGTCTCGGCGTTCGAATACATCACCGATCAATCGTTTCCAGGCAAGTGGAAAATCATCTACTTCTATCCGAAGGATTTTTCACTGGTCTGCCCGACGGAAATCGTCGATTTCAGCAAGCTCGCCAAGGAGTTCGAGGACCGCGAGGCGGTGCTGCTCGGCGGCAGCGTCGACAATGAATACGTGAAGCTCGCGTGGCGCCGCGAGTACAAGGCGCTCGACAGGCTCAACCACTACTCGTTCGGCGACGTGAAAGGCGAGCTGATCGACCAGCTCGGCGTGCGCGACAAGGAAGCGGGCGTCGCGCTGCGCGCGACCTATATCGTCGATCCGGACAACACGATCCAGCACGTGTCGGTCAACAATCTATACGTGGGCCGTAACCCCCAGGAAGTGCTGCGCATCCTCGACGGCCTGCAAACGGACGAACTGTGCCCGAGCAATCGGACGATCGGCGGCGCGACGCTGTAAGCGGACCGCCGGTCACGCAAACCAAAGCTCGTTCAGCTCCTGACCAGCAACACCGCGGCCTGCGCCTCGATGCCCTCGCCGCGGCCGAGATAACCGAGCTTCTCGTTCGTCTTCGCCTTGACGTTCACACGCTCGATCGGCAGGCCGAGGTCCGCCGCGATATTCGCGCGCATCCCTTCGATATGCGGTGCGAGCTTCGGCGCCTGTGCGATCACGCTGCTATCGACGTTGCCGATCGCAAAACCCGCCGCCTTCACGCGCGCCACGCATTCGCGCAGCAGCACGCGGCTGTCTGCGCCGGCGAACTTCGCGTCGGTATCGGAGAAGTGGCGGCCGATGTCGCCCAGCGCGGCCGCGCCGAACAGCGCGTCGGTGATCGCGTGCAGCAGCACGTCCGCGTCCGAGTGACCGAGCAGTCCGCGCTCGTACGGAATCGTCACGCCGCCGATGATCAACGCGCGTCCCGGCACCAGCGCATGCACGTCGTAGCCTTGCCCAATTCTGAAATCCATATGCGTCACATCCTCAAGTGCTGAAGCTTTTATAGCTTCTTTAAAGCCTTTCCAAATCTTTCTATCGTGCGTATGCGAGGTATCACGAACCGGCGGCGCGGCTCAGAATCGCCTCGGCCAGATCGAAATCTTCCGGATACGTGACCTTGAAATTGCGCAGACTGCCTTGCACGAGCTTCGGCGCATGCCCCGACCATTCGATCGCGCTCGCCTCGTCGGTCAGATCGTGGCCGTCGGCCTGCGCACGCAGGATCGCCTCGCGCAGCATGCCGATGCGGAACATCTGCGGCGTCTGCGCCTGCCACAAGCCGTCGCGTGCCTCGGTACGGGCGATGCGGCCATCGGTCGACGTGCGATCGATTCGCTTTAACGTATCGGCGACCGGCAGCGCCATGATGCCGCCGACAGCATCGTCCTTTAGCGTTCCGATCAGCGTGCGGATCAGCGCCGGCGTGATGCCGGGCCGGGCTGCGTCGTGCACGAGCACCCAATCGTCGTCGTGGGCGCCGAACTCGGCGAGCGCGTGCAGACCGTTGAGCACCGACGCCTGGCGCGACGCGCCGCCCACGCGCCGCACCGCGAAACGCAGATTGCCGAAGCGGCGCGCGTCGAAGTGCTGGTCGTCGGGCGCGATGACGACTAGCGTCTGCGTGAATTCGCTGCACGCGTCGAACGCGGCGAGCGAGTAATGCAGCATGTCGCGGCCGGCGACAGTGCGGTATTGCTTGGGCATCGCGGCGCCGGAACGGCTGCCGGTGCCTGCGCACGGGATCAGGGCGAAGAGACGGGAAGTCACGAGTGCGGATGCCGCCAGGTCAAAGTAAAGGACGGATTTTATAATACGTCCTTCGCATTCACGCCCGTGGACGCGTAAACTTGGCCGTCGTGTGAGCCCCGAGCCGCTTTCTCTCCTTTATGCCAGACATCGCCGCAATCTCGCAGTCCTCCTCGCCCGTCGCGCTCGTCAAGGCCGGCCAGCGTTTCGCCTTCGACGGCACGCGCGGTTCGTCCGACGCGCTGCTGATCGCCCGCTACCACCTCAGCTATCGCGAGAAGATGCCGCTGCTGGCGGTGGTCTGCGAAAGCGCGGTCGACGCGCAGCGGCTGTCGCAGGAAATCGGCTTCTTCGCGCCCGACGCGCGCGTGCGCCTCTTGCCCGACTGGGAGACGCTGCCTTACGACACGTTTTCGCCGCACCAGGACCTCGTGTCCGAGCGTCTCGCGACGCTGCACGATCTCGGCGAAGGCCGCTGCGACATCCTGCTCGTGCCGGCCACGACGGCCTTGTACCGGATGCCGCCCGCGTCGTTCCTCGCCGCCTACACGTTCTCGTTCTCGCAGGGCGAACGGCTCGACGAAGCGAAGCTGAAGGCGCAGCTGACGCTCGCCGGCTACGAGCACGTGAGCCAGGTCGTGCGTCCCGGCGAATACTGCGTGCGCGGCTCGCTGCTCGATCTGTTCCCGATGGGCTCCCCGCTGCCCTACCGGATCGACCTGTTCGATGACCAAGTCGACTCGATCCGCGCATTCGACCCCGACACGCAGCGCAGCCTCTATCCGGTCAAGGACGTGCGCCTGCTGCCGGGCCGCGAATTCCCGTTCGACGAAGCCGCGCGCACCGCATTCCGCAGCCGCTGGCGCGAGACCTTCGAGGGCGATCCGAGCCGCGCATCGATCTATAAAGACATCGGCAACGGCGTGCCGTCGGCGGGCATCGAATACTATCTACCGCTGTTCTTCGAGGAAACGGCCACCCTCTTCCATTACCTGCCCGACGGTTCCCAGCTCGCGTTCGTCGGCGATCTGGACGCGGCGATCCGGCGCTTCACGAACGACACGAAACAGCGCTTCAACTTCCTGTCGCACGACCGCGACCGGCCGATACTCGAACCGCAGAAGCTGTTCCTGTCGGACGAAGATTTCTTCACGTTCGCGAAACCGTTCGCACGGCTCGTGCTGCCCACCAACGGCGGCGGCGCCTGGTCGATCGCTCTGCCGAACCTCGCGATCGACCGTCACGCCGACGACCCCGTCTCGGCACTGCGCGCGTATCTGAGCACGACGCCGAACCGCGTGCTGTTCGCCGCCGAATCGGCGGGCCGTCGCGAGACGCTGCTGCAACTGCTCGCCGACAATCAGCTGAAGCCCGCCTCGGCTGACAGCTTCGCCGACTGGCTCAAGGGCGATGCGCCGTTCTCGCTCGGCGTCGCGCCGCTCGCGAACGGCTTCGCGGTGCCGGACGAAGGCATCGCGATCATCACCGAAACCGAGCTGTACGGGCCGCTCGCGCGCCGCGCGGGACGCCGCCGCCAGGAGCAGGCGAGCAACGTCGATTCGATGGTGCGCGATCTGTCCGAGCTGAAGGTCGGCGATCCGGTGGTCCATTCGCAGCACGGCATCGGCCGCTACATGGGTCTGGTCACGATGGACCTCGGCGAAGGCGAAACCGAGTTCCTGCACCTCGAATACGCGGGCGACAGCAAGCTCTACGTGCCGGTCGCGCAATTGCACGTGATCTCGCGCTACAGCGGCGCCGATCCGGAAAGCGCGCCGCTGCATTCGCTGGGTTCGGGCCAGTGGGAAAAGGCCAAACGCAAGGCCGCGCAGCAGATCCGCGATACCGCCGCCGAACTGCTCAACCTGTACGCGCGCCGTGCCGCCCGCGAAGGCCACGCGTTCGCGCTCGAACCAAAGGACTATGTGAAGTTCGCCGAGAGCTTCGGTTTCGAGGAGACGCCGGACCAGGCCGCTGCGATTGCGGCCGTGATCGGCGACATGACGGGCGGCAAGCCGATGGACCGGCTGGTGTGCGGCGACGTCGGCTTCGGCAAGACCGAGGTCGCGTTGCGGGCGGCGTTCATCGCGGTGATGGGCGGCAAGCAGGTCGCGCTGCTGTCACCCACCACGCTGCTCGCCGAACAGCACACGCAAACCTTCAGTGACCGCTTCTCCGACTGGCCGGTGCGCATCGCCGAGCTGTCGCGCTTCAAGTCGACCAAGGAAGTGAACGCGGCGATCCAGCAGATCAACGAAGGTTCGGTCGACATCGTGATCGGCACGCACAAGCTGCTGTCGTCGGATGTGCAGTTCAAGCGGCTCGGGCTCGTGATCATCGACGAGGAGCATCGCTTCGGCGTGCGTCAGAAGGAAGCGCTGAAGGCGCTGCGCGCTGAAGTCGACGTGCTGACGCTGACCGCGACGCCGATTCCGCGCACGCTCGGCATGGCGCTCGAAGGCCTGCGCGATTTCTCGGTGATCGCCACGGCGCCGCAAAAGCGCCTTGCGATCAAGACCTTCGTGCGGCGCGAGGAAGACAGCGTGATTCGCGAAGCGATGCTGCGCGAGCTGAAGCGCGGCGGCCAGGTCTACTTCCTGCACAACGAAGTCGAGACGATCGAGAACCGTCGGCAGATGCTCGAAGCACTCGTGCCCGAAGCGCGCATCGCGGTCGCGCATGGCCAGATGCACGAGCGCGAACTGGAACGCGTGATGCGCGACTTCGTCGCGCAACGCGCGAACGTGCTGCTGTGCACGACGATCATCGAAACCGGCATCGACGTGCCGAGCGCGAACACGATCCTGATCCATCGCGCCGACAAGTTCGGTCTCGCGCAATTGCATCAGCTGCGTGGACGCGTCGGCCGCTCGCATCACCAGGCGTATTCGTATCTGCTCGTGCATGATCCGCAGGGGCTCACCAAGCAGGCGCAACGACGGCTCGAAGCAATCCAGCAGATGGAGGAACTCGGCTCGGGCTTCTATCTCGCGATGCACGACCTCGAGATTCGCGGCACCGGCGAGGTGCTCGGCGACAAGCAGTCGGGCGAGATTCACGAGATCGGCTTCCAGCTTTATACCGACATGCTCAATGACGCGGTGAAGGCGCTCAAGAACGGCAAGGAGCCGGACCTCACCGCGCCGCTCGCGGCGACCACCGAGATCAACCTGCATTCGCCGGCGATCCTGCCGTCGGACTACTGCGGCGACGTGCAGGAACGTCTGTCGCTGTACAAGCGCCTCGCGAACTGCGAACACAGCGATTCGATCGACGGTATCCAGGAGGAGCTGATCGACCGCTTCGGCAAGCTGCCGCCGCAGGCGCATGCGCTGGTGGAGACGCATCGTCTGCGGCTCGCCGCGAAACCGCTCGGCATTTCGAAGATCGATGCCGGCGAAGCGGTGATTGGCCTGCAGTTCATCCCGAATCCGCCCGTCGACGCGATGCGGATCATCGAGATGGTGCAGAAGCACAAGCACATCAAGCTCGCGGGCCAGGACAAGCTGCGTATCGAAACGCGCAGCCCGGATCTCGCGGTGCGCGTCGCGACCGTCAAGGAGACCTTGCGCGCGCTCGGTTCGCCGAGCCGCGGCACCGCGCCGGCGCCCGCGCGCTGATGGTCCTGAAACAGCAAAAAAACGGGGGGACGTCCCCCGTTTTTTGCATCGATGCTGCGCTGCGCCAACGCGCGCCGGGCGTTTTGGCCACCTTACCAAAATGCAATATGGGATATGATCGATAGACACAAAATGATGGAGTCATGTCATGTCTCACGTCGCTGAAACAGCGCAATCGTCGCAGTCGTCCGCTTCCTCCGCCTCCTCCGCTTCTCCGGTATCTCTGCCCTGGGTCACCCGTCTCGTGTCGATGGACACGGTGAGCCGCAATCCGAATCTCGGCCTGATCGAAACCGTGCGCGACGAACTGCGCGCGGTCGGTATCGACGCGACGCTGACGCACGGCAAGGGCGGCAAATGGGCGAACCTGTTCGCGACGATTCCCGCGCACGATGGCGAAACGAACGGCGGCGTCGTGCTGTCGGGCCATACGGACGTCGTGCCAGTGGATGGCCAGCAATGGGACAGCGATCCGTTCAAGCCCGAGATCCGCGGTGACAAGCTCTACGGCCGCGGCACCTGCGACATGAAGGGTTTCATCGGCGCGGCGCTCGCGCTCGTGCCCGAGATGCAGCGTACCAGGCTCGCGAAACCCATCCACTTCGCACTGTCGTTCGACGAGGAGGTTGGCTGCGTCGGCGCGCCGCTGATGATCGCCGATCTGATGAAGCGCGGCGTGAAGCCGGACGGCTGTATCGTCGGCGAGCCGACCAGCATGCGCCCGATCATCGCGCACAAAGGCATCAACGCGTACCACTGCTGCGTGCGAGGCCAGGCCGCGCATTCGTCGCTGACGCCGAAGGGCTTGAACGCGATCGAATACGCGGCGCGCCTGATCTGCCACATCCGCGACATGGCCGACCAGTTCCGCGCGCAAGGCCCGTTCGACGAACTGTACGACGTGCCGTTCAGCACCGCGCAGACCAGCACGATCACGGGCGGCAACGCGATCAACACGGTGCCGGCCGAATGCCAGTTCCAGTTCGAATTCCGCAATCTGCCGACGCTCGATCCCGAGCAGATCTTCGCGCGCATCGACAGCTACGCGCGCGAAACGCTGCTGCCGAAAATGCTGCGCGAGCATCCGTCGGCCGCGATCGAGATCACGAAGATCGCCGCGGCGCCCGGACTGGATTCGTCTGAGCAGGCCGCGATCACGCAACTCGTGCGCGCGCTGACGGCCGACCAGGACAAGCGTAAGGTCGCGTACGGCACCGAGGCAGGCCTCTTCTCGAACGCGGGGATTCCGAGCATCGTCTGCGGCCCCGGCGATATCCAGCAGGCGCACAAGGCGAACGAATTCGTCGAGCTCGAGCAGCTCGTCGCGTGCGAGCGCTTCCTGCGCAAGTTCATTCACAGCATGTCGGTCGAGGCCGCTTAGCCCGTCTCGTTGCAGCGGCGCGCAGCCGCGGTGAACCTGCGCGCCGCGCCACGGGTCTGAGCGACATCGACGACTCCGGAGCGACCGCCATGTCCAGCGCCATGCAGCAGCACACGGATCACACGATCGACGGCGAGCCGATCCCCACGCTCGACGACATCGCCGCGCAGCATTTCGCATTGACGCCGTGGGTCGCGCGCACGCCGGTGTTCGACCGGCTCGACTTCTCGTCGCTGCGCGGCACCGTCGTCAATTTCAAGTTCGAACTCTTGCAGGCGGGTGGCAGCTTCAAGGCGCGCGGCGCCTTTACGAACCTGCTCGCGCTCGACGACGCGCAGAAGAGCGCGGGCGTGACCTGCGTGTCAGGCGGCAATCACGCGGTGGCGGTCGCCTATGCGGCGATGCGGCTCGGCGTCAGCGCGAAGGTCGTGCTGTTCAGCGCGGCGAATCCGGCGCGCGTCGCGTTGTGCCGTGCATACGGCGCCGACATCGTCTATGCGGAAGATCTCGCCGAAGCGTTCGAACTGGTGCGACGCATCGAGGCCGAGGAAGGCCGTTATTTCGTGCATCCGTTCAACGGTTATCGCACGGTGCTCGGCTCGGCGACGCTCGGCTACGAATGGGCGACGCAAACACCCGACCTCGAAGCGGTGATCGTGCCGATCGGCGGCGGTGGCCTCGCGGCCGGAGTCTCCACCGCTCTGCGCCTCGCGAATCCGAACATCCACGTGTACGGCGTCGAACCCGAAGGCTCCGATGTGATGAGCAAGAGTTTTGCCGCCAACCATACGGTCAGAATGGGCCATATGTACAGCATCGCCGATTCGCTGATGTCGCCGCATACCGAGCAATACAGCTACGAGTTGTGCCGCCGCCATATCGATCGGCTCGTGACGGTGTCCGACGATCAGTTGCGCGAAGCGATGCTGATCCTGTTCAATCAGCTGAAGCTCGCGGTCGAGCCGGCTTGCGCGGCCGCCACCGCCGCCTTGCTCGGACCGTTGCGCGAACAGTTGCAGGGCAAACGCGTGGGCGTGCTGCTGTGCGGCGCGAACATCGACCCGGTCAGTTTTGCCGCGCACCTGGAGCGTGCGCGTCATGGCGAGTCACAGTTTCCTCATTAACGACGCGCGGCGAATGCACTTGTTGCGTCGGGGCCAAGGCACTAGCCTATCCGCTTCAGGTTGGTATGATTCGGCTATTCATATCAGGGAGGTGTGTGTATGAGCATGATCCAGGAATTTAAAGAATTTGCCCTCAAAGGCAATGTGATGGACTTGGCGGTCGGTGTGATTATCGGCGGCGCATTTTCCACCATTGTCAATTCCGTGGTTAAAGACCTGATCATGCCGGTCGTCGGGCTCGCTACCGGCGGCTTCGATTTCTCCAATCTGTTCGTTCGCCTCGGCCATATTCCAGCGACTTACAAAGGCAACCCCGAATCGTATAAAGACCTGCAGACGGCCGGCGTGGCGGTGTTCGGTTACGGCTCGTTCATTACCGCGACGATCAACTTCATCATTCTCGCGTTCATCATCTTTCTGATGGTCAAGTTCATCAACAAACTGCGCAAGGAGCCGCAAGCTGCTCCGGCGGAACCGCCCCCGACGCCGGAAGACGTGCTTCTGCTTCGCGAGATCCGCGATTCGCTGAAAAACCAGCAGCGTTAATTGTTAGATAAAGCTCGGTTTCAAATACCTGAGCCCGTGAAATGAAAAAGGCCTGTTGCGACTGACTTCGCAACAGGCCTTTGTCTTTTCACTTTGCTTTCAGCGCACTGCCCTTTATCGAGCCTTACGCATTCTTTTGCGCCTTCAATTGCGCGGCGCTTTCGATCATCGCTTCGAGCTGGCCGAAATTGACAGGCTTCGTCAGATGCGATGTAAAGCCCGCACCCAAGCAACGGCGCACGTCCTCGTCGGTGCCGAAGCCGGTCAACGCGACGGCTGGCACATCGGAATGTTCGCGAAACGCCTTGATGAAATCGAGGCCGGTGCCATCGGGCAACCCGACATCGCTGACAACCAGATCGAAGTTCTGCAACTGCGTCGCCGCAAGCGCATCGTCGATGCGCCCGACCACGGTCACCTGATGACCCAAGCCGCGCATCAATTGGGCCATCACGTCGGCGGTATCGGCATGATCCTCGATCAGCAGCACGGTCAGCGAACTCGCCGGCTGCACGGTGCTCGGCACGATGACCGGCGGCGCGGTGGCCGGCGCGGCCGCGGTCGGCAGCGTGATCGTGAAGGTCGCGCCGCAATGCGGACCGGGACTCTGCGCGGTCACGGTGCCGCCGTGCACGTCGGTCAGCGCCTTCGTGATCGCGAGACCGAGACCCAGCCCGCCGAATTGCCGCGTCATACTCTGGTCGCCCTGCTCGAACGCGTTGAACAGCTTGCCGATCTGCTCCGGCTCGATGCCGATGCCGGTGTCTTCGATCGAGATCTGCACCTGCATGCGTTCGTCGCGCGTGCGTACATAGATATGGCCGCCGTCCGGCGTGAACTTAGCGGCATTGCGAATCAGGTTCCACAGCATCTGTTGCAGACGCGCGCGATCGGCGAGCACGTAGTGATGCGTCGCGCGCTTGTCGACATGCACGTCCTGCTGCTTGACCTGGATTTCGCTGCGAAAGAGTTCGAGCACGCTGTCGATCACGTCGTGCACGTCGACGGTTTCCAGCGACAGCCGCAGCTTGCCGTTCGCGACGCGCGTCAGATCGAGCAGATCGTCGATCAGCCGTGCCTCCAGCTCGACGTTGCGGCGGATCATCCGCACGCTCGCGCGCGCCTGCTCGGGCAGATCGGCAATCATCTCGAGCACGCTCGCGCCCGCCAGCACCGGCGTGAGCGGCGTGCGCAATTCGTGCGACAGCATCGCGAGAAAACGGTCCTTCGCGCGGTTCGCCTCTTCGGCGGCCTGGCGCGCGGCCTGCTCCGACTCGAGCAGCCGCTCGCGCTCCTCGATCGCCTCGCGCTGCGAGTGAATGTCGGTGCAACTGCCGAACCATTTGCTGACGTTGCCTTCGGCATCGCGCATCGCGACCACGCGCACGTCGAACCAGCGGTACTCGCCGTCGTGGCGGCGAATCCGCATCTCGTGCCGATAGTCGCCGTTGCGGCTCGCCACGGCCTTGAGCCAGCTTTGCCGGATCTGCTCGCGATCGTCGGGATGCACGGCGTCGAGCCACGCAAGACCATGCGAGCTGTGTTCGGGCAAGCCGGTGTAGTCGTACCATTGCTTCGACAGGAAGTCGCAATCGCCGGCTGCGTCGCAGGTCAGCACCAGGTGCGGCAACGTCTCTGACAGCGTGCGGTAATGCAGTTCGCGATCGCGCAGCAGCAGCGCTTCGTCGGACGCGCGTTGCAGCCGCACCTGCGACAGCACGCGCTCCACGGCCTCCGGCAGATAGTCGAGATAGTCGCCGGACTTCGGCACCACGTCGGACACGCCCGCGCGCAGTGCTTCGATCACGCGCGACTCGTCGGTGAAGCCGGTCACGAGGATCGCCGGAATGCGCACACCCTCCGCGCGCAGGCGCCGAAAGAAATCGAGCCCGGTCTCCGGCCCGTTCAACTGATAGTCGAGCACCAGCAGATCGAAGCCGCCGCTCGCGAGCCGCTCGCAGGCCGCCTCGACACCGGCGCAGATCGCCACCCGGCAGCCGGCGCGTTCGAGCGACTTGCGCGCGAGCCGCAGGATGCCCTCGTCGTCATCGACAACGAGCACATAAGCGGCTTGCGGCTTGGACACTTCTTCGGTCATGCGGATGCTCTGTGGCTAAGGTCAGTGCTTATGTTGTCATGAACGGCTTTCGGTCACCTTCAGGCCGGCTCGAGCCGATGCGCCGGCGGCAGCTTGACCACTTGCAGAAAAAAGGCTGCCGGCGCACGGCCTCGATGAACGTATCGTGTTCGACCGGCTTGCAGACGTAGACGTTGCAACCGAGTTCGTAGCAGCGAGCGGATTCGCGCCGGCGCGGCGCAGATTCCGCTCGACGAGCGTTGCGTGGCCGTCGTCGTCTTCGATCAGAACGAAGCTGGCCGTTTGCGCGTGATTCATAGGCTCTCCGTGCCAACGATTCGTCATCCATGTCCGCGCCGGCATGCGCAACGCTCAGAAGCGCACGGGCTGCTCGGGCAGCACCACGAAAAAGGTCGAACCGGCGCCTTCAGCCGATTCGACCCAGACGCGTCCGCCGTGCCGCTCGACCGTGCGCCGCACCACCGCGAGGCCAATCCCCTCGCCGCTAGCGACGTCTGCATGCAGACGCTGGAACGCGCGAAACACCTTCGATAGATACGCGGCCGGAATGCCTAGCCCATTATCGCGGACGTAATAGGTGCGCATACGGACCGCGCGCGGCTCGCTTTCATCGACGGGTTCGGGCGCAAGCGCGCCGACCTCGATGCGCCCGCGGCGCGCCGGATCGAGAAAAGTCAGCGCATTGCCGATCAGGTTGCTGAAGATCTGTTCGACCGCCGCCGGATCGCCCCATGCGGGCGGCAGCTCTCGCACCGTGACACTCGCGGCGCGCTGGTCGATCGTGCCTTGCAGCCCATCGACGACCCGCGCCACCGCGCGCCCGACGCTGACCCGCTGCCACTGGTATTCGAGCCGTCCCGCGCGCGAGATGCGCAACAGCGCGTCGATGATCGCCGCCGCGCGCGCAACAGCCGTGCGCAAATAGTGCAACGACTCGCGCACGTCGCCATTCAGAATCTGCGTCATGCGCCGCGCTTCGATCTCAGGCAGGCGAGCCCGCCCGACGAGGCCGTCGAGTTCGTCGCACGATACGTGCAGCTCCTTCGAAAACCCTTGCAGATTCACGAGCGGCGAGCGCAGATCATGCGACACGCTGTAGATGAACATCTCGTTGTCCTGCGGTTCCTGGCGCAATTCCTCATTGACGGCCGTCAGTTCGCGCGCGCGTGCTTCGAGCTCGGTCTTCAGGGCCTGCTGCCCGGCTTCCGCCTCGCGCAGACGCGTATCGGTCTGATGCAGCACCGAGTCGAGCGCGGCGATTTCGTCGCTGCCCGACAACGGCGCCGCGAGCGGCCGGCCGCTGCCGAGCCGCTCGGCGTTATCGGTCAGCACTTCGAGGCGCTGGCCGATGCCGCGCGCGAACACGAAGGCGGTGACCGCCCAGATCAGCATCGAGCCGAATGCCGCGGCGATCAGCGCGCGCTGCTGAAGGTCACGACGCTCGCCGAGCGCGCTCGCGCGCTCGACGTCGAGTACCGACGCCGCCGCGTCGAACTGGGCCAACTCCTCGCGGAACACGGCGATCTGCTCCGGCAACTCGCCGGTTTCGAGCGCAATATAGGGGCGTAGACTGCGCCCCTCGTGCACAGCCTGCGAGATCGCGACACTCTGTTGGCGATACGCGCCGATCGCGCGCCGCATGCTGTGTACGCGCTCGGCCTGGGCCGGTGTTTCGGCGACGAGCGCATCGAGCTTCGCGAGCCGGTCGTTCAGTTCGACCCACACCGCGTGGCGCTCGATCAGCGACGCATCGCCCGTTACCATCGCGGTGCGCACGCGCGCGGCCTGGCGCAGCAGCGGGTCGACGATGGCCGACGACTCGTAGAGGATCTGCTTGCTGTTGTCGACCCATCGCGCGGCCTGCGCGGTGCGCTCCTGGGTGTCGAAGACGACCCCGAGCAGCGCGAGTTCGACCACGCTCGGTATTGCGATCAGCAGCAGGCCTTTGGTGAATAGTTTCATGGTTCCGTCAGGGCGTTCAGGCTGTGGTTCAGGCTGTCACTCGAACGGCGGGGCTCGCGCACCCGTGGCGCCCTGTAAGGCGGGCGCCGCGCGGCCGGACGGGCCATTATCGACGTGAACCAGAGATATTTCAACGGCGCGCCTGCAAGCGCTCGACCACACAAAAATGACTTTTTTATTGGGATGGGATGTTTTTTCCGCGCCGCCTGCGTCTATGATGGAGACAAGGTGTGCTGGGATGCGAATGCGCGCGGCGAGGCGGTTCGGCATGATTCGTGCGGGAGCGGTGGAGCGATGCAGCAACGTCGAATCATCGTGAATCCGGCCTTGTCGTATGCTATAAAAGATCGACGTGCGGCGCGCGAAAGCCGGGAGTGGTCGCATGAGGACGCAGCGTTTCTTGCAATTCTTTTTCAGGCGAATTTTTATGTCCTTCCCGAAAAAGCGTAGACGCGCGAAGGTGGACGGCGACGAGTCGTTCCTCGCGGTTCTGCGGCATTTCAAGCCGTTCGGTCAACTCGACACCAAGATTGCGCGGGCTCGCGCGCAGGACGAACCGGTGCTCTATGCACACGTACTGCCCGGACTCGACGTGCTTCTATGCAGTGTGCGCGGCGCGCAGCCGCCCTACCCCGCACCAGCCGAATTGCGGCGGCGCTGCATCGAATCCATTACCAATGCACTGGAGCAACCGCTCGATGGTCTCGAGAACGGCGGCTACTGGTACGAGGCCGACGGCTTCGGCTTCCTCGTGTTCGCGAGTCGTGCGCGCGGCAAGATTCTGACGGAGTTCGGCGCGACGCGGATCGGTACTCGCCGCGGCGTGCGTCGCCAGGATGCGTCGGGCGATGCAACACCGCGCTCGCTCCGATAGCGCCGATCAGAGACCTTGAAGTTCAGGGTTACTGACAGCTCGTTTCGTCGTCATTCATCCGCGGTTTCGACAGCCGGTGTCGTCACCCACCGCTGGCGTCTTCGGTGGCGCGCTGCGTTGCTTTCCGGTTCGCTTCATTGCATTGAAACACGGGCTTCGACGGCGACCGCGCGCAGTTGCGCGCGCGGCATCCTGCCATTGATTCGGCCATCGCAAAATCGACGCGCTCGCGCGCGGGCGGCACGCTGATCAGCCACAGAAAGATCACGCACAGGCCGCCACCAACATCAGCTACCCTTGTATTCGGCCGCGCTCGCTGGCGACTGCGTCGCGGGCTTTTGATTGCGATCCGTCGCGGCCGGCGACGACGCACCGCTCGACGGCTTGTTGACCGGCGCGCCCTCCAGCGACATCGGCGCCTTCGGCTGTTGCTTCACACCCGGCGGCGGCGCCTTCGGCATCTGCCGCACCTGCGCGAGCAATTGCGTGCACGGCAGCGGCTTGTTGTTGCTCGGCGCGAGCAGCGGGATCAGCGCCGCGAATGGATTGATCAGCCCGAGCCCGACCGCCGCGCCGCCACGCAGCGCAAGCGCGGCCGCATTGACACCGACGTGCGGGTCCTTGAAGGTGCCCTTCACGTACAGCGGCGAGCGCAGCGAAAAGACCCGGAAGCCCTTCGTATGCGGGTGCACGCCGAGGTCCATCGTTTCGTCGCGCAGATTGATGTGACCGTCGATGTTGATCACCGCGTCGTCGGTATCGAGCGCGAACACGCGCGCTTCGAGCACGCCGTCGGTCGCGACGAAATCGGCGGCGGCGCAGTTGATCTTCACGTCGCGATTGCCGAACAGCTTTTCGTAGACGACGTTCGCGACGTTCAGGCCGGCCGCCTCCATCAGCAGACGGCTCACGGTGCCCTCGGTCACGAGCGCCTTCAGCTCGCCGTTCGAGGTCGCGGCGAGCGCCGCCGGAGAGTTGCCGGTCGCGGACAGCGACGCGTCGCCATTGATCTCGCCGAGCGCGCTCTGCATCGTCTTGAAGTTCGGGAACAGTTGCTTGAGCTTCAGATGCCGCGCCGACATCGCGAAGCGCCCCTTCAACGGCGCCCCGCTGCCATCGAGATAAATGTCCGACGCGAGCGAGCCGCCCGCGACGCCGAACTTGAGCGGCACGAGCGACAGCACGCCGTCGGTCATCACGACATGCGTGTACAGATCCGTGATGGGCAGATTCGCATTCTTGATGATGCGCCGGCCGGTGAACTTGACGTCGGCGTCGATCGCCTTCCAGCGGTCGGTGCGGAACTCCTCGACCGGCAGCGCGCGGTTGCTCGGCTGCGCGGCAGCGCCGCCGCGCTTCGCCTTGCTCGCGTTCGAATCGGCGCCGATCACCGGCGCGAGATCCGAGAACTGCAGCAGATGCGACTCGAGTTCGCCTCTCAGCAGCGGACGCGGCTGGCGGCCGGTATAGGTCAACGAACCGTTCAGATCGCTGCCGCCGACCCGGCCTGTAAAGTTTTCATACGTGAACACGTTGCCGCTCGATTTGAACCGGCCGATCAGATGGCCCTCGGTCGCGTATGGCGGGGTCTCGGGCAGGGTCACCCCCGTCAGCGAATATAGCCGGGCCATGCTGTTGCCTTGCAGCCAGAGACGCAGATCGAGCGCCGCGAGATGCGCCGGATCCGTGACCGTGCCGACGAAGGCGATATGCAGGTCGCCGGCTTTGACGTCGGCCTGCACCGGGAACGGCCGGTTCGCGTCCTGCAGCGCGAGCACGCCGCCGAGCTTGCCGCTGCCCGACAGCGGCGTGCGGTTGTAGGTGCCCTTGACGGTCCAGGCGATCGCATAGAGCGGCGTCGCGCGTGGCGCGCCGGGTGCGGTGCCGCTCGCGGCCGAGACGGCCGCAGGCGTGCTGGCGCTCTCGCTGGCGGTTTCGCCACGTGGCGCGGCGGCGCCGCTCGTCGCGAGCGCGCCGGAAGTCGCGGGCGCGCCTGATGTTGCAGCCGGGCCCGAGGCTGCCGACGCCTGTGCCGGCGTCTGTGCTTCAGAAGCCGCCGCTTCGGAAGCCGCCTTCGCCGCCGACGCCGCCTGCGCTTCGGCCTGCGCGGCAAGCTTGCTCGCACCCGCGCGGCCGACCGCCTGCGCCGACGCGCTGCGCGAGGCCGCCTCCTGCTGCTTCAACGCGTCGCCGATCGGGATCGGCTGCCCGAGCGTATCGACGACCATCTGCACCTCGACCTTCTTCTGCTGATCCGACAGCGCGATATTGCCCTTCGCGAACGCGATATCGTGCAGATCGAGCTTCCACTCGGATGGCCCGGTCGATGAAGGCAGTTTGAAGGTCCAGTTATTGCGGCCGTCTACAAGACGTTCGAGATCGACCGATGGATTCACGAGATTGATCGCCGGAATCACGATGTCGTGCGCGAGCAGCGGCAGCACCTCCACTTCGAAGTCGATTTCGTCGAGCGTCGCGAACTGCGGCTGTTTGGCCCAGTCGGGATTGCCGATCGTGATGTTGGCGGCCGAAAAGCGCGGCCAGGGCACCCAGCCGCGCCAGCCGGTTTCGCCGACCGCATGACGCCAGCCCACCTTCAGATCGCCGTTGATCGCGAACGGCCGGCCGATCGCCTGGCTGACCTTGTCGTCGATGTAAGGTCGCGCGCGGTTCCAGTCGAAGGTCAGGATGAAGATGACGAGCGCAACGATCAGGATGACGAGCACGGCCAGCAGCCATGCAAGGATCTTTCCGACCCGTCGTCCGATACTGCTCGACACTGCCATTGAAAGGCTCCGCGTGTTGTTCTACGTTGTGCACCGTGCAGCAGTTATCGTGCCTGGCGCGTGGCAATGAATCGTCGCGCCGGTTGTGGGTTGTGTGCGCTATTCGCGCCTCGTCGTTTTATCATGGCGCACGCTTTGCCGACAGACCGACCGGAGCATTGACGCCGTCGCGCCGGCATCGAAGCGACACCCTCCCCACGACGTTCCAACCATGACGACCGATGTTCCTCTCCTTTTCGCCGACGGCATCGTGCGGCGTGATGCGCAGCGCGGCCAGACGCTGTTGCAGCAGACCACTTTCGTGCTGCGCGCCGGCGAGCGCGTCGCGATCACCGGACCGTCCGGCTCCGGCAAGAGCGTGTTCCTGCGCGCGCTCGCGCTGCTCGATCCGATCGATGCAGGGCGCATCTTGTGGCATGGTGCGCCGCTCGTGCGAGCGGCGATTCCGCGCTATCGGCGCGGCGTCGCGTATATCCGGCAGCGGCCCGCGCTGATCGACGGCAGCGTCGAAGACAATCTGCGCTATCCGTTCGATCTGCGCGCGTATCGCGACGCGCGCTTCGATCGCGCGCGAGCAGCCAGGCTTGTGATGCAGGCCGGCCGCGGCGAGGACTTTCTCGGCAAGCGCGCAAGCGAATTGTCGGGCGGCGAAGCGCAGATCGCCGCGCTGATCCGGGTGCTGCAACTCGCGCCCGAAGTGTTGTTGCTCGACGAGCCGACCGCGTCGCTCGACCCGGCGTCGTCGCGCGCGATCGAAGCGCTGGTGCAGGCATGGTTCGATGCCGCGCCTCGCGCTCACGCATCGATATGGGTATCGCACGACCCCGAGCAGGCGGCACGCATGAGCGAACGGCATTTGACGATGCGCGCCGGCGTGCTGGCCGAACACACCACGGTGCGGCGCGACGCGGACCAACGCGATGTTGCGGACCTGCGTCGGGAGTCCCGCCCATGAGCCTGCAGAATCTGAGCTTGTGGGACGTCGCAATCGCGACGCTGCTGATCGTCGTGAATGGCGCGGTGTCGGTCGCGTTGAAACTCGATCTCGAACGCAAGCTCGCATGGGCGGCGGTGCGCACCGTGGTCCAGTTGCTCGCGATCGGCTATGTGCTCGGCTGGGTGTTCAGTTTCGCTCGCTGGTACGTGGTGCTGCCGCTGATGATCGTGATGACGCTGATCGCGGGTTTCGCCGGCGCGCAGCGCGGCAGCCACACCTATGCCGGACAACGCGCCGACAGCGTGCTGTCGATCTGGGTCAGCTCGTGGCTCGTGGCCGCGGTGGGACTGTTCGTCGTGATCCGCATCCATCCGTGGTACGAGCCGCAATATGCGATTCCGATTCTCGGCATGATCCTCGGCAACACGCTGACCGGTGTATCGCTCGGCATCGAGCGGATGACCGAGGAACTGACCGCGCGGCGCGACCGCGTCGACATGGCGCTCGCGCTCGGCGCGACACGCTGGGAGGCCGCGCAGGCGCCGGCGCGCCAGGCGGTGCGCGCGGGCATGATGCCGACGTTGAATCAGATGGCGGTGGTCGGCGTCGTCAGTTTGCCGGGCATGATGACCGGGCAGGTGCTGGCCGGGCAGTCGCCATTGCAGGCGGTGCGCTATCAGATCGTCATCATGTTTCTGATCGCGGCGGCGTCGGCGCTGGGGACGGTGGGCGCAGTGCTGCTCACGTACCGGCGACTGTTTTCGGCCGAGCATCAGTTCTTGCCGGCGCGGCTCGTCGAGCGTGAGGCACGCAAAGGATGACTCACCCGGATGGCACGCTAACGCATGTGACGGTTCGCGCACGCGGCCGTCACGGCGCGCGCTGGACCATTCAACGCTTCGCGGTGACGGCGACCTCAGTGCCATCGTTCAGCGTCAGCGTTTTCGTCGTGCCGTTGACCGGCATCGTGAAACGCACGATCTGACTCATGCGCACATCGTTCGGACACTTGAGCGGCTTGCCTCCGCTCGTCACGGTTTTGACACCATGCGGCGTCTGCGCCTGGAAGCTAAGCTGTACGGTCGCGGTGCCGTCGCTCGCCACCACCGGTGCGAGACGGATCTGCGTCTGGCGGATCATCGCGCCGTTCTCGTCGACCGGCAGGGACGCATAGTCCGGGCATGCGTCGGTAGCGGGCACCGGACCGCCGGGCGGCACGGTCTTCCACGTGAAGTCGTCCGTTTCGCCCGAGCGGATCGTGCGGGTCTCCTGGGAATTGCCGAACTGTTTCGACGTGACGCGAACGGTGTAGCGGATCGGACCGTCGAGCGCGGCCTTGTTGGTCACCGTGATCGGCGTGGCTGCGTGAGCAGCCGGCTCGAGCGCGCAGGCGAGAGAAGCGACAATCGAAACGGCGGAGAGTTTGAAGCTGAAGCTCATACTGTCACCTCGTTGTTGTGCCGCTGCGCGCTCGCGTCGACGCGATTGCCCGTGCACTGTTCGCGCACTGCCGAGGCCCGGCCGGTTCACACCGCCTTGCCTCGCCGCAAGACACGCAACCGTTTTGGCATGCTGCGTCGTCAGTCTAACGCCAAGCGCGCTGCCGCGCGTGTCGTGTCGGCTCGGGTGTTAACCCGCTTGCGGCGACGCGCTTTCTGCGCGTCGATTTCATCTCAGAAGCCGGTCAGCACCAGCTTGCCGATCGCGCGTCCTGCTTCCAGCAACCGATGCGCGCGGCGCAGATTCTCCGCGTTGATGCGGCCCAAGTCCTCGCCGAGCGTCGTGCGCAACGTGCCCGCGTCGACGAGGCGCGCGACCTCGGTCAGCAGCTTGTGCTGCTCGATCATGTCGGGCGTGCCGAACATCGAGCGCGTGAACATGAATTCCCAGTGAAACGCGGCGCTCTTCGCCTTCAGCAATTCGACCGGCACCGCGGCGCTGTTCTCGACGATCGTGCAGATACCGCCTTGCGGTTTGATCAGTTCGGCCGCGGCCGGGAAATTGCGATCGGTGTCGTTGAAGATCAGCACGTAGTCGACCTGTTCGATGCCGAGCTCTTTCATCTGCGCGGACAGATCGCCGAAGTGATCGACGACGTGATCCGCGCCGAGCTCCCGTGCCCATTTCGCCGATTCGGGCCGAGACGCGGTCGCTATCACCTTCAGCTTGGCGAGCTGCTTGGCGAGCTGGATGCCGATCGAGCCGACCCCGCCCGCGCCGCCGAAAATCAGCACCGTGCGGCCTGCGTCGGCGCCCTGCGGCGACACGCCGAGGCGGTCGAACAATGCTTCCCATGCAGTGATCGCGGTCAGCGGCAAGGCGGCCGCGTGCGTGAAATCGAGCGACGCCGGCTTGTGTCCGACGATCCGTTCGTCCACCAGATGAAACTCGCTGTTGGCGCCCGGCCGCGTAATGCTGCCCGCATAAAAGACGGGATCGCCGACCTTGAATAGCGTGACCTCGGGTCCGGCCGCGACGACGGTGCCGGCTGCATCCCAGCCGAGCACGCGCGGCGTCTTCTCGACGCTATCCTTCGGCGCGCGCACCTTGGTGTCGACCGGGTTCACGGAAATGGCTTCGACCTTGACCAGCAGATCGCGGCCGCTCGCTTCGGGTTTGGGGATCTCAACGTCGACGAGCGCTTCGGCGTGATCGATTGGCAGATAACGGTAGAGTCCGACGGCTTTCATGGCTGCTCCTTGTGAGTTCGGTTGATGTGCAAGCATGACCCGAATCGTAAGACGGTTCTTATTCTGCTAAAACAGTCATAATCACTGAAACATTTTTTGGTTTTTCGGAATAGTGAACGATTCAACTCCGGCTGGCCGGTCCCTGCCCAGCGAGCGCGAACGGCTCGATCTGCTCGATGTCGGGCTGTTCGTGCGCGCCGCGCTGCTCGCCAACGTGTCGGCGGCCGGGCGCGAGTTCGGTTTGTCGGCGGCGGTCGCGAGCGCTCGGATCGCCCAACTCGAAAAGCTGCTCGGCGCGCGTTTGTTGCATCGGACCACGCGCCGCATCAGCCTCACCCAGGACGGTGAAGTGTTCATGACGCGTGCCGAGGCGCTGCTCGACGCGGCCGCCGCCGCACGCGCAGCGGTCGGCCGCGCGCAGGCCGAGCCGCAGGGACGGCTGCGCGTGACGATGCCGTCGTCGTTCGGGCGCCAGCATGTGTCGCCGGTGATCAGCGAGTTTTTGCGCCGCTATCCGGGCGTCAGCGTCGATCTGCGGCTGACGGATCAGGTGGTCGATCTGGTCGACGCGGGCATCGATGTCGCGATCCGCGTCGGCGTGCTGAAGGATTCGTCGCTGGTCGCGCGGCGGCTCGCGGTCAATCGCCGCGTGCTGTGCGCGGCCCCCGCCTATCTGGCCGCGCACGGCACGCCGCATCATCCGTCGGATCTCGCGCGGCACGAGTGCATCATCCTGTCGGAGCAGCGCGACTGGCGCTTCGTGACGCCCACTGGCCCGCTCGACGTGCGCGTGAACGGCCGCCTCGTCACCGACAATGGCGAGGTGATTCGCGACGCGCTGCTCGCGGGCTTCGGCATCGCGCTGAAATCGACATGGGACGTGGCGCCTCATCTGCGCAGCGGCGAACTCGTCAGTGTGCTCGACAGCTATCCGCTCGCGGACGACGTCGCGATCTGGGCCGTGTACCCGAGCCGCGCGTTCGTGCCGCCGAAGACGGTCGCATTCATCGACTTCGTCGCCGCGCATTTCGACGATCCGCCGTATTGGGACCGGGAGCCGGTTGGACTGGCGGGCGCGTAGGCGTCACGCCCGGTACGCGGCGTCAGCGCTTGCCGCCCTTCGCGCCGCCCTGCTTGCGATCCGAGTTCACATCGGCATGCGAGTCGTTCTGCGTGCGCTGCTGATACTCGCCGCCGCCGCGGCGGTCGGTATCCTGCAAGCCATGCTCGATATCCTCATGCGCCTGCTTGCCGACATGGCGCGGATCGTCCTCGTGCTGTGACTCCGGATGCTGGTCGGTTTCATGCGGCAGCGGCGCCGCGGCTTCCTGCAACGACTTCGGGTCCTTGTTCGCGTGCGGGTCGGCTTGCGAGTCGCCCTCAGTCGATTGCGGCAGGGTTTTCATTGCATTGCTCCTTCGCGAAGCGCGTTCGCGCACTGAGTGCGCATGGCGAATTCGCGGGTTGTTCAGCCACCTGGACGAGCACTCATGACGCGACGCCCAGACGTTTTTTCATCGCCGCGGTGATGCGCTGACGCGTCTTCGCATAGTCGGCCCATGGGTCGCTTGCGAGGCCGTCCACGCGCTCGTGGACGTTGCGGATGCCCCATTGATCGCCGCCCGTCGTGCTGTCGAGTTCGTCCCACGCGAGCGGCACGGACACGCCGAGCCCCGGCCGCGCCCGCGCCGAGAATGCGGCCACCGTGCTGGAGCCGCGGTTGTTGCGCAGATAGTCGATGAAGATTTTCTTCTTGCGATTCTGCGCGCCCATCTTCGCGCTGAAGTACTGCGGCAGCGTCGTCGCCATATGCTGCGCGACCGCCTGCGAGAAGTCCTTCACTTCGTCCCAGCCGGCCTGCTTCGCGAGCGGCACGACCACGTGCAAGCCCTTGCCGCCGCTCGTCTTGACGAACGACTTCAGGCCCAGTTCGTCGAGCAGCGAGCGGGTCAGTTGCGCGGCCTCGACCATCCGTTCCCAGCCGAGCGACGGGTCCGGGTCGAGATCGAACACCATCCGGTCGGGCTTTTCGATATTCGACGCGAGCGCATTCCACGTATGAAATTCGACGGTACCCATCTGCGCGGCGCCGACCAGCGCGGCAAGCGTGTCGATCGTGATCAGCGCAGGATGGCCCGGGTCGAGTCCCTCGTGCTGCGTGACGTGCGGAATCGACAGCTTCTGGCTGTGCTTCTGGAAGAACAGCTCGCCGCCGATATCCTCGGGCGCGCGCACCAGCGCGACGGGCCGCTCGCGCAGATGCGGCAGCATCCATTCGGCGATTGATTCGTAGTACTGCACCAGTTCGAGCTTGCTTGCGCCGCTGCTCTTGTCGATCACGCGATCGGGATGCGAGATGCGCACGCCGGCGACTTCGCTTTGCGCGCGCGAGCGTGTTGCCGTGGTTCGGGCGGGCGCGCTTTCAGTCGCGGCGGGCGCGGCGGTCCTTGCGGTCCTGGCGGTTTTCGTGGCTGCGCGCTTTTTCGGCGCGCCTGTTTGCCGCGTATCGTCGGCGGCGGTTTCGGTTTGCTGTTGCACGTCGGCTCCTTGTCGGGCGGTTTCCTTGACGATCTGGCGCGCCGGTTTGTCGTCGCGCAGACTGACGAACGACGCCTGGCGCACGATGCCGTCGCTGGTCCATTCGGCGAAGTTGCATTCGGCGACCAGCACCGGCTCGACCCAATGCACGGGCGTACGGCTGCGCTCACGCGGCGCGCTCGCGAACGGCATGCGCTTGCTCGCGTGCGCGTCGAGCGCCTGTTTGACCGAGCGCAGCAACGCGGCGTCGAAGCCGGTGCCGACGCGCCCCGCGTACTGCAGTTGGCCGTCGGCGTCGTAGACGCCGAGCAGCAGCGCGCCGAACGCCTCGCGGCTGCCGGCCGGCTCCGAATAGCCGCCGATCACGAACTCCTGGCGGCGCCGGCACTTCAGCTTGATCCACGACGGCGCGCGGCCCGACACATAGCGGCTGTCGCGCCGCTTGCCGATGATGCCTTCGAGCCCCATGTCGCACGCGCTACTGAGCAGCTCGCCGGCGCTGAACGCGAAGTCGTTCG
Source organism: Paraburkholderia sp. BR14374 (assembly GCF_040948685.1). Classification (NCBI taxonomy): domain Bacteria; kingdom Pseudomonadati; phylum Pseudomonadota; class Betaproteobacteria; order Burkholderiales; family Burkholderiaceae; genus Paraburkholderia; species Paraburkholderia sp. BR14374. The sequence goes on along the minus strand of NZ_JBFPKF010000008.1, from coordinate 159,812 downwards.
AAAAGCGCAGCACGCGATCGTCGACGCCTTCGAGCAGCGCGCGCAGAATCGCGCGGCGCTGTTCGAGCGGTACGCCGCGCAGGTCGTAGCCATTCAGGAACGGCAGATCGAACAGATAGATCACGATGTCCTGCGGGCGGTGCGCATCGAACGCGTTTTGCAGCAACTGGAAGCTCGGCACGTCGCGTTCATCGAGCACGACGGCTTCGCCGTCGAGCCACGCGCTTTGCAGGTCGAGCCCGGCGATGGCCTCGATCTGCTTGCTGAATCTGGTGGTCCAGTCGTTGCCGTTGCGCGTGAAAACGCTGACCGCACCAGCCTTCTTCTTTGACGCGTGGTCGATGCGCGCGAGCACGCGGTAGCCATCGAACTTGATTTCGTACAGCCAGTCGTCGCCAGGCGGCGCAGTGTCGACGAGCGTCGCCAGCTCCGGCGTCAGGCTCGCGGGCAACGCGGCTTTGACCGCGCCTTCAATCGATGGCGATGCGGCGAGTTCGCGTAACGACTGCGCGGTACGCGTCGCGACGATGTCGGGGCGCTTGGGATCGGCTGCGCGGCGCAACGAGGCGGACTTCGCTGGCTTGCCTGTGCCCGTGGCTTTGCCGTCGCCCGACGTTTTCGTCTGCGCTTTCGCTTGCTTCGTTTTCCTGCCTTTCGAAGCGCCGTCGGCCAGCACGCTGCCCGGCAGTTCTTTGAGCACGTCGTAGTCGCTCTCGTCGCGCGCTTCCTCGTCGCGCTCCTTGATCAGCAGCCATTGTTCCTTGTCGCCGCTGCCGCGCATATGGCTGCGTACCAGCGTCCAGCCGCCGTGCAGCTTCTCGCCGTACAAATGAAACTTGAGCTTGCCGGCCGCGTACGACCGCGCGGCTTCGGCCACGCCGCCCGCCGGCTCCCACGTGCCGCGATCCCACACGATCACCGTTCCCGCACCGTAGTTGCCGGGCGGAATCTCGCCCTCGAACGTACCGTATTCGACCGGATGGTCTTCGACGTGCACCGCGAGCCGCTTGACCGACGGGTCGAGGCTCGGCCCTTTCGGAACCGCCCACGACAGCAGCGAGCCGTTCAGTTCGAGCCGGAAGTCGTAGTGCAGACGCCGCGCGTCGTGCTCCTGGATCACGTAGGACAGTGTGTCGGGCGCGGCACGCGTCGCGCTCCTGCCCGTCTTGCTTGCCGCGCGCTTGCGGGTCGGCACGCCGGATGGCTCCGGCGTGTCTTCGAAGCGGCGCTTGCGGTGATAGACCTCGAGTCGGTCGTTCATGGCGATGACTCCGGTGCGTTAAGCGCGAGCGGCGCGGCGGCCGCGCGTTCAGGCCGCCGCGCGCCGTTTGCGCGACGTTGCGGTGGTTTTCGATGCGGCGCGGGCGCTGCTGCCGCTACCGCTGCGACTGCGCGCGGTGCTTGTCGCGCGAGCCTTTTTGCGCGCGGGCGCGGCCGTCTCTTCATCGGACCCGGCTTCGCTATCGGCCTGATCCTCGTCCTCGCCGGCGGTGCGCTTGCGGCCGGTGGCCGCCTGCTTGCCCTTGCCGCGGCCGAGGCTGCGTTTGAGCAGATCGGACAGGTCGAGAATGTCGGCGGACTTGCGCGGTTCGTGCGGCGTTTCGACCTCGGTGACCTCCTCGGTCTTGCCCGCCTGGATCTTGCGCTCGACGAGCGCCATGATGTCGTCGCGAAACGTATCGTGATACTGCATCGGGTCCCACGTCTCGCTCATGTCGTCGATCAGCTTTTTCGCCATGTCGAGTTCTTTGGCTGACACGCCGGCGGCCTTCATGCCTTCGGGCGGCACCTTGAACTCGTCGAGACCGCGCACCTCGTCGGCCCAGCGCAGCGTGTTCAGCGCGAGCATCGGACCGAGCGGAATCAGCGCGGCCAGATGCTGCTTGTTGTGCAGCACGACGCTCGCGACGCCGATCTTGCCCGAGGCCGTCATCGCCTCGCGCAACAATGCATAGACTTTTTCCCCCTTGCGGTCGGGCGTCAGGTAATACGGCGTGTCGAGATAGAGAAACGAGATGTCGGCGGCGTCGACGAACGCGAGGATGTCGACCGTCTGCGTCGACTCGGGATTCGCCGAGCGGATTTCGTCGTCCGACAGTACGACGTAGTGATCCTTCTCGTATTCGAAGCCGCGCACGATGTTCTCGCGGGTCACGTCCTTGCCGGTGCGCTTGTTGATCTGCTTGTAGCCGATCGGGTCGATCGTGCGCTTGTCGAGCAGATTGAAACCGACCTTCTCCGATTGCGTCGCCGGATAGAGCTGCACCGGTACGTGCACCAGCCCGAAACTGATTGCGCCCTTCCAGATCATGTGTGCCATCGCGCGCTCCCCTGTCCCATGGCCCTGAAATATCAGGCGAAGCAGCAAGCGTGCCCGCGTTTTGGCGGGTTTTACGCTGCTGCCACGCTTAAAGCATGAGCCGGTCCGCTCGGCGGCCTGCTGTCATCAGGCTGTAAGTTTTGCGATGAAGCGGCAAAAGCTACGGCTGTCTTAGTGCGCGCGCTATCAGGGGGTGCATCAAGGATCGAGCAGGACCGGCACGGACGCAAATCCGCGAAACCGCACGCGCCCGCCCCGCGTCGGCTCGCCATCCACGCGATACGCCGGGAAGCGCTGCACGAAGCGCTCGATCGCAATCCGCGCCTCTAGCCGCGCCAGCGACAGGCCCGCGCATTGATGAATCCCGAAGCCGAACGCGAGATGCCGGTTCGGATCGCGGCGGATATCGAAGCGGTCCGGCTCGGCAAACTGCTCGGGATCGCGATTGGCCGCGCCGATGCACAGCGTGACCGGCGTGCCGCGCGCGAGCGCGACGCCGCCGATCTCGGTATCGACGGTGGTCATGCGGTTGCCGAGTTGGTTCGAACTCTCGAAGCGCAAACACTCCTCGACCGCGGTGCCGATCAACTCGGGCTCGCGCAGCAGCGCGGCGCGCTCGTCAGGCCATTGGCTCAGCGTGACGAGCCCGTTGCCGATCAGGTTGGTGGTCGTTTCGTGCCCCGCGTTCAGGATGAAAATGCAGTTCTGCAGCAGCTCGGCTTCCGATAGCTGCTCGTGCGGGCCCTCGCCCTGAATCAGCCGCGTCAGCACGTCGTGCTGCGGATCGCCGGGCTCGCGGCGTCGTCGTGCGACGAGGCCGCGCAGATAGTCGACGAATTCGCTGACCGCGCGATTGCCGCGCTCGAACTGCGCGTCACTCAGCGACGGTTCGAGCGCGCCGAGTATCGCGAGCGACCAGTCGCGCAACGGCGCACGCTCGTCGTGCGGCACGTCGAGCAGATTACCGATGACCTCGACCGGAATCGCCGCCGCGAACTCGCCGATCAGATCGATCCGTCGGCGCTGCTTGGCCGCGTCGAGCAGACCGTCGACGAGCCGGATCAACGCGGGCTCCATCGCCGCGATCGCGCGCGCGGTCAGCGCGCCGGCGATCAGCTTGCGCACACGCGTATGGCGCGGCGGATCGTTGAACACGAGGCTCGTGGTGTGATGCGCGTAGAGCGGTGAGTCGCCGTATTTCGGGCGGAACTCGACGGTCTTGTCGGAACTGAAGGTCTTCGGGTCGCGGTAGACCGCCTGCACGTCGCGAAAGCGCGTCAGGAACAGTGAGCCGTCGGGCATGCGCCGGATCGGGTCATAGGTGCGCAGTGCGCGATAGACCGGATAGGGATCGGCGTAGAACGCGGGACTCAGATGACGCAGATCGAAGTCGCGGGCAAGGGAGGAAGGGTCGCTGGCGGTTGCCGGGGTCATGCGTTGTCTCCGTGGGGCGTCTTGTTGCGCTTGTGATGTGGCGGGTTCGTGTGACCGCATTTGTCCGGTCTGTTCCGTTACGGCGATACGCGAAACGCCGACTTCAGCCAATCCGACGACGAGCGCGCCACACGATTCGATGCGTCAGTATGAACCGCGCACTGTCGGAGCGCACGGCAAACCCGCCCGCTACAGCCGCCCGCGACGGCGCGGTGCACAGAACCGATACAATAGCGGGATTTTCCGCGCGCCACGCGCCTCTTTCTTCCCGCGTCACTGGTCGTCCATGAACCTCGTCATTCAAAGCGTCGCCCCCCTTTCCGCCGATCATCACAAAACGCTCGTCGCGCTCGCGCGCGGCTCGCACGCCACCGTCATCGACGAGAACGCGATTCGCATCGCCGACGCAAACCTCGCGCAACGCGCCGACGTCGAGGCGTATTGCTATACGCATCAACTCGACTACGCGTTTGTCGAAGCCGGCCGCCAGTTGCGCGACTTCGGGCTCGTCGCGATGGACATGGATTCGACGCTGATCACGATCGAGTGCATCGATGAAATCGCCGATTTCTGCGGGCTCAAAGCCGAAGTCGCGGCGATCACCGAGGCTGCGATGCGCGGCGAGATCAAGGACTTCAACGAAAGCCTGACGCGCCGCGTCGCGCTACTGAAGGGGCTCGACGCCAGCGCGCTCGAGCGCGTGTACGAAGAGCGGCTGCAGTTGTCGCCGGGTGCTGAACGCATGCTGACCGGCGCGAAACAGGCGGGCCTGAAAACGCTGCTCGTGTCGGGCGGCTTCACGTTCTTCACCGCGAAGCTGACGGCGCGCCTCGGCCTCGATTTCACGCGTGCGAACACGCTCGAAATTGTCGACGGCAGGCTGACCGGCAACGTGATTGGCGAGATCGTCAATGCGGATGTGAAAGCGCGCACGCTGCGCGAAGCCTGCGCGACGCTCGGCATCGAGCCTTCGCGCGCAATTGCGATGGGTGACGGCTCGAACGATCTGAAAATGATGGCCGAAGCCGGACTTTCCGTTGCCTTCCGCGCGAAGCCGGTGGTGCGCGAAGCAGCCAGCGTGTCGTTCAATTTCGTTGGACTGGACGGGTTGCTGCGGTTGTTCTGAGGCTGTTGCTCGAGGGGTTCGTTATCGCGTCGGCACAACGACCGACGCGATAACGAAATGCGCGAACTGTGTTGTTATCTGTTGAAAATGGCCGGCAGGAACAGCGCGCACATGCCGATGGAAATCAGGATGTTGAAGATCAACACGCCCTTCATGATGCGGTCGTGATTTTTGCCTATTTCCAACGATAGAATAAATTGTTTCATAAGCTCCTCCACAAGACGGAGCAAGTATAAGCGCTGCACTATCCCATAAATCTAATTGAGGTAAATGTGTAGGGCCGCGAATAGAAACGCCGCCAGGCAGATCGTGAAAATCGACGCGCCTATCGCCCCCCGTGATAGCGTGCCAACCATGGACTCGGTCTGCCTGTCATCGCGAGCGGCGACGAAGCCATCCTGCCGCACCTTGAGCAAGCATGCCATCACGGCTATGGAACAGGCGAATGCCAGCCCGCAAAACCCGACAATCCCCAACGCAAGCATCGAGGACTCCCCGCTGCCCTGCTCCAACGCCATCACCGCCTCATAAATCGCGGCGGCACAAAGTCCGATCGCACACCAGAACAATTGCCCGTCTTTCACTGACGCCTCGATCATCGTCCGGGCAACGCGCCAGCCATACGCGGGCGCGACAAGCGCAAGCGTAAGAATCGGCCCGGCAATCGGCACCGCGAGATTCAGCAACAGCCAGAAGAAAAGATTCATCGAAGCCCCTCCCCGAGCGCGGCAACGTTATTCGGCAAGGACACGATCGTAGCGTCGCGCACCCGTATCGACCATTCGGCCAAATGGTCAGGTGTGCTCGATACTCAAGGCAACAAAAAGCCCGCCGGGAACGCATCCCGACGGGCTTCTCGAACAACGTGTCGAACGGGCTAACGCGTATTAAGCCAGCTTAGCCAGGCTCTGCTCGATATCCGCGCGCAGATCAGCCTCGTCTTCGAGACCGATATAGAAACGCACCAGCGTGCCGCGGTGCGGCCACTGTGCCGCCGTGCGCATCGACGCGATGTCGTACGGCATCGCGAGGCTATGCGCACCGCCCCAGCTCCAGCCGAGCGAAAATAGTTCGAGCGATTCGCAGAACATGTCGATCTGCGCCGCGCTGTATCGCTCGTCGAACACGACCGAGAAAAGGCCGCCCGCGCCGGTGAAATCACGCTTGTACACTTCGTGCCCCGGACAATCGGCCAGCGCCGGATGCAGCACCGCGACGATTTCCGGCCGGCTCTTCAACCACGCCGCGAGCGACAGCGCCGCGCGATCGTGCTGCGCGAACCGCAGTTGCATGCTCGGCAGGCTGCGCAGGATCAGCGAGCAGTCGTCCGAGGACACGCCGATGCCCATGCGCATGCGCGCCGCTTTCAGCCTCACATGCACGTCGCGGTCGACCGTGATCGTTGCGCCCATCAGCACGTCGCCGCCGCCCGACTGGTACTTGGTCAGCGCCTGCACCGAGATGTCGACGCCGTGGTCGAACGGCCGGAACGCGAGGCCGGCGGACCACGTGTTGTCGATCGCGGTGAAGACGTTGCGCGCGCGCGCCGCCGCCGTGATGGCCGGCACGTCCGGCACTTCCATCGTCACCGAGCCGGGCGCTTCGATCCAGATCAGGCGCGTGTTCGGCTGGATCAGCTTGGCAATGTCCGCACCGATCAGCGGATCGTAGTAGCGCGCCGTGATGCCGAAATCGCGCGCGAGCCAGTCGCCGTGGTCGCGGTTCGGCGAATAGACGTTATCGGGGATCAGCACGTCGTCGCCGGCCTTCACGAGGCCGAAGTAGACGTTCGAGATCGACGACAGCCCCGACGGCTGCAGCAGCGCATGCTTGCCGCCCTCGATCGCGGCGAGGCGCTGCGCGAGCGCGATCTGCGTCGGCGTCGCATGCAGGCCGTAGCGCCATTGCGCGTCGTTTTTCCAGTCGAGCGCGCGCATCGCGGCGAGATCGGGAAACACCACCGTCGACGCCCGCGTGACCGGCGTCGAGAACGATTCGAAGCCCGGCGTGATGTCGTCCTCGGCACGCACGATGCGGGTCTGCAGGCGGTGTTTGAGTTTGGATTCAGTCATGTGGAGTTCGATGAAATACACAGGGAAGCGGGCTTGGAGCAAGCGCCGCGCCGCGCGACTCAAGATGCCCGGCGTGCGTACGCATCAGTCGCCGGTTTGCAGGTTGCTGACGCCGCCCACCGGGTGCCCGCCGGCAGCGGATGCCGGCGCGGGAGCCGCCACTGCGCCGTTCACGGCAGCCGGCTGCGCAGTTGGGGTGGCCGCCTTGGCGGCCGCCGCGCCGGCCGCAGGTGCCGCCTGCCCCGCCGCCAGAGGCTTCAGGTTGAATTCCTGAGGGTTCGAATCGTCGACGTTCATGCGGTCGCCTTCGAGCGAGCCGTCCGCTGCGAACTTGCCGACCCAGTTGCCGGTGATATGCGTGCCGTCGTTCGATTCTTCGACTTCGAGCGTATCGCCGACGCGATCGCCGGCGATCAGGATCACCTCGCCGTTATCGGTGTACTGATACTCGCCGTGTACGCCGGAAGGATCGTCGGTCTTGGGCCCGAGCCGCAGCACGATCGGCCGCGCGCCGAGCGTGCCCACGTAGCGCGGAAACTTCGCGAACTCGGGGCTCGGTTTCAGCGGCAGCTGAATCGGCGGCGGCGCGGCCAGCTCCTTGACTGCATCGCTTTCCGCCCACGCCTGCGACGGCATCCACAGCACCGTGCCGGCACACAGCAGCGCGGCGGCGCTTGCCACCGCGCCGGCGCGCTGACGCAACGTCTGCATTACCGAACCCTTCGTCACTTTCGCTTCCCGCATCCTGTCGATCCTTGTTGCTGGTTCCTGCTTGCTACCTATGCCGGCCGGCCTGCAGTGCGCGGTCACAGACGCTCGAAAACCGCCGCGATCCCCTGGCCGCCGCCGATGCACATCGTGACGAGCGCATAACGCCCGCCGATGCGCTGCAGCTCGTACAGCGCCTTCACGGTGATCAGCGCGCCGGTCGCGCCAATCGGATGGCCGAGCGAAATGCCCGAGCCATTCGGATTGACCTTGGCCGGATCGAAACCGAGCTCCTTGCTGACCGCACAGGCCTGCGCGGCGAAGGCCTCGTTGGCCTCGATCACGTCGAGATCGGCGACCGTCAGACCCGCCCGCTCGAGCGCCTTGCGGCTTGCCGGCACCGGCCCAATGCCCATATACGCCGGATCGACGCCCGCATGCGCGTACGACACGAGCCGCGCCAACGGCTTCACGCCGCGCCGCTCGGCGACGCTGCGCTCCATCAGCACGACGGCCGCGGCCGCGTCGTTGATGCCCGACGCGTTGCCCGCCGTCACCGTGCCGTTGTCCTTCACGAACACCGGCTTCAGCTTCGCGAAATCGTCGGCGGTTGCGTTCAGCCGCGCGTGCTCGTCGGTGTCGAATACGACGTCGCCCTTCTTCGACGCGAGCGTGATCGGCAGAATCTGTTCCTTGAAATAGCCGCTCGTGATCGCGTGAGCCGCGCGACGGTGCGACTCGAGCGCGAGCGCGTCCTGCGCGTCGCGCGAGATGTCGTACTTGCGCGCGACGTTCTCGGCGGTCACGCCCATATGGATCGACTGGAACGGATCGTTGAGCGCGCCGACCATCATGTCGACCAGACGCGCATCGCCCATGCGCTGACCGAAGCGCGCGGCCGGCATCGAGTACGGCGCGCGGCTCATGTTTTCAGCGCCGCCGCCGATCGCGATATCGGCGTCGCCGAGCAGCACGCTTTGCGCGGCCGACACGATGGCCTGCAAGCCCGAGCCGCACAGCCGGTTCACCGTCAGCGCGGGGGTATGCTGCGCGACCCCGCCGTTGATCGCCGCGACGCGCGCGAGATACATGTCTTTCGGCTCGGTGTGCACGACGTTGCCGAACACGACGTGCCCGACTTCATCGCCCGACACGCTCGCGCGCTCGAGCACTTCGCGCACGACGCGCGCGCCGAGATCGGTCGGGGCGAAATCCTTCAGGCTACCGCCGAACGTGCCGATTGCCGTGCGCACACCGCTTACCACCACTACGTCCCGTTGCATCGCTTGCCCCTCCTGTTGTCTCCACTTCGCCTGGATGATTGCGCCAACGCGGGCCATGCTGCGCCGCGCGCGGCTTACGTAATATCTAGCCCGCCAGCAGCCGCTCGACGGTCTCGCGCGACGGGATCGGCGCGACCGCGCCATAACCTTTCGTCGACAGCGCGGCGGCGACGTTCGCGTAGCGTGCCGCCGCAAATGGATCGTCGCCCGCAACGATGCGCGCGATGAATGCGCCGCCGAAGCAGTCGCCGGCGCCGGTCGCATCGACCGCATCGACGACGTGACCCGGCACGACGCGTCGCTCGTTAGGCGTCGCGATATATGAGCCGTCCTTGCCGAGCTTCAGCGCGACCACGCTCGGCCCGTGCGACAGCAGAAAATCGACGATCTCGTCGCGGCCGGTCAGCCCCGTTAGTTCGGTGACGTCGTCCCAGCTCGGCAAGCAGATGTCGGTCTGGCGGATCGCCTCGAGCATCACCGCACGCGCCCGCGCGAGCGGCCACAGCTTCAGACGCAGATTGGTATCGAAGCTCACGCGCACGCCATTCGCGCGCGCATGCGCGATCGCTTCGAGCGCGGCATCGCAAGCGCTGACGCTGATCGCGAGACTGATGCCGGACAGATGAACGACCTTCGCCGCCGCGAGCGCGTCGCGCGGCAGATCGGCGGGCGCATAGCGGCTCGCCGCCGAGCCCGCGCGCAGATAGTCGAACGCGTGGCCGTTGGGGCCGTGAGACACGAAATAGACGCCGGTCGACGCTTGCGCATCGATGCGCACGAACGACGTGTCGACCTGTTCGCGCTCCCACAGATCGACCAGCAGGCGTCCGAAATGATCGGCGCCGACCGCCGATACGAAGCCGGTCCTCGCACCCTGGCGCGCGGCCGCGATGCAGAAGTTCGACGTGTCGCCGCCGAAGCCTTGCAGGTAGTTCGGCTGATCCTTCGCCGACTGGTTGAATTCGATCATCGCCTCGCCGAGCGCGAGGATGTCCGGTGTTTGAGCTTCAGGCCGTGCGGCCGCGCCGAGCGCCATCGCTTAGACCTCGCCCCACAAATCGTGGCCGTCCGCGCCGGTGATCTTCACCGACACGAAATCGCCGACCTTGTAGCGCTTCGATGCTTTGGTAGACGGCGCGATATAGACGACGCCGTCGATCTCCGGCGCGTCCGCCGCGGTGCGGCCGATGCCGCCGTCCGCGTTGATCTCGTCGACCAGCACCTTCAGCGTCTTGCCAACCTTCTTCGCGATGCGCTTCGCCGACACCTGCTCGGCCACTTCCATGAAGCGCGCCCGGCGTTCTTCACGCACCTCGTCGGGCAGCGCGCCGTCGAGTTCGTTCGCGCTCGCGCCTTCGACCGGCGAATACGCGAAACAGCCGACGCGATCGAGCTCCGCCTCGCGGATGAAATCGAGCAGCGTCTCGAACTGCTCTTCAGTCTCGCCCGGGAAGCCGGCGATGAACGTGCTGCGGATCGTCAGATCCGGGCAGATCTCGCGCCACGCCTTCACGCGCTCCATCACCTTCTCGGCGTTGGCCGGGCGCTTCATGCGCTTGAGCACTTCCGGATGCGCGTGCTGGAACGGCACGTCGAGATACGGCAGCACGTGGCCCTTGTACGGACCCGCGGCCATCATCGGAATCACTTCGTCGACGCTCGGATACGGATACACGTAATGCAGCCGCACCCACGCGCCGTATTGCGCGGCGAGTTCGCCGAGCGCGCCGACCAGATCCGTCATGCGCGTCTTGATCGGCTTGCCGTTCCAGAAACCAGTGCGGTATTTGACATCGACGCCGTAGGCGCTCGTGTCCTGCGAAATCACGAGCAGTTCCTTCACGCCGGACTTGAACAGGTTCTCGGCTTCAAGCATCACCTCGGCGACCGGGCGCGACACCAGATCGCCGCGCATCGACGGGATGATGCAGAACGTGCAGCGATGATTGCAGCCTTCGGAAATCTTCAGGTACGCGTAGTGGCGCGGCGTGAGCTTGACGCCCGCTGCAGGCACCAGGTCGACGAACGGATCGTGCGGCTTCGGCAGATGGCTGTGCACCGCCTGCATCACCTCGCCGACCGCGTGCGGGCCGGTCACGGCGAGCACCTTCGGATGCACTTCCTCGATCAGCCCCGAGCCGCTCGCGCTCTTCTTTGCGCCGAGGCAGCCGGTGACGATCACCTTGCCGTTTTCGTTGAGCGCTTCGCCGATCGCGTCGAGGCTTTCCTGCACGGCTTCGTCGATGAAGCCGCAGGTGTTGACGACCACGAGGTCCGCGCCGTCATAGGTGCCGGAGATTTCGTAGCCTTCGGCACGCAGCTGGGTGATGATCTGCTCGGAATCGACGAGGGCCTTGGGGCAGCCGAGGGAAACGAAGCCGACTTTCGGCGTGGCGCCCGGCGCGGCCGGAGCGTTCGAGGGGGTGGAAGACATGGGGAACCGCTTGAAGACGTTAAACCCTGAATTGTAGCGGTTCGCCACCGCCACCGCTCGTAAGTCTTTGAATTCTAGTCTTCAAACGGGGATCGCTTCAGCCGGTTCGGGTTGATTCAGCTCGCTATTTTCGTCGCTGAAAACGTGCTCACGCGTTGGCGCCGACGCGCCTGCGGCCGCCAGCGCCTGGCCGATCACCGTAAGAATTTCGTCAGAGTCCTGCACTCGCCGGATCGCCGCATGCAGTTCGGCCGCTTGCGGCCAGGTCCGCTGCAGGTAGCTGAGCCACTGCTTGACGCGGCCGTGCTCATGGGTCAGCGAGCCGTGCGCCCGCAGCTTGTTCAGGTAGCCGACGATCGAACCCAGCACCTGCGGCCATTCGTCGGCCGACGCACACGGGTCCATGAGCCCGCGGATTCGCTGCGCGAGGAATGGGTCCGACACGGCGCCGCGGCCAATCATCACGTCCGTGCAGCCGCTGACCGAGCGGCAGCGCTGCCAGTCCGCGGCTGTCCAGACCTCGCCGTTCGCGATGACGGGTACATCGACGGCGTCGTCGATATGCGCGACCCACTCCCAGTGCGCAGGCGGCCGGTAGCGGTCGTCGCGCGTGCGCGCATGCACGACGAGCGAGGCCGCGCCGCCGTCCACGAGCGCCTGCGCGCATTCGATCGCCCGCGACGTGTCGGACACGCCGAGGCGCATTTTTGCGGTCACCGCGATATCGGCCGGCACCGCGGCGCGCACGGCCGCGACGATCTGGTTCAGCAGCTTCGGGTTCGCGAGCAGCATCGCGCCGCCGCCATGCTGATTGACCACTTTGGCGGGACAGCCGAAGTTCAGGTCGATACCGTACGGCGACAGCGTGGCCGCGTACGCGGCGTTGCGCGCCATCCACTCGGGATCGCTGCCGAGCAGTTGGATCACCATCGGCGTGCCGCTGGCCGTCACGCTCGCGTGCAGGATCTCGGGCGCCTCGCGCTCATAGACGCGCGTCGGCAGCATCGAGCCCGTGATGCGGATGAACTCGGACACGCAGCCGTCGAAAGCGCCCGCGCTCGTCAGCACGTCGCGCAGCACGTAGTCCGCAAGCCCTTCCATCGGGGCGAGAAACAGCCGGCTCATGAGGATGTGGGTGAACGGCGGATCAGCGAAGAATGATCCGTGCGGCCTTCGCAACGGAACACACGGACGCGATCAGGGAGACGGTCTGAAACATAAGGCGGGTCCAGCGGAAGGAAAACGATAACGGCGCTAGCAGCGATGTGCCGGCAGAGGGACGCAACGGACCTTGAACCGCGGCCTGAATCCGGTTCCGACGGAAAAGCGTCCCCACGCGCGGGCCGGTATTGTAGCGCGTCGGTGGCTGCGCAATCGTGCGAGCCATATGGGAGATTGGCAACGGAGCGGCTGGATGCCAACGCTACGCCGACGGCCAGGAGCTGGCTCAGCCAGGTCGCGATCCCGTTGCAGCCATGAAGGTCGGCTTCGCGTCCGCGGGCTACCCCGAAGCCCTCGTCGACCCGAGCGGACCTCGCCGCCATTCACTCGTTCACTTCTTCTCCGGCTCCGGATTGCCCTGTGGCGTAGCCGGCGCATTGCTCGCGTTGTTCGCATTGACAGCGCCGCCCGGCGTGAACGGGAACGTGGCGAACATGGTCTTCGCCTGGTTCTGCATCTGCTCCTGCATTTGCACGAACATGTTCTTCGACTGCTCGATATAGCTGGTCATCATGCCCTGCATCATCGGCGCCTGCATGTTCATGAACTGCGACCAGACCTCGGGGTTCATCGCCTTGCCTTCATAGAGATTCTTCGACTGGTCTGCGAGCTTCGCCTGAATGTCGATGAAGGCCTGGATGTTCTTCTCCAGATACGTGCCCATCATGCCCTGCATCGCATGACCGTAGAACCGGATGATCTGCGACAGCATCGACGACGAGAACATCGGCAGGCCGCCGCTCTCCTCTTCGAGAATGATCTGCAGCAGGATCGAACGCGTCAGGTCCTCGTTGCTCTTGGCATCGATCACCTTGAAATCTTCCTGATCGAGCACGAGCTGCTTCACATCAGTCAGCGTGATGTAGGTGCTCGTCTCCGTATCGTAGAGCCGACGATTCGGATATTTCTTGATCAGTCGTTCGGCCGTTTTCTTTGTAGTAGTAGTCATGTAACGCCTTTAAGCTCGAGTTAAGCAAACGCGGAAACGGCGTCCGGGCTGTGCGATCGAATCGATTGCGCAGCCGGGACGCCGGGGAAACCGTCTGAGCCGGAGCGCGCCGCCATCCGGTCCGGCGCGCCGATGGCTCAGCCCATATGCAAGCCGCCGTTCAGCGAAAAATCTGCGCCGGTGGCGAAGCCCGATTCGTCCGACGCGAGCCATGCGACGATCGAGCCGATTTCGTCCGGCTGACCGAGGCGGCGCACCGGAATCGTCGCGACGATTTTTTCCAGCACGTCCGGGCGGATGGCCTTGACCATGTCGGTGCCGATGTAGCCCGGCGACACGGTGTTGACCGTCACGCCCTTGGTCGCGACTTCCTGCGCGAGCGACATCGTAAAGCCGTGGATGCCCGCCTTCGCAGTCGAATAATTGGTTTGGCCGAACTGGCCCTTCTGGCCGTTCACCGACGAAATGTTGATTACGCGGCCAAAGCCACGCTCGACCATGCCGTCGATCACCTGCTTGGTGACGTTGAACAGGCTCGTCAGGTTGGTGTCGATCACCGCGGTCCAGTCTTCGTGCGTCATCTTGCGGAACACAACGTCGCGCGTGATGCCGGCATTGTTGACCAGCACGTCGATCTCGCCGACTTCGGCCTTGACCTTGTCGAACGCGGCCTTGGTCGATTCCCAGTCGCCGACGTTACCCTCGGAGGCGACGAAGTCGAAGCCAAGCGCCTTCTGCTCGTCGAGCCACTTTGCACGGCGCGGCGAATTCGGGCCGCAGCCCGCGATCACCTTGAAGCCTTCCTTGTGCAGACGCTGGCAGATGCTGGTGCCGATGCCGCCCATGCCGCCCGTTACGTACGCAATTCGCTGTGTCATAAACCACACTCCGTTATCGTTTTCGAGGCGCCTGCCGGCGGCCTCGTGCCTCGCCTGATGCTGGTTCACGTTGCCGCCGGGCGACCGTCTGGCAACGCGCGCTGCCGGCCCGAGTCACCTGTTGCAGCGCAGCGCGCCGCACCGCCAGTTGGCGTGCGGCGCGGCCAGATGGCTGTGCCGGCGAAGGCCGCGCGCGAACGGTCGCGGTCGCGCGCGGCGTACCCAGCGTACTTTAAACTCGCTCGACCGCGAGCGCGACACCCATGCCGCCGCCGATACACAACGACGCCAGACCCTTCTTCGCATCGCGCTTCTGCATTTCGTGCAGCAGCGTAACGAGAATCCGGCAGCCGGACGCGCCGATCGGGTGGCCGATCGCGATCGCGCCGCCGTTCACGTTGATCTTCGACGTGTCCCAGCCCATCTGCTTGTGCACGGCGAGCGCCTGCGCGGCAAACGCTTCGTTGATTTCCATCAGGTCGAGGTCGGCCGGCGTCCAGCCCGCGCGCTCGAGGCAGCGGCGCGAAGCCGGCACCGGGCCCATGCCCATCACCTTCGGATCGACACCCGCGTTCGCGTACGCCTTGATGCGCGCGAGCGGCGTGAGGCCGAGCGCTTCCGCTTTCTTCAGCGACATCACGAGCACCGCGGCCGCGCCGTCGTTCAGGCCCGACGCATTCGCCGCCGTGACCGTGCCTTCCTTCGAGAACGCCGGCTTCAGGCCCGCGAGCGATTCGGCCGTCACGCCGTGACGCACGAATTCGTCGGTGACGAAGCGCAGCGGCTCGCCCTTGCGTTGCGGAATCTCGACCGGCACGATTTCGTCGTTGAAGCGCCCTGCCTTCTGCGCGGCTTCCGCCTTGTTCTGCGACAGCGCCGCGAACGCGTCCTGCTGTTCGCGCGTGATGCCGTGTTCCTTCGCGACGTTCTCAGCCGTCACGCCCATGTGGTACTGGTTGTAGACGTCCCACAGGCCGTCGACGATCATCGAATCGATCAGCTTCGCGTCGCCCATGCGGAAACCATCGCGCGAACCCGGCAGCACGTGCGGCGCGGCGCTCATGTTTTCCTGGCCGCCTGCGACGACGATGTCCGCATCGCCGGCGATGATCGCGTTGGCCGCGAGCATCACGGCCTTCAGACCCGAGCCGCAAACCTTGTTGATCGTCATGCCGGGCACGGCCGACGGCAAACCCGCCTTGATCAGCGCCTGACGCGCGGGGTTCTGACCGGAGCCCGCCGTCAGCACCTGGCCCAGGATAACTTCGCTCACCTGTTCCGGCTTCACGCCGGCCCGTTCGAGTACGGCGCGAACCGCGACCGCTCCGAGTTCAGGTGCGGCAACCTTCGCCAGCGACCCGCCAAACTTGCCCACTGCAGTACGAGCGGCCGATACGATCACAACATCAGTCATTTCCATATCCTCAGGGCATCCCGGCAAACTGCGCCGCAGCCCGTTACGTTAAAAATTGCGTCGCAACTTGCGTTGCTCTCACGCCTTCATCAACCAGACGCTCATTCACCTGCCAAACACCTATGCACCGGCCGACTGCGCAGCAACTTCGGACGCGCGCGTCGGCCCGTGCGTGAAACCTACTCCCGCTGCCGCACGTAGCGGCCCGGCGCCGGCTCGATGACCGGGAATTCGTCGGAGCCCAGCGTGGCGCGCGGCTTCACCTTTTTGCCGCCGTACTGATCGAGCCAGTCGGTCCATTCGGGCCACCAGCTGCCGGGCACTTCTGTCGCCGCTTCGAACCATTCGTCCGCGCTTGCGGGCAGCGTCTTCGCGTCGCTCTCGAGCCTCCAGAAACTGCGCTTTTTCTTCGCGGGCGGATTGATCACGCCGGCGATATGACCCGACGCGCCGAGCACGAACTTCAGCGGTCCGGTAAGCAGCGGCACGGACGCGTACGCGGTTTGCCACGGCACGATATGGTCTTCTCGCGAACCGTAAATGAAGGTCGGCACGTCGATCTTCGACAGATCGATCGGCTCGCCGCAGCTGCTCAGCGCACCCGGCTCGCGCAGCTTGTTCTCGAGATAGGTGTTGCGCAGATACCAGACGTACATCGGCCCCGGCACACTGGTCGAGTCGCTGTTCCAGTACAGCAGGTCGAACGGCACCGGCGTGCGGCCCTTCAGGTAGTTGTCGACGACGTAGTTCCATACGAGGTCGTTCGGGCGCAGGAACGAGAACGTGTTCGCGAATTCGATGCCGCGCATCAGCCCCGGCGGCGCACCGTTCTTGCCGCCGATGGTCTGCTCGCGCATCTGCACGTGCGCCTCGTCGACGAACACGTCGAGCACGCCCGTGTCGGAGAAGTCGAGCATCGCGGTGAGCAGCGTCATCGACGCGGCCGGATGTTCGCCGCGCGCCGCGGCCACCGCGAGCGCGGTGGCGAGCAACGTGCCGCCGATGCAGAAACCGAGCGTATTGATCTGCTCGCGGCCGCTGATCTGGCGCACGGTGTCGATCGAAGTCAGCACGCCCTCGGCGATGTAGTCGTCCCACGTCTTGTGCGCGATCGACTGATCGGCGTTGCGCCACGAAATCAGGAATACCTGGTGGCCCGAATCGAGCCCGTGCGCGACGAGCGAGTTTTCGGGCTGCAGGTCGAGGATGTAGTACTTGTTGATGCACGGCGGCACGATCAGGAGCGGCCGCTCGCGCACGGTCGCCGTGCGCGGCTTGTACTGGATCAGCTGCAGCAGATCGTTCTCGAACACGACCGAGCCTTCGGTGTTCGCGAGGTTCTCGCCGACCGCGAAACGCGATTCGTCGGTTTGAGAAATCTTGCCGCGCTGCATGTCGCCGAGCAGGTTCATCACACCCTGGCGCAGGCTCTCGCCCTTGCTGTCGAGCAGCGTTTTCTGCGCTTCGGGATTCAGCGCGAAGAAGTTGCTCGGCGAGGCCGCCGCGGTCCACTGCTGGACCGCGAAGCGAATGCGCTCGCGGGTTTTCGGCTGGGTATCGAGCGCGTCGACCATCTGCTGCAAATAGCGCGCGTTCAGCAGATACCACGCGGCGGTGAACGCGTAGGCCGGCGACTGGCTCCAGGCGTCGGCGCTAAAGCGCCGGTCCTTGAGCTCGGGCGCCTTGATCGCCGATGTGGTGGCCTGCTGGATCAGTTCCATCGCCTCGCGCGAATAGTCGGTTTGCAGCTTCTGCAAACGCTCGGGCGGAATCGCGGCGGTGGGAATGCTGAGCCCCGGCAGCGCGCCGGCGGCCAGCTTGCTGAAGTCGGGCATGCCGGGAAATGCCGGGATTTGCGGAAAGCCCGCCGTGATCTGCGCGAGGTCCGGCATCTGCGGCATTGAAGGCATCTGGAATGCCGCGCCATTGGGCTGAGCGCCGAACGAACGCCAGGCGTTCATCCAGGCGTCGAGAAATTGCTGCATGCCTGCGGCTGACGATGCACCGCTCGTACCGGCCTGCTGCGTCTGCTCCTTCGAGGAGTCCGTGCTGGGGGAAGCTGAGGAATGAGATGCTGCCATGCCTGCTTTTGACCGGTAAGTCCTTGCGGACGGGTTGAGAGGCAGGTTCGTGCGCACGGAGCGATTGCTCGCGACTTCGTCACACCCTGTCTCATGAACGAGGAGGAGCTTAGAAGGAACATTCTTGCTCCCCATCACAAGGCATGTCAATGCTTGCTCCCGATTTTGCCGCGGTGCGATATTTTTTTAATTATCGTTTTCCCTGTATGGCAAATCGCGCTTTTGCGAAGAAATGTCCCATGCCGCACGCAACTCAAAAAAGTCCAACGGCGCATGGCACTTAAGCGTATTTATCCGTTCGCTCGCCCACAGAGCCGGCGGGGGATTCGCGCTATAGGCAATCCTTCCGGCAGTGCAACAAAAAATGTGCTTGAAGGCCGGTGAAAGGCCTTCAGTGACGGACCTGCCGTGCCATTCGCGAATCTCGAACCGGTGCGCGTTCACGCAGAATGAAACCACCGTTCGATTGTAAAAATATGACGAGATGCGCGCGCTACCCAGAATTAATCGGCAATTGATTGCGCCTGTTCGTCGATCCAGATCAACGCGGCCATACGGCCGGTTTCGCGGTCACGGCGATACGAATAAAAGCGCTCGCGCAGCGTGGCCGTGCACAGGTCGCCGCCGCTGATACGCGTAACGCCGAGCCGCTGCAGGCGCAAGCGCGCCAGCGCCGGCAGATTGGCGAGATATTTGCCGGCATTCGCGGGATGCGCGACGAACGCCTTCGCGGTCGCATCGCATTGTGCGCCGTCGACATCAGTCATGAAGGCGTCACGGACGTCTGCACCGACTTCGAACGCGTTGGGCCCGATCGACGGTCCGAGGTACGCATGCAACTCGGTGGCCGGCACGCCCGCCAGCGCCGCGACCCGCGCGGCGGTCTGCTCGACGATGCCCGCCGCGAGTCCGCGCCAGCCGGCATGCGCGGCGCCGACCGCGCGCCCCGCTTCGTCGCACAACAGCACCGGCATGCAATCGGCCACCATCACGACGCACGCGATGCCCGCGCGATCGGTGACGCTCGCGTCAGCGCGCGCCGGCGCGCCATGCTCGCGCGCGTGCGCGACTGCATCCTCGGCGCGCATGATGCCGGCGCCGTGAATCTGTTCGAGCCACGCGGTTTCGCGAACGCCGGTCAGCGCGACGAGCCGTGCGCGATTGCTCGCGACCGCGGCCGGATCGTCGCCGGTCTTCATGCCCAGGTTCAGCCCGCCGGGCTGGTCGGCGCCGTCGCGCCAGCGGCCGAACGGCGCGTCGCTGACGCCGCCGTCGCGCGTGGTCACGAGCGCGCGCACGCGCGGCGAGACGTTCCATGCGGGCTGCACGACGTCGGCAAAACCCAGCTCCGGCAGATTGGCGCTCATGCGTGATCGTCCTCGTCGTGGTCGCCGTCTTCATCGTACGCGCCATCGTCGAACGATGCATCGTAGTCCTCGTCATACGCGTCGTCGAACTCCCCCGCGTCGTCGCGACCGAGGCCGAGCGCGGCCGACAATGCCTCGATGTCGGCCGGCACGTCGGCGCGCCATTGCATCGAGCGGCCGGTCTTCGGATGGATCAGGCCGAGCCGCCATGCGTGCAGCGCCTGGCGCGCGAAGCCGTCCGGCAGCGGCGTGACCGAGCGCTTGCCGCGCGCGCGTCCGTAGACGGGGTCTCCGAGCAGCGGATGACCGATATGCGCGCAATGCACGCGAATCTGATGCGTGCGCCCGGTCTCCAGATCGCAGTGGATCGCCGTGACCGGCTGACGCTGCCAGATCGCCGCGGCCACGCGCCGAAAATGCGTGCGCGCCGGCTTGCCGGCCGCGCTCGTCACCACGGCCATGCGCGTGCGCTCGCGCGGGTCGCGGCCGATCGGCGCGTCGATCGTGCCTTCGTCGGGCATGCTGCCCCACACGAGCGCGAGGTAGCGGCGCTTGACCGTGCGCGCCTGCAACTGACGCACGAGGTCGGTCTGCGCCTCGAGCGTGCGCGCGACCACCATCAGTCCCGAAGTCTCCTTGTCGAGCCGATGCACGATGCCCGCGCGCGGCAGACCCGCCGCGGCCTCGCCATAGCGGTGGAGCAGTCCGTTCAGCACGGTGCCGCTCCAATTGCCGGCCGCCGGATGCACGACCATGCCGGCCGTCTTGTTGATGACGACCAGCGTGTCGTCCTCGTAGACGATCTCGAGCGGCACCGGCTCGGGCGTGAAGGCGAGCTGCTCGGGCAGCAGATCGGGCACGAGCTCGATCGTGGCACCGAGCGGCACCGACTGGCGAATCTTCGCCGGCTTGCCGTCGACGCGCACCCGCTCGGCCTCGATCCAGCTTTGCAGACGGCTGCGCGAGAACTCCGGGAATACTTTGGCGAGCACCTTGTCGAGGCGCTCGCCGGCCAGTTCGTCGGGCACCACGACGCTACGCGGCGCTTCGTCGGCCGCGCGCACGGGTACGGGCGCCGCCGTGGCCGCGGAGCCTTGCCGACCGCTTTCGGCGAGCGCGTCGCCGGCGAAATCGTCATCGAGGGAATCGACGCCCAACGCGTCGGCCGGGTCGGCGCTTACGCTATAATCTTTGTTGCTATTCCCGGCGCCTGCGGTGCCTGGAGTATTTGAGCGGGTCATTGAATCTGGGTCACCTGGACGTAAAGCTAGACTGGAAAATGCGAGCCTTGAACACCATCACTGAAGCGGCGATCAATTTGGCGGCCATCAAGAAGGCGGCCCGGAAAGTGGCCGGATACATTGCGTGCGCCGCGGCCGTCGTCGCTGTTGCGGCTTGCCACGGCCTGCCGGAGAAGACCGACGAAACGGCAACGTGGAACAACAACAAATTATATACGGAGGCGAACGACGCCCTGACCGGTGGTGACTGGGGCAAGTGCGCGAAGTATTTCGAGCTTCTCGAGGGCCGCGACCCGTTCGGCCACTTCGCCCAGCAGGCGCAGATCAACGTCGCGTACTGCAACTGGAAAGACAACGAAAACGCCGCCGCCGACCAGGCCATCGACCGCTTCATCCAGCTGCACCCGGATCACCCGGACATCGCCTACGCGTATTACCTGAAGGGCATGATCCACTTCAATGACGACCTCGGTCTGTTCGGCCGCTTCTCGGGCCAGGATATGAGCGAGCGCGATCCGAAGTCGCTGCGCGAGTCGTACGACGCGTTCAAGGTCGTGGTGGACCGCTTCCCGAACAGCAAGTACGCGCCGGACGCCGCGCAGCGCATGCGCTACATCGTGAATGCGCTGGCATCGCACGAAGTCCACGCGGCGGACTACTACTACCGCCGCGGCGCCTATGTCGCCGCGATCAACCGCGCGCAGCTCGCCTTGCGCGAGTACAAGAACGCGCCGGCCATCGAAGACGCACTGCACCTCATGATTCTGTCGTACGAGAAGCTGAACAACCAGCAACTCGCTGACGACACGCGCCGCGTGCTGGCCGGCACTTTCCCCGACAGCCCATACGTGACCGGCCACGCACGGCCCGGCACGGCGAAGTCGTGGTGGCAGTTCTGATTCCCCACGCGCCGACGGCACACTGACCGTCGTCTGAAAACAAAAACGCCACGACCGAGGTCGTGGCGTTTTCGTTTGTGCGCGCGGCGAGACTCAATCGCGCTCGAACAGCGCAATCGATTCCACGTGCGACGTATGCGGGAACATATTGACGACGCCCGCGCCGACCAGCCGATAGCCGGCCTCATGCACGAGCAGCCCGGCATCGCGCGCGAGCGTGCCCGGCGCGCACGACACGTAGACGATGCGCTTCGGCAGCGGTCCGTTGCCGCTCTGCGCGATCTCCGCGAGCGCCTTCGCGATCGCGAGCGCGCCTTCGCGCGGGGGATCGATCAGGAACTTGTCGAAGTGGCCGAGCGCGCGCAGGTCGTCGGCGGTGACTTCGAACAGATTGCGGCACGCGAACGACGTATGCCCGCCGACGCCATTGAGCTCCGCGTTCGCGAGCGCGCGCTGCGTCAGCACTTCGCTGCCTTCGATGCCGACCACTTCCCGCGAAATTCGCGCGAGCGGCAGCGTGAAATTGCCGATCCCGCAGAAAAGGTCGAGCACGCGGTCCGTGCGCGCCGGTGCCAGCAGGCGCAACGCGCGGCTCACCAGCACACGGTTGATCGCGTGATTGACCTGGGTGAAATCGGTCGGCTTGAACGGCATGCGGATGCCGTATTCCGGCAGCGTGTAGTCGAGCTGCACATCGAGCGGATAGAGCGGCGTGACTGTGTCGGGACCACCCGGCTGGACCCAGAACTGCACCTTGTGCTCGTCCGCGAACTCGCGCAGCACCTGCTCGTCCGCGGCTGTCAGCGGTTCGAGGTTGCGCACGACGAGCGCCGTGACCGAGGAGCCGACTGCGAGCTCGAGCTGCGGCATACGGTCGTAGATCGACAGCTTGCGGACCATGAAGCGCAGCGGCATCAGCATCGCCGACACATGCGGCGGCAGCACCTCGCAGGTCTTCATATCGGCGATATAGCTGCTCTTCTTCTCGTGAAAGCCGATGCGCATGCCGCCGCGCTCCGGCAGATAGCGCACCGCGAGCCGCGCGCGATAGCGATAACCCCAGGACGGCCCGTGAATCGGCCGGAACACCGTTTCGGGGCGCAGCTTCGCCAGATGCTGCAGGTTGTCCTCGAGCACGCGCTGCTTGACCGCCACTTGCGCGCGCATGTCCAGATGCTGCATCGAACAGCCGCCGCAGATGTTGAAGTACGTGCATTTCGGCGTCGTGCGGATCACGCTTTCGCGGAACACCTGGACGACTTCGGCCTGCTCGAATTTCGGCTTGCTGCGATGCGTCGAATAACTGACGAGTTCGCCCGGCAGTGCGCCTTCGACGAACACAACCTTGCCTGGCGTGCCGTCTTCACTCGCGGTGCGGCCCACGCCGCGCGCTTCCATATCGAGCGAAACGATTTCGATGACCGGTTCGTTGCCGGTAATAACGGGCGCCGGCGCCGGGGCGTGCGCCTTCGCATGCTTCGATGAGCGCCGCGGCGAGCGACGTTGGGGGGCAGTTCGGGACACCTGCGGACTTCCTGACAAACTATGGGGAAAGGCGAGATTGTAGACGAAGCGCCGGGCTTGCCAGTGGCGTGGTCTGGACCACGCCCGGAGCGCGCGGAGATCGCGGCCCGGATTGCGGCGCGGGACCCCGGCGGACGCGCTACTCGCGCGCCGTTACGGCTCGAACGCCGCCAGATACTCGGCCCACTGTGGCGCGGTTTCCAGCGCCAGCGCATTCTTCACGAGGTTGATCTCATCAGCATACTCCGACGGCGAAAAGCCGCCGCGCATCAACTGGAAGCGGCAATACAGCAGATACGTATTGACGACGTCGGTCTCGCAGTAATTGCGGATTTCCTCGATGCGCCCTTGCTGGAACGCCTGCCACACCTGACTGCCGTCCATGCCCATCTTGCCCGGAAAGCCGCACATCTTCGCGAGCGCGTCGAGCGGCGCGTTCGCGCGCGCCTGGTACATCGCGAGCACGTCCATCAGGTCGGTGTGGCGCGCGTGGTAGCGGCTGATGTAGTTGTTCCACTTGAAGTCGCGGTCGTCCTCGCCGAGATCCCAGAACCGGTACGCCGGGATGCCGTTGACGAGCGCGCGATAGTTGAGCACCGGCAGATCGAATCCGCCGCCGTTCCACGACACGAGCTGCGGCGTGTACTTTTCGATCACGCGATAGAACGACTGCACGAGCGTCGCCTCGCCGTCCTCGGGCGTGCCGAGCGAGCGCACGCGAAAACCGTTGTTGTCGCGGAACACGCAGGAAATCGCCGCGACCCGTTGCAGGTGATGCGGCAGAAAATCGCTGCCGGTTTTTTCGCGTCGCGCGGCGAACGCGTGCTCGGCGACATCGGCGTCGCTCATCGACGCGGGCAAATCTTCAAGACGGCGGATGCCGGCGACATCGGGAATCGTCTCGATGTCGAAAACAAGAATCGGTGTCATCAGGTCAGAGAACGGCGTCTTTGCGGACACCGTTTGAGGCGAAGAAGCGCTTGAGCCGCACCAGCGCTTCCTGTTGGATCTGGCGCACACGCTCGCGCGTAAGGCCCATTTCGTCGGCCAGCTCCTCGAGCGTGGCGGGCTCGATATGATTCAGACCGAAGCGCCGCTCGATTACATGGCGGTGCTTGTCCGACAAACGCGCGAGCCATGCGCGTGTCAGCGTTTCGAGCTCGCGATGCTGCACCTCGGCGTCTGGCGACTGGCTCTGGTCGTCCGACAGCAAATCGAGCAGGCTGCTCGCCGGATCGAGGTCGAGCGGCGCGTCGAGCGACGCGGTGTGCTCGTTCAGCGCGAGGATGTCGGTGACTTCGTCGGTGGTCTTGCCGGTCAGATAGGCGATGTCATCGATGCTCGCGTCACGGCGCTCGGCGGCTTCGCCCGAATTCATCGAGTTCTTTTCCAGATGGCGCTTCGCGCGTAACACCTGGTTGAGCTCACGAATCACATGCACCGGTAAGCGCACGGTGCGCGCCTGGTTCATGATTGCGCGCTCGATGCTCTGGCGAATCCACCATGTTGCGTAAGTCGAAAAACGGAAGCCGCGCGTCGGATCGAATTTTTCGATTGCGTGCATCAGGCCGAGATTGCCCTCCTCGATCAGATCGAGCAGCGGCACGCCGCGATTCAGATAACCCTTGGCAATGCTGACGACCAGCCGCAGATTGCGCTCGATCATCACCTGCCGCGCTTCGAACTCGCCGGCCTTGGCAAGGCGCGAATATTTCTGCTCTTCCTCGACGGTGAGCAGCGGCTTCACGCTGATGCGGTTTAGATAATGCTGGATCGTGTCGGCCGTGAGTTCGGCCTGCAGCAGTGCGCGGAAATCGTCGGCGTCGGGCACGGCGTCGCCGGTGCTTTCGCGCGCGTCGGCGCCCTCGCTGTCGTCGAGGCCGCTCTGGCGTTCGTCGAGATCGCGCTCCTCGACGATCTCCTCTTCCACTTCCGAAGCGCCGCTTTCGTCCACTGCGGCGGACGTGACTTCGCTGATCGTCTCAGACTCGGCTTGCGGCGGGCGGCGCTTCGATTTCGGCATGGTCGTATCGCTTATTGCGGCGGCAAATACTTCAGTGGGTCGACTGGTTTACCCTGTCGGCGAACTTCGAAATGCAACATCACGCGGTCGGAATCGCTATTGCCCATCTCAGCGATCTTCTGCCCCTTCGTTACCGCGTCCCCCTCTTTTACCATCAAAGCGCGGTTGTGTGCATACGCGGTGAGATAAGTTGCATCATGCTTGATGATAATGAGATTGCCGTAACCACGCAGCCCATTTCCTGCATAGACGACGCGACCATCGGCCGACGCTTTAACCGGCTCGCCCGCGGAGCCGCCGATATTGACGCCTTTGTTGGTCGAGTCGTTGAAGGTGTTGAGAAGCGGACCGCGCACCGGCCATGCAAATGCTACGTTGCCCGCCGCCGCGCTGCCGAGCTCGGCGTTCGCCGCAGAGGAATTGGCCGGAGGCGCAGCTACCGCGCCGTTCGCGGGCGTACCGTTCGTCGCGCCGCCGTAGAGCGGCGGCATCGCGGCGCCGACCGCGGCCGGCGCGCTGCTGTTCAGCGGCGCGCTTTGCACCGCGCCCGTGCTGCCGATCGGCGCGGTCGACACGCCCGGCGTGATGGCCGCGGTATTCGCACCCGGCGGCACGACGCGCAGCAGCTGGTCGACTTCGATCTGATTCGGATTGGTCAGGTTGTTCCACGTCGAGATGTCGCGGTAATTCTGGCCGTTTTCGAGCGCAATGCGGTACAGCGTATCGCCCGGCTTCACGCGATAGTAACCGGGCGGCGGCGGACCGAGCGGCACCGCCGGTTGCGCCGCGCCCTGCGCGGTGGAGAGCACGCCGCCGCCGGAGCGGTCGACGACGGGCGCCTGGTCGAGCCGGGATGCACAGGCCGTCATCAACAGGGACAAGGCGAGCACGCACACGCTGCGCTGGGTTACGGTCAGGGGGGGATTCGGGGTGGTTCTCTGCATCGCGCGCAACATACTCATCGGTGTCAAATCACTCCGGATTTTAAGGGTACAAAGAAAACGCGATCAAGCCGCGACTCGCGCCATTGCGCGGGCCCGAGGCGCTCGACCAGCGTCAGCACCTGGCTCTGTCCTTCCTGCGAGCCGACCGGCGCAACCAGACGTCCGCCGATCGCAAGCTGCTCGAGCAGCGCCTGCGGAACGTCGAGCCCGGCAGCCGCGATCACGATCGCGTCGAACGGCGCCGCCGACGGCAAACCGAGCCGCCCGTCGCCGTAATGCAGCCGGATATTCGGAATGCGCAGCGGACGCAGATTCGTCTTCGCGCGCTCGGACAGCGGCTTGATGCGTTCAATCGAATAAACCTCGCGCGCGACCTGGCTCAGCACCGCTGCCTGATAGCCGCAACCGGTGCCGATTTCGAGCACCGTATTCGGCGCGCGCCCGGCCGCCGCGAGTTCGATCATCCGCGCAACCACGGACGGCTTCGAGATGGTCTGGTGATGACCGATCGGCAGCGCGGCATCTTCGTACGCCTGAGCCGCAAGACCCGGATCGACGAACATGTGGCGCGGCACCGCCGCCATCGCGTTCAGCACACGCTGGTCGCTGACGCCATTGGCTCGCAGGCGTTCGACCATCCGTTCGCGAACCCGTTCCGAGGTCAGCGCGAGTGCGTTGTTCATCGCGCTGCTGCTTGCGCCGCCGAATGCACCGCTCATCGCACCGGCTAGCGCGGCGTTCGACGCGGGTTTCGCGCCTTGCTGCGATTGCGGCTGAAGTGGTGGTGTCGGACGTGCGCTGTGTGCAGACGCACGCGTCGAGGTTTTGCCTGGCTTGACCGACGACTTCGGTGCTTGCTTGACAGGCTGCCCTGCCAATGCACCGGACAACGAGTTCGCCGTAGTCTTTGCAACAGGCGCGGCCTGCGGCTTCGGCGGCATCGCCCCGGTGGTTCCGGTTGGCGTGCCCAACGTAGCAATCTGCGTCTTCGCCTGGGGAATCACCTGGGGTCGCGTCGCCGGCGTTGACGTTGTTTGCGCCGCAGCGGAGGTCCTCGCTTGCGCTCGTGCGGCCGCGCCGCCCTGCGTCGGTTTCGCCGACTGCTGCCGCGCATTCAACGCCGCGCTCGCCGCGAGCGCCGCCGCGCGCATCTCCCCCGGACGTCCCTCGGGCCGGCGCGGTTCGCGCACCAGGTCCTCGAGACCTAGCGGAAAGCGCTTCGCGCGCTCGCCAGTCATGAACTGCCGCTCCCGGCGCGTAGCCAGTCGCGCGCCGCGGGCAGCATTTGCGTGTAGGTCAGATCGAGCTGCAGAGGCGTGATCGACACGGCGCCGTTCGCGACCGCGTGGAAGTCCGTGCCTTCGCTCGCGTCGCGCGCCTGGCCCGAGGCGCCGATCCAGTAGATCGGTTCGCCGCGCGGATTGGTTTGGCGGATGACCGGCTGCGACGGATGACGTTTGCCGAGTCGGGTGATCTCCCGGCCGCGCAGTTGGTCATACGGCAGGTTAGGAATATTGACGTTCAGCAGCGGATGTCCCGGCAACGGCCGCTCGAGATAATGCGCGACGATTTCGGCGGCAACGCGCGCCGCGTCTTCGAGATGCACCCAGTCTTTGTCGACCAGCGAAAACGCGATGGCCGGCACGCCGAACATGATGCCTTCGGTGGCGGCCGCGACGGTGCCGGAATACAGCGTGTCGTCGCCCATGTTCTGGCCGTTGTTGATACCCGACACGACGAGGTCCGGCGTATGGTCGAGCATGCCGGTCAGTGCGATGTGCACCGAGTCGGTCGGTGTGCCGTTCACGTAGTAGAAGCCATTCGCCGAACGCAGGACCGAGAGCGGCCGCCACAGCGTCAGGGAATTCGACGCGGCGCTGCAGTTCTGTTCGGGAGCCATCACGGTGACGTCGGCGATCGGCTTCAGCGCTTCGTAAAGCGCGGCGAGGCCCGGCGCCAGATAACCGTCGTCGTTGCTGAGTAGGATTCGCATGCGCCGATTGTAACCGAGGAAAGATGGCACGCGAACGACATGGTCGGCGTCTCTGCATGGCGCGCACGAGCGTCGTGCTAGCCGGGTTTATTCAGGTGCGCGGAGGCTTGTGCCGAACGCAAAAATGCTGCTTTGAGTCGCAATCCGCAGCGCAATGAATCGTACGGTCGTGCGCTTTGCTTTACACTCGAAACCGTTGCGAACCCTGAACGATATGGAGCCACGATGCGCGCGATTCGCTGCAAGCAATACGGGCCGCCCGAGAGCCTGGTCGTCGATAACCTGCCGGATCTCGAACCGCCGCCAGGCCACGTCGTGATCGACGTGAAGTCCGCAGCCGTCAATTTTCCCGACGTGCTGATCATCGAGAACAAATACCAGTTCAAACCGCCGCTGCCGTTCACGCCGGGCTCGGAAGCCGCGGGCATCGTGCGCGCGGTAGGCGAAGGCGTCACGCAGTTCAGGCCCGGTTCGCGCGTGGCCGCGTTCACCGGCTCCGGCGGTTTCGCCGAACAGGCGCTCGCACCCGCCGCAGCCTGCGTGCCGCTCGACGACGATGTGTCGTTCGAACTCGCGGCCGCGTTCACGCTCGCGTATGGCACCTCGCATCACGCGGTGGTCGATCGCGGCGCGCTGCAGCCTCGTGAGACGATGCTCGTGCTCGGCGCGGCTGGCGGCGTCGGGCTGGCTGCGGTCGAAATCGGCAAGGCGCTCGGCGCGCGCGTGATCGCGGCGGCATCGAGCGACGAAAAGCTCGCGACCTGCGTCGAGCACGGCGCGGACGCGACGATCAACTACAGCAGCGAGGATCTGCGCGAGCGCATCAAGGCACTCACCGACGGCAAAGGCCCGGACGTGATCTACGACCCGGTCGGCGGCGTGTATGCGGAGCCGGCGTTTCGCAGCATCGGCTGGAGGGGGCGTTATCTGGTGGTCGGCTTTGCCAACGGCGAGATCCCGAAGCTGCCGCTGAACCTGATGTTGCTCAAGGGCGCAAGCGTAGTCGGCGTATTCTGGGGCGATTTCGCGAGGCGTGAGCCGCAGCGCAACCGCGCGGCATTCGAGCAGATGACCGGCTGGATTCGCGAAGGCAAGCTCAAGCCCTATGTGTCCGCCCGCTATTCGCTCGACGACACCGGCCGCGCGTTGCGCGACATGGCCGAGCGTCGCGTGATCGGCAAGGTGGTCATCACGCCGTAGCGCAAGCAATCAGGCAGCATGAAAAACGGCGCGGCGCCCGAAGGCGATTTCGGACGCCGCGCTGCTTGCGATCCACACTCACAGCTTCTCGGTATCGCCGGTGCGCGGCTGCCACTTCATCAAACGCCGCTCCGCGATCCCGACGATCGCGTCGAGAATCAGCGCGAACGCGGTGAGCACCAGAATGCCCGCGAACACGGTGTTGATATCGAAGGTGCCTTCGGCCTGCAGGATCAGATAGCCGACGCCGCGCGCCGAGCCCAGATACTCGCCCACCACCGAGCCGACGAACGCCAGCCCCACCGACGTATGCAGGCTCGAAAACACCCAGCTCATCGCGCTCGGCAGATAGACGAAGCGCAGCAGCTGTTTGCGGTTCGCGCCGAGCATGCGCGCGTTCGCGAGCACGACCGGGCTCACTTCCTTCACGCCCTGGTAGACGTTGAAGAACACGATGAAGAACACCAGCGTGACGCCGAGCGCGACCTTCGACCAGATGCCGAGGCCGAACCACACGCCGAAGATCGGCGCGAGAATCACGCGCGGCATCGAGTTCGCGGCCTTAACGTACGGATCGAACAGCGCGCTCGCGGTCGGCGCGAGCGCGAGCCACAGGCCGACGCCGAGCCCGATCGCGGTGCCGAACACGAACGCGAGCACGGTCTCTACGAGCGTGATCCACAGGTGCAGATAAATCTCGCCGCTCGTGAACCACTCCCAGATCCGCTGCAGCACTTTCTGCGGCTCGCCGAAGAAGAACGCCGCCTTGTTCGGATCGTCGAAATAGAACGGCGGCACCAGCGTCGGGCTCGTCAGCACGTACCACAGCACGAAGCACAGCACGAGCAGCAGCCACTGCCAGATCACCAGATTCGCCCGGTTTGGGCGCAACGTCTTCCACATGACTTGGATTGCCTCGGACGATTGTCGAATGCGTCTTCTCTATTGATGCGCATGCAGGGATGCGCGGCACACTCAAACAGCGGTCAGTTGCTGCTGATACCCCTTGAGCACTTCATCGCGCAGCACGCCCCAGATCTGCGCATGCAATTCGACGAAGCGCGGATGCGAACGGATTTCGGCGACATCGCGCGGCCGTGGCAGATCGATCCGGAACTCGCCGATCGGATGCGTGGCGGGGCCGGCCGACAGCACGACCACGCGATCCGACATCGCGATCGCTTCGTCGAGATCGTGCGTGATGAACAGCACCGCCTTGCGCTTCGCGGCCCAGAGGTCGAGCAGTTCGTTTTCCATCAGCTGCCGAGTTTGAATGTCCAGCGCGGAAAACGGCTCGTCCATCAGGATGATGTCGGGATCGAGGATCAGCGTTTGCGCCATCGCGACGCGCTTGCGCATGCCGCCCGACAGCTGATGCGGATAGCGGTCGCCGAAGCCGCCGAGTCCAACGCGCTTCAACCACTCTTCGGCCTTTGCGCGCGCGTCTGCGGCCGACATGCCGCGAAACGACAGGCCGGCCATCACGTTGTCGAGCGCCGAGCGCCACGGCATCAGCGCATCGGCCTGAAACATGTAGCCCGCGCGGCGATTCAGGCCATCGAGCTTTTCGCCGAACACGCTGACCGCGCCCGTGGACGGCTGCAGCAGCCCCGCGCCGATGTTCAGCAGCGTGGACTTGCCGCAGCCGGTCGGCCCGACCACCGACACGAACTCGCCCGGCTCGATACGCAGCGTCGTGTCTTTGACCGCTGTGTAGCGCTGCGCGCGGTTGTCGCGTGCGGCGAACGTGCAGGTGATGTTTTCGAGCGCCAGGGCAGCAACGGTCATCGTACGGCTCGCTTCAGGGATCGGGTTTGCGGGGAGATGTCGCGGCGACGCTGGAGACCGCGCGCGCCGCGTCGTTTATGCCTTGACGGTCGTCAGCGCCTTCTTCACGAAGTCGTTGGTCCACGTCTTCGACAGATCGATCTGCGCGTTCTGGATCATCGGATCGAACGCTTTCAGCGTCTTCAGCGACGTCGCGGGGCCGTCGGCGGGCATCAGGCCGTCGGGCGACATCGCTTCGCGCACATGCTGCCACGCGTCGAGATAGAGTGCGCGGTCGCCGAGCAGATAGCTCTCCGGCACCGTATTGATCAGTTCGCTGCCGCTCGCGTTCTGCAGCCACTTGAGCGCGCGCACCATCGCATGGGTCAGCGCCTGCGTGGTGTTCGGGTTCTTCGTGATGAACGACTGCGACGCGTAGAGGCAGCCCGCCGGCATGTCGCCGCCGAACACGGTGTGCGTGTCGGCGAGCGTGCGCGTATCGGATACGACGCGCACTTCGCCGGCGCGCTCGAGGCGCGTGACGACCGGATCGAGATTGGCGATCGCGTCGATCTGGCCGGACTGCAGCGCGGCGATCGCACCGGCACCCGCGCCCACGCCGATGAACGCGACGTCTTTCGGACTGAGCCCGGCTTTCGCGAGCACGAAGCTCGCCATGATCGACGTCGACGAACCCGGCGCGGTCACACCGATCTTCTTGCCCTTCAGATCGGCGATCGACTTGAAGTTCGGCATCGTCTTCTTCGACACCGCGAGCACGATCTGCGGCGCGCGGCCTTGCAGCACGAACTCACGGAACATCTGCTTTTGCGCCTGCAACAGCAGCGTGTGTTCGAACGCGCCGGAGACCACGTCGGCGCTACCGCCGACTGCCGCCTTCAGCGCCTGCGAGCCGCCCGCGAAGTCGGAAATCTCGACTTCGAGCCCTTCGTCCTTGAAGTAGTTGCGGCGCTCGGCGATCGTCAGCGGCAGGTAGTAGAACAGGTTCTTGCCGCCGACCGCGATGGCGACCCTGGTGGTCTCGGGTTTGGCCTGAGCGAAAGCGAACGGTGTGGCCGCGAGCGAGGCGCCCGCGAGCGCCGCACCGCCGGCGAGGAAGGTTCTGCGTTGCATGGTCCGTTGTCTCCAGATTTTTTTAGTCCGGCTTTTGACCGCCCGGGTGCGCGTTGCGCACGCGCTTGGCACGGTGTGTGGCTTGCCGGTCGCGCGGAGCCGATCGTGCGTCAGCGCCGCGCTTTAAGCGCTCGTCTCAATGCGTTGCACTGTGCGCATCAGACGATCTGTTGCGCCCGCAACCGCGCGATGCCGTCAGCATCATAACCCAGTGATTGAAGGACTTCATCGGTATGTTCACCCAGTTCCGGCCCTAGCCAGCGCGTCTCGCCGGGCGTCGCCGACAGCTTCGGCGTGACCGTGGGCAGCGTGATTTCCTTGCCGTCCTGCCACTTGAAACGCTGGATCATTTGCCGCGCGATGAACTGCGGATCGGTGAACATATCGGCGACGCTGTAGATGCGGCCCACCGGTACATCCGCCGCGTTCAGCACCGCGAGCGCTTCGTCGATCGTGCGCGTGGACAGCCACGCGGCGATCGCGGCGTCGATTTCCTGGGTGCGCGGCACGCGGCCGTCGTTATGCGCGAGCGCCGGATCGTTCGCGAGATCGTCGCGTTCGATCGCGATCATCAGCCGCTTGAAGATCGGATCGCTATTGCCGCCGATCACGATGCTGCCGTCGCTGCACGGATAAGTATTGGACGGCACGATGCCCGGCAGCGACGCGCCGGTACGCTCGCGCACCATTCCGTAGACGCCGTATTCGGGCACCACGCTTTCCATCATGTTGAAGACGGCCTCGTACAGCGCGACGTCGACGACCTGCCCCCTGCCGCCGTTCACCTGCTTGTGATGCAGCGCCATGAGCGCGCCGATCACGCCGTGCAGCGCGGCGATCGAATCGCCGATCGAAATGCCGATGCGCGGCGGCGGCAGATCCGGATAGCCGGTGATATGGCGCAGACCGCCCATCGATTCGGCGATCGCACCGAAGCCGGGCCGGTCGCGATACGGACCCGTCTGGCCGTAGCCCGACAGACGCACCATTACCAGACCGGGGTTCTCGGCGGACAGCACGTCGTAGCCAAGCCCGAGTTTTTCGAGCAGCCCCGGCCGGAAATTCTCGACGACGATATCGGCCTGTTTCGCGAGCCGCCGCACGATCTCTTTGCCCTCTTCGGCTTTCAGGTTGATCGTGACGGACTTCTTGTTGCGCGCCTGCACGGCCCACCACAGCGACGTACCGCCCACTTCCGGATACAGCTTGCGCCATTTGCGCAGCGGGTCGCCACCCTGGGGGTCTTCGATCTTGATGACGTCGGCGCCGAATTCGCCGAGAAAACGCGCGGCGAACGGCCCGGCGATCAGCGTGCCGAGTTCCAGCACCTTGACGCCGGCGAGCGGACCGCGTGCGTCATGCGGTGCGGTGCTCGCGCCTGAATCGGGGGTGGCGCTCATGAGTCTCCTTTGTCGGCCAGAGTTTGTGCACAGCGCTTACTCTGATGCCCTGCAAGTAGGTTGCATGGTTTCGTATCGCCATGCGCACGGTCCGCACGGCTAGCGACGACGCGTGTCTTCACGGGTACCACGCCGGCCAATGCAAGCCGCGTGGCTACATCGAACGACGGTCGAGCATCGCGCGCGCGATCGTGCCCGCGTCGACATATTCGAGCTCGCCGCCCACCGGCACGCCGCGCGCGAGACGCGTGACGGCAAGGCCGCGCGCCTTCAGTGTCTGTCCGAGGTAATGCGCGGTGGCCTCGCCTTCGTTGGTGAAATTGGTGGCCAGCACGACTTCCTTGACGACGCCATCCGACGCGCGCTTCACGAGCCGGTCGAAATGGATCTCCTTCGGGCCGATGCCGTCGAGTGGACTCAACCGCCCCATCAGCACGAAATAGAGGCCGCGATAGGTCATCGTCTGTTCGAGCATGATCTGGTCGGCCGGCGTTTCGACGACGCACAGCAGCGACGGATCGCGCTCCTCATCGAGGCAGACCTCGCAGATCTGCGCTTCGGTAAACGTGTTGCACTTTTCGCAGTGACGCAGATGCTCGGTCGCGAACAACAGCGAGCGGCCGAGCTTTTCGGCGCCTTCGCGATCGTGCTGCATCAGGTGATACGCCATGCGTTGCGCGGACTTCGGCCCGACACCGGGCAGCGCGCGCAGCGCTTCGACGAGCGCCGACAGGGCGGAAGGTTGTTTCATGCGGATCGGCGTCGACGTGGGTGGTGCTCGAGTGGGCGAATCGGGATGCGGCGTGGTGCTCGGGGACCGGGGCGCGCTTTCGCACCGCGGCAATGAACCGCCGCGGCGCTCACCCGCTTCAGCCTGCTCTCAATTAGAGCAGGTTTAGAACGGCAGCTTGAAGCCCGGCGGCAGCGGCAGGCCGGCGGTCATGCCGCCCATCTTTTCCTGCGCGGTCGCCTCGGCCTTGCGCACGGCGTCGTTGAACGCGGCGGCGACGAGATCTTCCAGCATGTCCTTGTCGTCCGCGAGCAGGCTCGGGTCGATCGACACGCGGCGCACGTCGTTCTTGCAGGTCATCGTCACTTTGACGAGACCGGCACCCGACTGCCCCTCGACTTCGATCTGCGCGAGTTGCTCCTGCATCTTCTTCATGTTTTCCTGCATCTGCTGGGCTTGTTTCATCAGCCCGGCGAGTTGGCCTTTCATCATGGACGTGCTCCTTCTAGATAGCGTGAAATCTGGCATTCCGGCGCCGCGCTGCGACGCCGCCGCGAACGATGAATCAGTGGGCCGGCGCCGCGCCGTTCGGAGCGGCGTCCGGGGTAATCGGGCGGATCGAGCCCGGCACGATGCTCGCGCCGAATTCGCGAATCAGCGACTGCACGAACGGATCGGCGCTGATTTCGCGCTCGGCCTCCTGCTGGCGCTGCGCGCGCAGCTTCGCGTCGTGCGCTGCAGCGGTACGGCGCGCCGGGCCGACTTCGACCTGCACGTCGACGTTCTGGCCGAGCCGCTCGACGAGCGCTGCTTTCAGTTTAGCGACCTGCGACGCTTCCGCGTATTGCGGCACCGGCACGTTGAGCTTCAGCGTGCTGCCTTCGAGCGCCATCAGTTCGCTGTTGAACGCAAGCTGATACGAGATGCCCTTCAGCGGCAGATCGACCGCGAGCGCGGGCCAGTCGCCGGTGAAACCGAGCGGATCGAGCGGCACCGCGGGCGGCAGCGGGCGTGTGTCGACGACCGGCGCCGGTGCGGCGGCCTGCGCGGCCGGGCCGCCCATGCGGACGTCGTCGGGGCCGTGGTCGAACACCGGCACGAAGTTGTCGTCTGGCGGAATGAAGTACGCGTCGTCCGCGGCCGACAGCGGCATGTAGTCGTCGGGCGGCATGTCGTCCCAAGGTGGGCTCGACGGGCTGGTCTGTTGCGCGTTGCCGCTTGCGCCGGTGTGGGCGTCTCGGATGGGCGCAGCCTGCGCGGCGCTGTCTTGCGACGCGCGGCGTGGCGCACCGGGGGTCGGCACCGGCACGACCACGCGCGGCGCGGCGGGTTTCGGGGCGACCGGCGCGGCCGGCTTCGCGGCCGCGGGCGTGTTGGGGCGGCCACGGTCGGACGATACTTTCATGCCGGCGTTGCGCAGCACGTCGAGCGCGGCGCTCGCGCCGCCCGCGCGACGCGGCGCGGACTCGGCCGAGGCCGCCGGTGCCGGCGTTGAAGCGGGTGCAGTCAACTCCTGGCGCGCTTCCGGCTCCGGTGCCGTGGCCTCTTCCGCGCGGGCCAGCGCGCTCGGCGCGGACGCAGGTGCGATGTCGGAAGCCTGGTTCGAGACCGGCGCAGTCGAACCGGCGATCGCGGCGCCATCATTCGGGGGCGAGTCTTCCCAAGGTGCCAGCGGACGTGCCGATATAGCCAGTGCGTCCGTCACGCGCGCTGCTTCAGCTTGCGCGGTGTCGGCTGCGGGCTTCGCGATCGGCTTTGCAACCGGCGCGGTCGATTTCATCGCATCGCCCGGTTCCTCGCCGGCGACGCCCACCTGTGGTCCGCGAGTCGGCGCAGCGGCTGCCATGGCCGTCGCGGACGAAGGCGACAGCGCGCGCAGCGCCGCAACCGTCGGTGCACCAGAACGCTTCGCACCGGCGCCGGCCGCACCGGTCTGCGCGCCAGCGGCTCCCGCCGCCCCACCTCCGCCGCCTGTCGGCGCCGGCTCGAACGCGAGCATGCGCAGCAGCGTCATCGTGAAGCCCGCATATTCGTCGGGCGCGAGGCCCAGCTCGCTTCGGCCGATCGTTGCGATCTGATAAAACAGTTGCACCTGCTCGGCGCTCAATGTGTCGGCGAAGCGGCGCAAGTCGGCCGCCTCCGGCCATTCGTCGAGCACCGACGAAGGCGCGAACTGCGCCCACGCGATCCGGTGCAGCAGGCTCGCCAGATCCTGCAGCGCCGTCGAAAACGACAGGCTGCGCAAGGCCATTTCATCGGCGACCGCGAGCACCGCCGCGCCGTCGCCCTGCGCGAGCGCGTCGAGCAGGCGGATCAGATAGCTTTGGTCGAGCGCGCCGAGCATGCCGCGCACCGCGTCTTCGCTGACCTGGTTCGCCGAATAGGCGATCGCCTGATCGGTCAACGATAGCGCGTCGCGCATCGAACCGTCGGCCGCGCGCGCGAGCAGGCGCAACGCCTGCGCCTCGTGAGGCACGTTCTCTTCGCCGAGAATGCGTTCGAGATGCGACACGATATGGCCGGCCGGCATCTGCTTCAGATTGAACTGCAGGCAGCGCGACAGCACGGTGACAGGAATCTTCTGCGGGTCGGTGGTCGCGAGGATGAACTTGACGTGCGGCGGCGGCTCTTCGAGCGTCTTCAGCATCGCGTTGAACGCGTGGTTCGTCAGCATGTGCACTTCGTCGATCATGTAGACCTTGAAGCGCGCATCGACGGGCGCATACACCGCGCGCTCGAGCAGCGCGGCCATTTCATCGACGCCGCGATTGCTCGCCGCGTCCATCTCGACGTAATCGACGAAGCGCCCTTCATCGATCTCGCGACACGCACGGCACACGCCGCACGGCGTCGACGTCACGCCGGTCTCGCAATTGAGTGCCTTCGCGAAGATGCGCGACAGCGTGGTCTTGCCGACGCCGCGCGTACCTGTAAACAAATAGGCATGGTGCAGACGGCCGCCGTCGAGCGCATGGGTGAGCGCGCGCACCACGTGCTCCTGTCCGACGAGCGAAGCGAAATCCTTCGGCCGCCATTTGCGTGCGAGAACTTGATAGGTCATCCGGAAATTGTATCAGTAACAATGGCGCGCAAAACCGATTCGGCAAGACGCGCGAACGCGCGACACGGCCACGACGATGCTCAGTACGAACACGGCGAACGATCAATATTGAAGCGGGGAATACTATGAAGGACAGCCTGCGGAGAATCCGTGAAAACGGCCGCGGAGAAAGAAGCAAAGGAAGGTGACGAGCCCGACCCTCGGCACTGGTGGAAAACGGCTGTGGCTGCTTCGTTCCCGACCTGACCAGGTTGACCATCCCTCCATGCGAGGAGGCCCGTCACGAAAGATTCTATCATTGCCGCGCGCATTGTGCGACTGTTGATATGCGCAAAACGCGAACGACGCTACGCTTCGCATACTGATAACGTCCGCTTGCTGCACGCCGCCCGACGTCATCCCAGCCGCCGCGACGACACCCGCCACGCAAGGCACTTGAGTTCGCCGGGCCCGCCACCATTTAGATTGCAACGCGGTATCCGTGTGCCGCAGACACCGGCCGACGCCGCGGCGGCGACCTATTAGCCCCACTGACCTAATGAGTACTATCGCCATCGGCAACGCATAGCGAATTAAGCTACACTGCCAGTTGAAAGACCCGCATACGCGACTCTTTCCGCGCATTCCGTGAAAATCCGGCATTTTTTCAGACGGTTTTTCTGATTTTCATAGGCATGCGCGGCGGGTTCCCGGATGCGGCAAAGCGAACGGAAATTTTCCCGGTTTTTGACGTATCGTGGCGAGCAATTCAGGCGGGCCTCGAACCGACAGAGGTATTCATAAATGAGCGAACAAATTAAGCATATTAGCGACGCATCGTTCGAACAGGACGTCGTGAAATCCGATAAACCCGTGCTGCTCGATTTCTGGGCCGAATGGTGCGGTCCCTGCAAGATGATCGCGCCGATCCTCGACGAAGTCGCGAAGGACTACGCCGATCGTCTGCAAGTCGCGAAGATCAATGTCGACGAGCATCAGTCCACGCCGGTCAAGTTCGGCGTGCGCGGCATCCCCACGCTGATCCTGTTCAAGAATGGCGCCGTCGCCGCTCAGAAGGTCGGCGCTCTGTCGAAGTCGCAACTCACCGCGTTCCTCGACGGCAACCTGTAAGACATACGGAAGCACGTCGCGGCGCTCGCGGGTTGATCGCGCGCCGCGAGCAGTCGAGAATCGGGCGCATCGGTGGATGCAAACCACCGCGCCCGCCGGTCAAGCGTGTTGTCAACCGGCAACACGCTTTACGACAAAGATGCCACTCCGCCGCACTGGCGGAAATTGGCGTGTGCTATGCTAGAATCCAGAAAACGTCGAAAAGACGTGTAAGTCTTTGAGCGGTTCCGCTCACCCTCCTCCCAGATTTCATTTCGTCGCACCTTCTCCTGCGGGTTCTCCGTATGCATTTATCCGAGCTTAAGACTCTGCACGTGTCCCAATTGATCGAGATGGCCAATGGCCTCGAGATCGAAAGCGCGAACCGCCTGCGCAAGCAGGAATTGATGTTCGCCATTCTAAAAAAACGAGCCAAAGCGGGCGACACGATCTTCGGCGACGGCACCCTCGAAGTGCTGCCGGACGGTTTCGGCTTCTTGCGTTCGCCGGAAACCTCCTACCTCGCCAGCACGGATGATATCTACATCAGCCCATCGCAAATCCGCCGCTTCAATCTGCATACGGGCGACACGATCGAAGGCGAAGTGCGCACGCCGAAAGACGGCGAGCGCTATTTCGCGCTGGTGAAGGTCGACAAGGTCAACGGCCAGCCGCCGGAGGCCTCGAAGCACAAGATCATGTTCGAAAACCTGACGCCGCTGCACCCGAACAAGGTGCTGCTGCTCGAACGTGAAATGCGTGGCGAAGAGAACGTGACGGGCCGCATCATCGACATGATCGCGCCGATCGGCAAGGGCCAGCGCGGCCTGCTCGTCGCCTCGCCGAAGTCGGGCAAGACCGTGATGCTTCAGCACATCGCGCACGCGATCAAACAGAACCATCCCGACGTCGTGCTGTTCGTGCTGCTGATCGACGAGCGCCCGGAAGAAGTGACGGAAATGCAGCGTTCGGTGGCAGGCGAAGTGATCGCCTCCACGTTCGACGAACCCGCCGCGCGTCACGTGCAGGTCGCCGAAATGGTGATCGAGAAGGCCAAGCGCCTCGTCGAAATGAAGAACGACGTCGTGATTCTGCTCGATTCGATCACCCGTCTCGCGCGCGCTTACAACACGGTGGTACCGGCCTCCGGCAAGGTGCTCACGGGTGGTGTCGACGCGAACGCGCTGCAGCGTCCCAAGCGCTTCTTCGGCGCGGCGCGCAACATCGAGGAAGGCGGATCGCTGACCATCATCGGCACGGCGCTGATCGAAACCGGCAGCCGCATGGACGACGTGATCTACGAAGAGTTCAAGGGCACCGGCAACATGGAAGTGCACCTCGAGCGCCGTCTCGCCGAGAAGCGCGTCTACCCGTCGATCAATCTGAACAAGTCGGGCACGCGCCGCGAAGAGTTGCTGATCAAGCCCGAAGTGCTGCAAAAGATCTGGGTGCTGCGCAAGT
The DNA here is from genome assembly GCF_040948685.1 of Paraburkholderia sp. BR14374. Taxonomy (NCBI): domain Bacteria; kingdom Pseudomonadati; phylum Pseudomonadota; class Betaproteobacteria; order Burkholderiales; family Burkholderiaceae; genus Paraburkholderia; species Paraburkholderia sp. BR14374. The sequence continues at coordinate 120,059 of NZ_JBFPKF010000008.1, read as the reverse complement.
TCATTCACGACATGGACGAAGTCGAGTCGATGGAATTCCTGCTCGACAAGATCCGCCAGACGAAGAGCAACTCCGAGTTCTTCGACATGATGCGTCGTGGTGGCGGCAGCTAACGCGCAACGTTCGTGCTGGCCGTAGCGGCCGGCAACTGTACAGCATGAAAAACCGCTCGCAGATTGCGAGCGGTTTTTTTTCGCCAGCTATATCGCGGGTGGCGTCAATGCACCGCCGGATGAGCTCGCGTGGGCGTCGAGCGGCTATGCGCTCGTGTTGCTGTTCATCGCGCAGCTAGTCGCGAATCTGACTTTCCGCATCTTCGCGATCGAAGAGTTCCACGTACGGCTACCGGTTGAAAACATCGTGTGGCAGTTGACCATCTCCTTCGCGACCGCCTCGGTGATCATCATCGAACAGCACCGGCTCGCGCTGCATCAAAGTCGCCTCGCGGAGTCCGTGAATCCGTACAATTCGGTCTATCAGAACACGCTCGCGAATCGCGACGATCAGCCGGTCGGTCGCGCAGCACGCCAATTTCCTCGCGTCGCTCGACGGCTTCCATTTTCTGATCGGCGTCACGATATGCGGCGGCCTGTTCGCCGCGTGGCAAAAACAGATCGACTGAAGGTGGGCTCAAGCATGCTGTCGAAACTCACGAACTGGCTGGGCACACGGCGTCGCGAGCGCGCGCTGCGCGATTACGCGATCGACGATTCCTTATGGCAGGCGACACTCGCCGGCCTGCCCTTTCTCACACATCTGAAAGCCCCGGATCTCGCGCGGCTACGCGAGCTGACGAGTCTCTTCCTCGCGCAGAAGGAATTCTCGACCGCGCACGAGCTCGAACTGACCGATGCGATGACGGTCGGCATCGCCGCTCAGGCGTGCCTGCCGGTGCTGAACCTGAGCCTCGATCTATATCGCGGCTGGGTTGGCGTAATCGTCTATCCGGGCGAGTTCGTGATCCGCAAGACCGTCGAGGACGAAGACGGCATCGTGCACGAGATCGAACACGACGCCAGTGGCGAGGCGTGGGAAGGCGGCCCGGTGGTGCTGTCGTGGGAAGACGCGCAGATGACCGACGGCAGCGACGCATACAACGTCGTGATCCACGAGTTCGCGCACAAGATCGACATGCTGAACGGCGAAGCGGATGGCCACCCGCCGCTGATGCGCCGCTGGCACGCGCCGCTCGATGCGCAGGCATGGGCCGACGTGTTCGACCACGCATACGATCATTTCTGCGCGAAAGTCGACGCTGTGCCCGAGCGACGTTGGACGCGTTTCGAACGCGAGTCGCTGATCGATCCGTATGCGGCGGACCATCCGTCGGAATTCTTCGCCGTGTGCAGCGAGGCGCTGTTCGTGAAGCCACAAGCATTCGAGGCGGAGTATCCGGAGCTCTACCGGCTGCTCGCGCGCTACTACCGGCAAGACCCAGCGCGCGTCGGATTGACGTTCACGCCGGTTTGAGACGCTGCAAACGGGCGCCGCTTGCGCCGCAATAGAATCTAGTGGCAGAAAAATCGCCAAGCGACTGATTTTCTGGCATAATCGCGGTTTTTCGACCGTAGGCAAGTGGCTCGCGCCTGAAGGCAGTCTAATTTAAGGCTGCACGCGGGTTGGCTACCGCCAGATTAAAGGAAAGACCATGAAAGAAGGCATTCACCCGGATTACCGCGAAGTCCTGTTCATCGATATGTCGAACGACTTCAAGTTCGTGACGCGCTCGACCATCCAGACGCGTGAAACCGCGGAATTCAACGGCAAGACCTACCCGCTCGCAAAGATCGAAGTGTCGTCGGAATCGCACCCGTTCTACACCGGCCAGCAAAAGATCATGGACACGGCCGGCCGCGTCGAGAAGTTCAACAAGAAGTTCGGCGCCCGCGCTTCCGGCAAGGCAGCAAAGTAATACCGCAACGGTGCCGGCTTCCGGCCGGCAACGGAGCAAACAGAAAGGGCAGCGCGAGCTGCCCTTTTTTGTCGCCTGCGCTTGGGCGGCCGCTGGGTCGCATACCTGCGATGGCATAACCCGGAACCAGCACACCGCGCTTTCACGACACCTGTTACAGGTTGTCCATCGACGTTGCCGGGCGTTACCGGCCGTGACGTGCATCGCACCGCACGACTACAATGCCGGATGCTCGAAACGGGCCCTCCCGCCCTGACTTGCCGGACCGCTCCGGCTGCATCGTTTATCCAGACTCCACACACCGCATGAGACCTGTCGTCCGCCTCACCGCCTCTGCGACCAGTGCGTTGCCGCGCTGGCTGCTGCTGGCCATCTGTATCCTCTACGCCTCGTTCGGCTTGTTCGGCCGCGATCCGTGGAAGAACGAGGACGCGGCTGGCTTCGGCGTCATGTGGACGATGGCGAATGGCGGCGCGCACGACTGGCTGCTGCCGAATCTCGTCGGCAAATATCTGACCGAGGACGGCCCGCTCGGCTACTGGCTCGGAGCGAGCGCGATCCGCGTCCTCGCACCGTGGGTCGACTCGAGCAACGCGTCGCGCGTGTTCACCGGCCTGCTGTTCTGCGCGGGCTGCGCGTTCGTCTGGTACGCGGCGTATCTGCTCGGCCGGCGCGCCGAAGTGCAGCCGTTCAAATACGCGTTTGGCGGCGAGCCCGAACCGCGCGACTATGGCCGCACGCTCGCCGATGGCGCACTGCTTATCCTGCTCGCGTGCTTCGGCCTCGCCGAGCGCGGCCACGAAACCACGCCGCAGCTCGTCCAGTTCGTCTGCATCGCGATGCTCGTCTACGGCCTCGTGCGCATGATCGACAAGCCGATCCAGGGCGCGCTGATCTGGGGCCTCGCGATCGGCCTCGTCACGCTCGCGAGCAGCCCAGTGCTGGTCGGCGCGCTGCTGCTCGGCACGCTCGCGATGGCGCTGATCGTGCGCGAAACGCGTTCGCGCTGGCTGCTGCTCGCGGGTCTGCCCGTCGCACTGGTGCTCGCGGTATCGTGGCCGATCATCGCGCTTGCCGCATTCCCCGACGACGCCGTCTGGTATCTGAACCAATGGCTGCATGTGAGCCTGAGTTCGTTCGCGGGCCCCCCCGGCTCGGTCGCCGCCTATGCGCTGAAAAACCTGCCGCTCTTCACATGGCCCGCCTGGCCGCTCGCGCTGTGGTCGTGGTTCAGCTGGAAGGGCCTGCGGCGCGCGCCGCATGTGGCGATTCCGCTGTCGGTGATCGGGCCGCTGTTCGTGCTCGTGGTGCTGCAAAGCCATCAATCGAATCGACTCTACATGCTGCTGCTGCCGCCGCTCGCGGTGCTCGCCACTTTCGCGCTGCCGACGCTCAAGCGCGGCGCGATCAACGCGATCGACTGGTTCGCGCTGCTGAGCTTCACGATCCTCGGCAGCTTCGTGTGGGCCGTGTATGTGGCGAGTCTGACCGGTTTTCCGCACCCGCTGGCGCGCAATCTCGCGCGGCTCGCGCCCGGCTTCGTGCCGCAGTTCAAGATTCTGTCGTTTATCTGCGCGATCGCGGTGACCGTCTGCTGGTTCCTGCTGGTGCGCTGGCGTCTCGCGCGTCATCCGAAGGTGTTGTGGCGCAGCGTGGTGCTGTCGAGCGCCGGCACGACGCTGATGTGGGTGCTGCTGATGACGCTGTGGCTGCCGGTGGTCAACTACAGCCGGACGTATCGCGACGTCGCGCAGCAGATCGCCAACCACTTGCCCGATGACTACACCTGCATCTCGCCGGTGCGCCTCGGCAATGCGCAGATCGCGACGTTCGCGTATTTCGGCGACATGCATTTCTCGTTCGACCAGGACTGCGACGTGATCCTGCGTCAGGACTCACAGGACTACGGCGACCCGAGCGCGCTGCCCGACTACATCTGGAAGCTCGTGTGGGAAGGCCGCCGCGCGGCCGACCGCGACGAGCGCTTCCGCCTGTACGTGCGCATCGACCGTCCGAAGCCGCCGCCCGGCAAGCGCCGCAACTGGCACAAAAAGCCCGACTGACCATGTTCGCCGACGTACGGAAAATCGCCGCGCTCGCGTGGCCCGTATTGATCGGCCAACTGGCCATCATCGCGTTCGGCGTGATCGATACGGCGATGGTCGGGCGCTACTCGGCCGTCGATCTGGCCGCCCTCGGTCTCGGCTCGTCGATCTACGTCTCGGTCTATATCGGCCTGACCGGCATCCTGACCGCGCTGCAGCCGATCGCCGCGCAACTGTACGGCGCGCGCCGCTACGGCGAGATCGGCGAAGAGGTGCGCCAGTCATGGTGGCTCGCCGCCGCGCTGACCGTGATCGGCTTTCTGATCCTGTTCTTCCCCGGGCCGCTGTTGTCGTTGTCGCACGTGCCCGACGCGCTGCACGAGCGAACGCTCGCGTATCTGCGGATTCTCGCGTTCGGGCTGCCCGCCGGCCTCGCGTTCCGGGTCTACAGTTCGGTTGCCAACGCGCTCGGCAAACCGCGGCTCGTGATGTTCCTGCAGATTGCCGCGCTGCTGCTGAAGATTCCGCTCAATACCTGGTTCATTTTCGGCGGCCTCGGCGTGCCGGCGCTGGGCGGCCCGGGCTGCGCGCTCGCGAGCACGCTGCTCAACTGGGCGCTCGCGGCGCTTGGCATGCTGCTGCTCGCGCGCGTCGACGATTTCAAGGCGCTCGGTATCTTCACGCAGTTCTGCTGGCCGGTCTGGAAGCGCCAGGCCGCACAATTGCGGCTCGGTATTCCGATGGGGTTGTCGTATCTGATCGAGGTCACGTCGTACACGTTCATGGCGCTCTTCATCGCGCGCTTCGGCACGACGACGCTCGCCGGGCATCAGATCGCCGGCAATATCGGCGCGGTGCTGTATATGACCCCGCTGTCGATCGGCATCGCATCGTCGACGCTGGTCGCGCAGGCGCTCGGCGCGCATCGGCCGCAAGCGGCGCGCACGCTGTCACGTCACGGCATCGCGATGGCGGTCGCGCTCGCGTGCTGCTATGGCGCGCTCGTGCTGGTGCTGCGGCCGTATATCGTCGACGGCTATACGACCAACGTGCAGGTCGCGGCGAAGGCGTTGCCGCTGGTGCTGATCGTCGCCTGCTACCACCTGTTCGACGCTTTGCAGATCACGACCGCGTTCGTGCTGCGCGCCTACAAGGTCGCGGTCGTGCCGACCGTCATCTATGCGGTCGCGCTGTGGGGTGTCGGGCTCGGCGGCGGCTATGCGCTCGGCTTCGATACAACCGGCCTCACGCCGCCCTGGCTCACAGGCGCGCGCGGATTCTGGGTCGCGAATACCGCCAGTCTCGCGATTGCCGGGGCCGGCTTGCTCGTGTATTGGCGGATCGTGAGCCAGCGCTATTTGCGCAAGACCGCTGCAGTGCGGGTTGATTCGGCTGTATGAGGCGATGGGGGCTCAGGAAGGCCTCGAATCGAAGTGATGGGACCGTTAGTTGCACCCCAAAGCCGGGGGTGAGACTCTAGCTGTCCTGCATCCGCCATCCCCCTCCCCGTGCAGATCAGCCCTCTCGCGCCGCGTACGCGGCCTCCCCCTGCCGATCCCTGGCCTCGAATATTTCGCGCGCCGCGAACAACGCATTGAGCGCGGCCGGAAAACCCGCATAAAGCGCCATCTGCATGAACACCTCGACGATCTGCTCGCGCGTGCAGCCGACGTTCAGCGCCGCCTCGATATGCACTTTCAACTGCGGCTGCGCACAGCCGAGGGTTGCGAGCGACGCGATCGTCGCAATCTCACGCGTGCGCAGATCGAGCTGCGGCCGGCTGTAGATGTCGCCGAAGCCGAATTCGATCAGCAGGCGCCCAAATTCCGGCGCGATCGGTGCAAGCGCGGCGATTACCTGCTCGCCCGCCGAACCGTCGATTTCCCTGAGCTTGTCCCATCCGCGCGTGTAGCGGTCGTTGTCTGCGTAGTCCATTGCAAGTCCTCATTGGCGTGTGAGGACGACGAGGCTTCGTCGTCCTGTCGTGCCGGATCGGGCTCAAGCGCGCCGCTCGTGGCCGCCTCGTAGTACGCGATCTTGTCGTCGATCGCGCCGAGGTTGCTCTGCAGTTCGGCGATCCGCGCGAGCAGCGCGGTGCGATGCGCGACCAGCAGGTCGCGGCGCTCGCGCATCGTCGGATGGCCTTGCGCGCGCAGCGCGGCGATCTGCTGCATGCCGGAAATCGACATGCCCGTCGTCTTCAGACGCATCACGAAGCGTAACCAGTCGAGATCGGCTGGCGAGTACAGCCGGTGCCCCGCCTGCGTGCGCCCGACCGGCCGGATCAGGCCGGCCTGCTCGTAATAGCGCAGCGTGTGCGTGGATACGCCGATCGTTTCGGCGACCTGACCGATGGTGAGCGCGGTTGAGTGTTTCGACATGACGGACTCAGGTTAGGACTTCGAGTGCACTCTAAGTCAAGCGTCGGACGGTGTCATCCGCCGGCGTTACCCATTCTTTATCGCAAGCGCTTTATCGCGACCGGTATCGACCGATAAATTTACCGGAATTGCATGCGGCTAAAAGTTTTAAAGATTGTATGGCTGGATTTACTTGTCATCGATCGATCGGTATAAATCGACCGCTATCTCAAATCGGGTCTGCGATTTGTTCTATGCTTAAACGCAGCGCCCGCTGACAGGATAGGTCGTCCGTTCCCGGCTAACTTTTTGCCCTCAATGGAGTGCTTGCCATGCTGAAGAAGCTTTTCATGCTTTGCATCGCTGTGGCTTTGTCGCTGTCGGCCGGATTTGCCGCGGCCGTGGAAGTGAATACCGCCGATCAGGCCGCGCTCGAATCGGTCAAGGGCATCGGCCCCGTGCATGCGAAAGCGATCCTCGACGAACGCGCCAAAAACGGTCCGTTCAAGAATGCCGACGATCTCGCCGCGCGCGTGAAGGGCCTCGGCCAGAAATCGGTCGAAAACCTCGAAGCGGCCGGACTGACGATCAACGGCTCGTCGGCGCCGCCGACCGGCGCGAAGACGTCGGCCAGGTCGGCCACGAAGACGACGCCAGCGGCTCCCGCGGCAACCACCGCCGCCGCGCCCGCTGCCACGACGGCAGCGCCGGCCGCGGCTGCTCCCGCGTCGGCCGCGAAGCCGTCGAAGTCGAAGAAGAAGGCGGCTGCATCCGACGCGACAGCCGCTGCGGCGCCGGCCGCCGCGGCAGCTAGCGCACCGGCCGAAGCATCCGGCACCAACGCTTCGAAGAAGAAAGCGAAGAAGAGCAAGGCGGCATCCGCCGCGGCCGCGTCCGGCGCTTGAGGCCGGCGGGGCTGCCGCCCTTGCGTTTCACCGCGACGCGCAACCGCGCGTCGTCGTCACCCGCCCGGCCGTCATGCACGCGCCGGCATTCAAGAGAGACCGTCATGAGCCTACTCGACACCATCGGTTCCCTGCTTGGCAAATCGCCAGAAGGCGGCGGCCAGCAAGCGCTGATCGCAGCCGCGCTCGAATTCGTCAATAACCAGCCTGGTGGCCTGAACGGCCTGATCCAGCGCTTCCAGGAAAAGGGCCTCGGCGAGGTCGTGTCGTCTTGGGTCGGCAACGGCGAAAACCAGCCGATCGCGCCCGACGCGCTGCATAACGTGCTCGGCTCCGAGGCCGTGAGCGGCCTCGCCGCCAAGGCCGGCGTCCAGCCGGATCAGGTGACGGGTCTGCTGTCGCAGATCCTGCCGCACGTCGTCAACGCGGCCACGCCGGAAGGCGAAGTGCCGGCCGATGGCAAGCTGAACGCGACCACGGTGCTCGGCGCGCTCGGCGGCCTGTCGGCGCTGCTCGGCAACAAGGGCAACGCTTGAGCACGCAGTGCGCGATGCGCTGACGGCGGCTTATGCTGCCGGTCGAGGTCGACGCCCGGTTTGAAAACGGCGGGCAAAAAAACCGGCAACGAAGTCGCCTTCGTTGCCGGTTTCTTAACGTTGGTGGAAGCGACTCGACTACCGCCGCCCCGTCGCGTCATCAGGCCATCGCGCTCAGTGCACGACGCGTTCGAACCGCAGCTCACCGTCGTCCACTTCGACCGGAATGACATCCTTCGGACCGAACTTGCCGGCCAGAATCAGCTTCGCGATCGGGTTCTCGATCTCCTGCTGGATCGCGCGCTTCAGCGGCCGCGCACCGAACAACGGGTCGTAGCCGACCTTGCCGATGTGCTCGAGCGCCGCGTCCGATACCACCAGCTGCATGTCGAGCTTCGCGAGCCGCTCGTGCAGACGCTGCAACTGGATCCGCGCGATCGACTGGATGTTCGAGCGATCGAGCGCATGGAACACCACGACGTCGTCGATCCGGTTCAGGAACTCGGGCCGGAAGTGCAGCTTCACCTCTTCCCACACCGCGTCCTTCACCGCTTCCTGCGGCTCGCCGACCATCGCCTGGATCACCTGCGAGCCGAGGTTCGAGGTCATCACGATCACCGTGTTCTTGAAGTCGACGGTGCGGCCCTGGCCATCGGTCATGCGGCCATCGTCGAGCACCTGCAGCAGCACGTTGAACACGTCCGGATGCGCCTTCTCGATTTCGTCGAGCAGGATCACGCTATACGGCTTGCGGCGCACGGCCTCGGTCAGATAGCCGCCCTCCTCGTAGCCGACGTATCCCGGCGGCGCGCCGATCAGACGCGCGACGCTGTGCTTCTCCATGAATTCGCTCATGTCGATACGGATCAGGTGATCTTCCGAATCGAACAGGAACGACGCCAACGCCTTGCAAAGCTCGGTCTTGCCGACGCCGGTCGGCCCCAGGAACAGGAACGAGCCGTACGGCCGGTTCGGGTCCGCCAGACCCGCCCGCGAGCGGCGGATCGCATCGGCGACCGCGCTGATCGCCTCGTCCTGGCCGACCACGCGCTCGTGCAGCTTCGACTCGATCTGCAGCAGCTTTTCGCGCTCGCCTTGCATCATGCGCGACACCGGAATACCGGTGGCCCGCGACACCACTTCGGCGATCTCTTCCGCGCCGACCTGCGTGCGCAACAGACGCGGACGCTTCGGACTGTTCTGCTCCTCGGCTTCGGCGCGCGTGACTTCCTTCAACTGCGCTTCGAGCCCCGGCAGCTTGCCGTACTGAAGTTCGGCGACCTTCTCGAGCTTGCCCTCGCGCTGCAGACGCACGATTTCCGCGCGCGTCTTCTCGATCTCTTCCTTCAACTGCGCGCTGCCCTGCACCGCTGCTTTTTCGGCGGTCCAGATTTCTTCGAGGTCCGAATATTCACGGTTCAGGCGTTCGATTTCCTCTTCGATCAGTTGCAGACGCTTCTGCGACGCTTCGTCCTTCTCCTTCTTCACCGCTTCGCGTTCGATCTTCAGCTGGATCAGACGACGGTCGAGCCGGTCCATCTCCTCCGGCTTCGAGTCGATTTCCATCTTGATCTTCGACGCGGCTTCGTCGATCAGGTCGATCGCCTTGTCCGGCAGGAAGCGGTCCGTGATGTAGCGATGCGACAGTTCCGCCGCCGCGACGATCGCCGGGTCGGTGATGTCGACGCCGTGGTGCAGCTCATAGCGCTCCTGAAGACCGCGCAGGATCGCGATGGTCGCCTCGACCGACGGTTCGTCCACCAGCACCTTCTGGAAACGGCGCTCGAGCGCGGCATCCTTCTCGATGTACTTGCGGTATTCGTCGAGCGTGGTCGCGCCGACGCAATGCAGTTCGCCGCGCGAGAGCGCCGGCTTCAGCATGTTGCCCGCGTCCATCGCGCCCTCGGCCTTGCCGGCACCGACCATCGTGTGAATCTCGTCGATGAAGACGATGGTTTGGCCTTCGTCCTTCGCGATGTCGTTGAGCACGGCCTTCAGGCGCTCTTCGAACTCGCCGCGATATTTCGCGCCCGCGAGCAGCGCGGCCATGTCGAGCGACAGCACGCGCTTATTCTTCAGCGTTTCCGGCACTTCGCCGTTGACGATGCGCTGCGCGAGTCCTTCGACGATCGCGGTCTTGCCAACGCCCGGCTCGCCGATCAGCACCGGGTTGTTCTTGGTGCGGCGCTGCAGGATCTGGATGGAACGGCGGATTTCGTCGTCGCGGCCGATCACCGGATCGAGCTTGCCGGCGCGGGCGCGCTCGGTCAGGTCGATCGTGTATTTCTTCAGCGCTTCGCGCTGGCTTTCGGCGTCCTGGCTATGCACCTGCGAGCCGCCGCGCACCGCGGCGATCGCGGTTTCGAGCGCCTTGCGCGACAAGCCGTGCTCGCGCGCGAGACGGCCCACGTCGCCCTTGTCGTCGGCGACCGCGAGCAGGAACATTTCGCTCGCGATGAACGTGTCGTTGAGCTTCTGCGCTTCCTTGTCGGCCTGGTTCAACAGACCGGTCAGTTCACGGCCGATCTGCACGTTGCCGTCAGTGCCTTGCACCTGGGGCAGCCGCGTGATCGCGTCGTTCAGTGCGGTCTGTAGAGGTTGTACATGCACGCCGGCGCGCGATAGCAGCGAGCGAGCGGAGCCGTCCTGCTGCGCGACGAGTGCCGCCAGCACGTGAACGGGTTCGATGTACTGATTGTCGTGGCCGACCGCCAGACTCTGGGCGTCAGCGAGTGCTTCCTGGAATTTAGTGGTGAGTTTGTCGATTCTCATCAAGAGACCTCCAATTTCGATTACCACCAAAATGAGGCGATTTATTAGGGTTTCAAGCGCTTTTTTGGCCTCGGTCGCAACTATTTAACATTTGAGCGCAAGAACTGCCGCGATCCTTCCCCGGTGAGGCGGCCGGACGGGTTTGCGCACCCTGGAGCCGCCCCGATGTGCTAGCTCTTGTGGCCCAACGTCGCCGAACTGCCGCCACGCGTGCCATCCGATGCCACCGGAATCGGCAGCGGCACCCTCTGAACGTTGAGTCCTAACCCGAGCAATGCCGCGAGCGCACCTTTCGGTTCTGCGACTTCGCCGATGGTAAAGCGATCGAGTTCGGCGAGAAAAGCGAGGTTCGCCGCCTGCAGCGCGCCGCGCAGCCGGCAGTGCGGCGTGATCACGCAAGGCCGCTGTTGGCCTTGCCGGTCCGGCAGACAGCCGACCAGCGCAAAGTCGCTTTCCGTGACCCGCACCACGTCGCCGACGGTCAGCGACAGCGATTGTGCGGCGAGCCGCAACCCGCCGTTGCGGCCGCGCACGGTTTCGACCCAGCCCAGTTCGCCCAGTTGCTGCACGACCTTCATCAGATGGTTCTTCGAGATGCCGTAAGCTTCCGAAATGTCCTGGATCGTCGATAATCCGTCGCCCCGCACCGCGAGGTACAGCAGTACGCGCAGTGCGTAATCCGTATAGTCGGTAAGTCTCATAAGTCCCGATATAGCTTTGAAAAGCTGCGAGCACGCGCATTGAACGTGCCCGATAACCGCGTCGACGCAAGGGTTGCGGTCGACCTGCGCCGCGCCCTAACATCATTGGCTGGCGGCGTCGTTCCTCGAATCGCGTTGCAAAACTGTGTTGGATAGCAATAGTAGCTTTTTCCGCATCAACCGTTTGTTAGAAAAACGGGGGGTTCGAAGTTCAGTCAACCGCCATCGGTAAACGTATTTTTCTGGAATCCGCATGAATCCATCTTTCCCCGCCGCGCCATTGGTCGAGCGCGCGGCCGAACCCACCGAGGCCAATATCCGCGAACTCGTCTACGGCTTTTACGATCGTGTGCGCGCCGATCCGCTGCTCGGTCCGGTCTTCGACGCGAAGCTCGAGGGCCGCTGGGACGACCATCTGCCGAAGATGTGCACGTTCTGGAACAGCCTCGTGCTCGGCGCGAAGCAGTATCGCGGCAACGTGCAGCAGGTGCATCAGCCGCTCGAAGGCATCGAGCCGCAGCACTTCAGCCGCTGGCTGTACCTGTTCCTGGATACGGTCGAATCGCGCTATCAACCGGCCGCGGCGATCCGTTTAATGGAGCCGGCGCTACGGATTGCGCAGAGCCTGCAGCTGAGCCGTTACGGCTGGGATTACAAGATTCCGGCGGAGCAGCAGGCGCTGCTCGAGCGGGTGGCGCCGAAGCGTCGGCCCCGCGATGCTGACGACGATGGCGAGCAGCCGTCGCGGCCGGTCGGGGAGCCGTTTCCGGTGCCGATCATCGGACGCTCACGGGACCAGTGAACGTCGGTCGGCGCCGACCCGCCTGACACAGACGCGCCGCGTGCGCCACCGCAGCGCCGTGGCCCACGGTTCGGCTACTCCGCCGTCTGGTTTCCCGATGCGATGCCCCAGCGCGCGAGCGCGGCATCGTCGGTCACGCGCGCGTCGACCCAGCGCTCGCCCGCGTCGGTTTTCTCTTTCTTCCAGAACGGCGCTTCGGTCTTCAGATAGTCCATCACGAATTCGCACGACGCAAACGCGTCACCGCGATGCGCGGCCGTCGTCGCCACGAGCACGATCTGATCGAGCGGATACAGCTTGCCGACACGATGCACGATCAGCACCTCGATGCCCGGCCAGCGTTCGCGCGCACGCTCGACGATCGCCTCGAGCGACTTCTCCGTCATGCCCGGATAGTGTTCGAGTTCCATCGTCTCGACCGCGCTGCCTTCGTTCAGGTCGCGCACGGTGCCGACGAAGCACGCGACCGCGCCGATCCTCGGATTGCGAGCGCGCAGCGCGGCCACCTCGGCGCTGAGGTCGAAGTCTTCGGTCTGGACGCGAACGGGCATGGGTGACTCCTGAGGGCTTTTGTCGCTGACGTGAACGTGATGATGGGCCCGAGCGCGGCTCAGCCGCCGGTGACGGGCGGAAAGAACGCGACCTCGCAGCCCTCGGTAATACGCGTGCTCGCGTCGGTCATCACGTGGTTGCAGGCCATGCGCAGCGCGCGGCCTTCGGCGAGCGTCTCGGCCCAGATGCCGCCACGCACGCGCAGCCACGCGCGCACGTCGCCGACGGTCGCGATGCCGTCGGGCACCTCGACGGTTTCGTCGGAGGTATTGAGCGCTTCACGTACGCTCGCAAAGTATCGGAGTTCAATCTTCATCGGGATACCGCCAGTTTGTGCCGCGCATGCCGCGCATGCCGCGGATAGCCGGCCTCAGTTCAGCAGTTCGGAAAACGGAATGAAGCGCACGGTTTCGCCGGCGCTGATCGCATGGTTCGGCGGATTGTCGATCAGGCCGTCGCTCCACACGGTCGACGTCAACACGGCCGAGCTCTGATTGGCAAACAGTTCGAGCCCGCCGGCCGCGTTGACGCGCGCGCGCAGGAATTCGTTGCGGCGATCCGCCTTGCCCTGCGTGAAGTCCGCGCGCAGCGACAGCGCGCGCGGCGCGACCGCCTGCACGCCGGCCAGCCGCAGCACGAACGGACGCACGAACAGAAGGAACGTGACGAAGCTCGACACCGGATTGCCCGGCAGGCCGATGAAAAACGTTTCGGCCGTGCCCGCCGCGCCACGGCGCACCGCGCCGAATGCGAGCGGCTTGCCCGGCTTCATTGCGATCTGCCACATCGACAGACGCCCTTCGGCCTCGACCGCCGGCTTCACATGATCCTCCTCGCCGACCGACACGCCGCCGCAGGTGAGAATCAGATCGTGCGCCTCAGCGGCCTCGCGCAGCGTTGCACGGGTCGCGTTGAGCTCATCGGCGACGATGCCGTAGTCGGTCACGTCACAGCCGAGCTTTTCGAGCAGTCCGCGCAGCGTGAAGCGATTCGAGTTGTAGATCGCGCCGGGCTTCAGCGGCTCGCCGGGCATCGTCAATTCGTCGCCGGTGAAAAACACGGCGACCTTCACGCGCCGGCGCACCTCGAGCTGCGCGCATCCGACCGACGCGGCAAGCCCCAACGCCTGCGGCGTGAGCCGCGTGCCGGCCGGCAGGATCACCGAGCCCGCGCGAATATCGGCGCCCTGCGCGGTGATCCACTCGCCCGCCTGCGGACGATGCACGATCGTCACCTCGTCGCCGGCCACCTCGGTCTGCTCCTGCATCACGACCGCGTCCGCGCCAGCGGGCACCGTCGCGCCGGTGAAGATGCGTGCCGCGCTATTGGGCGCGAGCGGCGCCGGCGCATGGCCGGCCGGAATCCGTTGCGAGACCGGCAGGCGGCTGCCGTGCGCGAGATCAGCGATACGGACTGCGTAGCCGTCCATCGCGCTCGTGTGCATCGGCGGCACGTCGAGCGGCGACGTGACGTCGGTGGCGAGCACGCGATTCAGCGCGTCGAGCGTCGGCAGCGTTTCGATACCGTCGATCGCTCGGGCGGCGTCGAGCAGGATCGCCAACGCATCGGCAGTGGCGAGCATCGGAGCGCGGGGCGTGGGTGTGGACATCTGGAGTGTCGAAGCCGCAGGTTAAAAGAACATTGTAGCGGCCGATGCCGTTAGCCTGGGCGGCCGGGCGTCATGGAGAGTTTTTTGTGATTTTCGCTGCGTGGCGGCGAGGGGTGCGGCCAGCGTTTTTTCGTAGTGCGGGCGTGGGCGTCGGGATGCCGCGTGAGCCGAAACAGCCCACACGGCCCGCTTGCCCTCGCCGGTCGCCCTTATTCGCCGGTATTCGCGACGATGAAGTCCTTCACCCGCTGCGCATCCGCCGGCACGACCTCGAAGCGCTGCGGCAGCGATTCGAGCCCCGAGAACGCCGCCGGCCGCTCCGGTTCGCGCAGCAGCGCTTCGCGGATCGTCTCGCCGAACTTGATGGGCTGCGCGGTCTCGAGCACGATCATCGGAATGCCCGCTTGCAAATGCTCGCGCGCGACCTTCACGCCGTCGGCCGTGTGCGTGTCGATCATCGTGTCGTAGCGCTGGAACACGTCGCGGATCGTCTCGACGCGGGTGTCGTGGTTGCTGCTGCCGGACACGAAACCGAACTCCCTCACGCGCGCGAAGTCGCCGCTCGCCGCGAGGTCGAAACCGCCCTTCTCCTCGACGTCGCGGAACAGTTGCAGCACACGCGCCGGATCGCGGCCGAGCAGGTCGTACACGAAACGCTCGAAGTTCGACGCCTTCGAGATGTCCATGCTCGGGCTGCTCGTGTGATACGTCTCGGCTGCCTTGCGTACGCGGTAGATACCGGTGCGGAAGAACTCGTCGAGCACGTCGTTTTCGTTGGTCGCGACGACGAGCTTTTCGATCGGCAGGCCCATCATGCGCGCGATGTGACCCGCGCAGACGTTGCCGAAGTTGCCAGACGGCACCGTGAACGACACGCGCTCGTCATTCGACTTCGTCGCGGCAAAGTAGCCCTTGAAGTAATAGACCACCTGCGCGACGACCCGCGCCCAGTTGATCGAATTGACCGTCCCGATCTTGTACTTCGCCTTGAACGCGTGATCGTTCGACACCGCCTTCACGATGTCCTGCGCGTCGTCGAACACGCCTTCCACCGCGAGGTTGAAGATGTTCGGGTCTTGCAGGCTGTACATCTGCGCGGTCTGGAACGCGCTCATCTTTTTGTGCGGCGACAGCATGAACACGCGGATGCCCTGCTTGCCGCGCATCGCGTATTCGGCGGCGCTGCCGGTATCGCCCGAGGTCGCGCCGAGAATGTTCAGCGTTTCGCCGTGCTTCGCGAGCGCGTACTCGAACAGGTTGCCGATCAGCTGCATCGCCATGTCCTTGAACGCGAGCGTCGGCCCGTTCGACAGTTCGAGCAGCGACAGCGGCGCGCCGTCTTCGACGCCGAGCGTCTTCAGCGGCGTGATCTGCGCGGCGCTTTCGTCGTCGCGCACGTTGCAGTAGGTCGCGGCCGTGTAGGTCTTGCGGGTCAGCCCGCGCAGATCGTCGGCGGGGATGTCGTCGCAGAACTTCGACAGGATCTCGAACGCGAGATCCGCATACGGCAGTGTGCGCCAGCGCGTGAGTTCATCAGCGGTGACGCGCGGATATTCGGCCGGCAGATACAGGCCGCCGTCTTTCGCGAGACCGCCGAGCAGGATGTCGGAGAAGGTATGGCGCTCGCCGGCTCCGGCGCCGCGCGTGGAGAGGTAGTTCATAGTTCGGCCTAGTTCAGCGCTTCCATGCGCAGCTTCGTGACTTGCGAGACGACGGTCTGCAGCGCCTCGATCGACTTGATCGCGGCGTTGACCTGCTTTTCGACCGTCTCATGCGTGATCAGCAGGATGTCGGTTTCGCCCTTGCCGTTCGCGTCGACGAGCTCCGATTCCTTCTGTAAGAGTGCGTCGATCGAAATGCCGCTGTCCGCCAGAATGCGCGTGATGTCGGCGAGCACGCCGGTCACGTCGGCGACGCGCAGGCGCAGGTAGTAGCCGCTCGTGACTTCTTCGATCGGCAGGATCGGCGTGTTCGACAGGCTGTCCGGCTGGAACGCCAGATGCGGCACGCGGTGCTCGGGGTCGGCCGTGTGCAGACGCGTCACGTCGACCAGATCGGCAACCACCGCGGACGCCGTCGGCTCTGCGCCTGCGCCCTTGCCGTAGTACAGCGTCGTGCCGACTGCGTCGCCGTGCACGACGACCGCGTTCATCGCGCCTTCCACGTTCGCGAGCAGGCGCTTTTCCGGAATCAGGGTGGGATGCACGCGCAGTTCGATGCCCTTGTCGGTGCGCCGCGTGATGCCGAGCAGCTTGATGCGATAGCCGAGTTCCTCGGCGTATTTGATGTCGATCGCGGCGAGCTTGCTGATGCCCTCGACGTACGCGCGGTCGAACTGCACCGGCACGCCGAACGCGATCGCGCTCATGATCGTCGCCTTGTGCGCGGCGTCGACGCCTTCGATGTCGAAGGTCGGGTCCGCTTCCGCGTAGCCGAGTTTCTGCGCGGCCTTCAGCGCGGTGGCGAAATCGAGCCCGCGGTCGCGCATCTCCGACAGGATGTAGTTCGTCGTACCGTTGATGATGCCGGCGATGTACTGGATACGGTTCGCCGTCAGGCCTTCGCGCAGCGCCTTGATGATCGGAATGCCGCCCGCCACCGCCGCTTCGAACGCGACCATCACGCCGTTCGCGCGCGCCGCCTCGAAAATCTCCGTGCCATGTACGGCGAGCAGCGCCTTGTTGGCGGTGACCACGTGCTTGCCGTTGTTGATCGCGCGCAGCACGAGGTCGCGCGCAATGCCGGTGCCGCCGATCATTTCCGCGACGATCGCGATCGACGGGTCGTCGACGACCGCGTTGAAGTCATCGGTCAGCGCCACGCTGCCGGCTTCGCCGCCGACCGCCGCGGTCGCCTTGGCCGGGTTGCGCACGGCGATACGCGCAATCTCGATACCGCGACCCGCGCGACGTTTGATTTCTTCCTGATTGCGGCGCAGTACCGTGAAGGTGCCGCTGCCTACCGTGCCGAAGCCCAGCAGTCCAACTTTGATCGGTTCCATGCAGCGTGTGTTTCTAATAGAGGTTTGAAAAGGGTGTCTGGGGTGGCACGAGCGGCGCGCCTGATGCGCCGCGTCACGCGCCACATCGTACGCGAGGCCGGCTCAGGCTGTGTGACGCTTGCGGTAGCCATCGAGGAAGCGCGCGATCCGGTTGATCGAATCGGCGAGGTCGTCGACGTTCGGCAGGAACACGACGCGGAAGTGATCCGGCGTCTTCCAGTTGAAGCCGGTGCCCTGCACGAGCAGCACGCGCTCTTCGAGCAGCAGGTCGAGGATGAACTGCTGGTCGTTCTGGATCGGATACACCTTCGGGTCGAGGCGCGGGAACATGTACAGCGCCGCTTCCGGTTTCACGCAGCTTACACCGGGGATCGCCGTGAGCATCTCATACGCGAGCTCGCGCTGCTTGTACAGGCGCCCGCTCGGCACGATCAGGTCGTTGATGCTCTGATAGCCGCCGAGCGCGGTCTGGATCGCATACTGGCCGGGCACGTTCGGGCACAGCCGCATCGATGCGAGGATGCCGAGCCCTTCCAGATAGTCTTTCGCGAGCCGGCGGTTCTCGCCGGTCAGGCCCGAAATGGCCATCCAGCCGGCGCGGTAGCCGCACGAGCGGTAGCTCTTCGACAGGCTGTTGAACGTAACGGTCAGCACGTCTTCGGACAGCGACGCCATCGACGTGTGCTTCTTGCCGTCGTAGATGATCTTGTCGTACACCTCGTCGGCGAAGATCACGAGGCCGTGCTGGCGCGCGATCTCGATCAGGCCGAGCAGCAGTTCGTCCGAATACAGCGCGCCGGTCGGGTTGTTCGGGTTGATCACGACGAGCGCGCGCGTGCTCGGCGTGATTTTCGCGCGGATGTCGTCGAGGTCGGGCATCCAGCTATTCGACTCGTCGCAGATGTAGTGCACCGGCGTGCCGCCCGCGAGGCTCACGCCGGCGGTCCACAGCGGGTAGTCGGGCGCGGGCAGCAGCACTTCGTCGCCGTCGTTGACGAGGCCCTGCAGCGCCATCACGATAAGCTCGGACGCGCCGTTGCCGATGTAGATGTCGTCGAGCTCGACGCCGTGCACGCCCTTTTGCTGCGTGTAGTGCATGATCGCCTTGCGCGCGGCGAACACGCCCTTCGAATCGGAGTAGCCCGACGAGCTGGGCAGGTTCAGAATCATGTCCTGAATGATTTCATCGGGTGCCTCGAAACCAAACGGCGCCAGATTGCCGATGTTCAGCTTGATGATGCGGTGGCCCTCTTCTTCGAGCCGCTTCGCGTGTTCGAGGACGGGCCCGCGAATGTCGTAGCAGACATTCAACAATTTGTTGGATTTGAGAATCGGTTTCACGGCGGGCACTTCATCCTGGTTGATGGCTGGGGCAAACCTTGGGCAAACGACGCCCGGCTGACGTCACCGGGCCGCTCGGATTCACCGATACGGGAATTCGGACGCGGCGGCGCCACCGAAGGCGGTCAACTGCGAAATGGGGTCGAACTGTCGAGCGGCCGCGGCTTTCCGGGTTCCGGCGCGGGGAAAACACGCAGCGAAAGCGGGCGATGCCAGCACAGGTAGCCGGTGGGCCACGCGGATGCGCCCAGCGCGGCTTGTGGCGGCACTTGAGCGAGGGGCGCCGCAAGGCGGCTAAAAAGTTATAATTTAGCGGATTTTGGCCGACTTCCGCAATGCACCACCCGCAACGGCAAGCCTTTTCGGCCTTCTCGTGTGTCACACGCGTCGAACCGCACGGCCTGTGCCACGTGCATCCAGGCCGGTAATACGCATGACGTCTCACGACGACTTCGGAAAACGAATTTGAAATTACATCAGGATTCCAGCGGCGCGCTGAATACCGTTACCGGCTACGGCGCCGACTACGTCGAAATCAATCTGGTGCGTCACGCGGGCAGTATTCTCGTGCTGCCGGGCGCGCCGGTCATTCCCTGGCCCGTCTCGTCGTTCGAGCAACTGAGCGCCGAGCATTTCGCGATGCTGGTCGACGCCGCGCCCGAAGTGGTCGTGTTCGGCAGCGGCGAGCGGCTGCGCTTTCCGCACCCGCGGCTGACCGCCGCGCTCACCGCGAAACGCATCGGCGTCGAAACGATGGACTTCAAGGCCGCCTGCCGCACCTACAACATTCTGATGGCCGAGGGCCGCAAGGTCGCGGCCGCGTTGCTGATCGAAGCCTGAGCGGGCCCGGCGCCACCGCATCCCGCGCGAGCCCGCGCCGGCGTCGGCCCCGTTCTGGCCCCCGCGCCGCGCCCGTGCGCGCGTCGTCGATAACAAGAAGGGTTGATATTTCATGAACGATACGCCGTCGAGGCTACCGCTCAACCGCACCGCAATCCTGTTGCTGGTGCTGGTTCTCGCCGTGATCTGGTTCGTGCCGCTCGGCTGGCGCCATCTGCTGCCGAGCGACGAAGGCCGCTACGCCGAAATGGCGCGCGAAATGTTCCTGACCGGCGACTGGATCACGCCGCGCTACAACGCCTACAAGTACTTCGAGAAGCCGCCGCTGCAAACCTGGGCGAACGCGCTGACGTTCGCGTGGTTCGGCATCGGCGAATGGCAGGCGCGCCTCTATACCGCGCTGACGGGCTTCGCCGGCGTGCTGCTGATCGGCTTCACCGGCGCGCGCGTGTTCAACGCGGCGACCGGCGTGTTCGCGGCGCTCGTGCTCGCCTGCGCGCCGTACTGGAACCTGATGGGCCACTTCAACACGCTCGACATGGGCCTGTCGTTCTGGATGACCCTCACGCTTTGCGCGCTGCTGCTCGCGCAGCGCCCGAACCTGCGCCTCCCGTGCGTGCGCGGCTGGATGTTGGTGTGCTGGGCGTCGATGGCGCTGGCGGTGCTCTCCAAAGGCCTCGTCGGGCTGATCCTGCCGGGCGCGGTGCTGGTGCTCTACACGCTGATCGCGCGCGACTGGGCGCTGTGGAAGCGGCTTCACCTGGTGAGCGGCCTGATCGTCTTTTTCGCGATCGTCGCGCCGTGGTTCGTCCTCGTGCAGCAGCGCAATCCGGAATTCCTGAACTTCTTCTTCGTCGTCCAGCAGTTCAAGCGCTATCTGACGCCCGAGCAGAATCGCCCCGGCGCGTTCTACTACTTCGTGCCGGTGCTGCTGGTGGGCTTCCTGCCGTGGCTGTCGGTAACCGTGCAAAGCGTGCGCCACGCGTGGCGTCAGCCGCGCCAGCCGAACGGCTTCGCGCCGGTCACGCTGATGCTCACGTGGATCGTCTTCATCTTCCTGTTCTTCAGCGCGTCGCACTCGAAGCTGCTGTCCTACACGCTGCCGATCGCGCCGCCGATCGCGATGTTGATCGGCATGTACCTGCCGCTCGTCACGCGCGAGCAGCTGCGCCGGCATCTGGCGGGCTACGCGCTGTTTTTCGTGGTCGCCGCGTTTGCCGCGCTGTTCCTGCCGCGCCTCGGCTCCCAGCGTAATCCGGCCGCGCTGTACGCCGAATTCCGCGTGTGGGTGCTCGCCGGGCTGGGCGTGGCTTTCGTGCTCACGCTGGTCGCGTTGTGGCTGAACCGCCGCGGCGAGGATGGTGTGGGCGCCAACGCGCGGGTCGGCCTCGGCAGCCTTGCCGCGTTCGGCGCGGGCTGGCTGCTGCTCGCCACGATCGCGGGCACCGGCCACGACGTGTTCGGACGCCTGAGCTCCGGCGCGCCGCTCGCTCCCGCGATCAAGGCAAAACTCGCGCAGCTGCCGCCCGACACGCCGTTCTACTCGGTCGGCGTGCTCGACCACACGCTGCCGTTCTACATCGGCCACACGATGATCATGGTCGCGCACCCGGACGAGCTCGCGTTCGGCGTGTCCGTCGAGCCGCAAAAATGGGTGCCGACGGAACAAGCGTGGATCGAACGCTGGAAGGCCGATCGCTACGCGCTCGCGCTGATCCCGCCGCCGACCTACGAGCGCCTCGTCAAGCAAGGCGTGCCGATGCAGGTGATCGCGCGCGATCCGCGTCGCGTGGTGGTGATGAAGCCGCTCGCCGACGGGGCTCCCGCCGCCGCTGCCCCCGCCACCACGCCCGCGACAAAGCCCTAATCCTCTCGAGAACCAGACCGTTCGATGAACCCGATTTCCCTCTTCTGCATCCTCGCCGGCGTCACGCTGAACGCCGGCGCGCAGCTGCTGCTCAAGGCCGGCACGAATGCCGTTGGACACTTCGAATTCACCCGTGCGAACATCCTGCCCATCGGCTTCAAGCTGGCAACCCAGCCGCCGATCATCGGCGGGCTCGCCTGCTACGTGATCAGCGTGGCGGTATGGATCATCGGGCTCTCGCGTGTGGACGTGTCGATCGCGTATCCGATGCTGTCGCTTGGCTACGTGGTCAACGCGATCGCCGCGTGGTATCTGTTCGGCGAAGTGATGTCGGTGCAGAAGCTGGTCGGCATCGGCATCATTCTGGTCGGCGTGGTCGTGCTCGCGCGCAGCTAGCCGCCGGGCCTCGCGCAGGAACCCGCGCGGCACACGAGCCGCCTAAGCCTGACGTAAGGTAGGGCGCGGTAAGCTGCACGGTTGCGTTTTTTCCGCCGCGGCCTTGGGTTTGCGCGTAGTTTGTGGTTTACTTCGCGCCCGTCGGGCCGCGCCCCTTTCAATCGAGCGATGCATTCATGAGCCAGTCACAAGTCCCGTTTTTGCCGTTTGTCAAACCCGAGATCGACGAGGAAACGATCCAGGGCGTCGCCGACGTGCTGCGTTCCGGCTGGATCACCACCGGCCCGCAGAACCAGAAGTTCGAGGCCGCGCTGTCCGAGTTCTGCGGCGGCCGCCCGGTGCGCACGTTCAATTCCGGCACGGCGACGCTCGAAATCGGCCTGCGCATCGCCGGCGTCGGTCCCGGCGACGAAGTCATCACGACGCCGGCCACCTGGGTGTCGACCTGCAACGTGATCCTCGAAACCGGCGCGACGCCGGTATTCGCCGACATCGACCCGGTCACGCGCAACATCGATCTGGATCTGCTCGAAAAAGCCATCACGCCGCGCACCAAGGCACTGTTGCCGGTGTTCCTGTCCGGCCTGCCGGTCGACATGGACCGTCTGTACGCGATCGCCCGCGAGCACAAGCTGCGCGTGATCGAAGACGCCGCCCAGGCGTTCGGCTCGACCTGGAACGGCGAGCGCATCGGCAAGCTCGGCGACATCGTGTCGTTCAGCTTCCACGCGAACAAGAACCTGACCTCGGTCGAAGGCGGCGCGCTCGTGCTGAACAACGAGGAAGAAGCGGTGCTCGCTCAAAAATACCGGCTGCAGGGCATCACGCGCACCGGCTTCGACGGCATGGACTGCGACGTGCTCGGCGGCAAGTACAACCTGACCGACGTCGCCGCGCGCGTCGGCCTCGGCCAGCTGCCGCATCTGGAGCGCTTCATCGCACAGCGCAAGAAGCTCGTGCGCGCGTACTTCGCGCAGCTCGAAGGCGGCGCGGCCGTGAAGCTCGGCGTCGGCCTGCCCGTCGCGGACTTCCAAAACAGCAACTGGCACATGTTCCAGATCACGCTGCCGCTCGAAAAGCTGTCGATCGACCGCGCCGGCTTCATGAGCGAACTGAAGGAGCGCGGCATCGGCTCGGGCGTGCACTACCCTGCGCTGCACCTGTTTTCCCTGTACCGCGCGCGCGGCTTCAAGGAAGGCATGTTCCCGCACGCCGAACGCTTCGGCGCCACCACCGTCACGCTGCCGCTCTTCACCCTGATGAACGAAGGCGACGTCGAGCGCGTGTGCCGCGCGGTCAACGAAATTTGCGAACACTACGGAAAGTAAGCGGACATGACTTATTCGGAACATCGCGCCGTCGCACCGGAAGTGTCGATCATCATTCCGGTGTACAACGAGGAAGCCGGACTGGCCGCGCTGTTCGCGCGCCTCTATCCGGCGCTCGATGCGCTCGGCACCGGTTATGAAGTGATCTTCATCAACGACGGCAGCCGCGACAAATCCGCGGCGCTGCTCGCCGGGCAGTTCCGCGCGCGGCCCGACACGACGCGCGTGATCCTGCTGAACGGCAACTACGGCCAGCACATGGCAATTCTCGCGGGCTTCGAGCAGTCGCGCGGCGAGATCGTGATCACGCTCGACGCCGACCTGCAGAATCCGCCCGAGGAAATCGGCAAGCTCGTCGCAAAGATGCGCGAGGGCTTCGACTACGTGGGCACGATCCGTCGGCAGCGTCAGGACAGCCTGTGGCGCCGCAAGGCGTCGCGCGCGATGAATCATCTGCGCGAGCGCATCACGCGCATCAAGATGACCGACCAGGGCTGCATGCTGCGCGCGTACAGCCGTCACATCATCGATACGATCAACCGCTGCGGCGAAATCAACACGTTCATCCCCGCGCTCGCGTACACGTTCGCGCAGAATCCAGTGGAAGTCGAGGTCGCGCACGAAGAACGCTTCGCCGGTGAATCGAAGTACTCGCTGTACTCGCTGATCCGTCTGAATTTCGACCTCGTCACCGGCTTCTCGGTGGTGCCGTTGCAATGGCTGTCGTTCATCGGCGTGATCCTGTCGCTAGGCTCCGCGGCGCTGTTCGTCCTGCTGCTGATTCGGCGCTTCATCATCGGCGCGGAAGTTCAAGGTGTGTTCACGCTGTTCGCTATCACCTTCTTCCTGCTCGGCGTGATCATCTTCGCGCTCGGCCTGCTCGGTGAATACATCGGCCGGATCTATCAGCAGGTGCGAGCGCGGCCGCGTTATCTGGTGCAGACCATTCTCGAAGAACGCGACGGCGGCGCCGTCGCCGAAACGCCGCGTCAGACCGTCGCGCAAGGCGTGCAGCCGGTGCCGGTCGCCGATCAGGGGCACCAGCCATGAAGCCGCGCGCCGTCGTATTCGCGTATCACAACGTCGGCGTGCGCTGCCTGCAGGTGCTGCTCGCGCGCGGCGTCGACGTCGCGCTCGTCGTCACGCACGAAGACAACCCGAGCGAGAACATCTGGTTCGGCAGCGTGGCATCGGTGGCGGCCGAGCACGGCATTGCCGTCGTCACGCCGGCCGATCCGAAGAGCCCGGAACTGCGCGCCGCGGTGAGCGCCGCGCGGCCGGACTTCATCTTCTCGTTCTACTACCGCCACATGCTGCCGCCCGATCTGCTCGCGATCGCCGCGCGGGGCGCTTACAACATGCACGGCTCGCTGCTGCCGAAGTATCGCGGCCGCGTGCCGACCAACTGGGCGGTGCTCAACGGCGAGAGCGAAACCGGCGCGACGCTGCACGAAATGGCCGCGAAACCCGACGCCGGCGCGATCATTGCGCAAACACCGGTGCCGATCCTCCCCGACGACACCGCCGCGCAGGTCTTCGACAAGGTCACGGTCGCCGCGGAGCAAACGCTCTGGCGCGTGCTGCCGGCGCTGCTCGCAGGCGAGGCGCCGCATCTGCCGAACGATCTCGCGCACGGCAGCTACTACGGCGGCCGCAAACCGGAAGACGGCCGCATCGACTGGAGCCGGTCCGCGCAGCAGGTCTACAACCTGATCCGCGCGGTCGCACCGCCGTATCCGGGCGCTTTCACGGATCTGAACGGCCATCGTTTCATCGTCGCACGCGCGCGTCTGGCCGTGCCCGGCGCGCTCCGCTCGGATTTGCCCCCGGGCCTGCACGTAAGCGATAATGCCGTTTTCGCAATTTGCGGCGACGGCCGCGCAATCAACATCCGCGAATTGCGGCACCAGCACGATGGCGGCGAGACTGCCGTCAGTCCGGCGAAATTCGCCCAGCTCATCCAATCTCATTCATGAAAAAAGTCCTGATTCTGGGTGTGAATGGCTTTATCGGCCATCACCTGTCCAAACGCATTCTCGAAACGACCGACTGGGAAGTTTTCGGGATGGACATGCAGACCGAACGTCTCGGCGACCTCGTCAATCATGAGCGGATGCACTTCTTCGAAGGCGACATCACGATCAACAAGGAGTGGGTCGAATATCACATCAAGAAGTGCGATGTGATCCTGCCGCTCGTCGCGATCGCCACGCCCGCAACCTATGTGAAGCAGCCGCTGCGCGTGTTCGAACTCGACTTCGAGGCGAACCTGCCGATCGTGCGTTCGGCCGTCAAGTACGGCAAGCACCTCGTGTTTCCGTCGACCTCCGAGGTCTACGGCATGTGCACGGACGAGCAGTTCGATCCGGAAGAATCGCAGCTGTCGTACGGCCCGATCAACAAGCCGCGCTGGATCTACGCGTGCTCGAAGCAGCTGATGGACCGCGTGATCTGGGGTTACGGCATGGAAGGCCTGAATTTCACGCTGTTCCGTCCGTTCAACTGGATCGGCCCGGGCCTCGACTCGATCTACACGCCGAAGGAAGGTAGCTCGCGCGTGGTCACGCAGTTCCTCGGCCACATCGTGCGTGGCGAGAACATCAGCCTCGTCGACGGCGGCGCGCAAAAGCGCGCTTTCACGGATATCGACGACGGCATCAGCGCGCTGATGAAGATCATCGAGAACAAGAACGGCGTCGCCACCGGCAAGATCTACAACATCGGCAATCCGACCAACAACTTCTCGGTGCGCGAGCTCGCGCACAAGATGCTGGCACTTGCGGCCGAATTCCCCGAATACGCGGACTCGGCCAAGAAAGTGCAACTGGTCGAAACGTCGTCGGGCGCGTACTACGGCAACGGCTATCAGGACGTGCAGAACCGCGTGCCGAAGATCGACAACACGAAGCAGGAACTCGGCTGGGCACCCACGTCGACTTTCGACGAAGCGCTGCGCAAGATTTTCGAAGCGTATCGCGGCCACGTCGCGGACGCCCGCGCACTCGTCGAACAGCAATAAGGGCGCATCCTTGGCTCGCATCGTCCTGAAGATCGACGTCGACACGCTGCGCGGCACCCGCGAAGGCGTGCCGAATCTCGCGCGCATCTTCGACCGTTTCAAGGCGCGCGCCACCTTCCTGTTCAGCCTCGGGCCGGACCACACCGGTTGGGCGATGCGCCGCGTGCTGCGGCCGGGTTTTCTGAAGAAGGTGTCGCGCACGTCGGTGGTCGAGCATTACGGCGTCAAACAGCTGATGTACGGCGTGCTGCTGCCCGGTCCGGACATCGGCGCGAAGGCGGCGGCCGAGATGCGCGCGATCCACGAAGCCGGCTTCGAGTGCGGCATCCATACCTGGGATCACGTGTACTGGCAGGACAACGTGCGCGCCAAAGATCGCGCGTGGACCGCCGCGCAAATGCAGCAGAGCCACGCGCGCTTCATCGAGGTATTCGGCACGCCGCCCGTCACGCACGGCGCGGCGGGCTGGCAGATGAACGGCCACGCGTTCGAGCAGATCGACGCGTGGGGCATGCACTACGCGTCTGATGGTCGCGGCCACTCGCCTTATCTGCCGGTGGTCGACGGCAAGACGCTCAAGCACGTGCAGATGCCGACCACGCTGCCGACGCTCGACGAAGTGCTGGGTGTCGATGGTGTCGACACGCACAACGTCGCCGCGTGGATGCTGAAACAAACCGAAAAAAATCCGCACGACCAGGTGTTCACGCTGCACGCGGAACTCGAAGGACAGAAGCTCGCGCCGGTATTCGAACAACTGCTGGAAGGCTGGCGCGCGCAGGGCCACACGTTCGCCACGATGGGCGATTACTACGCCACGCTAGACCGCGACACGCTGCCATCGTACCCTGTTACGTGGGGTGAGATTCCGGGGCGCTCCGGCGAACTGATCGTCCAGCCCTGAAGGGCCGCGGCGCGGTGCGAAAGTCGTCGTCGGTAAGCACGCCGCTTGCTGCCTGCCCCTTCGCCGCGTGGCCTGCCGATCTGGCAGCGCAAGGCAACCGCATGGCCGCACGCCGACCGAATCCCCGAACAACAACAACCTCGACGACAGACCGGCCGACGCCGCGGCACCTAGCGACGCCGGCCCCAACCACCGGAGAACCTCGTGTCCATCGCAGTCGACCAACCCATCCCCGACTTCACCGCCGCCGCGACGGGCGGCGAAATCACGCTGTCAAAGCTGCGGGGCAAGAAGGTGGTGCTGTATTTCTATCCGAAGGACAACACGCCGGGCTGCACGACCGAAGGTCTGCAGTTCCGCGATCTGTATCCGAAGTTCAAGAAGGCCGGCGCGGAAGTGATCGGCGTGTCGCGCGACAGCTTGCGTTCGCATGACAACTTCAAGGCCAAGCTCGAACTACCCTTCCCGCTGATTTCCGATCCGGAAGAAACCGTCTGCGCGCTCTTCTCCGTCATCAAAATGAAGAAAATGTATGGCAAAGAGGTACGGGGAATCGAGCGCTCCACGTTCCTCATCGACGCCGCTGGCGTGCTGCGCCAGGAGTGGCGCGGCGTCAAGGTGCCAGGTCACGTCGACGAAATTCTGGAGGCTGTACAAGCGCTTTGATGCGCGTTATATTGGGCCGCAATGAGTGCCTGCCCACCCCATATTTTTCTCCGCTGCGCCAGCTCTGACGGCCGCTTGACCGGGTCCACCGGTGCCGTTCCGAGCGTGAGGCGCAATGCGAGCATCATCGTCGAGCCGCTAGCCCCGAATGCCGGGGCGGCGGCTTTTTTAATTGCGCGCGACCGCTCGTTCACTGGTTCGCGCGCTTCCGTCAAGGAGCCTATCGAAGACCAGGCGAACCGGCATCTCTAGACCGAATGCGCGCCTCCTCGCGCAGACTGGGTGTTCCATGAGGACATCGTCAGAATGCGACGGGCGGCGCACGATATGCGACCCGATCATTTCGAGGGAAACCATGCCTTTGCCTACTCCCCCCAGCAAGCTCGGCAATCTTTTGTCGCCTGACGAATACAAGGCCAAAGCCGTCGCGCCCGCGCGCTCCACTGCGAAAAAACAGGCGCGTGAAGGGGAATCCGCAGAGTCGGCCGATTACGGCCGCGCCAATGTTGCCACCCCGATGGCGCACGCCGCCAACGCCGCCACCACGTTGTGGCCCGTGCCCGCCGTCGAATCGCCGCCCGCCGCGCAACCCGCGCCGGCGCGTGGCCGCAAGACCAAACAGACCGCCGCGCTGTTGCAGCCGGTTCCATCCGGGCGCTCGCAGCTCGGGGAAGACGAGGCCGCAACGCAGCCGGTCGTCGCACGCGCGAAGCACCCCACGGCCGAAACAGCCGCCGCACCCGCCGCGGCGACCCCGGCCGCCACCCGCAAGAAACGCGGCACCAGCGCCGCGCCAGTCGAAGTGCAGAAGCTTTTCGTGCTCGACACCAACGTGCTGATGCACGATCCGAGCTGCCTGTTCCGTTTCGAGGAGCACGACGTCTATCTGCCGATGATGACGTTGGAAGAGCTCGACAACCACAAGAAGGGGATGTCGGAAGTCGCGCGCAACGCGCGTCAGGTGAGCCGCACGCTCGACGCGCTCGTCGCGAACGCGGGCGACATCACCGGCGGCATTTCGCTCGCGCGGCTGGGCAGCCGCGAGGCATCCGGACGCCTGTTCTTCCAGACCCGGCTGACCGCGATCGAGCCCGTCGAAGGGCTGCCCGAAGGCAAGGCCGACAACCAGATCCTCGGCGTCGTGCGCGCGCTGCAGCGCGATCGCGCGGATCGCCAGGTCGTGCTGGTGTCGAAAGACATCAACATGCGCATCAAGGCGCATGCGCTCGGCCTGCCCGCCGAAGATTACTTCAACGACCAGGTGCTCGAGGACAGCGACCTGCTGTACACGGGCATCCGCGCGCTGCCGCAAGACTTCTGGACCCGGCACGCGAAGGGCATGGAAAGCTGGCAGGACACCAAAACCGGCACCACCTACTACCGTGTGACAGGTCCGCTGTGCGCTTCGATGCTGGTCAACGAGTTCGTTTATCTGGAGCCGCAAAACGGCGAGCCCGCGTTTCATGCGCTGGTGCGCGAGCTGAACGGCAAGACCGCGCTGCTGCAAACGCTGCGTGACTATGGCCACCACAAGAACAACGTGTGGGGCATCACGGCGCGCAATCGCGAGCAGAACTTCGCGCTGAACCTGCTGATGAATCCGGAAATCGACTTCGTCACGCTGCTCGGCCAGGCCGGCACCGGCAAGACGCTGGTCGCGCTCGCGGCGGGCCTCGCGCAGGTGCTCGACGACAAGCGCTACAACGAGATCATCGTGACGCGCGCGACGGTGCCGGTCGGTGAAGACATCGGCTTCCTGCCGGGCACTGAAGAGGAAAAGATGCAACCGTGGATGGGCGCGTTCGACGACAACCTCGAAGTGCTGCAAAAAACCGACGACGCCGCCGGCGAATGGGGCCGCGCCGCGACCCAGGAGCTGATCCGTTCGCGCCTGAAAATCAAGAGCATGAACTTCATGCGCGGCCGGACCTTCGTCGACAAGTATCTGATCATCGACGAGGCGCAGAACCTGACGCCGAAGCAGATGAAGACGCTCGTCACGCGCGCGGGTCCGGGCACGAAGATCATCTGCCTCGGCAACATCGCGCAGATCGACACGCCTTACCTGACCGAGGGCAGTTCCGGCCTGACCTATGTGGTCGATCGCTTCAAGGGCTGGGCGCACAGCGGACACGTGACGCTCGCGCGCGGCGAGCGCTCGCGCCTCGCTGACTACGCGTCGGAGATTCTCTAGGCGTTCGGAGGTCCCTTTCCGGCTTTTCATCGCAAGCCGCGTCCGGTTCGTTCCGGGCGCGGCTTTTTTATTGCGCCGACGTTCTCCGCAGGCAACACTTAGCGCACAAACTTCAAGTAATTTATCAACAATTCTTGCGGCAGCCTTGTTGGGCGGCTACCATCCCGACATCGTCAGTGAGTAAATGGGCGCTTACCGCCCGTGCCGTCTTCATGCGCCGACTCGCCCTATCGCTGCTGCCCGTCCTGCTGCTCGCCGCCTGCGCCGGCGCGCCGCAGAAGAGCTCGCGCGGGTCTGGCGGCACCGTCGTCGCGAACGGCGCCTATCACGCGCCGCCGCCCGGCTTCCCCAATTTCGTCGATCACAGCATCGGCCGCGAGGAAATCTCGATTCAGGCGATGAGCCTCGTCGGCGTGCCCTACCGCTGGGGCGGCAACACGCCCGACAGCGGCTTCGACTGCAGCGGGCTCGTGCGCTACGTGGTGCTGCGCGCGGCGTCGGTGAACCTGCCGCGCACGACTGCCGAGATGAGCGGGCGCGGCGAATCCGTCGAGCCCGAGGAAATCGCGCCCGGCGATCTGATCTTTTTCAATACGACGGGACGCGCGCATTCACACGTCGGCATCTACGTAGGCAAACTGCGCTTCGTCAACGCACCATCGACTGGCGGCACGGTGCGGCTCGACTATCTGACCAATCCCTACTGGGCGAAGCGTTTCGACGGCATCCGCCGGATGGCGGGACCGGCCGCGACGCCCGCGCCATTCGATACGCCGAGCTATCAGGCGGCGGCGCCGCAAACGGAGCGCGCTGCCGCGGGCGCCGCGGCGACGGTGGCGATTCGGCCAGCATCGACCTCTACCGGCGCGATCCCCGCGACCGGTGCAGGTGGCAGCACGCCCGTCGCGCAAACCGATCAATTCGAGCCGCCGCCGTCGGGCCTCAGCGACGCGCAACTGCAGGCGCGCTCGGCGGGCGCCGTGGCACCGCCGCTGGTCCCGGCGGCTCAGACACGCATGTACGAAAGCGGTGCTCCTTCACCCGCTCAACCGATGCAGACCGCCACGACTGCCCGCGTCCTCCCGCCAACCGCAACCGACGCGATCGACGCCGCCGCCGATGCATTCGAACCACCGCCGCCCGCTTCCATCGCGGAACGCCAGGCCCGTCGGGCACAGCCGACCGACGGCGCTGGCGCCGTCCAGCTGATGCGCGCGTCGACTGCTTCCCACGGCGCGCCCGCACCCACGCAAAGCAGCGACGACCCGATCGCCCGTTTCGCGAACGGCAACTTCTGAGGCCGTGATCTGCTATCGTCATCGATATTCTTTCGACGGCGGGTAACGACCATGGAACTCGGACTCAAAAATAAGGTGGTGCTCATTACCGGCGGCAGCAAAGGCATCGGTTTCGCATGCGCGCGGGCCTTCGCACAGGAAGGCGCGAAGGTCGCGATCGTGTCGCGCGACCCCGCCAACCTCGCGCGCGCCTACGAACAGCTGAAACAGGAAGGATTCCACGTGCATCGCACGCGTGCCGACCTGCACGAACCGCATAGTGCCGCCGATATCGTCGAAGAAGTCAGCGCCGCGGTAGGCCCGATCGACGTGCTGATCAATAGCGCCGGCGCCGCGCGCCGATACGACCCCGAGACACTCGATGCCGACGCATTCCGCGCGACGATGGAAGCGAAGTATTTCCCGTATATCTATCCGCAGCAGGAGGTGCTGCGCCGTATGGCCCAGCGCGCGAAGGCCAACGGCGGCGTCGAGCCGGGCACGATCGTCAATATCATCGGCATGGGCGGCAAGGTCGCGAGCGACATCCATATCGCGGGCGGCGCGGCCAACGCGGCGCTGATGCTCGCAACCGTCGGCCTCGCGCACTACTACGCGCGCTATGGCATCCGCATCAACGCGATCAATCCGGGTGCGACGCTGACCGAGCGGGTCGAGGAAGCGGTCCAGCTGGAGGCGGCGCAGCAAGGCATCGGCAACGACGAGGCGCTCGCGCGCGGCCAGGCCCGGATGCCGCTCGGCCGCTACGCAAAGCCTGAGGAAATCGCCGACGTGGCGCTGTTCCTCGCGAGCCGCCGTGCAAGCTATGTGACGGGCGCGATCATCCCGATGGACGGCGCAAACGCACCGCTGATCTGAACGGATCGAGCGACGCGACGGTCCTCAGGACGACGCAAGCGCGCTTTCAATCGAACTGCGTAGGGAAACCGATGCGATGCAACGGGCGGCATCAAGCCGAAGCCCGCGCGTGCTGTTTAGCCAGACTCAGCCAAATCGAGCAGCGCAGGCCTGCATCGCAAGGTGATTACAGGAAGTGGTGACCCAGCCACCATGCTCCGCCGGACAGCAGCGCGGACGCCGGGATGGTCAGAATCCACGCCCACACGATGTTGCCGGCGACGCCCCAGCGCACCGCGCTCAACTTCTGTGTCGCGCCGACCCCGACGATCGCGCCGGTGATCGTATGCGTGGTGGAGACGGGGATACCGAGCGCCGACGCGGTGAACAGCGTGAGCGCTCCGCCCGCCTCCGCACAGAAGCCGCCGACCGGCTTCAGCTTCGTGATTTTCTGCCCCATCGTGCGCACGATTCGCCAGCCGCCGAACAGCGTGCCAAGACCCATTGACAGATAGCAGCCGCCAATCACCCACAGCGGCGGCGCATTCGCCTTCATCGACGCAAAGCCGGTTGCGATCAGCAGCATCCAGATGATGCCGATGGTCTTCTGCGCGTCGTTGCCACCGTGACCAAGGCTGTACAGGCCAGCGGAGAGCAGTTGTAGACGGCGGAAGCGCCGGTCGACCTTGCTCGGCGGCGTGCGGAAGTACAGCCACGACACCAGCAGCATGAAGAACGAGCCGAGCACGAAGCCCAGCAGCGGCGAAACGAAGATGAACGCGACGGTCTTCATCAGACCGTCCCAGTTCAGCGCCCCCCAGCCCGACTTGGCGAGCGCCGCGCCCACGAGCCCGCCGATCAGCGCGTGCGACGAACTCGACGGAATGCCGTAGACCCAGGTGATCACGTTCCACGCGATCGCGCCGGCCAGCGCGCCGAAGATCACGTAGTGATCGACGATGTCCGGATCGATCGTGCCCTTGCCGACGGTTGCGGCCACCTTCAGGTGAAACACGAAATACGCGATGACGTTGAACGCCGCCGCGAACGCCACCGCCTGCTGCGGCTTCAGCACGCCGGTCGATACGACCGTGGCGATCGAATTCGCCGCGTCGTGAAAGCCGTTCATGAAGTCGAACACCAGCGCAATGGCAACCAGGCCGGTTACGACCCAGATAGCGAGTTGTATCGATTGCATTATGCGTTTTCCAGCACGATGCCTTCGATGATGTTCGCCACATCCTCACACTTGTCCGTGATCGTTTCGAGCAGCTCGTAGATCGCCTTCAGCTTGATCAGGACCTTGACGTCGTCTTCCTCGCGGAACAGCTTGGACATCGCCGCGCGCAGCACGCGGTCGGCTTCCGATTCGAGCCGGTCGATTTCCTCGCAGGCCTTCAGGATCTGGCGCGCCTGCTTCATGTCCGACAGCAGGCTGACCGCGAACTGCACGCGCTCGCAGGTCGCCGTGCAGATATGCGCGAGCTGGCTCGCCTCCGACGTGACCGCTTGCACGTCGTACAGCGAGATCGCGGTGGCGACGTCCTCCATCAGGTCGAGGATGTCGTCCATCGTCGTGATCAGCTTGTGGATCTCGTCACGGTCGAGCGGCGTGATGAAAGTCTTGTGCAGCAGGTCGATGGCTTCGTGCGTGAGCTTGTCGGCCGCTTTCTCGGCCTTTTGCACGTTTTGCTTGTGGATTTCGGCGTCCTGCAGATTGTCGATCAGGAGCTCGAGTTCGCGGCTTGCCGAGATGATGCACGTTGCGTGCGAATTGAAGATTTCAAAGAACTTGCCCTCGGTGGGCATGAATCGACCGAACATTGGGATCCTGGAAATGGGTCACGTAATGGCTGACATAAAACCGCCATATTGTACCGTTCCGCCATCATTGCCGCACCCGCTACAGCGCCGTTACAACAGCCCCCGGCGCGTCGTGTCACTCGCCGCCGTAGAAGTTCTGCGCACCCGCAAAATTGTCGAATTTCGTGTATTGACCATGGAACGTGAGGCGAACCGGGCCGATCGGACCATTCCGTTGCTTGCCGATGATGATCTCCGCGGTGCCCTTGTCGGGGCTGTCCGGGTTGTACACTTCGTCGCGGTAGATGAACAGGATCACGTCGGCGTCCTGTTCGATAGCGCCCGATTCGCGCAGGTCCGACATGATCGGCCGTTTGTTCGGCCGCTGCTCGAGGCCGCGATTCAGCTGCGACAATGCGATCACCGGCACGTCGAGCTCCTTCGCGAGGCCCTTCAGCGAACGCGAGATTTCCGAGATTTCGGTCGCGCGGTTTTCGCCCGCCGACGAGCCGCTCATCAGTTGCAGATAGTCGATGATGATCAGCCCGAGCTTGCCGCACTGGCGCGACAGCCGGCGCGCGCGCGAGCGCAGTTCCATCGGGTTCAGACCGCCGGTTTCGTCGATGAAGATCTGCGCCTCGCTCATTTTCTGCACCGCGTGCGTGAGCTTCGGCCAATCCTCGTCGGTCAGACGCCCGGTACGCATGCGATGCTGATCGAGCCGGCCGACCGAGCCGAGCATACGCATCGTGAGCTGCGTGCCCGGCATTTCCATCGAGAACACCGCGACGGGCAGTCCGTACTCGACCGCGACGTACTCGCCGATGTTCATCGAAAACGCCGTCTTACCCATCGACGGACGGCCCGCGACGATGATCAACTCGCCGCCGTGCATGCCCGAGGTCATGCGGTCCAGATCGACGAAGCCGGTTGGCGTGCCGGTCACGTCGCTCGGATTGGCGGTGTGATAGAGCGTATCGATCCGTTCGACCACCTGGGTCAGCAGCGGCCCGATCTCGAGAAAGCCCTGGGTGCCGCGCGCGCCGTCTTCGGCGATCGAAAACACCTTCGATTCCGCTTCGTCCAGCAATTGCCGGACTTCCTTGCCTTGAGGGTTGAACGCGTCGGCGGAGATTTCATCGGCGACCGACACAAGCCGGCGCAGCACCGCGCGGTCGCGCACGATTTCCGCGTAGCGGCGGATATTGGCCGCGCTCGGCGTGTTCTGCGCGAGCGCGTTCAGGTAAGCGAGGCCACCGACCTCTTCCGCCTTGCCCGAAGTGCCGAGCGCTTCGTAGACGGTGACCACGTCGGCCGGACGCGTGGCCGCGATCAGCTTGCCGATGTGCTCGAAGATGATGCGGTGGTCGTAACGGTAGAAGTCGCTCTGCGCGAGGAAGTCGGCAATGCGGTCCCATGCCGCGTTGTCGAGCAGCAGGCCGCCCAGCACCGATTGCTCGGCTTCGATCGAATGCGGGGGGACTTTCAGCGACTCGAGTTGGGGATCTTTGGACGGTGCGTTCATGGGGAGGAATTATCGGGCAATCCGACGACGGCTGCGAGCGGAAAAAACGCCAACTCGGGGATACTCGACGGATAGTTGGGCACAAAAAAAGCAGGGGCCGGTTACCCGGCCCCTGCCCTTCACCAGCGAAGTGCTGGCTGATCCTGCGTAATGCTCAGCGGTCGACTTAGACGTGCTCGCCGATCACCGCCACCGTCACATCGACGAGAACGTCGGTGTGCAGCGAAACTTGAACCGGGTGCTCGCCAACCATCTTCAGCGGGCCTTCCGGCAGACGCACTTGCGCCTTTTCCACCGCGAAGCCTTGCTTGCCCAGTGCTTCAGCGATGTCGGCATTCGTCACCGAACCGAACAGACGGCCGTCGACGCCAGCCTTCTGATTGATCTGAACCGTCTGGCCTGCCAGCTTTTCGCCTTGAGCCTGAGCGGCTGCCAGCTTTTCAGCGGCGACCTTTTCGAGTTCTGCGCGGCGCACTTCGAATTCAGCCAGGGCTTCTTTCGTTGCACGGCGAGCTTGCTTGTTCGGGATCAGGAAGTTACGTGCGTAACCGTCCTTGACCTTCACGATGTCGCCCAGGTTACCCAGATTGACGACTTTTTCCAGAAGAATGATTTGCATTCGGATGCTCCTTATCGCGTCGTCGGGTTAGGCCTTGTGCTGGTCGGTGTACGGCATCAGCGCGAGGAAACGCGCGCGCTTGATAGCCGTGTCCAGTTGGCGTTGATAGTGCGCCTTGGTACCCGTGAGACGTGCCGGCGTGATCTTGCCGTTCTCGCCGATGAAGTCCTTCAGCGTTTCGATGTCTTTGTAGTCGATGTACTCGACGCCAGCGGCCGTGAAACGGCAGAACTTCTTGCGCTTGAAGAGCGGGTTCTGTTGCTGACGACGCTTGTCGAATTTCTTACCAGTCGGGCGGGGCATGATTAGTCCTTTCCAATGTCCTGCAATGCTGTGATGTGAAATACCAGAGTTCGCGCGTTTCGGTGCTTTTTAGCCAGAAAACCTGTGAAGAGCGTTTCGACGCCCATCTGACAGTTTTCGAGCTTGCCGCTCGCTTCGCCCGCGGCGACCGCCTGCATGGTCAGTTCGACCTGACGGGCAATGCCCGCCTCGACGACTTCCGTGCGGTGGTGCAACGTGCAGCTTGCAATCGGAACGCCGGCGGGCGTGTACCGCACCGCTTCGCGTTCGACGACGCTCGCCGTGAGTTGCAGCCGGTTCATGTACTTGAGATGCCTTCGTGTACGTGAGCGGAGCGACGCTGCGTGTCTGGTAGCTTAAATAGTGTGTCTTAAGCCTGCGCTTCGGTCGGCTGAGCGGCTGCCGACTTCTTGGCTTCTTCGCGCTGCACTTCCTTCATCATCGGCGACGGGCCGGTTTCGGCCTTCTTCATCTTGACGATCAGGTGACGCAGAACGGCGTCGTTGAACTTGAACGCGTGTTCCAGCTCGTCGAGCGTGGTCTGGTCGCATTCGATGTTCATGCAGACGTAGTGAGCCTTCGCGAGTTTCTCGATCATGTAGGCCAGTTGGCGACGGCCCCAGTCTTCGACGCGGTGGATCTGACCACCGTGCGACGTGATCGTGCTCTTGTAACGCTCGATCATGGCGGGCACTTGCTCGCTTTGATCGGGATGCACGATAAAGACGATTTCGTAATGACGCATTACACACTCCTTGTGGATTAAAGCCGCCCGGGCGTCGGAACCGGTGCGGCAAGTGAGAAGCCCAAAAGTGTAACCCGAATGGGGACGGGTTGCAAGGCATTCCGCCGATTAGACGGCGGAATTGGACGTATTTTCAACAGCTTAGGCGTTACAGAACCGGGGAAATCGGGCCGCGGCAGCCCCTCAACCCGCTTCCGTGCGTTGACTGCCGCTCTGCAACCGCGCTCTGAGCGCCGCTTCGAAGCCTGTGAGCGCATTGGGCGCGGCGTCCGTGATCGCCCACCAGGTCATGCCCGCCGCGTCCCAGTGCGCGATCGAATAGCCGTCGCGACCGAGCGCCGCCGGCGCCGCGCCCTCCGCCGTGGACTGCGGAAACACGTACACGTCGATCACGTGCTTGCCGTAGCGGTACACGAGCACCGCGACCCGCTGATGCGCGAGGTAGTCGAGCCGGCCGCCCTGAAGCGCGAAGCCGGCCGCCGCGAGGTCCTCGACCGGCGGCGAATAGTCGAGCCTGCCGTTGAACCACGGCTTCACGGTGTGACGGTCCGTCGAAATCACGTCGATGTCGCGGCCGGAGACCTGCGCGCGCACATGGCTTTCGACGAGTTCGTCGGTGAACGGCGAGAAGTCGGCCGGACGATGCAGCGTCAGCGTCAGGACCGCGGCGGCCGCGCACAACGCGATCACCAGTGCCGCAAGACCGCCGTGCGCGGCCGCGCGGTTTGCACCGCCCGCGCCGAGCGGGCCGCCGAAGCCCCCGAGCCATCCGTCGAGCCACGCGGGCCACCACGCCCCGCGACGCTGACGCCCAGGTTGCTGCGTCACCGGCTGCGTCATCCCGGCGGCGGACTTCTTCGGTAGATCGTCGGGCGCCGCCGTCGCCGCCGTCGCGGCCCCTTCGTCGACGACGCCGGGCAAGCCCGCCACGATCCGCGCCCGCAACGACTGCGGCGCCCGATGATACGGCGCCGCGCGCAGCGCGCCGCTCAGCGCGCGCACGTTGTCGCTCGCGCGCCGGCAATCGTCGCAGTTCTCGATATGCTGCTGGACCCGGCGCGCATCGGGCGCCGGCAATTCGTGATCGGCATTCGCATCGAGGAGCGGCCGTGCTTCGTTACAGTCCATCCGGCGTCTCCTGAGCGGGGTCGGCGGCAGCGCCGGGAATGTTGAGAGGCCGGCCGTCGGCAAACGCCCGGAGCTGTGTCACTGTTGCGGTGGCGGGCATGCCCGCCGACGATGCCGGGCGACCGTCGCCGGAACTTTTTGCCGGCTGGGCGCAGGGGGCGGGGGGCGCGGTGGCCGCCGACCTCGCGAGTCGCCCGGACGGCGCGTCCCGATCCGACGGCGCCTCCTGCCGGCCACCCTGCCCGCCTTTACGCCCGTTGCCTACCGGCTCCCCACCGCCTCGCTGCTGCGCCATCAACACCTCCGCCAGCTTGCGCCGCCCACGCGCGAGCCGCGACATCACCGTACCGATCGGCACATCGGCCACCACCGCGATCTCCCGATATCCCATCTCTTCGAGCTCACGCAAGATCAGCACCTCGCGATACTCGACCGGCAAACGCGCCAGCGCATCGTGCACCAGTCGCACATCCTCGTCGCGGATCAGCAGTGTCTGCGGATCGTCACCGCCTGCGCTCCAGCCGTCGAGGGTCGCGTCGTCCATCGTTTCGTCGAATTCGAGCATGTCGTGCGCCGGCGCGCGCCGCCGCCATTCCGTGTACCAGGTCCGGCGCACGATCGCGAGCAGCCACGGCCGTGCGGAGTCGCCCCGAAACGTATCGAAGAAGCGGAACGCGCGCATGAACGCTTCCTGCACGACGTCCTCGGCATCGTTCGGATTGCCGCACAGCCAGCGCGCGAGGTTGTACGCGGCGTCCAGATGCGGCAACGCCAGCTGCTGGAAGCGGCGGCTTTTCGCGGCATCGGAATCGGCATCGGCAGCGGGGCGGGCACTAGGCTCGCCCCGCGCGCGGGCGGCGTCTGAGTCGGTCTGGACCACGTGGGTCCCTCCAAGGGCATGGCGGCTGCGTCGTGCGGGTCGCTGCTGTCGCGCGCCCCGCGTCGTGTGCTGACGTGTCTTTCACAGCAGAACTGGCCATAGACCCAGTTTATTCCCGACTTCCGCCAGCAATCGCCAAAAGTTCGGGCTCGCCCGCGGGCCTCTCGCCAACTAATACGCCCGCTAGTACGACGGCCGGTTCCAGTAGTCGTCGCTTGCGTACACGTCTTTCAGATAGTCGATGAAATAGCGCACCCGCGCCGGCACGTAGCGCTGCTGCGGATAGACCGCGAGGATGTCGTAATCGGGCAGCGCATACTCGTCGAGCACGGTTTCCAGCTCACCGCGCGCAAGCTGCTGCTGGATTTCCCATGTCGAGCGCCAGCCGAGTCCGAGCCCTTCCGAAACCCAGCGATGCAGCAGTTCGCCATCGTTGCAGTCGAGCGAGCCCCCCACCCGCACCGTCGCGAGCTTGCCGTTGCGGCGAAAATACCAGCCGCGGTTCTGGCCGCCTTGCAGATTGAACGCCAGGCAGTTGTGAGCCGGCAGATCCTCGAGCGTCTTCGGCTTGCCGTGACGACGGAAATACTCGGGCGTACCGCACACCACGCGCCGGTTCGACGCGAGCTTCACCGCGACGAAGTTCGGATCGACCGTGCCGCCGATGCGAATCGACAGGTCGTACCCCTCGCGCACCAGATCGACGACCCGGTCGGTCAGATTGAACGACATCTGCAACCCGGGTTTGTCGCGCAGAAATGCGGGCGCGAGCGGCGCGACATGCTTGCGGCCGAACGCGGCCGGCGCCGACACGATCAGATGGCCATTCACCGCGCGGCGCCCCGCGCTCAGTTCGTTTTCCGCCTGATCCCACTCGCTGAGGAGCCCGCGGCAGCGTTCGAGAAACGCCGCGCCGTCCTCGCTGACCACCAGCCGCCGCGTCGTGCGATACATCAGCTTCACGCCGAGGCGCTTCTCCAGCGCGTCGATGCGCCGCCCGAGAATCACCGGCGACACGCCCTCCTCCAGCGCCGCCGCCGCGAGACTGCCCGCATCGGCGACCCGCACAAAGGTTTCGATCTGTTTGAAGCGGTCCATGCTCGTCTCCCACCTGTCTCTTGCCGGGCTGATGCCGGCCGTGCGCCGGGCGTCACGACATTCCATACTTTTTGTTTCGGAATAAGCGACCCGGACTGATCTTATCAAACCTTTGGCGCAGGCCTACAGTGTCCCTCAACCGACGTAATTACCGACATTGAGGAGACATCCATGGCCAAGATGAGAGCCGTCGACGCCGCCGTTCTGGTGCTCGAAAAAGAAGGCATCGATACCGCGTTCGGCGTGCCGGGCGCCGCGATCAACCCGTTCTACTCGGCGATGCGCAAAGCCGGCGGCATCAGCCACGTGCTCGCGCGTCACGTCGAGGGCGCGTCGCACATGGCCGAGGGCTATACGCGTGCCCAGCCGGGCAACATCGGCGTGTGCATCGGCACGTCGGGCCCCGCCGGCACCGACATGATCACCGGTTTGTACTCCGCCCAGGCCGACTCGATTCCTATTCTGGCTATCACAGGCCAGGCGCCGCGCGCGCGTCTGTACAAGGAAGACTTCCAGGCCGTCGATATCGAAGCGATTGCGAAGCCCGTGACCAAGTGGGCCGTGACCGTGCGCGAGCCCGCGCTGGTGCCGCGGGTGTTCCAGCAGGCGTTCCATCTGATGCGCTCGGGCCGCCCGGGCCCGGTGCTGGTCGACTTGCCGATCGACGTGCAGCTCGCCCAAATCGAATTCGATATCGACACGTACGAACCGCTGCCGGTCTACAAGCCGAAGGCGACTCGCAAGCAGATCGAAGCGGCGCTGACGCTGCTCAACGATGCCGACAAGCCGTTGATCGTATCGGGCGGCGGCGTGTTGAACGCGGTGGCCGAAGACCTGCTCGTGAAGTTCGCCGAAACGGTCGGCGTGCCGGTGATCCCGACGCTGATGTCCTGGGGCGCGATTCCCGACGACCATCCGCTGATGGCCGGCATGGTCGGTCTGCAGACCTCGCATCGCTATGGCAACGCGACGATGCTCGCATCCGACTTCGTGCTCGGCATCGGCAACCGCTGGGCCAATCGTCACACCGGCAGCGTCGATGTGTATACGAAGGGCCGCAAGTTCGTGCACGTCGATATCGAACCGACGCAGATCGGCCGCGTGTTCGGCCCGGATCTCGGCATCGTGTCGGACGCGAAGGCCGCGCTCGAACTGTTCGTCGAAGTCGCCGGCGAATGGAAGGCCGCGGGCAAGCTCAAGGATCGCAGCGCGTGGGTTGCCGATTGCCAGCAACGCAAGCGCACGATGCTGCGCAAGACGCACTTCGACAACGTGCCGATGAAGCCGCAGCGCGTCTATGAAGAGATGAATCAGGTGTTCGGCCGCGACACCTGCTACGTGAGCACGATCGGCTTGTCGCAGATTGCCGCCGCGCAATTCCTGCACGTGTACAAGGCACGCAACTGGATCAACTGCGGCCAGGCCGGCCCGCTCGGCTGGACGATTCCGGCGGCGCTCGGCGTGCGCGCGGCCGATCCGCAACGGCCGATCGTCGCGCTGTCCGGCGACTACGACTTCCAGTTCATGATCGAAGAGCTCGCGGCGGGCGCGCAATTCAAGCTGCCGTACGTGCACGTCGTCGTGAACAACTCGTATCTCGGGCTGATCCGCCAGGCGCAGCGCGCGTTCGAAATGGACTACTGCGTGCAGCTCGGCTTCGAAAACATCAACTCGCCGGAGACCAACGGCTATGGCGTCGATCACGTCGCGGTCGCCGAAGGTCTCGGCTGCAAGGCGATTCGCGTGTTCAAGCCGGAAGAGCTGAAGCCGGCGCTGCAAAAAGCGCAGTCGATGCTCGCCGAGTTCAACGTGCCGGTGATCGTCGAAGTGATTCTCGAACGCGTGACCAACATCTCGATGGGCACCGAGATCGACGCGATCAACGAGTTCGAGGAACTCGCTGAAAAGCGCGAGGACGCGCCGACCGCGATCAGCCTGCTCGACTGAGCGTCACGCGTTCGCGGTACCCGCAGCATTCAGCGCGCACGATGCGCGAGGGCCGGGCTCTTGCTCCGCGCCCTCGCCTCATCACGCCCAGCGCCATTCCCTGACCGACCTGAGAGACAAAAGCACCATGCCGAAATTCGCAGCGAACCTGACGATGCTGTTCAACGAAGTGCCGTTCCTCGACCGTTTCGCGGCAGCAGCCAATGCCGGCTTTCACGCGGTCGAATTCCTGTTTCCGTATCCGTATTCGATCGCCGAGTTGAGCGAACGTCTGCGGCAGAACCGCCTGAAGCTGGTGCTGCACAACCTGCCGGCGGGCAACTGGGAAGCCGGCGAACGCGGCATCGCGTGTCTGCCCGATCGGGTCGCCGAGTTCCAGGAAGGCGTCGGCCGTGCGATCGACTACGCAGCCGCGTTGAAGGTGCCGCAACTGAATTGCCTCGTCGGTATTCCGGGCGCGAACGTCTCCGCCGACACCGCCCGCGCGACGATCGTCGAGAACCTGCGCTTTGCCGCGCGCGAGTTGAAGAAGGCCGGCATCCGGCTGCTCGTCGAACCGTGCAACTCGTACGACATTCCGGGCTTCGCGCTGAACCGCTCGCGCGATG
The DNA here is from genome assembly GCF_040948685.1 of Paraburkholderia sp. BR14374. NCBI lineage: Bacteria > Pseudomonadati > Pseudomonadota > Betaproteobacteria > Burkholderiales > Burkholderiaceae > Paraburkholderia > Paraburkholderia sp. BR14374. The sequence continues at coordinate 77,518 of NZ_JBFPKF010000008.1, read as the reverse complement.
GACTCGACGTGATTCGCGAAGTCGGCTCGGACAATCTGTTCCTGCAATACGACATCTATCACATGCAACGGATGGAAGGCGAACTCGCGGCGACGATCGAAAAGAACCTCGCGCAGATCGCGCATATCCAGCTTGCGGACAACCCCGGACGGCATGAACCGGGCACCGGCGAGATCAACTATCCGTATCTGTTCGCGCTGCTCGACTCGCTTGGCTACGACGGCTACGTGGGTTGCGAATACAAGCCGCGCACGACGACCGAGGCCGGCCTCGGCTGGGTGCAAAGCGTCGCTGGTCAGGCACGCGGCGCGGCACATGCGGCGGCTTGAGACTCGTCACGCTCAACGCACGCCCCCTATAACCCTGGAGATTCACACATGGCAAAGATCGGCTTCATCGGGCTCGGCATCATGGGCGCGCACATGGCGCGCAACCTCATCAAGGGCGGTCACTCGCTGTTCGTGAACGGCGCGTATCCAGTGCCGGACGACGTCGCGAAGAGCGCGAGCGTGGTGGCCAGTTCGACCGCGGTCGCGCAGGCCGCCGACATCGTCATCATCATGGTGCCGGACACGCCTGACGTCGCCAACGTGCTGTTCGCCGACGACGGCGTTGCCGCCGGCCTCAGCAGAGGCAAGCTCGTGATCGACATGAGCTCGATCTCGCCGCTCGACACCCAGGCGTTCGCGAAGAAGATCAACGCGCTCGGCGTCGACTATCTCGATGCGCCGGTGTCCGGCGGCGAAATCGGCGCACGCGACGCGTCGCTGACGATCATGGTCGGCGGTCCCGAGAAAGCCTTTGCTTTAGCCAAGCCGCTGTTCGAGCTGATGGGCAGGAACATCTCGCTGATCGGCGAGAACGGCGCGGGTCAGACCTGCAAGGTCGCGAACCAGATCATCGTCGCGCTGAACATCGAAGCGGTCGCGGAAGCGCTGCTGTTCGCGTCGCGCTCGGGCGCCGATCCGGAGCGCGTGCGCCGCGCGTTGATGGGCGGCTTCGCGTCATCGCGGATTCTCGAAGTGCATGGCGAGCGCATGACGAAGCGCACCTTCAATCCGGGTTTTCGGATCGAGCTGCATCAGAAGGACCTGAATCTCGCGCTCGATGGCGCGCGCAAGCTTGGCATCGCGCTGCCGCATACCGCGAGCGCGCAGCAGTTGTTCAGCGTGTGCGCGGCAAACGGCGGCAAAGCATGGGATCACTCGGCGATGGTGCGCGCGCTCGAGATCATGGCGAATCATGAGGTCGCGCAAACGCCGGATAGCAAGGAGGCGAAGGCGGCCTGAGGTCTCCCTTCGCGGTTCCTGTGTGATTGAGCTCGTCGTCGATTGCGCCGATGGCCGCTTCGGCATCCGCGCGGTAATGATGAGCACAGGTGGGGCGCCCGTTCGTCGCCCGGCGGCTTCGGCTGCTGGCGCGGTGGAACGGGCAAATCGCGCCGCTCTGGGCTGAGAGCGGCAAGTGGGGTCCGCAGCGGCACCCGGCGACGCCGAGGAAGCCTTGGTCGGTCAGACGTCGTCGTCGGGTGTCCGGCTGTCGGATTCGTCAATCAGTATGTATCGAATACCTTCTGCAACGCAGCCGGCGCTGTATGGCCCGCTGCCAGCGCCAGCATCAACAGCACGCGCGCCTTGTACGGATTCAGCGTACCCGCGCTGACGAAGCCGAGCGCGTCGTCGGCGGCGGCGCCGTTGCGCATCACATGCCCTGAGCCGACACGCGACGAGCGCACCACCGCGATACCGCGCGACACCGCCTCGGCGAGCGCCTGCTGCAGCGCCTGATGAATCGAGCCATTGCCCGTGCCCGCGACGACGATGCCGCGCACGCCCGCGGCGACGAGCGCATCGACGGCAATGCGCGACACGCCCGCATAGCTCGCGACGATCTCCACGTGCGGCCACGCCGTATCGATCGCGAACTCGCTTGCAAGCGTATGCGCGCGCACCACGCCGCGCTGAAACTCGACGCGGCCATCCTGCACCCAGCCGAGCGCACCGATTTCCGGCGACTGGAACGCGTCGACCGCATAGGTGCTCGTCTTCACGACGTCGCGCGCGCTATGAATGCGGTTGTTGAATGCGACCAGTACGCCCTGCCCGCGGGAAGCCGCCTGCGCCGCGACCGTCACCGCGTTCAGCAGATTCAACGGACCATCGGCCGATAGCGCCGACGCCGGCCGCATCGCCGCGGTCAGCACGACTGGCTTGTCCGACTTGACGGTCAGATGCAGCAGGTAGGCGGTTTCTTCGAGCGTGTCGGTGCCGTGCGTGACGACCACGCCGTCGACGTCGTCGCTCGCGAGCAGCGCGTTGATACGTTGCGCAAGCGTGGTCCACAGCGGCAGCGCCATGTCCTTGCTGTCGACGCTGGCGATCTGCTCCGGCGCGATCCGCGCAACCGTCGACAGCGCCGGCACCGCCGCGAGCAACTGATCGACGCCGACGACGCCCGCTTGATAGCCGGACGTGTTGGCGGCATCCGCTGCCGCGCCGGCGATCGTGCCGCCGGTCGCGAGCACGGCGATGCATGGCAACGAGGAAGTGGCGCCCGGCGTGCTGGGAGGAGTCGGGAGAGAGGAAGTCGAGGTATTCATGGCGGCGATTGTAAGCGATGCGCCGCGCGCCGCCATGCGTGAAAGCGCGAAGCTTAAGCGGCCTCGCGCAACTGCGCCGCGATATCGGTCTCGCTCAATTGCGGCGCGAACATCTCGATCAGCCGATACGCGTACGCGCGCAGGAACGCGCCCTTGCGCAAGCCGACGCGCGTCGTGCTCGCCTCGAACAGATGCTGCGTATCGAGCGCGACGAGTTCGGTGTCGCGCTTCGGGTCGTAGGCCATCGCCGCGACCACGCCGATGCCCATGCCGAGCTCGACGTAGGTCTTGATCACGTCGGCGTCGATCGCGGTCAGCACGACGTCGGGCAATGCGCCTGCTTTCGCGAATGCCTGGTCGATATGCGAGCGGCCCGTGAAGTCCTGGTCGTACGTGACGATCGGGAATTCGGCGATCTCGTCGAGCGTCAGGTTTTCGCGGCCGACCAGCGGATGATCCTTCGGCACCACCACCACGTGATGCCACGAATAGCACGGGAACGTGACGATGTCGGGGAAGCGGTCGAGCGCCTCGGTCGAGATGCCGATATCGGCCTCGCCGTTGATGATCATCTGCGCGATCTGCTGCGGGCTGCCCTGACGCAGCGCCAGATGCACTTTCGGGAACACCGACGTGAACTGTCGAACCACCTTCGGCAGTGCGTAGCGGGCCTGCGTGTGGGTGGTCGCGACGACGAGGTGGCCGCTGTCCTGATCCGCGTACTGACGCGCGACGCGGCGCAGATTCTCCGCATCGAGCAGCATCCGCTCGATCAGCTGATGCACGGCCTTGCCCGGTTCGGTGAGGCCCGTCAGCCGCTTGCCGCGGCGAATGAAAATGTCGACGCCCAGTTCGTCCTCGAGATCCTTGATCTGCTTGGACACGCCCGACTGCGACGTGTACAGCACGTTCGCCACTTCGGTCAGATTCATGTTCTGCCGCACGGCCTCGCGCACGAAGCGCAATTGCTGGAAATTCATCGATATGTCTCCGGTTCTGCCAGAGTTGAGTTATTAGAGCCGCCAAATGCCAAATGGAACCACTCGGTACGGCCGATACGTTTCTCTCCTGCTTCGAGCGCCGCACGGCGGCGCTGCCATCTCACTGCGCCGGAAACACCCGCAGCGCGCGCGGCACCGCGGTCACGCCATCGCCGACCGCGAGTTGCAGATCACGCCACGTTTCGCGATCGAGTTCGGCTTCGAGCAGATTGCCCGCGCGACCGGCGAGCTCGACGCGCACCGAGCCGCCGAGCGTCACCACGCGCCGCACGTCGACGACGATGCCGTCGCGATGCCCGGCCGCCTGCGGATACAGCTGCAGGTCATGCGGCCGCACATAGGCGAACGCCGGACCGCTGAAACCCGCCGTGATCGCGACCGGCAGCGCGGCGCCATCGACGACGAAGCCTTGCCCATCGACATTGCCGTGCAGACGGTTCGCCGCGCCGAGAAACTCGTAGACGAACGGCGTCTGCGGATGGTCGTACACGTCCTGCGGGCTGCCCACCTGCTCGACATGGCCGCGATTGAGCACGACGATGCGATCGGCCACTTCGAGCGCCTCTTCCTGATCGTGCGTGACGAAGATCGTCGAGATATGCAGATCGTCGTGCAGGCGCCGCAGCCAGCTGCGCAGTTCCTTGCGCACCTTCGCGTCGAGCGCGCCGAACGGCTCGTCGAGCAGCAGCACCTTCGGCTCGACGGCCAACGCGCGCGCAAGCGCGATGCGTTGCCGCTGACCACCGGACAGCTCCGACGGATAGCGTTGCGCGAGCCAATCGAGTTGCACGAGCTTCAGCAGTTCATGCACCTTCTCGCGAATCACCTTCTCCGACGGACGTTCCCTGCGAGGCTTCACACGCAGGCCGAACGCGACGTTCTCGAATACCGTCATATGACGGAACAGCGCGTAATGCTGAAACACGAAGCCCACCTCGCGCTCGCGTGCGCCGACCGCCGCGACGTCCTGACCTTGCAGCTCGACCTGGCCGCCGTCCGCGTATTCGAGGCCGGCGATCACGCGCAGCAGGGTCGTCTTGCCGCAACCCGACGGCCCGAGCAGCGCGACGAGTTCGCCCGGCGGAAAGTCGAGCGACACATTGTCGAGCGCGACGAAATCGCCGAAGCGCTTTTGCAGGTTACGAACGGTGATACCCATTTACAGCTCTCCTTGCTTGAGCGGATGTCGCTGCGACGCAGGCGTGGCGTTGACGAAAAACGAATGGGAAGCCGACTGCGCGCTATTGGCCTGTGACGCACCGGCCGGCGCCGGCCCCGCATGCGCGGGCAGCTCACGCGCCGCCGACAGTTCCGCCGACATATGACGCTCGGCCAGCAGCTTGAGACCCAACGTGACCAGTGCCAGCAGCGCGAGCAGCGAGGCCACGGCGAACGCGGCCGAGAAGTTGTACTCGTTGTAGAGGATTTCGACGTGCAGCGGCATCGTGTCGGTCTGCCCGCGAATATGGCCGGACACCACCGACACCGCACCGAACTCGCCCATCGCGCGCGCATTGCACAGAATCACGCCGTACAGCAGGCCCCACTTGACGTTCGGCAGCGTCACACGACGGAACGTCTGCCAGCCCGATGCGCCGAGCACGTGCGCGGCTTCTTCCTCGTCGTTGCCCTGCGCCTGCATCAGCGGAATCAGTTCGCGCGCGACGAACGGGAACGTGACGAAGATCGTCGCGAGCACGATGCCCGGCACCGCGAAGATGATCTGCACGTTGTGATCTTCAAGCCACGGGCCGAACCAGCCCTGCGCGCCGAACATCAGCACGTAGATCAGACCGGAGATCACCGGCGACACCGAAAACGGCAGATCGATCAGCGTGGTCAGCAGTGCCTTGCCGCGGAAGTCGAACTTCGCGATACACCACGAGGCCGCGAGGCCGAACACGAGGTTCAGCGGCACAGCGATCGACGCGGTGAGCAACGTGAGCTTGATCGCCGACAGCGCATCCGGATCGGCGAGCGCTTCGAAGTAAAAACGCAGCCCCTTATTCAGCGCCTGATAGAACACCGCGGCGAGCGGCACGACCAGAAACAGCGCGAGAAACAGCAGTGCGACGCCGATCAGCAGCCAGCGCACGACGGGCGGTTCGCTGACCGGATCGGGGCGGCGCGCGACGCTCGCCGGGTTGGTCGGAACGCGGCTCATTGCACACCTCCACCGATTGCCGCGACGCTCGTGGCCACTGGCGCCGGCCCCGCATTGCCGCGGCTCGTGCGCCGCTGCAGCCACCACTGCAGCGTGTTGATCAGCAGCAGCATCAGGAACGACACGACCAGCATCACGACCGCGAGCGCCGTCGCGCCCGCATAGTCGTATTGCTCGAGCTTCGTGATGATCAGGAGCGACGTGATCTCCGACTTCATCGGCACATTGCCGGCGATGAAGATCACCGAGCCGTATTCGCCGAGCGCGCGCGCGAAGGCGAGCGCGAAACCGGTCAAGAGCGCCGGGAACACGGCCGGCAGCACGACGCGGCGAAACGTGAGCCAGCGCGACGCGCCGAGGCACGCGGCCGCCTCTTCCTGCTCGCGCTCGAACTCCTCGAGCACCGGCTGCACCGTGCGCACGACGAACGGCAGGCCGATGAACGTCAGCGCGACCAGCACGCCGACCGGCGTGAACGCGATCTTGATGCCGAGCGGCGCGAGGAACTGGCCGATCCAGCCGTTACCCGCATACACGGCCGCGAGCGAAATGCCCGCGACCGAGGTGGGCAGCGCGAACGGCAGATCGACGACCGCATCGACGATGCGCTTGAACGGAAACGTGTAGCGCACCAGCACCCACGCGACGAGAAAGCCGAACACCGCGTTGATCAGCGCGCCGCCGAGCGCCGAGAAGAACGTCAGCCGATACGACGCGAGCACGCGCGGCGACGTCACCGCGCGCACGAACTGGTCCCAGTCGAGCGTCGCGGTTTTCAGAAAGGTCGCAGCCAATGGAATCAGCACCACGAGGCTCAAATAAGCCACCGTGATGCCGAGTGTCAGGCCAAAGCCGGGCAATGCGCTCGGCTTGCGGAAGGTCAACGTGGTCATGCTGGATACTCGTTCATGGTTGATGCTCGCGCGGTTGTTCGTGTTGCGGTGTTGCGGTACTACCGCCCTGCTGGCCACCGGCTCCCGGTTAGCCGAAAGCGCGCCCATTGGGCGCGCCCTTGCTGCCTGTGCCCGTGCTTCAGGCGATGGTTGTTACTGCGGCTGATAAATCGAATCGAATACGCCGCCGTCCGCGAAATGAGTCTTCTGCGCGTTGGTCCAGCCGCCGAACGAATCGTCGATCGTGTACAGCTTCAGCTTCGGAAACTTCGCGGTCAGATCGGCCGGCACCTTGTTCGAACGCGGACGATAGAAATTGCGCGCGGCGATCTCCTGCCCTTCCTCGCTATACAGGAAGTTCAGATACGCGTCGGCCAGCTTGCGCGTGCCGTGTTTGTCGACGACCTTGTCGACCACCGCGACCGGCGGCTCGGCCAGGATGCTCACCGTCGGCACCACGATCTCGAACTTGTCCGGACCGAACTCCTTCACCGACAGAAACGCCTCGTTTTCCCACGCGATCAGCACATCGCCGATACCGCGCTGCACGAAGCTGGTGGTCGCGCCGCGCGCGCCCGAATCGAGCACGCCGGCGTTCTTGTACAGCTTGCTGACGAACTCCTTGGCCTTCTGGTCGTTGCCGCCCGGCTGATGCTCGGCGTACGCCCACGCGGCCAGGTAGTTCCAGCGCGCGCCGCCCGAGGTCTTCGGATTCGGCGTCACGATCGACACGCCCGGCTTCACCAGATCGTCCCAATCCTTGATGTGCTTCGGGTTGCCCTTGCGCACCAGAAACACGATCGTCGACGTGTACGGCGAGGCGTTGTCCGGCAGACGCTTCTGCCAGTTCTTGTCGACCAGCCCCTTGTTCGCGATGGCGTCGATGTCGTAAGCGAGCGCGAGCGTCACGACGTCGGCCTGCAGACCGTCGACCACCGAGCGAGCCTGCGCGCCCGAGCCGCCGTGCGACTGCTTGAAGGTGACGGCTTCGCCGGTCTTGGCCTTCCATTCTTTGCCGAATGCCTGATTGATGTCCTGATACAGCTCGCGCGTCGGATCGTAGGACACGTTCAGCAGCGTGGTGTCGGCGTGCGCGACGCCGCTTGCGCCCAACATGCCGAGCGTACCCGCCGCGCCGACGGCAAGCGCCGTGATCAGTTTTCTGGTTCGAGCCGCGAGCCCCGTATGCCGATGGTCCATTTCAATATTTCTCCGCGTGATGTCCGCTGTTGAGCGTCTGGTGTTGTTTTGCGTCGCGGTCACGTGCACATGAGCGCTAACCCGGAAGCCAGTCTATCGAAGGGCTTTCATCATTAAAAATAATGTTTCTTCATTTTTTAATGCTCAAAAGTGGTAACGGCAGACGCGCCGGCTGTTCAGACGTCGAAATCGTCACCATGTCGCCGATAAACGACGCCCCAGCGCGCCCCTTGCGCCGAACCTAAAGTAAAGCTTGAAATGCGCCGAATACTGTATAAAAATACAGTCACCTGTTCATACATACAGTGGCCATGACCAAACTCACCGCACGACAGCAGCAGGTTTTCGATCTGATCCGCCGCGCGATCGAACGCACCGGCTTTCCGCCCACTCGCGCGGAAATTGCCGCCGAACTCGGTTTCAGCTCGGCCAATTCCGCGGAAGAGCATCTGCGCGCGCTGGCGCGCAAGGGCGTGATCGAACTCGCGGCCGGCGCGTCGCGCGGCATCCGCCTGCTGTCCGGGCAGGAGGATGCGCCGCACCAGTTCACGCTGCCGCATGCGGGCCTGATGCAGTTGTCATTGCCGCTGATCGGCCGGGTCGCGGCGGGTAGCCCGATCCTCGCGCAGGAACATATCTCGCAGCACTACGCGTGCGACCCGGCGCTGTTCTCGAGCAAGCCCGACTACCTGCTGAAGGTGCGCGGCCTGTCGATGCGCGACGCCGGCATTCTCGACGGCGACCTGCTCGCGGTGCAAAAGCGCAGCGAAGCGAAAGACGGCCAGATCATCATTGCGCGGCTTGGCGACGACGTGACGGTCAAGCGTCTGAAGCGCCGGCCGAACGGCCTCGAACTGATCGCCGAAAACCCCGACTACGACAACATCTTCGTGGAAAGCGGCAGCGCGGATTTCGCGCTCGAAGGGATCGCGGTCGGGCTGATTCGCCCCAGCGAGTTCTGATCTTTGTTGCCGGAACGCTCGCGCCGGTTTGTCCGAACCAAGCCGCATTAACGCCCGCATTAACGCCCGCATTACGCGCCCGCATTACGCCGCGCATTCAAGCCGCATCGTCTGGAGAGACTCATGGAACGCCTTGCCCGCCTGCTGCCTTTTCGCCAGTTCGGTCGTCTGCGCCATCTGCGCAAGCTCACGCCTTGCGCGCCGATCGAGGCGCCCGCGGCGCGCACGCCGTCGCTGTTCGACGTACCTGCCGAAGCTTGCGGTCTGCCGTCGTCGTTGCCGGCGTTTGCGCGCGTATCGCTGAATTCGGCGCTGAATATCGCGGAGCCCGCGCGCCGCGCTCCGGTGCGGGTCTATCATGGACCGTCGCGACTGATCATGGTCGGCACGGTGGACGCCGTATGCCGTATGATCGATCGTTGCATAGCCGACGAAGCCAACGTGCACGGCGCGGTGTTCGAAGCCTGAGCGAATTCTGAGCACGCATGCAATAAGCACTTCGGATGTTCAGAGATTCGCGCGGGATGGGATCGTTTCGACCTCGCCGTGGTCGACGTTAGATCATCACTGACGTGGAGTCCCATTCGATGACCATTCCGAAACGCACACCGGGCAGCGCCACCCGGCCGCTGCTGATCACGCTGATCGTGGTGATCGTGATTGCCGCGCTGGGGTTTATTTACGCGTCACCGTATCTCGCGGTGAACAATCTCAAACGCGCGGCTGACGCGCGTGACGTGCAAACCGTCAATCAGTACGTCGACTTCCCCGCGCTGCGCGATAGCCTGAAGCAGCAGGTGGGCGCCATGCTGACGCGCCGCCTCGAAGCGGATGCCGGCAACAAGATGGCCACGATCGGCGCGGTGATCGGCGTGACACTGATCGGCCCGCTCGTCGATGCCTATGCGACACCCGACGGCGTCGCGGCACTGCTGAACGGCATGCCGCCGCGCGGCACACCGGGCGAGCAACCGTCAGCACCGCCAGCCGCGGGCGGAGAAGCGCCGGCCGCATCGGCCGCGGGCGACACCACCACGCACGCAAGCGCGCCGCCGCCCGGGCGTCAAAGCACGGCCGGCTATCGGAGTCTCAACGAGTTTGTGGTCACGTACCGCCGCGGCGAAGGCAACGCGAACTATTCGGCTATCTTCCGTCGCGAAGGTCTGGTCACGTGGAAGCTCGCGGCGATCAATCTGAACGAGTGAGGTTCAAGCCGTGAACTGCGGAGATGCGCGGGCTGGCCATCGGAGCCAGCCGCGTGTCAGGTTTGTTCGTATTACGCCGCGGCCGCCTGCTGCTGCTCCTGCGCGGACGAGCACGCCACCAGAATGCTGCACGACACGCGGTCGAGCAGCGGCGTGTTGCCCGCCCCCATCCACCACCTCGACAAACCGGTCCGGCAGCGATGTCCGACCACCACGAGGTCGACGTGCAACTCGTTGGCAAGGTTGGCGATCTCGTCGATCGGATGACCGAATGCGAAATGCCCCTGCGCGTTCACGCCTCGCTCGGTCAGCCAGTTCACGCCCTCCTGCAGAATTTCGCGGGCCGTTTTTTCGAAGCTTCCGCAGGCCACATCGGTCAATAAGCCCGCGCTTTGCGCGATGCTGGAGCGCATGTCTACTACCGACAGCAGATGCGTTTCCGCCTTCAGGTCCAACGCCAGATCGGCGCCGCAACGCAGGGCTTTGCGGCCTTCGCGCGAGCCGTCGTAGCACAACAGGATTTTCCGGTAGCTCGCCATCTGTCTTCTCCCATTCGCGCGGAAAGCGCGGTCTGAATCAATCATGGTGCGCCGCAATTCGCCTTGCAAGAGATGGAAAACGCTAAGTGCATAATCGGTGCGTGCTGAAGCCGTCTGCACAAGCGTTGGGCCACCTGGAGCAGTGTTCGCACACGTTTGCGGCACCGCAAAAGTTCGTATGTGAACGCATCGCATCCCATGCATTACTCGTTCCCGGACACCCGCTCGCGTCAGTGGCCGATACCCTAGAATAAGCGGCCTGTGCGCAATGCGTGGGTCGCAGGTATGTTGTGTGTCTTGCGCGTACGTTATGTGTTCTTCCGGAGCCTCGCTCGAGTCATGCCCGCAGCCCCCATCGAATTCCATCAGGTCAGGAAAAACTACGGCGAAAAAACGGTCGTCGACGGATTGTCGTTTCATGTGAACACCGGCGAATGCTTCGGGCTCCTCGGCCCCAACGGCGCCGGCAAGACCACGACGCTGCGCATGCTGCTCGGCATCGCGGCGCCCGACGCCGGCGCGATCCGCCTGTGCGGCGAACCGATCCCTGGCCGCGCGCGCCTCGCGCGCTCGCGCGTGGGCGTCGTCCCGCAGTTCGACAACCTCGATCCCGATTTCACCGTGCGTGAAAATCTGCTCGTGTTCGGCCGCTACTTCGGTCTGAGCGCCGCGCAGTGTCGCGCGGCGGTGCCGGGTCTGCTCGAATTCGCCCGCCTCGAGAACAAGGCGGACGCACGCGTGAGCGAACTGTCGGGCGGCATGAAGCGGCGCCTTACGCTGGCGCGCGCGCTGATCAACGATCCCGACGTGCTGATCATGGACGAACCGACCACCGGTCTCGACCCGCAAGCGCGCCATCTGATCTGGGAGCGACTGAGATCGCTGCTCGCGCGCGGCAAGACCATCCTGCTGACCACGCACTTCATGGAAGAAGCCGAACGGCTCTGTCATCGACTGTGCGTGATCGAGGAAGGCCGCAAGATCGCAGAAGGCGCGCCGCGGGAGCTGATCGAGTCCGAGATCGGCTGCGACGTGATCGAGATCTATGGTCCCGATCCGTTTGCATTGCGCGACGAACTCGCACCGCTCGCCGAGCGCACCGAGATCAGCGGCGAGACCCTGTTCTGTTACGTGAACGACGCGCAGCCCGTGCATATGCGCCTGAAGCAGCGCGCGGATTTGCGCTATCTGCATCGGCCGGCGAATCTCGAAGATGTGTTTCTACGGCTCACCGGCCGCGAAATGCAGGACTGAACCCGCAGCGAGACACTTGATGGACGCACGCACCTACGAAACCCACGACGGCACGCCATCGGCACAAGAGCCGTTCGGCGCCTTCCCCGCCAATGCCACGAACTGGATCGCGGTGTGGCGCCGCAACTATCTGGTGTGGAAGAAGCTCGCGATTGCGTCGATGTTCGGCAACCTCGCCGATCCGATGATCTATCTGTTCGGTCTCGGCTTGGGGCTCGGGCTGATGGTCGGGCACGTCGACGGCGTGTCGTATATCTCGTTCCTCGCGGCGGGCACGGTGGCGTCGAGCGTGATGATGTCGGCGAGCTTCGAGTCGATGTATTCGGGCTTTTCGCGCATGCACGTGCAGCGAACGTGGGAGGCGATCATGCATACGCCGCTCACGCTCGGCGATATCGTGCTCGGCGAGGTAGTGTGGGCCGCCAGCAAATCGGTGTTGTCGGGAGTGGCGATCATGCTGGTGGCGGGCGCGCTCGGCTATGCGAGTTTTCCGTCGATGCTGCTCGCGCTGCCGGTCATCGTGCTGGCCGGTCTCGCGTTCGCCAGCCTCGCGATGATCGTGACGGCGCTCGCGCCGTCGTACGACTTTTTCATGTTCTATCAGACGCTCGTGCTCACGCCGATGCTGCTGCTCTCCGGCGTGTTCTTTCCGATCTCGCAGCTGCCCGGCCCCGCTCAAGCGGTGACCGCCGCGCTGCCGCTCGCCAATGCGGTCGATCTGATGCGCCCGGCGATGCTCGGCCGGCCGATGGAGCACGCGGCGCTGCATGTGAGCATACTGGCCGCTTATGCAGTCGGCGGCTTTATCGTGTCGGCGATCCTGTTTCGACACCGCATGATGAAGTAAGCCGAGCGCGCCGGTCGTCGCTGTGCGCGTTTGCTATCGTCGCGCGCTCAGTCCTCGTCATCGGTCCACGGAATGTCGACGTCGGAGATGAACGCGACCGTCGCGAACGGGCCGCCCTCGTGACGCCCGATCTTGCCATCGGCGCGCTGCCATTCGACCCGGAACACGGTGGCCGGATCGTCCGCGATCAGCCGCACCGTGCGCAATTCGTCGGGATCGGCATCCTCGACCGGACCGTCGAGCGAGATCAGCAGCGCCTGCGGCCATAAACCATCTGCGGGATCGTAAATCTTGTCGCCGTCGTGAATCAATGTGAAGGCTTCCACGCCGATGGTCGCCGACGCATCGACGATCATCTTGGCGAGCGCACGCAACAGCGCGGTCGCTCTCGCCGAATTTGCCTGGCGGATCGCGAGATCACCGCGCGTGAGCGCCTGCTCGAGTTTCGGATTGGTTTTCTGTTGCGCCATGGATGTGTTGGTCCTATCGCTCTGTTGTGGGCAACGCGCCATCGGGACGACGCGCCGCGTTTCTTTTTGGGGTGCATCTGTTGCCGTTTGTGTGCATCGCAGCATCGCGGGCTGAGCGGCCGGTCCGCGCTTCGACTGCCGTTGTTCTGCCGTTTCCCCTGATCGTGGCGCGCACCGTCAGGGTCGTTTTCTCAGGGCCGTCCTTGCCGTCCACCACAGTTTAGGTCGTGATTCGGATTCCGGGCGAACATTTGCCGCTTAGTGCGTGGCATGTGTCGCATTTCATGCATCGGCTCGCCGGCGACGCGGCGTGCGCTTGCCGCGCCCTCGGTCCGCCTTCGAGGCCTGAGCCCCGGCCGGCTTCGGATCCGCGATCCGTGCGATCAGATGGTCGCGAAACGCCCGCACCGACGGCGGCAACTCGCGCCCCGCCATCGTCTGCACCTGGATACTGCGCTGGCGCATCTGCGGGTCGGTCAGCGGAATCACGACGAAGCCGTCGGCCGCATAGCGGTCGCGCACCGACAGCAGCCCCGTGAACATGATCGCGCCGGACTTCTGCGCATAGCGATAACTCGCGCCACTGTTGTTGCAGATCAGATCCGGCTCGAGCAGGATGCCTTCGAGCGCGCAGGTGATGTCGATCAACTGGCGAAGCGTGGTGCCGGTCTCCGACAACACCAGCGGATAACGGCTCACCTCGGCGAGCGACAGCTTCGCGCGCGCCGCGAGCGGATGATCGGCGCGCACCAGCACGAACACCGGCGCGCGTTCGGTGTGCTCGACCTTGACGCCCTTCTCCGGCGCGAGGCTGAACGACAACGCGATGTCGACGTCACCGTCGCGCACATGCCGGGTCGCGTCGGCCGGCGACATCACAGTCAACGTGAAATCGATGCCGGGATGCTCGGCGCGGAACTCCGCGATCGCGGCGGGCAGGAAGTCGACCGCGAAGCCCTCGGCGGTCGCGATCTTGATCCGGCTGCCGTGCAGGCTAGCGAGACCGCTGAGCTCCTTCATCACGTGCTCGGCTTCCAGCAGGCTGCGTTGTGCGTACGCGAGCAGCCGCTCGCCCGCCTCGGACAGCGCCATGCCGCGCGGACGCCGCTCGAATAGCGTGACGCCGAGTTCGCTCTCGAGCCGCGCGATCTGCCGGCTGAGCGCCGATACCGCGACATGCAGCCGTTCGGACGCGTCGCTCAGCGAACCGCTGCGCGCGACTTCGACGAAATAACGCAACGCGATGCCATGCAGTGAACGTGCCATCCGGGACGCCTCGATCGAATCGGTTGCAACGGTGCGATGACGCTTTGCCTTTCCGGCAATGCAAGCTTCGAAACATGATCATTGTGACAAAAATGACGCGCTTCTAGAATCGATCGCAATGAGATCGCGGACAAATCGCCCGAAGGCCCTGCCATCGGGCCGCGGCCCTCTGCCCGCCTCGCCCATCACCCGCATTGGAGACACCGACATGAGCCGCCACCAGGCCATCGAGCTTGCCACCCGGCACTTCGAATCCGGCGCTTTTCTCGCCGACCTGAACCGCCGCGTCGGTATTCGCACCGAAAGCCAGGAAAGCGATCGCGGCGCGCTGCTGCGGTCTTATCTGACCAACGAAATCCAACCCCAAGCGAAGCGCCTCGGCTTCAGCGCGCGCATCGTCGATAACCCGGTCGACGGTTTCGGTCCGTTCCTGATCGCGAACCGTCACGAAGGCGATCATCTGCCGACCGTGCTGATCTACGGCCACGGCGACGTCGTGCGCGGCTACGACAGCCAGTGGCGCGCGCCGCTGACGCCGTGGGCGGTGACCATCGAAGGCGAGCGCTGGTTCGGTCGCGGCACCGCCGACAACAAAGGCCAGCACTCGATCAACCTCGCCGCGCTCGCGTGCACGCTCGCCGCGCGCGACGGCAAACTCGGCTTCAACACCAAGCTGCTGATCGAAATGGGCGAGGAAACCGGCTCGCCGGGGCTCGATGCGGTCTGCCGCGCGCACCGCGACGAACTCGCCGCCGACGTGCTGATCGCCTCCGACGGCCCGCGTCTCGCCGCGCGTCGTCCGACCGTGTTTCTCGGCTCGCGCGGCGCGGTCAATTTCAAGCTGTCGCTGAACCTGCGCGACGGCGCGCATCACTCGGGCAACTGGGGCGGCCTGTTGCGCAATCCGGCGACGGTGCTCGCCAACGCGCTCGCGAGTCTCGTCGATGCGCGCGGCGTGATCACAGTCGACGGCCTGCGTCCGCCGCCGATCCCGGAGGCCGTGCGCCGCGCGCTTGCCGACATCACGGTGGGCGACGGTCCTGGCGACCCCACCGTCGACGACAACTGGGGCGAGCCGGGGCTTTCCGCGCCCGAGCGCGTGTTCGGCTGGAACAGCTTCGAAGTGCTGGCCTTCAAGGCGGGCAATCCGGAGAACCCGGTCAACGCGATTCCGCCGTCGGCGTTCGCGGTCTGCCAGTTGCGTTTCGTGGTCGGCACGGATTGGGAAAATCTCGGCAAGCATCTGCGCGCGCATCTCGATGCGCACGGCTTTCAGCTGGTCGAAATCGACGTCGAACGCGGCGCACCGGCCACACGGCTCGATCCCGACGATCCGTGGGTCACATGGGCGCTAGCGTCGCTCGAAGCGACCACCGGCAAGAAGACCGCGCTGCTGCCGAATCTCGGCGGCACGCTGCCGAACGAGGTATTCGCCGACACGCTCGGTCTGCCGACGATCTGGGTGCCGCATTCTTATCCGGCCTGCTCGCAGCATGCGCCGAACGAGCACCTTCTAGGCCCGGTGGTGCGTGAGGGCCTGCAGATGATGGCGGGACTGTTCTGGGATCTCGGCGAGAATTCGCCGCTTGCGGCAAAGCGCGAGGAAGTGGATGCGGCAAAGGCCGCGACTTGAGTTCGGCTCGCGCCGATTGATTCGCGGTGCCTGCCGCGGCCGCCCCGGCATTCTGCTGGGGCGACCGAGGCAAGCGCGTCGCGCTTACCTCGGCACCGACATCAAGGCGCCGGATTCGGCTGCAGCTCGTGCAGCTTGTCGATTTCCGCAAGCAATTCCGGCGACAGCTTGACGTCCGCGCTCGCGATGTTTTCCTTCAACTGCTCGAGCGACGTCGCGCCGATCAGATTGCTGGTCACGAACGGCCGGCTATTGACGAACGCGAGCGCGAATTGCGCGGGCGACATGCCGTGGCGCTTCGCGAGCTCGACATAACGGGTGGTCGCCTGCACGGCTTGCGGCTTGCTGTAGCGCGCGAAGCGCTCGAACAGCGTGATGCGTGCGCCGGCCGGACCTGCGCCGCCTTCGTACTTGCCTGACAGCCAGCCGAACGCGAGCGGCGAGTACGCGAGCAGACCGATGTTGTCGCGATGCGCGTACTCGGACAGACCCGCTTCGTACGTGCGGTTCAACAGGCTGTACGGATTCTGGATGCTGACGATGCGCGGCAAGCCGAGCTTTTCGGCCGCGCGCAGAAACTGCGCGACGCCCCACGGCGTTTCGTTCGACACGCCGACATGGCGCACCTTGCCAGCCTTCACGAATTCGGCGAGCACAGTCAGCGTTTCCTCGATCGGCACCGTGTACGCGTCGTCGACCCACGGATATGACGGACGGCCGAAGGTCATCGTGCTGCGATCGGGCCAATGCAGCTGATACAGATCGACGTAGTCCGTTTGCAGACGTTTGAGGCTGTCGTTGAGCGCCTCGGTCAGGTTCTTGCGGTCGAACTGGTTGCCTTCGCCGCGAATATGGCGCGGATTGTGCGGCTGACGCGCGGGACCCGCGATCTTGGTGGCGAGCACGATCTTCTCGCGCGCGGACTTGTGCTGCGCGAGCCACGTGCCGATGTAGCGCTCCGTCGAACCTTGAGTTTCGGCGCGCGGCGGCACCGGATACATTTCGGCGGTGTCGATCAGGTTCACGCCGTGATCGAGCGCGTAGTCGATCTGCGCGTGTGCTTCCTGCTCGGTGTTCTGCTCGCCCCACGTCATCGTGCCGAGACCAATCAGGCTGACCTGCACGTCGGAGTCGCCGAGTCTGCGGTATTCCATCTAACTTGTCCTGTTGAAGAGGTGAACGGAAAGCGCAGACGTTACCACGCCGGCGCATTGCCTGCAGCAAGGCTAGAATGCGGGGCCATGCGTTGCTGCGCGCCGCCTGCGATTTGCGTAGTACACGCTTTGCGCTCATGAGGCGCGCTTCATCATGACTTCGTTGCCATGAATCAGGAACACCTCGAATTGCTGGTCACGCGCATGATGCCCTACGGGAAATATAAAGGCCGCGTGATCGCCGACCTGCCCGGCCACTATTTGAACTGGTTCGCGAGCCAGGGCTTTCCGCCCGGCGAGATCGGCCGGCTGCTCGCGTTGATGCACGAGATCGATCACAACGGTTTGAAACCGCTGCTCGATCCCTTGCGCAAACCGAAGCCCAACGAGCGTTGAGAGCGTCTCCGTGAAAGCGTTGCCAAGCCCGCCGAAAGTCGCGGCGCAGGCAGGCCGCAAGCAATGTCGGGCAGTCCGAATTCAGACAGGTTTTTTCCTTGCGGATCGCGATTGCATGGCCTTTAATCGGCTTAGGTCGTCGCGCTGTGGAACGTCGATAGTGAAGTGGTTCAGTCATCGTTCACTCCACTGTTTCCTTGTGTTCCGGCGCCGTGCGATCCCCCGCCTTCGTGACTGCCTGTATGTCCATGTCGCAATTCAACCTGTCCGCGTTGCTCGACTTCATCGGTCACGATCTGTCGCCGGTGCGTGCGGTCATCCTGTTCTTCGTGATCGGCTACGTCGTGGTCGGACTACCCGTGCATTTCCGCCAGGGTGCGGCCTCGCGTGACGTGTGGGGCACGGCTGCCGGCGTGACGATGGCGGCGATCTATGCGGCGTTCATTGCCGGCGTGTACCCTTGGCTGCATCACGTGTCGGTGATCGCGCATTGAGCGCCGGCCGCCGCCAGCTCGGGGCCGAAGCCTTCCCATAGCGGTTCGAGCAATTCGCGTCGCGGCCGCCAGCGCCGCATCGACGTGCGATACAACGGCCGGCGCACCTGCGCCGAACTCGCGGCGCTCACAGGCCGCGTCGTCTCGTGAAATAGGAGGCAACGTTCGTCCCACTCGAGTCCGCGATGCGCGAGCATGCGACGCACGTTCGGCTCGAGATCGTCGGCCAGTTCCTCGAATTCGATCTCGAGCCTCAAGTCCCGGGGGAAGAACGCGCCGTTAGTGGGCCATCAACTGATCGTAGGCGCGGTGACAGATAGTCCGCGCCGAGAGCACTCCACTGCGCCGCGCCCGCTTTGTTCAACGTCTCGACGTCGATCCGCAGCGGATCGTCTGCATCGCATCGCTTGCGACTCAAAAGACGAATCGTCCGACGGAAGTTAGCAGCGATGCCCTTGAGTAGCGTTTCGAATGGTTAACGAAGTGTTACCGCAGCGCCGTTCGGTAAGACGCGGGAAGATTGGCGGAAAGGTCGACCATCGCGGCAACGGCTCGCATGGTCGAAGCCCCAAGCGCACAGCGGGACCGCCGACGCCGGTAACGCTCGGACACAAACGCGGCCGAACTCCATTGCGCGCGGTTTTTCTGAGGTTTACGTGAAGGAGAAAACCGTGACCAGGCTCATTGCATCGATGACGCTGCTAGCGGCCGTGGCAGCGAGCATCACTGGATGCGCCGTCGCGCCGCCAGCGGACTACGGCTATGCGCAACCCTATTATCCCTACGCGTACGGACCGCCTTACTACGGGCCGGTGTACGGCTCGATTGGTTTCTACGGCGGTTTTGGCGGGCCGTGCTGCTATTACGGCCATGGCTATTGGCACGGTCGCGGCGGATGGCATGGCGGTGGTTGGCACGGCGGGCACGGCGGATGGCATGGGGGGGCCGGCGGATGGCACGGCGGCGGCTTCGGCGGCATGCACGGCGGCGGCAGCGCGTGGACCGGTGGTGGCGGGATGGGGGGACATGGACACTGAGGCATTCAGGCATTGAGGCCTTGATGCATCGACGAACCGGTGCCCGCCTCCGTCGCGACAGTGACACGACTTCAGCGCGCCCGGCGCTTTCTGGCCTTGCGGTAAAATTATCGTTTTGATTCAAGCCCGCTCGGCCGTTCCATGTCTTTACCCCGCACTCCCAGCCCCCGCCGCGTGTCCGTCGCCCCGATGATGGACTGGACGGATCGTCATTGCCGCTCGCTGCATCGAATGATTTCGCGCCATACGTGGCTTTACACGGAAATGGTGACGACCGGTGCGCTGCTGCACGGCGACGTGCCGCGTCATCTCGCGTTCACGCCCGACGAAGCGCCGGTCGCGCTGCAACTCGGCGGCAGCGAGCCCGACGATCTCGCGCGTTCGGCAAAGCTCGGCGAGCAATGGGGCTATGACGAAATCAACCTGAATTGCGGCTGCCCGTCCGAGCGCGTGCAACGCGGCGCGTTCGGCGCATGCCTGATGAACGAGCCGCAACTCGTCGCCGATTGCGTGAAGGCGATGCGCGACGTCGTATCGGTGCCGGTCACGGTCAAGCACCGCATCGGCGTCGATACGGTTCAGGAATACGGCTTCGTCCGCGATTTCGTCGGCACGATCGCGCAAGCCGGCTGCGACGTGTTCATCGTTCATGCGCGCAACGCGATCCTGAAGGGCTTGAGCCCGAAGGAAAACCGCGAAATTCCGCCGCTCAAGTACGACTACGCATATCAGTTGAAGCGCGATTTTCCGCAGTTGGAGATCATCATCAATGGCGGTATCAAGACGCTCGACGAAGTCGACACGCATCTTCAGCACGTCGACGGCGTGATGCTCGGGCGCGAGGCGTATCACAACCCGTACGTGCTCGCCGATGTCGACGCGCGCTTCTATGGGGCAACGCAGGCGCCGCTGACGCGCGATCAGGTCGAAGCGAAACTGATCGAGTATTGCGCGACCGAAATGGCGCGCGGAACCTATCTCGGCGCGATCACACGCCATGCGCTCGGGCTGTATCGCGGCGAAGCTGGCGCGCGCGGTTGGCGTCGAGTTTTGTCCGACAGCAAGCGGCTTGCAGCCCGCGATCTGACCATCTTCGACGAAGCGAGACAGCATCTGCGCGAGCCCCTCGAAATTTTTGAATAAAGGACTAGGCAAAGCCAGATCTAGTCCCTATAATCTCGTTTCTTCGTCGGCGAGACAGGTTTTTAAAGCAAGTCAAGCAGATGTTAGTGGTGGCTGTAGCTCAGTTGGTAGAGTCCAGGATTGTGATTCCTGTCGTCGTGGGTTCGAGTCCCATCAGCCACCCCAGAGAATTCAAGCAAACGGCGTTGTGAGCAATCACAACGCCGTTTTCGTTTTGCTGGCAGCCTTCTGCGTTTTCCATGATGAACGTGCGGTCTTCCGGCCCGCATCACCCCTTCCCGCCTCCTCTCTATCCTCGAAAACCGCTTGGCCAGCGGGGCCGGATCACCGCTCTGCCTTGCCGCGCTTAGGTCTGAACGATTGTTTCTTCGTCGGGAATAGTAATTTCAGATTATCGGCACAAATTCTCGATAGTAGGGGTATACACTGCCTTCCATCGACGTTGCAGACACCTGGTTCACTGGCTCCTGCAACATCTTCCTGAAATGCAGTCGAAACGTTATCGGAGTCCTACCATGAAGACCAAGTTTATCGCCGCCCTGCTGGTTGCCGCTTCCGCCTCGATCGCCGCTCCCGCTTTCGCAAGCGGCTATGGTCCGGCGCCGTACTATCGTCCGTCGGTTGGCGCGCCGGCTTCGCAACAAGGCCAGAACGCGCAGACCGTCGCTGCTGAAAGCGCCAACGCGCAATCGAATGCGTACGGTGGCGTGAATAGCGTGTCGACCCAATCGGGCTCGCGCGGCGAGTCCAAGTCGGGCCCGCAATCGGTGTACTTCGGCCACTAAGCCGCCAGCAGTAGCAGTACCGTCGGATCCGCTGCCTCTGCAGGCAGCGATCAAACTGGGCGCCGCGCATGCAGTATCGATGCCGGCGCCCAGTTGCGTTTACGCCGGCTGTAGTGCGCCCAGCACCGTTGCGTCGCGACGAGGCTATCCGCCATTAGCTTGCCAGCCCCGCGTCGATCAACTCGCGCGCCGCACTGAAAGCCGCCTCGGCGGCCGCATGCTCGGTGGACCACAAGCTATCGATATGCACGAACTGCCAGTCGACCACCGTTGAATCGTCGCGCAGCACCCGGAAATGCGCCTTGACGCCGGTCAGCACCTGTTCGACCGCCACCTCGATGTCATAGTCGCCATAGCGCGCCTGATAGTCGCCCATGTCGACGCCCTTCGGCTCCATGTTCGTCTCCGTGGTTTCGCTGATCGCGGGCAAACGAACGCGCGCGACTCACCCGCGACGCGCCGCCTCGCCCTTCACCCCGGCCGCGCGGCCGGCCGCCGATCAGCGGATCAATTGCAGTCGCCGGAAAGATACTGCCGGCCGTTGCAGTTGATTTCGACCCCACCGCTGCCCGCTTCGGCGACGAGGTCGCATGCCAGCAACTCCGCCGCGACGGACTGCGCCACTTCGGGCGCCGTCTGTCCGACGCCGACGTCGTTCAGACGCCGCAACGCTTCGACCGCTTCGGGACTCAAGGACTTCGACATGGCCGTCTCCGTCGGAATGGTCAATTCATCGTAGCAAGTTTCATCGGCGGATGCAGGCGTGCGCGCCCGCAGCGGCCCCGGAACACAGTCTGCTACTAGTGAGTCGTGCACACAGCCGCGTGTCTACGGACGACGCGCGACATCGAAGGAGAACGACATGAAGCGAGGCAATTGGGCCACCCTAACGGCCACTGCTGCAGCGCTGGCGGCGCTGCTCGCGGGCGGCGCGAACGCCGTCGCGCAGACGGCGTCCAGCGCGCCGCCGGATAGTCATGCGCCGATGGCCAAACCGCCCGAGGCGGCATCGGGCGCCGGGGGTTCGAGCAACCCGGACAACATGCCGATCAAGCGACCGACGAAGCCAACCAACGACCACATGTCGCACGAGCCGCCAGCAAGCGGCGCAAACGCGAAGTAGCCGCTGCGCACGCCGCTCGCGCTAGCGCAACGTCGTCAAAGCCGCGTCAAAGCCGCGCAATCGACACCTCGGTCGACTTCACGAGCGCGACCACCTCCGAGCCGACTTTCAGTTCGAGTTCGTCGACCGAGCGCGTCGTGATCACCGACGTGACGATGCCGAACGGCGTCTCCACGTCGACTTCGGACACAACCGAGCCGCGAATGATTTCCTTGACCTTGCCTTTGAATTGATTGCGCACGTTGATGGCGGAAATGCTCATTTCAGATAACTCCACAGAAGCGGTTGATAACGGAATGGATCAGACGGGATCGATTTGCTGGAAAGCTCAGACGGCCCAGCGCACCTCGGTCGGCCGCGTCAGACGGCCCGGTTCCGGCAAGCCGTACGGGTCATAGGGCTCGTGCGCGCGATGCGCGATGGTGTCGTCGTTCGGCGCGTTTTTGAGTACGCGTTGCAACACGTGATCTTCGAGCGCGGCGAAGCCCGCCGACGCCCGCGCCCGTGGCCGCGCAAGCGCGACCGGTTGATCGAGCGCGATGCGGCCCTCCTCGATCAGCAAAATCCGGTCGCCGAGCGCGACGGCTTCGTGCACGTCGTGCGTGACGAGCAGCGCGGTGAAGCGATGCTCGCGCCACAGCCGTTCGATCAGCGTGTGCATTTCGATGCGCGTCAACGCATCGAGCGCACCGAGCGGCTCGTCGAGCAGCAGCAGTTGCGGACGATGCACGAGCGCGCGCGCTAGCGCGACGCGCTGCCGCTGACCGCCCGAGAGTTGCGCGGGCCAGTCGTTCGCACGTTCGAGCAGGCCGACTTCGGCGAGCACCGCGCGCGCATCGTCGCGCGCGCCCCGGCCGCCGCCGAGGCCGAGCATCACGTTCTGCAGCACGCTTTTCCATGGCAGAAGACGCGCATCCTGAAACATGATGCGAGTGTCGAGCGGACCGCCACTGCCGGCGCGTTTTTCGAGCACGCCCGAGCTGGCTTCTTCGAGACCGGCGACGAGTCGCAGCAACGTCGACTTGCCGCAGCCGCTGCGGCCGACGATCGCGACGAAGCTGCCGCGCTCGATCGACAGATCGAAGCCCGACAGCACCTCGCGCTCGCCATAGCGTTTGCCGACGTCGCGCAATTGCACCGCGTCGTCGCTTGCGGGGCGCGCGTCGCTGCGGGCCAGTGCAATGGCGGGTTGCAAGCCGGCCGCCCCGTCCCGCTCGATCTCCGCGGCCTCGTTCGCGTCGTGATCCGCGAGCCGCGGCTGCGCGAGCTCGGTCTCGAGGTCGCTGCCCGCGATGCCGCCGAAGGTCGTCGCTAGTGTCGTTGCGCTCATGCTTTTGCTCCTCGCTGATAGGCCGGATGCCAGCGCAGCGACACGCGCTCGAGGCTCTTCGCGAGCATGTCCGCGAGCTTGCCGAGCGCCGCGTACAGCAGAATGCCGACCACCACCACATCGGTTTGCAGGAATTCGCGCGCATTCATCGTCATGTAGCCGATGCCCGACTGCGCGGAAATCGTCTCGGCGACGATCAGCGTGACCCACATCAGGCCGAACGCGAAGCGCACGCCGACCAGAATCGACGGCAGCGCGCCCGGCAGGATTACGTGGCGGTACAGCGCGAAACCTTTGACGCCATAACTGCGCGCCATCTCGATCAGGTTCGCATCGACCGAACGGATGCCGTGGAACGTGTTCACATAGACCGGAAAGAACACGCCGAGCGCCACGAGGAACACCTTCGCTTGTTCCTCGATGCCGAACCACAGGATCACGAGCGGAATCATCGCGAGCGCGGGGATGTTGCGGACCATCTGCACCGTCGAATCGAGCACGATTTCCGCGGGCTTGAACAAACCCGTCGCCAGTCCGAGCACGAGGCCGATGCCGCCGCCGATCGCGAAGCCCGACACCGCGCGCCATGTGCTGACCTTCACGTCCGCCCACATTTCGCCGGACTGGATCAGCGACCAGGCCGCCTTCACGACTGCGAGCGGCTCGGGCAGCACGCGTGTCGACAGCGCGCCGCTGCGCGCGGCGATTTCCCACGCGAGCAGGATCGCGATGGGCGCGAGCCACGGCACCAGGTGCGCGCCGAAGCGGCGCAACGCGTCAGCGCGCGCGGTGGACGCGGGCTGCGGGGTTGCCCCCGTAGCCGCCTTCAAAGCAGTGTCACTCATGTTGGCTTTTCTCCTTGCCGGTCGAGATCGTCGTGCACGAATCGCGCAGACCGCGCGCCCTCGCTTCGCGCTCACTCAGCTCGCGCTCGCCGCCTTCGGCAGATCGCTGGTGCCGACGATTTCGCCGAACGGCCCCGACAGCGGCCCGTTGGCAACCTTGCTGAAGCGTTGCGGCAGGAGCGGAAACACGAGTTCGGCAAAGCGGTAGGATTCCTCGAGATGCGGATAGCCGGAGAGGATGAACGTCTCGATGCCGAGTGCCGCATACTCCTTCATACGCGCGGCCACCTGCTCCGGACTACCGACCAGCGCAGTGCCCGCGCCGCCGCGCACGAGCCCGACGCCCGCCCACAGATTCGGATAGACCTCGAGCTGTTCGCGCCCGCCGCGTTTGCCACCGTGCAGCGCGGCCATGCGGCGCTGGCCTTCCGAATCCATCTTCGCGAACGACGCCTGCGCACGCGCGACCGTGTCGTCGTCGAGCTTGCTGATCAGCTTGTCAGCGGCGGCCCACGCTTCTTCCTCGGTCTCGCGCACGATCACGTGCAGACGGATGCCGAAGCGGATCTGCCGGCCGCGTGCCGCGGCGCGTGCGCGAATGTCGGCGATCTTCTTCGCGACCGCTTCGGGCGGCTCGCCCCACGTCAGATAGGTGTCGATGTGCTCGGCCGCGATATCGTGCGCGGCCGCCGACGAGCCGCCGAACCACAGCGGCGGATGCGGGTTCTGCACCGGCGGATACAGCGCCTTGCCGCCTTTCGATTGCAGATGCTCGCCGTCGAAATCGATCGCTTCGTTGCTGTGCGAGGCCGTAAGCAGCTTGCGCCAGATATGCAGGAATTCGTCGGTGATTTCGTAGCGCGTGTCGTGATCGACGAATACGCCGTCGCCGGCCAGTTCGGCCGCGTCGCCGCCCGTCACCACGTTGATCAGCAGCCGCCCGTTCGACAGCCGGTCGAACGTCGCCGCCATGCGTGCGGCGAGCCCCGGCGACGACAGTCCCGGGCGAATCGCGACAAGGAACTTGAGCCGCTGAGTCGCGGGAATCAGGCTCGACGCGACGACCCAGGCGTCCTCGCACGAGCGGCCGGTCGGCAGCAGCACGCCCTCGTAGCCGAGCGTATCGGCAGCGACGGCGATCTGCCGGAAGTAGTCGTAATCGGCTGCGCGTGCGCCTTGGGACGTACCGAGATAGCGGCTGTCGCCGTGAGTCGGAATGAACCAGAACACATTCATGTTGTTGCTCCTGCCTGCTCTTGAAAGAAAACGGTGGGCGCGAGCGCCGGCCGCGCGCATCGAGCCGGCAACCGGCAAGGCGCTGCGACGTATTGAAGGATTGCGAAACGGACGGTGGGCTCAGGCCGCCGGCAAAAGCGCTGAAAGCCTATGCGCCGGGCGGACGACACCGCGAGCACGACCGTGCGCGCACCCTGCGCCAACGGAGATTCGGCATGAGGCTCGACATTGCGACGGTTTTCCTCGACCAACGTGCGCGTGGTGCGCTCGATTTAACGGATGACGGCGACACCGCGCCGTCTGCATGAGGAAACAGTCTATGGAGCGGTCCGCGGCTTTTGAACGATTTTTTTTAGCTTAGGAATTCCGCTTTCGTGATTAGCCCGGCGCTACCGCATACGGTTGTTGCGCTTTACACACGCGGCCGCGGCCGCCGCACCTCGATCGATATAATGGCGCTCGTTTCCAATCACCCGGTACAGGCGTTGCGATTCGCGTCGCCAGTACGTTGCCGGTGCAATGCATGCACAAAATAATTCTGCCGTTCGTCGCTGGTTTTCTGGCTTCTTTGTTCTTCCGCGAATCGACGCTGGCGCTGATGCACGCCGCCGGCATGATCGACCCCACCGGTTTTTCGACCGCGCCGTTTTTGCCGCTCGGCCTGCCTGAATTCATCGCGAACGCAATCTGGAGCGCGTGCTGGGCCGTGCTGATGGCCTGGCTGCTGCGCGTCGCGCCGCATCGGCACGCGCCTTGGGTACCGGCGTTCGTGTTCGGCGGCATCGTGCTGACCGCGGCGAGCGTGTTCGTCGTCGATCCGCTGCGCGGCATCTGGCCGAGCGGCAACATGCTGCCGCGCCTCGCGGTGGGCTTCGCGGCGAATGCGATGTGGGGCTGGGGCGCGCTCGTGTTCATGCGCGCGTTCATGGCGAGCGAGGCCGAGGAATGAGCGCGTCGCGCGTGAATACGCGCAACGCGTAGATTTTCGCGGGCGGGTTCGCGAGGCGGCGCGTTCTGTGCGCGTTCTATGCGCGTTCAGTGCACGTTCACCCGCGCAGAGCGACTAGCGGATGCTCGTCCGCCGGCCACGGACTGTCGAACATCTTCTCCACATCGGCCTGGTTGACGTCCTCGATGCGCGCGAAACGCCAGCGCGGCGCGTTGTCCTTGTCGATGATGCGCGCGCGAATGCCTTCCACCGTGTCTCCGAGCAGGAAGCTCGAACGTGTCAGATCGAGATCGACACGCAGCACGTCGGCCATCGACCCCTCCGCGCGCGTGACCACTTCGAGCGAGACCGCCATCGACAGCGGCGAGCGCTCGCGCAGCACCGCGATCGTCCGCTCGGCCCACTCCGCCGCGTCGCCGCCGCGCTCGCGCTCCTGTTCGAGCGACGCGAGTATCCGCGCGACGTCGGGCTGCGCGAAATGCCGGTCGATCAACGTGCGCGCCTTCGCGAGCGCGCTCTCCTCGGGCCGCGGCGCGACCTGATAGGCGAGCGTTTCGCGCTCGACGCACGCGACCACATCCGCGCCGCGCTCGAACGGTTCGCGCCTCAACGTAGCGACGAGCGCGGGCAACGCCGCGTCGTCGATGTAGACATCGGCGAGGCCCGCGTACAACGCGTCGGCCGCGCCGATCGTCTCGCCCGTCACCGCCAGATAGCGGCCGAGCGCGCCGGGCGTGCGCGCGAGAAACCAGCTCGCACCGACGTCCGGAAAGAGGCCGATACGGGTTTCGGGCATCGCCATCTTCGTCGATTGCGTGACGACGCGCAGGCCGCCGGTGCGATGCGCGCCCTGCGAAATGCCCATGCCGCCGCCCATCACGATGCCGTTCATCAACGCGATATACGGTTTCGGATACACGAAGATCGCGTGATTGAGCCGGTATTCCTCGCTGAAGAATGTATCGCGGGCCTGTTGGTCGCCGCGTTGCGCCGCCTCGTACATGAAGCGGATGTCGCCGCCCGCGCAGAACGCGCGCTCATGCCGGCTGCGCACGACGACGGCCAGCACCCCCGGGTCGTCGCGCCACTGGTCGAGCGCGGCGTGGATCGCGCGAATCATGCTCGTCGACAGCGCATTCAGCGCTTTCGGCCGCTCCAGTTCGATGAAACCGATGCGGTTGGTTACGTGGGTCGCGATTTCGTCGCTAGTGGCGGGCGAGGCGGACGTGGGCATGGAAAGCTGGGCGCGGCGGCGCGGGTTGACGTGGAACTGAACGTTATCACGGGCCTGCCGCTTTGCGTTTGGTGGCGGGCTCGGGAGCCGGGTCCATGGATTCGGCAGGCTGGCAGTGGCGCCGCGCGACGGTTTTCTTGCCGCGCACTGCGGCGCTCTTCGATGCACCCGCTGCCACGGGCTGCGGCGCGCCGAGCCAAGCGTCGAGCGTTACGCCGACGAGCGTCTCGAGCGGCGCACTCGGAAACACCGGACACGTGAGATTCAGCGCGACGATGCCATGCAGACTCGCCCACAACGCCTCGGCCCACACGGCCGACTCCATCGATGCGACCGACGCCGACAGACGCCCCGCTGCTCGCAACTCGTCGAGCGCGTCGATCATGATGTGCAGCGCGGCGTCGCCGGGGTCGTCGGCGTTGCTTCGGGACGCGGTTGACCGACTGGTCCCGGCGTTCGCGCTTGCATCGTCCCCGTTGCCGCCGTCTTTGCCTGCGGCCGCCGCCGCGCCGCCGAGCGCCGCGCCCGTATAGCTCGGATCCTCCATGAAAATCAGCCGGTACGTTTCCGGATGCTGGACGCCAAACGCGACGTACGCGCGCCCCAGCGCCTTCAAACGTTCGGCGGGATCTGCGATCTGCACGAGCGGCACGAAGGTCGCGAGCAACTGCGCGTAACCCTCCTCGCACAAGGCCCGCGCGATGTCGTCGCGACTCGCGAAATGCAGATACAACGTGGCGGGCGAATATTCGATCGCGTCGGCGATCTTGCGCATCGACAGCGCGGCAAAGCCCTCGCGCACGACGATGCGCCGCGCGGCATCGAGGATGCGTTCGCGCAGCGCCTGTTTCTGGCGGTGTTTTCGTTCAGCAATTCCCATGACTCGCAATTTTCAGGTTGACAAACTGAAAAGTCAAATTAAACTGAACGCTGTTTACTGAACAGTGTTCAGTACATTTTCATCGGTCAAACTGAGTCGCCACGTGCACACGCGACGAGGTCGCCGCCATCTGAAGGAGTCGTCATGCAAGCCACGGGAAAGGTCGGTTTATTCGGTGCCGCGGGCGCAGCGGGTCAAAGCATTGCCGCGGCGCTTGGTGCGGCGGGCCGCGATTATCGGGTGGTCGGCCGCTCGCGCGAGGCATTGCAACGCAGCTTCGGTGCCGACCCGCACGCTGAGATCGTCACCTGGAACCCCGACGACCACGCCTCGATTCGCGCCGCGGCCGCCGGTCTGCAAACCGTGATCTATCTCGTCGGCGTGCCCTACGACCAGTTCGCGCAGCACCCGCCGTTGATGGAGAAAACGCTGGCTGGCGTGACGGCCGCCGGCGTCGAGCGCTTCATTCTGATCGGCACCGTGTATCCGTATGGCCGCGCGCATGGCAATCCGATTCGCGAAGATCATCCGCGCGAGCCGCACACGTTCAAGGGCCGCATGCGGCTCGAACAGGAAAAGCTCGTGCTGGCCGGGCATGGCCGGAAAGGTCTCGAAACGCTGGTATTGCGGCTGCCCGATTTCTACGGACCGGGGGTTGAGCGCAGCCTGTTGCATGGTGTCTTCGTTGGCGCCGCTACCGGTAAGCGCGCGCAGGTGCTCGGTCCCATCGACGTGCCGCACGAATTCATCTTTCTGCCGGATGTCGGCCCCGTGGTCGAACGACTCACGCGCACACCCGAGGCCTACGGCCGCTGGTGGCATCTCGGCGGCGCCGGCACGATCACGCAGCGCGAAGTGGCGCACGAGGCCTACGCGCTCGCGGGCCGCGAGCCGAAGCTAATGGTGGCCGGCAAGGGCATGCTGCGCGTGCTCGGGCTATTCAATCCGCTGATGCGCGAACTGGTCGAGATGAACTATCTGTTGACCGAGCCGATCGTGCTCGACGATTCCGCGCTGGCGACGTTGATCGGGCCGTTCAGCAAGACTTCGTATCAGGAAGGGATCAGGCGTTGCTTCGAAGCGGCGCGCGAGGCAGTGCCGGCGCATGGTGTGAATTAGCGGCAACGCGTTGGCGATGCGTTGGTGGAAGGAAAGTTCCGCTCAGCCTGCCATCTGCCCTGGCGGAAAGTGACCACTCTTGAGTAGCACGGGTGTGCCGTTGCTGATCTGTAAATGCTCGCGCGCAACGGCCTCGATGCGCGGCCGGCCCGCATCGAACGCACGCAGCCAGCCGTCGAGATCCTCGCTGTAAGCGCCGAAATGATCCTCGAGCGCTTCCACCGAGATCGCGCACGGCACCGGCTCACCGTCCACCAGCGCTGAAAACACGACGGTCAGATTGGAGTCACGGTAAGCAGGCGCGTCTTCGGGAAAACGGATTTCCATGGTCGCCTCATCAAAAGGTGGCGGCGGGAACGTAACACGCGTGGAAAGCCGCTATGCGCCGCCGATCCGCGCGGGTCCCGCTATGGTACCCGCGCCGCCGGATCACGGTCCAGCGTGCGCGGGCGCCTGATTCAGGGCATCGCGCGGAAATCGCCGACACGCTCACTGCCCATCCAGCAAGCGGTCGACATATTCGCGCGCCGCCCGTTCGACGAACGCGAGCGCCTCTTCTTCGCTAGTGAAGCGTTGCCGGTCGCCGAGATCGAGCAACGTTTCCATCCGATGCGGATCGTCCGGGCCGGCTTCGGCGAGGCTAACCGAGCCGACGTAAGTACCATCCGCTTTGGCGTGCGCTTCGCCCGACGCGCCCGACGTGCTGCCCCCCGGCACGAGGCGCGCGGTGGCGCTGATGTAATAGCCGCGATAAGGGCCACTGACCCGTTCAGCCATCTTCGTCCTCCTGTTGCGGTTGCGGAGCTGGAACCAGTCGCGACGGCGCCGCCTTGATGTTCCAGCATGCGGCGCACCGCTGCACCGGAGGTGTGCGGGCGGCCCGCCCCATTACGATAAGGCGCGTCACAGCGCGATAAGTTCTGCGCGCTCGCGAGCCGCACTTTCGCCCCACGCCGCGGCCGCGCCGCACGTCAGCCACGCGCGCTGGTCGAACGGTTCAAATCGGCATGCTCCATGCTGCCAAACGGTACTATGACGACACCATTTCGAGACCAGCGAGCGCAATATGGGAAAATATTTTCTGCAGAATCACGAACTGCCCGAGCCGGATGCGGCGAACCGCTGGTTCGAGTACGCCGAAAGTCATGGGATCGACATCCCAAAAGCGATCAGCATCTGGGAAGACGCGGCCACCGAAGAAGGCGAGGAAGCCCGGCGGCTCGTCAGCGCGGCGGGCATCACCGTCGAAGCGACCTAAGCCTTGGCGCGCGCTCTCGCGTTCCACACCGACCGGCTCCAGCCCGGCAGCAACCTCTATCTGAATGAAAGGACACAACACGATGCATTTCACGACGCAACCGCGGCGCGCCGGCCGATTCCACCGCCTCCGATCCAGCGCCGTGCTTGCCTTCGTGCGTCGCGCGTCGCTGACTGCCGCATTGCCCGCTGCGCTGCTGCTCGCCGCGGGGCTCGGTGGCTGCGCGTCGTCGAACACGACCACGCTGATCAATCTGCCGAACGGCCAGACCGGCTTCGCGGTCAACTGCAGCGGCGCCAACGCCGGCTCGAGCTGGGCCTCGTGCTACGTGCAAGCGGGTAAGGCCTGCGGCGCGACCGGCTACGACATCGTGTCGAAAGATAACGACGAGGGTGGCACCGCTGGCGGCAGCGTCACCAACGTGGCGTCGGCGAATGTGAAAGGCCGCTCGATGATCGTGCGCTGCAAATAAGCCGACTTATGTTCCGCGCGCCAACCGAGGCGGCATGCGCGGGCGCTCAATGCGCCTGCATCTTCGAGAAGAGATTCAACACCGCGACGCCAGCGACGATCAATCCCAGCCCGATGATCGCCGGCACGTCGGGGACCTGCCGGTACAGCACCAGCGCGACCAGCGTGATCAGCACGATCCCGACACCGGACCAGATCGCATAGACGATGCCGACCGGAATGCTCCTGAGCGTCAGCGACAGGCAATAGAACGCGATGCCGTAGCCGAGCACGACGACCATCGACGGCAGCAGCCGCGAGAAACCGTCCGAGGCCCGCATCGCGGAAGTCGCAATGACCTCGGCGACGATCGCGATCGCGAGCAGCGCATACGGGGGTACGCGCATCGCGTCAGCTTTTCGCGAGCGCGAGCTTGCCGTAATCGTGACCCAGATGCGCGCACAGCGCTTCGACCACGAGTTCATGATCGGCGCGCTGCGGCAGACCGGAAACCGTGATCGAACCGATCACGCCCGCGCCTTCCACCGTCAGTGGAAACGCGCCGCCGTGCGATGCGTACTCGGTGGCCGGCAGACCGTGCTTGTCGGCGAGCGTCGCACCCGCGAGTTGCATTTTCAAACCGATCGCGTACGAGCTACGGCGAAAATGTGCAACCGTGTTGCCCTTGCGGCGCGCCCAGTCGACGTTGTCGGGCGTCGCGCCGTCGAGCAGGCTGAAGAACAGCGGCTGGCCAAATGTGCGCACGTCGATCGCGGCGCCAATGCCGCGCGCTTTCGCGACCTCGTGCAGATACGCGCCGACTTGCCACGCACGGTCGGCATCGAAACGGGGAAACACGAGGGTCTTTTCCTGAAGAGCGATGACCTGCAGATCGTGAGCGATATCCATGGGGTTTAGAACGGGTCGGAGGATCAGAGTCGAAGAGGTCGCCGTCGTGAAGATCCGGCGAGCCGCGTGGAGAATCTGAATTCTAGCGCAGCGTCCGCGCGCGGCTTTCCGGAGCCTTTCCGATAGGTGACGTAGCGGTCGCGGCGCAAAGCGCAATGAAGCCAATCCTTACATGGCTATTGCGCTGTCTGTCTGGCTGGTCTATAATCTTTTCTTCGACGGACGCGGGGTGGAGCAGTCTGGCAGCTCGTCGGGCTCATAACCCGAAGGTCGTAGGTTCAAATCCTACCCCCGCAACCACAACGAAATCATTGAAGGGTTACAACGCATTGGCGTGTAACCCTTTTTTGTTTTTGTGGCCACGATCTGACGAGCGCATTCGAAAATCGACTGTCAAGCGTGTCAGACGCGGCGGCGCCCGCCGCATCGAACCTCCCATCGCGCAGTCCCGCCGGCGCATCAGTAATCGCCCGCCCGGGTGATAAACTCCTATCACCCTTTCTCGTCCCCTTTCCAATGAAATTCTGTTCTGTCTGCGGCCACGGCGTCAGTCTGAGCATTCCGCCGGGCGACAATCGCGAGCGCTTCGTATGCAGCAGTTGCGGCACCGTGCATTATCAGAATCCGCGTAACGTGGTCGGCACGGTTCCCGTGTGGGACGACAAAGTGCTGCTGTGCCGCCGCGCGATCGAGCCGCGCTACGGTTACTGGACGCTGCCCGCCGGCTTCATGGAAATGGGAGAAACGACTGCCGAAGCGGCCTCGCGCGAAACGCTCGAGGAAGCCGGCGCGCGCGTCGAGGTGCAGAACCTGTTTTCGCTGCTGAATGTGCCGCACGTGCATCAGGTGCATCTGTTCTACATGGCGCGGCTGCTCGATCTCGACATTGCCGCCGGCGAAGAAAGCCTCGAAGTGAAGCTGTTCGAGGAGCACGAGATTCCGTGGGGCGAGATCGCGTTTCCAACCGTCGGCCAGACGCTGCGCTTTTTTTTCGCCGACCGCGCGGCCGGCAGTTTCGGCCTGCATACCGGCGACATCTTCCGCTCCCTGCGCGAAGGTTGAGCGGCGCGCATGGTTCCCTGGCTCGGAGCTGACGATCCGTTTCCGCCCGTCGAGCGCGCGCTCGGCGCCGCGAGCGGCGCGCCCGGTCTGCTCGCGGCAAGCGGCGATCTGCTACCGTCGCGCCTGATCGACGCTTATCGGCGCGGCATTTTCCCGTGGTATTCGGACGGCCAGCCGGTGTTGTGGTGGAGCCCCGATCCGCGCATGATCCTGCGCCCCGCCGAATTCAAGCTGTCGCCGTCGCTGCGCAAGACGCTCAAGCGGATGTTGCGCGACGACGCGTGGGAAATCCGCGTCGATCAGGATTTCGCCGCCGTGATGCGCGCCTGCGCGCAGGCGCCCCGCCGCGGCCAGCGCGGCACGTGGATCACCGCCGACGTCGTCGAAGCCTATTCGTCGCTGCATCGCCTCGGCGACGCGCACAGCATCGAAACCTGGTTCGAGGGCAAGCGTGTAGCGGGCTTGTATGGCGTGTCGCTCGGCCGGATGTTCTTCGGCGAATCGATGTATACCGACGTCACCGACGGCTCGAAAATGGCGCTGGCCGCGCTGGTCGGGCACTTGCGACGTCACGAAATAGAAATGATAGACTGCCAGCAGAACACGTCGCATCTGGCGTCGCTCGGCGGCCGCGAGATAGCGCGCAAGGCGTTCGTCGCGCATGTTCGCGCGTCTGTCGGCGCACCGGCCATTCCTTGGCGCTTCGACAAGACCGCCCTGCTCGAAATCCTCGTGCGCGCGGCGTAGGAAAAATCAGGCCGAATCCGGGTCCGCCGCCCATCGAATCGCGGCATCAACCGCCAGGCGCGCCGGGTTTGCATTACCAGAGACGCTTCGAGAGCTGCCAACGTGACTCATCCCAACGAGCTGCCTCTTTCGCCGCTTTCCGCGCTGCAATTTTATGCAACGGCGCCCTATCCCTGCAGTTACCTGGACGGTCGCATCGCGCGCTCACAGGTCGCCACACCCAGTCACCTGATCAATTCGGACGTCTACACGGATCTCGTCAAGGCCGGCTTCCGGCGTTCGGGCGTGTTCACCTACCGTCCGTATTGCGACGGCTGCCGCGCATGCGTGCCGGTGCGCGTGCCGGTCGAGCGTTTTCAGCCGAACCGCACGCAGCGGCGTGTGTGGAGAAAGCACGGCGACCTGATCGCGACCGTCGCGCCGCTGCATTACGACGAGGAGCATTACGCGCTGTATATGCGCTATCAGTCGGCGCGCCACGCAGGCGGCGGCATGGATCGCGACAGCCGCGATCAGTACGAGCAGTTCCTGCTGCAAAGCCGGATCAACTCGCGGCTCGTCGAGTTTCGCGAGCCGGCGCCGCTGCGTCCCGATGGACGGCCCGATCCGCGCCCCGATGCACAGGGCGCGCTGCGCATGATCAGCATGATCGATATCCTCGGCGACGGGTTGTCGTCGGTCTACACGTTCTTCGAGCCGAGCCTGCCCCATGCGAGCTTCGGCACGTACAACATCTTCTGGCAGATCGAGCAGGCGCGCAGCCTGAACCTGCCGTACGTGTATCTCGGCTACTGGATTCGCGAAAGCCCGAAAATGGCGTACAAGGCGAATTTCCGGCCGCTCGAAGGCTTGATCGACGGCGAGTGGCGCGTGCTCGATCCGGCCAGCATCGACTTTCCGCCGGTCGATCTGCCGATGCATGGACGACGCGGTCCGCTCAGGCCGTAGCCGAAGGGCCGTCCGCCGAGTCGTCGCCGGGCCCTGCTCGCCGCCAGCAACGCCCTACCAGTCTCATCAAAGCCCAAAGCCGGTAAAATAGCCGGTTCCCATTTTCCGGCCGTCCGGCTTCATCCCGTGTTCAGTTCCCTTTATCCGCTCGTTCGCGCCCAACTCTTTCGCATGGACGCGGAAGACGCTCACCATCTGACTTTGCGCATGCTCGGCGCCGCCGGCCGCACCGGCATCGCCGGCGCGCTCGCCGCGCGCGTGCCGGATTCGCCGCGCACCGTGATGGGCCTCACGTTCCGCAACCCGGTCGGACTCGCGGCCGGCCTCGACAAGGACGGCGCGTGCATCGACGGTCTGGCGGCGCTCGGCTTCGGCTTCATCGAAGTGGGCACCGTGACGCCGCGCGCGCAGCCGGGCAATCCGCGCCCGCGCATGTTCCGGCTGCCGCAAGCGAACGCGGTGATCAACCGGATGGGCTTCAACAACGCCGGCGTCGACCAGTTCGTGAAGAACGTCCAGGCCGCGCGATATCGCGGCATCCTCGGTCTGAACATCGGCAAGAACGCCGACACGCCGATCGAGCGCGCCGCTGAAGACTACCTGTACTGCCTCGAGCGCGTGTACCCGTTCGCGAGCTACGTGACGGTCAACATCTCGTCGCCGAATACGAAGAACCTGCGCCAGCTGCAAGGCGCCGACGAACTCGACGCGCTGCTCGCCGCGCTGAAGGACAAGCAGCAACGGCTCGCCGACATGCACGGCAAGCTGGTGCCGCTCGCCCTGAAGATCGCTCCGGACCTCGACGACGAGCAGATCAAGTCGATCGCCGACACCTTGCTGCGCCACCAATTCGAAGGCGTAATCGCGACCAACACGACGCTGTCGCGCGCTGCCGTCACCGGCATGCCGCATGCGGACGAAGCCGGCGGCCTGTCGGGCAAGCCGGTGTTCGACGCGTCGAACGAAGTGATCCGCAAGCTGCGCGCCGAAGTCGGCGAGGCGGTGCCGATCATCGGCGTCGGCGGGATCTTCTCGGGGGAAGACGCACGCGCGAAGCTCGCGGCCGGCGCGTCACTGGTGCAGCTTTATACTGGGTTCATCTACCGCGGTCCGGCGCTCGTCGCCGAATGCGCGCAGGCGCTGCGCTAAGCATCCGCACTGGCGGTGCATATAGACATAAACAAACGGTATTTAGATTGCGATAGTCTCGTTTGCTATGCTCTCGACCGTCAAAACGTCAGACGTACAAGGAACACGATGAAATTTGGCCTGCTGAAGAAACTCCTCGCCACCGCGCTGATCGGCGCGTCGTTGACCGCCGTCGCCGCGCACGCGGAAGACCTGCTCGACCAGGTCAAGCAGCGCGGCACGCTGCGCGTCGGTCTCGAAGGCACCTTCCCGCCGTTCAACTCGAAAGCGCCGTCGGGCGAGCTGGTCGGCTATGACGTCGACATCGCCAAGGCCGTCGCGGCCAAGCTCGGCGTGAAGCCGGTGTTCGTCACGACCGAATGGAGCGGCATCATCGCCGGTCTGCAGGCGGGCAAGTTCGATGTGATCGTCAACCAGGTCGGCATCACCGACGCGCGCAAGCAGACCCTCGACTTCTCGCCGGCGTACACGTACTCGGCCGCGCAACTGATCCAGCGCAAGGACGACACGCGCCAGTTCGCGTCGCTCGAAGACCTGAAGGGCAAGAAGCTCGGCGTCGGTCTCGGCACGAACTACATGGACATGGCGAAGTCGGTGCCCGGCATCGACGTGAAGACCTATCCGGGCGCGCCCGAATACCTGCGCGACCTGGCCGCCGGCCGGCTCGACGCGGCGTTGAACGACCGTCTGATGCTCGCGTACCTGCTGAAGAACTCGAACCTGCCGCTGCGCACCGGCGCGAACGTCGGCCCGGGCAACCCGTCGGGCATTCCGTTCCGGAAGGGCAACCCGCAGTTCGCAAAGGCGATCGACGATGCGATGACCCAGCTCGAAGCGGACGGCACCTTCACGAAGATCTCGGACAAATGGTTCGGCATCGACGTCAGCAAACCGATCAAGTAACACCCGTGTAGTCAAACGAAGGGCGGCATCGATCACGATGCCGCCCTTTGCGTTTATGCGGCCCGCGCGGGGGCCTTGGACCCGAACCGCGCGTCACGTATACCCCGAGCCGCATTGCGCGACCCGCGCCTGAACGCGCGCCAAAGTTTATGATGTGCGCTTTGTGCGTCAATAAGAACACTACCCATGTCCATCACATCCCTGCTGCTCCAATCGCTGCCGGTACTCGCACAAGGCGCCTTGCTGACGATCAAGTTCGCGATCCTGTCGATGATCTTCGGCTTGATCGGCGGCGCCGTGCTCGCACTGATGGGGATCAGCCACAGCCGGCCGCTGAACTGGATCGCACGCGTTTATGTGAGCGTGATGCGCGGCACGCCGCTGCTGGTGCAGATCTTCGTGATTTACTACGGTCTGCCTAGCTTCGGCATCTCGCTCGAACCGACGCCGGCCGGCGTGATCGCGCTGTCGGCGAACGTCGCCGCCTATCTGTCCGAGAGCATGCGCGGTGCGATTCTGGGCATTCACCAGGGCCAGTGGCTCGCGTCGTACAGCCTTGGGCTGTCACGGCGCCAGACGCTGCGCTACGTGATCGCGCCGCAGGCGCTGCGCATCGCGGTGCCGAGTCTGTCGAACAGCCTGATCAGCCTGGTCAAGGACACCTCGCTCGTGTCCGTGATCACGGTAACCGAGTTGCTGCGCAGCGCGCAGGAAATGATCGCGTCGACGTATCAGCCGCTGCCGCTTTATCTGGCCGCCGCGGCCGTGTACTGGGTGCTGTGCCAGGTGCTCGAGTGGGCGCAGCGCTGGTACGAGCGGCGGCTGTCGCTGCCGACGCGGCACTGAGCGCCGCGCACTCCTTTCTTTGCCCCGGCGGCTCATTCGCTAGCGAACTTCAGCCCCAACGCCGCGCGCGCAGCGTCGGCCATCGCGATCATCTGTCGCGACGTGTCGTGCGGCATCAGCGGACTCTCCAGCACACCCGCGCGAATCAGCTCGCAAAAGTGCGCGGTCTCGTAGTTCAAACCACCGCCTTCGAACGGTTCGTCGAGTTCGACGACGCGACCGTCCGCGTAACGGATGCTCGCGCGCGACGGGTTCCACCACGGCTCGTGCAGCGTCACGTGACCGCCTTTGGCCATCAGCAGCGCATCGCCCTTGCCATGCAGATCGAGCCCGCAGAATAGCTGCGCGATGCCGCCGCGCTCGTGCTGGCTGTTCAGACTCGCGAACGTATCCACGCCGGTGGCGCCGAGCCGGCCGAAGGTCTGCACGTCGCATGGTGCGCCGAGCCAATCGACCGCAAGAAACATCTCGTAGATGCCGATATCGAGCAGCGCGCCGCCCGCGTGCTCGAACGACAGCGACGGATGATCGGCCGGCACGCCAGGTACCGAGCAGCCCGCGCGCACGAGGCCGACCTCGCCGATCGGTTCGGCCGCGAGGTGCTCGCGCAACCTTCTGTAAAGCGGATAGAACGGCGGCTTCATCGCTTCCATGAAAAGCCGTTGCGAAGCGCGCGCGGTCTCGAGCACGCGCTCGAGCTGCGCACGATTGATACACGCGGGTTTCTCGCACAGCACGTGCAAGCCGGCTTGCAACGCGGCGATCGCATAGTCGGCGTGGCTGTCCTGCAGCGTCGCGATATACAGCGCGTCGATGCCGCTCGCGAGCAGCGTATCGAAACTGTCGCAAACGGTACCGCCGAATTCATCGGCGAACGCCTGAGCCGGTTCCACGCGACGCGACCACAGCGCGGCGAGCCGCGCGCGCGGCACGAAGGCGAGACCTTGCGCAAAGCGGCGCGCAATCCGGCCAGCGCCGACGATCCCCCAACGGATCTCACGCGATGAAGTGGTGTCCTGCGCTGCTCGATTGGTCGGTTGGGCGGTGCCTGCCTGCGGTGCCGCTGTCGTGTCTGTCATCGTGTGTGCGAGGGTCCATGCGGTTCGGAACAGCCGCTATTGTCGCCGATGCCGTTTGAGAATGCGGCGAACCCGGCCAATCCGAACCATGCGACATCGCAGCCGCGCACCGACCTTCGACACCCGCGCCGCCGCTGTCGCGGCCAGGCACTCACGCAACCAGGCTCAAACCGACGCTCACACCGAGGCTCAAACCCGCGCCGGCGGCTCCGCGGAAAACCGGCCGCCGATCTCCTCGGCCGCATAATCGATCATCGCCAGCGAGGCGATCTCGGCCTCCTTCGGATCGCGCCGCTCGATCGCTTCGACGACGCGCTGATGCGACGCGATCGCGCTCTCCCACACCCCGGTCCGGTCATGCACGATCGGGGCAACGGTCGACAGCGCGCCGCGAATGATCGCGGCCATCTGCTTGAAGAACTGGTTGCCGCTCGCGATCACGATACGCGTGTGGAACAGCTCGTCGGCTTCCTGATAGGCGGGCTCGCCCGGACGGATCACGCGAAACGCCTCGAACGCCTCGCGAATCGCCGCGACATCCGCGGCACTGCCGCGTGCGGCCGCCTGCGCCGCAGCGCGCGGTTCGATCAGGATGCGAAACTCGATCACGTCACGCAGAAACATCGGATCGGGCTTCGCGCGAAAACGCCAGTTGACGACGTCCTCGTCGATCATGCGCCAGTCGCTCATGGGCCGGATGCGCGTGCCGATCTTCGGGCGCACGTCGAGCATGTCGCGCGCGAGCAGCATCGATAGCGCCTCGCGCATCACGGTGCGGCTCACGTCGAATTCCTTCGACAGCACATCCTGCGGCGGCAGAATCGCGCCGTACTTTTCCTCGACGATGCCGCTGACGAGCCCGTCCATCACTTTGCTCACCAGCGAGCGATCCTTGTTTGCGTGTTCCATGACATATCCCCGAAGCGGTGTTGACCCCGCGTGGCCTGTTAATGAAGGGCCCGTACGTATCTGCTATGCAAATAGGATCGTTTTCCGATACGTTGCTAGCTTCGAAACGGATGCGCCAGTTGGGACACTTCCTGACAGGGTTATCCCTCTGAAGATTTGTTTCGTTCGTGTAACGCAATCTGTTCCGCCAGGCTCAAAGCTCGCCCGTCAAAGCGTGCCTGCGTTACCCGGTTTAATTAGTGCGCATTCGCACGTTGGCGTGACGAAATTGTCTGATTTGCACGGACGTGGTCCGGCGATTGCGTGCTCGGGCGAACAAACATGCGATGGCAATCGCATCACGCCGAATCCTCGTTCGACGCGCTCGCCGCCACCGACGCATAGCGGCCGCCGAAAAACAGCAGCGGCGCGTGCTCGTCGAGCGAGAACACCAGCACTTCGCCGACGAACAGCGTATGGTCGCCGCACGGATGGCGGTCCACCACGCGCGCGGCGAAGCGCGCGGCCGCGTGCTCGAGCAGCACGACGCCGGCAAGGCCGTCGACCGCCGCGAAGCACGGTGCGCAAGTCGGCGTGAGGTGGCTTTGCGCCTCGCCCGCGAAATGGCGGCTGTGGGACTCC
Organism: Paraburkholderia sp. BR14374; assembly: GCF_040948685.1. Taxonomy (NCBI): domain Bacteria; kingdom Pseudomonadati; phylum Pseudomonadota; class Betaproteobacteria; order Burkholderiales; family Burkholderiaceae; genus Paraburkholderia; species Paraburkholderia sp. BR14374. Next base: position 36,879 of record NZ_JBFPKF010000008.1, on the reverse strand, counting down.
TGCGCCTCCGACAGCACACTGACGCCAAATAGCTCGGCATCCATCAGCCGCGCATGCATGCGCGCACGATGTCCGACCGACACGACGATCAGCGGCGGCTTCAGCGACCCCGACATGAACGCGTTGGCGGTCATCGCGTGAAGGCTGTCGCCGCTGCCGGTCGAGATCACCACCACGCCGGTTGCGAAGCGCCCGAGCGCATGACGAAAGCGCCGCTCGTCGAATGACGGCGACCGCGCTTCATCGGCTGGCTTATCGGGTCGACCTGCATTGACGCGCATGGGCGCGCCGACGTCCGGCCAGCCCGCGCCGAGCGGTACCGTCACGCCGAGAAGACGCGCGTCGGTACCGATGCGCTCCATCACCGCATGGCCGACCGAGTCGGACGGACACGCGGCGAACGCGTCGCGCGCGAGATGCACCGCGCCGGCATCGTCGATGCTCGCGCCCGCGAATGCGTCCTTGCAGGCCGCCGCGATCAGCGGACGGCACAAGCCGATCGCGTCGAGCCATACCGACGCGCGCACCACGAACATGTCGCAGTTCCACCAGTACTCGCCCGCGGCGAAGTAGCGCTCGGCAAGCTCGGCATCGGGCTTCTCGACAAAGCGCCCGATCGTCCGCGCGCCCCGGTTGCCCAAGGGCGCGGCGGTGCGGATATAGCTGTAGCCGATCGCCGCGCGCTGCGGTGGCACCCCGAACGCGACGATCGCGCCGCGCGAGGCATGCGCGAGCGCCTCGTTGAGCGCCGCACCGAATGCAGTGTGATCGGCGCTCGGATGATCGGCGGGCAGCACGACCAGGATCGGATCGTCGCCAGCCACAGCCGACGCGCGCGCGGCGAGCGCCGCGACGCTCAGCGCCGGCGCGGTGTTGCGCGCCATCGGTTCGAGCAGCAAGCGCGCAGGCTTGCGGTACCGCCGCTCGACTCGCTCTAGCGCAGGCAGCCGCGATTCGTCGCGGCAGACCACCAGCGGCGCGGCGGACGGCCTGGCACGGGCCGCGTCGTGCGCGGCCGAGTCGAGCGCATCGTCGAGCCAACGCAGCGTCGCTTCGAGCAGCGAGCGGTCGTCCATCGGACCGGCCAGCTGCTTCGAATTGCGTTCGCGCGACAGCGGCCACGGCCTCGTACCGGAGTCGCCCACGAGAATCACCGGTTGCACGGTCAGTTCGTGCAGCGCGGCGGCGGCGCGAGCCCCCGGCGCCAGCGGATTACCTGGCTCTACTATTCGGTTCATTTGCGATCCTCTCGAATCCAACTCCTGTTCACCGGCCGGCATGACGCCAGCAGGTGCCTCGTGGTCGCAATCGTTTCTGGTCGTACGCGCGTGCCCCTCTGTCCGCCGCGTGTCCCCTATGCTTCTCCGAACGGACGCAACGCCCCCGGGCCGCGATGCTCATCGTGTTCCGGGTGCTGCCTGTGCAGTTCGCCGTCGAGCGCGGCGCTGTCGGGCTGACGCAGCTTCGTGAAGCCGCCGCGATAGACGTTCTCGACGTAGGACATGATGTTTTCCTGCGCCACCGACGACAGGATCGCGTGATCGGTGTGCTTGCAAAAGGCCACGTGAATGCGCGTGAAGCGCGCGAGCCGCGTGCCGCGCGCACCGAAGTAGCGCTCGAGCTCCTCGACGCCTTCGTCAAGCACACCGAACACCAGGTGCGTGTCGACGCCCCGCGCATCGAGGTTGGCGAACAGATGCCGCTCGTCCCGCGCGCCGAGTTCGAGGCCGCACGACCGCTCGATCCGGTCGGCCAGCGTTTCGCCGGTCTTCGCGAGCTGCCGTACCACCAGCTCGCGCACGAGGCCCCAGCCGCCCGTCTTGCCCTTGAGCACGCGCAGCCATTTGCCCGGCTGCTTCATCGAGCGCATGTAGTTGCGCGTCGAGCCGAACGCGGACACCGGGATCATCGGCTTGCCGTGTTCGTCGCAGACGTTGTGCCATCTGAACTTCTGTACGTTGACGATCACCGCGCCCACGACCGCGGGTTCGCGGGCCGCGGCATGCAGGCCGGTATAGGCGCCCGAGCAGATGCCGACCGGCACCGCGCCCGCATGACCGCGCGCGACGAGCCAGCGCGCTGCGCATGCGGCGTCGGCGGCGCTCGATTGCGAGTACAGCGCGTCGAGGCTCAGCGTGTCGCACGACGGCATGCTGTCGCCGACACCGCCGACGTCGATGCGCAGCGAAGCGATCCCCTGGCGGGCAAGACGCCGCGCGAAATGTACGCCGAAACGCCCGTTGCCAATCCGCGACACCGCGCCGGTATTGAGCAGCAGCACCGCCGGTGCGTGCGCCGCCGCGGCGCCGTCGGGCCGGCAGTAGATGCCGAACACCTTGCCGTCGTTTAGCCATACCGGCGTCTCATGCAGCGTCGGCGCGACATAGTGGCCGCCCGCCGGCTCTTCGCCTCGCTCGGGTACGCGCGCCGCCGCCGGGCTGGTTCGCGTGCTGCCCGCGAGCAGCCAGTTCTCGATGGTCTCGAACGCGGCGTGCGGTATTTCGCTTTCGAGCGGCTCCATCATGAAGCGGCCGTATTCGTCGAACGGGTGAAGCTCGAGCTCGACGCCATGTTCACTGTAATGCGCGGCGAGCGCACCGGTGCGCACGGGGTTCAGTGAATCGAGCAGCAGCACGCGCGCGGCCGGCCGGCCCGTCGCGCGATACAGATCCGCCGTGTGCAGGCTTTCCAGCGTGTCGCGATACATGCGGAAGCCGTACGCTTCGACGAACTCGTCGGTATCGGGCTCGACCACGCAATCCATCGCGGCAGGATCGTTCAGCCACTGCCGGTAATGCGCGCGCAATTCGCGCTGATAAGTCTTGCCCGACAGCACCGGCGACATCAGCACGAGACCGTGCACGTCGCCGAGTTCCTGCGCGGCAAGCGCGGCCAGCATGCCGCCAAGACGCAGACCGCACAAGCTGACCCGCTCGACACCGGTCGCCGCGCGCAGCTGCGCGACCGCCTGTTTGACGCTGTCGATCCACGCGCGCCACAGGCCGGCGTCGGTCGGATCGCCGGCCGAATCGCCGCTCGCCGGGTAGTCGAAGCGCAGCACCGGTATGCCGCGGGCGGCGAGGCGCTCGGCGAGCCGGCGCATGCCGCGATACGTGCACAGCGTGTCATAGCCAAACGGGGAACACATCACAACGCCATCCGGGCCGTGGGCTGAATGCAACCAGCCGAAGTTGCCGTCGAAGACGATGGGTCTCACTGTCCGCTCCTTACGTTTTCTTCCTTTTCGTGTGATTACAACAAAGGCGCTGTCGCCCATATGTGCGTCCCGCCACATTGGTTTGGGCTCCGAATCGAGCTGGGCTCGCGTGTGTCGGTGAGCGTGCTGTGCAGTGCAGCATGCCCCGCGCATGGACCGAAATGCGGCTCATCGCGTCGTTCATGCGCTGTATTGAATGCCGGCGGCTGCGGCGCGCGTGCCGCGAGCATCAGGTGAAGGAGAAGGTGCGGGCGCGCCCGCGCGCGACGCCAAGGCACGTGGCCAACTACCACGCCACCCTATGACCATTGTCATTTAACTCCCTCCGATCGCGGCCATCTGTACGGCCACCCACACAGCCACGCGGCGCCTGGGGGCAAGATGCAAGACCAGCGACGGCGCCGACGGGAAAGTCATACGATAGGCTCGCCCGTCACCGGCCGGACAAGGGACCATGGAACGAAGCATCGTCAGGAACATCTGCATCAACTTTGCCGGAGCCGTCGCGCCGACCTTCGTGTCTCTCGTGACCGTGCCGGCCTACATTCATCTGCTGGGCGCCGAGCGCTATGGGGTGATCAATCTGGTGTGGGCGCTGATCGGCTACTTCAGCGTCCTCGATCTGGGCACCAGCCTCGCGACGGAAAACCAGATCGCCAAGGCGCGCGCGACCAACGACGAATCGATCGAACCGATTTTCTGGAGCGCGTGGTTCATGAATCTCGGCACCGGCATCATCGGCGGGGCGCTGATTTATGGCGGCACCATCGTCTACATCACCTACGGCGTAAAAATCGAGCCGGCGTTCCAGCATGAAGTGATGGCGAGCCTGCCGTGGATCGCGGTCGCGGTGCCGATCACGAACGTCACGTGGGTATTCGCGGGCGCGATTACCGGCGTCGAATGCTTCGCGAGCTACAACATCAACCAGATGCTCGGCACCGCGCTGTTCCAGCTGCTGCCGATCGCGGCGATCTTCTGCTTTTCGCCGTCGCTGGCGTTCGTGATTCCGGCCGCGGTGATCGCGCGCTTCATCGCCGGCCTGATGCTCGGCGTGGCCGCCATTCGCGCGCTCGGCATTCGCCGGATGCGGCTGCCGCAATGGCGCGTGATGATCGGGCTGTTCCGCTACGGCCGCTGGCTGCTGATGTTTTCCGGCGCCAACATGATTGCCTCGACCCTCGACCGCGTGTTCGTCGGCGGACTGCTCGGCGCGCGCTTCGTCACTTACTATGCGACACCGCAAAACCTGATCAATCGATTGAACCTGCTGCCGCTCGCGATGGTGCGCACGCTCTTTCCGCGTCTGTCGGCCGCGTCGCGCGAGGATGCGGACGCGCTCGCGCACCATGCGCTCGCGTTTCTCAATGGCGCTTTTACGCCGTGCGTGATCGTCGCGCTGTTCGCCTTGAAGCCGTTCCTGCTGCTGTGGCTCGGTCCCCAGCTTGCCGCCTCGGCGCCGGTCGCGAGCGTGCTGATCGTCGGCGTGTGGCTGAGCGGCCAGTCGAGCATCCTCGGCAGCCTGTTGCAGGCGCAGACCCATCCCGCGGCGGTAGCAAGCGTCAGCTGGCTTCAGTTGCCGTTCTTCACCGGCGCGTTGTGGTGCGGCATCCACTGGTTCGGCATCATGGGCGCGGCGGTCGTCGTCGTGCTGAAGGCGCTGTTCGATTACTCGGTGTTGCTCGCCTTCTCACGGCTGCATGCGTGGACGATCGTGCGCAACATGCTCGCGCATCTGGCGTTTCTGCTAGTCGCGCTCGCGCTCGCGGATTCGATCGACGCGCTGCTGCTGGCGATCGTCGCTGCGCTCGCGTTGAGCGCAGCGAACTTCGGCATCTCGCTGCGCGGGTCCAGCGAATTGCGCGCCGCGCTTTACCGGCTCTGGCTGCGTCTCGTGCCGTCGTCCGGACGGGCACGAGGCTGAGCCCCGGCATCACAACAGTTCGAACGTGTTGGCGAACGATGCGCCGGCGCGCTCGCGCCGCCGCTGCCCGAAGCGCGCCTGAGCGCCGCGCACCTGACGCGTGAGACCGATGTATGGCATTCCGTGTTCGAGGTACGGCCCCTCCGTTTTGCGAAAGCCGAACTGCTCGTAGAACCCGCGCAAGCCAAGCGGCGCACTCACGCGCGTGGCGCGGCCCGGCCAGCGTTCGGCGACCGCTTCGAGCACGCGCTCGATCAGCATCTCGGCGGTACCGTCGCCGCGCCGCAGCGGACTCGTCAGCACCTTGTCGATCGTCACTTCCGGATCTTCCGAATCGCCAGGCTGCACCCGCGCATAGGCGAGCACCGGCATTGGACGTGCCATGTCGTCGACCGCGAACACATGCAAAGCGTGCTCGTCGCGACCGTCCGCGTCGAGGCACACATGTGACTGCTCGACGACGAATACCGCACTGCGCGCACGCAGCACGACATACAACTCACGTGCAGATAGCTGATCGAACTCCAGCGTTTTCCAGTTCATCACGCCCCCGGCGGTCAAAATACCTGGCGAAACCGGCGCTGCCTGCCGTGCGAGACGGCCGGCGAATCCATGACGGTCCCGCATCATCAACTACACGGTAGCCTGCGCGAAAGACGTGCTTCCGTGCGCCATCGCACTGACGCTCGGGGTTGCCGATTCTTAAATACGAGCCAATGAAGCGCAGTCTCACCACGTGCCCCGGTATCGCAGATGGCTTCACACAGCCCGCCTGCATCACCGCACCGCACCATCGCGCACACACTGCGGTCTTCGCACCGCACGAATCTACCTACGAAAATCAGGCGCCCACGATCATTCGATCCCGGCACCTATCGGCAGACCTTTGACCATAAGGGGGAGCACTGCATGAAAACTGCATTGAGACGCATCCTTTCAGAATCCGCACGCCTCGACGTCCCGGTGGAAAACCTCGCCGACGACGCCGACCTCTATGCTGCCGGACTCTCATCGCTCGCGACCGTGCATCTGATGCTTGCCATGGAAGACGAATTCAACGTCGAAATTCCTGACCGTATGCTGACGCGCCGCCTGTTCTCGAGCATCGACTCGATGGCCGCCGCGATGACGGAGTTGCTGCAGGCCAAGGCGGCAGCATGAGCGCGCCGCTGCTGGATCAGGCCGCCGCGGCGGCCTGCGGGGCGGCCGCGAACTCGACTACCGACGCACGGACCGGCGCTGGCGAGAGCCCCGCCACCGGGGCGCTGACCGCGCTCGACAGCGGTCCCGCATGGCGTGCCGCAGCGCATCGGTGCGCGGCGATCGCCGCGCAATACGCGGACGCTGTCGACCGTGACGCGCGCTTTCCGGTCGAGGCGTTCGACGCGCTGAAGGCCGAGCATTTGTTATCGGCGATGGTGCCGACCGCCTACGGTGGCGCGGGCCTGTCGCTTGCCGACATCGGCGCGATCTGCGAAACGCTCGCCCAGGGCTGTGCATCGACGGCGATGATCTATGCGATGCATCAGATTCAGGTCGCGTGCATCGACTCTCATCGCGGCAATTCGGCCTGGCAAGCGAGCCTGCTCGCGCAACTGGCCGAGCAGCAATGGCTGCTCGCGTCGGCGACATCGGAAGAGACGATCGGCGGCAACATGCGTACGAGCGCGTGCTCGGTCGAACTCGATGGCGCGCGTTTCCGGATCGAGAAGCTGGCACCGACGATCTCGTACGGCGCGCACGCCGACGGCATCCTCGTGACCGCGCGGCGCACCGCCGAAGCGGCCGCGTCCGACCAGGTGCTGATCGTCGCGCTGCGCGCCGAAACGCAGCTCGAGCGACGCGGCGGCTGGGACGCGATGGGCATGCGCGGCACCTGCAGCGAGGGCTTCCGGCTCGTCGCGACGGGACTCGCCGAACAGATTCTTGCGACGCCGTTCGCCGACATCGCCGATCAGACCATGCTGCCCGTGTCGCACACGCTGTGGGCGTCGGTGTGGACCGGCATCGCGATCGACGCGGTCAATCGCGCGAAAGCGTTCTTCCGCGCGCAGGCGCGCGCGAAGCCCGGCACCATGCCGCCGGCGGGCCTGCGGCTTGCCGAAGCCGTCGGGCTGCTGCAGATGATGCAGGCGCGTCTGTCGGTTGCACTGGAGGCCGCGCGCGCCGCGCATCAGGCGCGCGACGGCGCGATCCACGCGGACGCCCCGCTCGCGGCGATGCTCGGTTTCGCGTCGGACATGAACACGCTGAAGACCAGCATCTCGAGCACCGCGCTGCAGGTCGTACAGGAAGTGCTGATGATCTGCGGCATGGCGGGCTACAAGAACGGCACGCCCTATAGCGTCGGCCGCCATCTGCGCGACCTGCACTCGGCGCCCTTGATGATCAATAACGACCGTATCGCGCAGAACACCGCGAGTCTGCTGCTCGCGCAACGTCCTGCCGCGCCGGGGAGACCCTGAATGAAGCTGATGATCGATACCGCCGCTGCTGCCACTGCCGCGGCGGCCCCCGCCACCGACGTGGGGCCTTCGCTCACGCTGCGCGACGAGATGCTGGCAGCCGGCCTGCTGATCGACACCGGCGAAAACGGACTGTATGGCCGCAGCCAGATTTTCGAGGACGTGATCGATCGATTGAACGTGGCGATTACGCATCTCGGCAAAGATCAGCAAGCCGAAGTACTGCGTTTTCCGCCCGCGATGCGCCGCACCGACTTCGAGGACAGCGAGTACCTGAAGAGCTTTCCGAATCTCGCGGGCACCATCCATGCGTTCTGCGGCGACGACATGGGCCACCACCGTCTGCTGCGCGCGCTCGACGAGGCGATGACCGACAGCGACGACGACCGCGGCGACGCGTGGCTAGCGCAACAGAAACCGACCCGCGTCGTGCTGACGCCGGCCGCCTGCTATCCGATCTATCCGGTGATGGCGCGGCGCGGCCCCCTGCCCGCCGGCGGCCGCACGATCGACGTGCTGTCGTACTGCTTCCGCCATGAGCCGTCGCTCGATCCGGGCCGGATGCAAATGTTCCGTCAACGCGAATACGTGCGTCTCGGCAGCCCTGAGCAGGTGATGGCGTTCCGGCAGATGTGGATCGAGCGCGGCTCGTTGCTCGTGAAGCTGCTGGGCTTGCCCGTCGAAGTCGATCTTGCGAACGATCCGTTCTTCGGCCGCGGCGGCAAGATCGTCGCCGATAGCCAGCGCGCGCAGGCGCTCAAGTTCGAGTTGCTGATCGCGGTCGCCGATCCGCGCGGCAAGACGGCCTGCCTGTCGTTCAACTATCACATGGACCACTTCGGCGCGATCTGGAAGATTGCCTGCGACGACGGCACGACCGCGCATACGGGTTGCGTCGGCTTCGGCATGGAACGCATCACCCTCGCGCTGTTCCGTCATCATGGGCTCGACGTCGACGCGTGGCCCGACGACGTGCGCGCGCTGCTGTGGGGCGATACCGGGAGCCGCGTCGCGGATGCGCTGCAGGCGGCGCAATCTATGCAAACCGCAGCCGTCGCCGGAGAGCGCGCATGAACTCATCGCCGACTTCGGCGCTTGCCGGCTCGCTCGCCAACTCGTCGCTGCCGCGACGCGCAGGCGATCCGCCGACGCATCAGGAGACCCACGCGGCGCCCCGTGCCGGCACGCGGCCGCGCGAGCACGTAGCGCACGCATTGCATCAGGGCGAACGCGTGTGGCAGGAGACCAACTGCTACGTCGATCTGTGGATAGAGCTGCTGCACGGCTTCGGGCTCGACCCGCGCGCGGCGCTCGCGTTCACGGTCACGCAGGACTTCGAAGGCGATCAGTTCACGTTCTTCAAGTTTCCGCTCGATGATCTCGAACGGCTGTATGGCACCCAGGTGCAGGAGCTCGCGATCTACGATTCGCTCGAAGAACGCGTGCTCGCGCAGACATTGCGCGGCCACACCGTGCTGGTCGAAGTCGACGGCTACTACCTGCCCGATACGCGCGCGACCTCGTATCGCAGCGAGCATCCGAAGACCACGATCGGCATCGACTTCGTCGATACCGCCGCGCGCCGCCTCGGCTATTTCCACAACACCGGCTACCACCAGCTCGAAGGCGACGACTACGACGGCGTGTTTCGCAAGCTGCCGCATTTCACCGGCCAGCCCGATCTGCTGTTTCCGTACGTCGAGTTCGCCAAGCAGGCGCGGCCCGCGCTCGAAGGCACCGCGCTCGCGGAGGCGTCGGCGGAACTGCTGCGCGCGCATCTGGAGCGGCGTCCATTGAGCAATCCGATTTCGCAATGGCGTGCCGCGTTTCCCGCGCATCTCGATACGCTGTTCGAGCGCGACGAGGCGTACTTCCATTTGTACTCGTTCAATCTGATGCGGCAGCTCGGTGCGAACTTCGAGTTTCTGTCGAAGTATCTGCAGTGGCTGTGCGCGCAGGGCTTCGAGATGCCGCCGACGATACCGGCCGCCGCGCAGCGCATCGCGTCGGAATCGATGGTGATGCAGTTCCGGCTGATTCGCGCGCTCGCGCGGGGTCGCCGCGATAGCTGCGAAGACTGCTTCGACGTGCTTGAAAGCGCCTATGAACAAACGCTGCCGCCGCTAGCCGCTCTGGTGCGCTAATGCGTTGATGCGTTGATGCGCGTGCCTCGCGCCGCGCGGTTTCTCCGGGAATTGACCGTGGATGTATCGACACTCGATCCGGCGGCTGACGAGAGCGGAGCCGGCCGTCCGCGCGCGGACGGCGCGCTCTCCCTATGGCCACAACGGCTCGACACCGGCTGGGCTTGTCTGAGCACCCCACCCAACGCCTATGCGTCACCGGCCGATCTGCCCGCGCAAGGCTGGCTCGCCGCGCCCGTACCCGGCACCGTCGCGAGCGCGCGGCGCGCCGCCGGGCTGTTCGATGTCGATCACCCGCCACCGCTCGCGTTCGACGATCACTGGTATCGCGTCACGCTGATCGGCACCGGTCGGCGCCGCCTGCGCTTTCATGGACTCGCGACGCTCGCGCAAGTGTGGCTCGACGATGTGAAGCGGCTCGATTGCGCATCGATGTTCATCGCCCATGATGTGGATATCGAACTGAATGGCCGTGCGACGCTCGTGCTGTGCTTTCGCTCGCTGACGCCGGCGCTGGCGGCCAAACGCTCGCGTGCGCGCTGGCGGCCACGCCTCGTGTCGCCGCCGACACTTCGCAACGTGCGCACCACGCTGCTCGGCCACATGCCCGGCTGGTGTCCGCCGATCCAGGCGGTCGGGCCGTGGCGTCCAGTCGAGATGCTCGGCGACGCGCCGCACGCATTCGACACGATTGATCTGACCAGCCGGCTCGAGCAGGACGATGGGATTGTTTCGTTCACGTTACGTTTCGTACACCCCCACGACGCCGCCTGCCGCGCGACACTCGCGTGCGGCAACCATGTTTCGTGTTTGCAATGGCGCGATGCATATACACTCACCGGCGACGTGCGCGTGCCCGATGCGAAACGCTGGTGGCCGCACACGCACGGAGAGCCCGCTTTATATCCTCTGACGTTGCAACTCGCCGACGGCAACGTGAGCAGCCAGTCTCTAGGCTCGATCGGCTTTCGTCTCATCGAAGTGGATCGCGGCGCCGATGCTGCGGGCTTTACCTTGCGCGTGAATGAGGTGCCCGTGTTCTGTCGCGGCGCGTGCTGGACCAGCGCCGATCTCGTCACGCTAGCAGGCACCGAAGCGCAATTGCGCCATACGTTCGAGCTCGCGCGCGCCGCCGGCATGAACATGCTGCGCGTCGGCGGCACGATGCTCTATGAATCAGATCTGTTTTACGCGCTCGCCGATGAGTACGGCCTGCTGATCTGGCAGGACCTCGCGCTGGCGAATTTCGACTACCCGAACGATGCCGCATTCAGCGCACTGATCGAGCGCGAAGCGAGCCAGTTCCTGACCCGCACGCGTCGCTTCGCGTCGCTCGCGGTGCTATGCGGGGGCAGCGAGGTCGATCAGCAGGCGGCGATGTTCGGACTGCCCGCGGCGCGGCGCGCGCAACCGTTGTTTAGCGAGCTGCTACCCGCGCTCGTCGCGCGCGAACGCGCGGACGTGCCCTATGTCAGCAATTCGCCATCGGGTGGCGCGTGGCCGTTTTCGACTAACGAGGGCGTCACGCACTACTACGGCGTCGGCGCGTATCAGCGGCCGCTCGCCGACGTGCGGCGCGCGCAGGTGCGCTTTGCCGCCGAATGCCTGGCATTCGCCAACGTCCCCGACGACGCGACGCTGCACGACGCGCTCGGCACGATCCACACGCATGACCCGCGCTGGAAAGCCGCCGTGCCGCGCGATGCTGGTGCAGGCTGGGATTTCGACGACGTGCGCGATCATTATCTGCAGGCGCTTTACGGCGTCGAGCCGGCGCGCTTGCGCTATGAAGACACGGCGCGCTATCTGGATCTGTCGCGCGCGGTGGTTGCCGATCTGATCAGCGACGTGTTCGCCGAGTGGCGGCGCGCGGGCTCACCGTGCGGCGGCGGCCTCGTGTGGCAGTTGCAGGATCTGCGCGCGGGCGCGGGCTGGGGCGTGATCGACGCGACGGGACGGCCGAAAAGCGCGCTGCACGGCTTCGCGCAGACACTGCAGCCGTTGCAGGTCACGCTGACCGACGAAGGCCTGAACGGCCTCGATGTCCATCTGATCAACGAGCGCGCGCAAACGTTTAGCGGCGAACTCGAACTGGTCTGTCTGCGCGACGGCATGGTGAAGGTCACGTCCGCGCGCAGCGCGCTGACGCTTGCGCCGCGCAGCCTGCAACGCATCAGCGCGGCCGCGCTGCTCGGCCAGTTCTTCGATCTGACGCATGCGTACCGCTTCGGCCCGCGCGCGCACGATGTCACGATTGCAACGCTATACGATGCCGCGAGCGGCGAGATCGTGTCCGAGGCGTTTCATCTGCCCGAGCGTAGCGTGCACGCGCGAGATGACCTCGGTATGACCGTTCAGGTCGAACGTCGTGGCGACGGCAACGGCTGGCAGCTCGCGATCGAAACGAAGCGCTTTGCGCGCTTCGTTCATATCATTGACCCGCACTATCGCGCGACGCGCGACTGGTTCCATCTCGCGCCGAACCGGCGCTGTATCGTGCCGCTGCTTCCGCTCGAACCGCTGTTGCCGACCGCGTTCGCCGCGTCGCCGCAAGAAGTCGTTGCTCCTGCATCAAACGCGGCCTTTAAAGTGGATGAAACAAGCGCGGCGCCACAAGGGGAAGTCCGCGCGATCAATGCGCTTTCCGCCATCTTTTACGGCTAGTGGTGGTTCCGAACTAGTCGCAGGCCCGCGAGGCGCGCCAGAGCCTGCTTCGCACCTCTCGAACTGTCTGCTCCGCACAGTCACTGTTGGCTCGAACGCGACTGTTAGCGGCTCTGAAAGGCTTCGCGCGCGACAGCGTACGCACTTCATTTAACACTTCTGAATCATTTCCGACACTTCAGGTCTAGCGCTTCAAAACGTGCATGCGGCGCCAGGTTCAAATCTGAGACAGCTTCGACAGCCCTCTTGTTTTTGGCCGTGAAGCCTTTGATATCAAGGGATTCCCCGAAACCCAAAGCTTTCATACGATGCATTCCCCATCCGGAGGGGGTGTGCAGAACTGAAACAAAAAGCCGCTTTTCCCCTTCCGACGCACTCCGGGTTTGTTCGCTGCGCCGCATCAGCACACGTTTTCCCTGACGTTGGCACGGTCCTCGCTATTACCTTCACGCAACAGAGTGCCACCGCACACGAGCGCAACAACAGAGGCGGTGGCAGACAGGCCTATAACGGGGCCGATGCTGGTCATCCTAGCTGCTCGCCGGGCAGCCCTGTCCCGAGGATGCGGGCATCGGATCGAATAAACGGAGAGAGTCGCGCGCGGCGCGGCTTTCATGCGAGGACCGATCATGTTGACACTTCAATCCGATTTGCACGGTAACCATCTGCTGGGGGCATTGCCTTCGCACGAATGGCAGGCGCTGGCCCCCCACCTCGAACTGGTTCATCTGCGCACCGAGCAACTGCTATGCGACTCGGGTCAACGGATCCATCATGTTTACTTCCCCACCACCGCGATCATCTCGATGCTCTCGACGATGGAAGACGGCAGCTCCGTCGAGATCGCCGCGGTCGGCCGCGAAGGCATGACCGGCGTGCCGGTCCTGACGGGCGGCGAAACCATGCCCAACCGCGTGCAGGTGCAATGCGCGGGCTTCGCGTACCGGATGAGCGCTCAGGCACTCAAGCAGCAGTTCGCGCGCTCCGACTTTCTGCGCCGCCTGATGCTGCTGTATATGCACGCGCTTCTGACCCAGGTCGCGCAGACCGCCGCTTGCAATCGCCATCACGCGCTCAACAAGCAACTGTGCCGCTGGCTGCTGATCGAAGTGGATCGCGTCGCGTCGAACGATCTGACCGTCACGCAGCAGCTGATCGCCGACATGCTCGGCGTGCGCCGCGAAGGGATCACCGAAGCGGCCGGCAAGCTGCACGACGAAGGCCTGATCCATCATAGCCGCGGTCATATCAAGGTGCTCGACCGCAAGGGCCTCGAAGACCGCGCGTGCGAATGCTACGGCCTCGTGAAACGCGAATTCGATCGTCTGCTGCCGCGCCTGCGCCAGGCGGAGACCGTCGAATAAGCGGGACGCCGTTCGATGACCGGGGTCGATTTGCCTATGTTTAGGGCTACTTCTCGATGTCTCGACGTGCTCTTCGTGATTGCAGGTGGTCTGCTAGCCCACTGGATCCGCTTTCCCGCGCCAATCGCGTTAGGCGATACCGAGCGCCTTCTGATTGCGTTCAACTGTGTGCTGGTTCTGCTGCTGTTTCCGGGCTTCGGCACCTATGAGACGTGGCGCGGCAAGGCGATTGCGCCAGTGCTCGCGAGAATCGCCGCCGCGTGGGTCGTGGTCGTCGCGACCTCGCTCGTGCTCGCGTTCACGCTGCATCGGATGGATGCGGTGTCGCGCCTATGGTTCGGATATTCGACGTTGCTCTCCGGCGCGCTGATCATTGCGACCCGCTGCATCATGCACGTGGTGCTGCGCTTCGTGCGCCGCCGCGGGATGAACGCGCGCACCGTAGCGATCGTCGGCGCACCGGGCTTTGCGCGCACGCTGCTCGCGCATCTCGAGCATGCGCCGCAAGCGGGCTTCAAACCGGTGTGCGTGTTCGACACTAGCCTAGAAGGCCGCGACGCCTCTGGCGCGCGTCTGGCCCGCCTGCCCGTGCTGACCGATCTGGAAGCGTTCGCGACGAAGGTGCGCGACGAACGCGTCAACGAAGTGTGGCTCGCGTTGCCACTTCGCGAAGAACACACGATCTACCGCTTCACGCGCACCTTCAGACACGACTTCGTCAATCTGCGCTTCATTCCCGACGTGCGCGGTCTGTCGCTGTTCAATCATGCGATCGTCGATGTCGTCGGTTTGCCGACGCTGAATCTGAGCGCGACGCCGTTCTCGCCGCCGCAGATGTGGCCCAAGCTGATGTTCGACCGCCTGTTCGCCGCGCTAGCGCTGTTCGCACTCGCGCCGATGTTCGTCGTGCTCGCGATCGGCATCAAGCTCACGTCGCCGGGACCCGTGTTTTTCCGGCAGACCCGCAAGGGCGTCGATGGTCAGCCGTTCTGCATCTACAAGTTCCGCTCGATGACCGCGCACCGGGAAGAGCACGGCCAGATTACGCAGGCGACCCGCAATGACTCGCGCGTGACGAAGCTCGGCAGCTTCATGCGCCGCACGAGTCTCGACGAGCTGCCGCAGTTTCTGAATGTGCTGCTCGGTCAGATGTCGGTGGTGGGTCCGCGCCCGCATGCGATCGAACACGATGATCTGTACAAAGACCAGGTGTACGGCTACATGCACCGCTACCGCATCAAGCCCGGCATCACCGGCTGGGCCCAGGTCAACGGCTATCGCGGCGCGACCGCCAAGGTCGAGAAGATGGAAGCGCGCGTCAAATTCGATCTCTTCTATATCCAGAACTGGTCGTTCTGGTTCGACATGAAGATCGTCTTCATCACGGTTTTCAAGGGCTTCGTCGGCCGCAACGCGTTCTGATCATGCGATCGAGCGGATCGCTTCCGACGGTGGCGGCCAGCGTGCCGGCGCCGCGGCGCGCTGCAAATAGAAACGCCAACTCCGGCGGCCCGATCGACAGCCGCCATCGTTGACGCAAGACAAAGAGCCGCGACGGACTCCGTCATGGACGGACCCGCCGCGCGACACCGCCGCTACAGGAACTGGCTGACGTCGGTCTGAAACCGTACCGCGAGCGCCTTGGCGACTTTCTTGCTGATCGCGCGGCGCCCCGCGAGAATATCGCTGACCACGGTCGGCGACGCGATGCCGGCCAAATCCTTCTGCTTGAGACCATGCGTGGTCAGCAAATGGCGCAGGACCTCGCGCGGCTCCGCTTTTGGAATCGCCAGGTTGCGCGCTTGCCAGTGACCGACCAGTTCCTTCACGATCGCGTGCAGATCCGCGAGCGGATCGTTGTCGTCGCCACTTAGATGATCGGACAGCGAGTTTGCGATGCGCACCATCTGGTGATAATCCTCTTCGGTGCGAATCGGCGTGATCGGCAACTGGCTCTTAAGCGCAGCCCAGGTTGCGGCAATATCGGGAAAAGGTCCCGGAAGGCGATCGGCATTCATGAGTTTAAATTCGTCCTCGTCCAAAAGCCGTCGGCGCGTTAATCGGTGACGCGCGAATGACGACTGCCTGTTGTAGTGAATCGCCGTGGCACGCCGAATTGCCAGCACTGCGAACTTCGCAGTGAGGTACATTCAGCGGTCACGATAGCGAACGTCTGCTTCAGGTCGTTATGGCCACGCGAGGCATGCCGCGCCAGCGAATATCTCGCCCGTAGCGCGTGGCGCGCACCCCGATGTCGTTTTTTTGAAGTCCAGTCCTGCCTGCTTGACAATGGCCGGCCGCGGCTCGCCTTGCACGCGCGGTGCGTTTCGCGCGATACGCGATACGCACTGCCGACACAAAGCGCGAAGCGGACGCGCCCACACCAATAGCCGCCCGGACGCGTTGGTCAGAACGGCTCGTTACTGCCTGTTGCGAAATCACTGCATGACGACGAAAACCCTTCCCTCTCCCATCGAAAACTCCACGAGGCAAGAACAGCGAATGACCCTCACCTCATTGTCTCCACCTGCTTTTCGGCGCCGTGTCGCTGGCGATGCCGAGTTCCCGGGTCGCGAGATCGGACTCCGCCCACGTCACCTGCTCCCCCAGTTCCGCCGCCGGCAGACCCTGAGCGACCGCCGCAATCGTGCGCGTAACCTCGGCCATGAACGCTCGCCGGAACACCTGGGCCGAAAACCGTTCGGCATTCGCGCGACAGGCCGCCGGCGTGATGTACGCGCTCAGCCGCTCGAAGCGGTTGACCGCGTCGAGCACCGACACCGCCGTCTGACGCGCGAAGAAAACGCCGGTCGGATGCGGATCGCCGACCGGCACGACCGTTTCGAGCGCCCCGCCCTTGGCGAACGCAATGACCGGCGTGCCGCAGGCCTGCGCTTCGAGCGGCACGATGCCGAAATCTTCCTCGGCAGCGAACACGAAGGCTCGCGCGCGCGCCAGATAATCCTTCAGTACGCCAAATGGCTGATAACCGAGGACTGTCACGTTCGGTCCGGCTTGCGCGCGAATCGACGCCATCTGCGGCCCATCACCGATCACGATCAGCTTGCGCTGCGGCGTCGCGTTGAACGTCTCGACGATCAGATCGATGCGTTGATGCGGCACCATCCGCGACACGCTCAGATAGAAATCGTCTTTCTCGGCGCGCAGTTCGAATTCGTTCACGTCGACGGGCGGCGGAATCACTGCGGCATCGCGCCGATAGGTTTTCAGCATGCGCCGCGCGACCGATTGTGAATTCGCGATCAGACGATCGACACCATTCGTCGACTGCGCGTCCCAGCCGCGCAGATAATGCAGCAACACCCGCGCGGCCCACGACTTCGGTCCGCGCAGCAGATTCGCGTCGCGCAGATACTGATGCTGCAGATCCCACGCATAACGCATCAGCGAATGCACGTAGCTGATGTGCGTCTGATGTGGGCCGACCAGTACGCCCTTCGCGACCGCGCAAGAACTGCTTATAATCAGGTCATAGTTCGACAGATCGAACCGTTCGACGGCAAGCGGCATCAACGGCAAATAGGCGCGATACCGGGTGCGCGCAAACGGCAGGCGTTGTATGAACGACGTGGTGACCGGCTTACCGGCTAGCGGCGTGCGATCTTCGAGAAAATCGACGACGCTGAAAACATCGGCGTCGGGAAAGCACTCGATGATCTGCTCGAGCACTTTCTCGGCGCCGCCGGGAGCGACCAGCCAATCGTGCACGATCGCCACTTTCATATTCCGCCCTATCTGTCACGAAACGCCACCTGGCCTTAGAGAAGAGTGTATGTGCCACGTTTCTGACTGTGCGTGCGCGTGCACACATTCGACGTGCGACAGTTCGCGAGTAATTCGCAGAGTCCGTTCGCTTCTGCAAAATCACGGCTTGATTGCTGAGGTTTCGTCCGTGCACCACGGCTGACGTTTTCGTCGTCACCTCTTCTCGCTAGTCCTGGCCACGCGTTGCGATCGGAGCGCTGCGCGGGCGAATGGCACCTGACGTGGCGGGCATCGCGCGCGGCTAGCATCGACGGCGAATGGTCTGCGCGCGGGTTCAGGCATTTTCCGTCAGGTGCGCGCGATTGCCGCCGCGGCGGGCGAGCGCAATAAAAAACGCGTGTGAACCGCTGGAGCGGTTCACACGCGTCAGAGCGAACGGAAATGCAGCCGCTTAATTCTGGCCGTACGTGATCGTTTGCACGCCGGTGTCGGTGCCCAGCAGGCACAGATTCGCGCCGCGGCCCGCGAACAGGCCGACCGTGACGACGCCGGGCCATGCGTTGATATGCGCCTCGAGCGTGCGCGGGTCGCTGATGCTCAAGCCCTTCACGTCGATGATCTCGTTGCCGTTGTCGGTGATGAAGGGCGCGCCCTCTTTCGTCACGCGCACGACCGGGACGCCGCCGAGCGCTGTCACGCGACGGCCGATCGCGGTGCGCGCCATCGGCACGACTTCGATCGGCAGCGGGAACTTGCCGAGCGTCTCGACGACCTTGCTCGCATCGGCGATGCAGACGAATACTTCCGACACCGACGCGACGATCTTCTCGCGCGTCAGCGCGCCGCCGCCGCCCTTGATCATTGCACCGCTGCGATCGATTTCGTCGGCACCGTCGACGTACACCGGCAGCGAGTCGATCTCGTTCAGGTCGAGCACCTTGAAGCCGTGCGATTGCAGCCGCGCGGTGGTGGCGAGCGAACTCGACACCGCGCCGAGATAGCGGGATTTGGTGGCGGCCAGCGCGTCGATGAAGCAGTTCGCCGTGGAGCCCGTGCCTACGCCGATCACCGAGCCTTGTGGCACGTTGGCGTTCACGTAATCGGCGGCGGCCTGGCCGACCAGTTGCTTGAGTTCGTCTTGAGTCATGGGAGAGGCGGGAAAAGCGTGAAAAACCGATAGTTTACCGGAGTGGCGGGGGGAGGGTTCGGTTTGGGCGCGCTTTGTGCCGTGGAGCGCACTCGATTGCCGGACACCTTTGGACACATTGAGTCATAAGAATCATCGATCGCCCATATCGAACCGCTGTGGTGCTTGCTAGTTTTTAGGCCCGCAAGACCACAGAGGATTCTGGAATGTCGCAGTAATACGATGGAGATGGCGTGCGCGTGGTGCTCAGCGCGCCGCAGCTGGCCGCCATATTGACGCGTGGATCGATCAGCCAGACGGAGATGCTGAGCAACCGGCTCTGGGGCGGCCTGCAGGTTGCCGCAGGCGTAGCGGAGATGGTCGGAGCGGCAGCGCTATGCGTGCTGCCTGAACCGACGATGGCAAGCAAGGCCGGTTGCGTGATGTTCGGCGTGCACGTCTCGGACACGGCGGCGAGCGGTCTGCGTCAGATGCTGACGGGCGAGGACACGGCTACGCTGACACAGCAAAGCGCGACGAAGCTCGCCGAGTCCCTAAAAGCCCGCCCGGACCTGGCTAATCAGATTGGCGTGTCGCTCGATATCGCGGTGCCGTTCGGACTCATCGGCTCGATCAGAGCCGCGCGCGTCGCGCGGATTACGATGGGGCGGATTGGTCTGGATGCGCATGAGGCCAAAGCCGGTAGCCGGATCGGCGGGCATACGATACTGAAGCATGTGGGGAGGACTGAGGCGCAGTTGCGCGAGAGGCTGCGATTGGAATCGGAGAGAAGAGTAGTATCGTCGTTTCGGGACTTGGCGGCCGCGGAATGGGCTATCTCCAAGGTGATGGAGTCCAACACGTCGAAAATCAGGAATTAGGCTCAGTCGAATCCGAGGCGAGATCTCGTTCTGTATAAGGATGTCGGAAGAAAAGTGGGCTACGGTGTCATTTCGTACCTGGTGAAATGATCGACGAAAGCGCATATCCTGAGTTCCACGTGCTGTTCGGCGCGTATCTCAATCAGGATTCAGAATATTGGGGCGAAACCGTGGATGAAATAGTCTCGTGTTTCAAGAGAGACAGCTCCCCCGAAGAAATCCAGGCTACGCTGGCCGAAATAGACAAATTCAAAAAAGAAACAGGTGAGAATCTCGATGAAATATTTTCAGAAACGTACGGTTTCAATTTCGATCCCATCTTATGGGGATACACAACAGAGTCCTTTTTTGATGAACTAAAGCGCCTTCTGCGCAAATAGCCGCATCCGCCGCACGCAAAACAAAGCGCCCGAAACCACCACCGCGTTCCGGGCGCCATCAATCGACCAGCAACAAGAACGACGACAGAAGAACTACTTCTTCACCGCCCGCTGCCGCACCGCTTCAAACAGACACACCCCGCTGGCCACGGACACATTCAAACTCTCCACCGTCCCCGCCATCGGAATGTTCATGACGACGTCGCAGGTTTCACGCGTCAGACGCCGCATGCCCTCGCCTTCCGCGCCCATCACGAGCGCCACCGGCCCGTCGAGTTCCGTTTCGTAGACGCTCTTCTGCGCGTCGCCGGCCGTGCCGACCACCCAAACGCCCGCGTCCTTCAGTTCGCGCAGCGCGCGCGCCAGATTCGTGACCGTGATGTACGGCACCGTGTCGGCCGCGCCGCTCGCGACCTTCGCGGCAGTCGCGTTCAGTCCCACCGCGCGATCGCGCGGCGCGATCACCGCATGCGCGCCGGCCGCGTCGGCGACGCGCAGGCAGGCGCCGAGATTGTGCGGATCGGTCACGCCGTCGAGCACGAGAATCAGTGGCGAACCGCTGATCCCGTCGAGCAGTTCGGCGAGGTTCTGCGCGAGCGGCAGATCGCCCGCGCGCGCGACCACGCCTTGATGGCGCTCGGTGCGCGCGAGACCCCACAGGCGGGTTTCGTCGGCGGCGATCAGACGCACGCCCGCGTCCTTCGCGGCCTGCAGGAATTCGGTCATACGACGGTCCTTGCGCGTCGCGTCGTAATAGACATCCTCGACCGTCGACGCATCGTGCCGGATACGCGCGGTCACTGCGTGGAAACCGTATAAAACCTTATGACGTGCCATGACTGAACAACCTTTGATTGGACGCGCATTCAACGCGCGCCACTGTGATGAAGATGAAACCAAAAGGCAGACCGCGCGCAACCGGCACGCGTTCACGTGCCCGCTGCGCGCGGTCCCGGCGCTGTGAAAGCCTCAGCGCTTCTTGCGTGCCTGCTTCGACGCCGCCTTGCTCGCGACGCCATGCTTCCTCGCCGCGCCGCGCGCGGCGCGCGCTTCCTTGACCGCCACGCTCTGCGCGGGCGCGGCTTTCTTGCGCCGCGGCCCCGGCACCGACGCGCCGCTTTCCGCCGACGGCAACACGCGCACTCGCGGGCCAGCGCCGTCACCCTTGTCCGCCGCCATACCGCGCGCCGCAGGCGGCTTGATCGGCGTGTCGCGCACGAGACGGAAGTCGATCTTGCGCGCGTCGAGATCGACGCGGCTCACCTGCACGCGCACACGATCCGACAGCCGGTAGCGAATGCCGGTGCGCTCGCCGCGCAGCTCGTTCCTGATCTCGTCGTACTGGAAGTAGTCCGAGCCGAGTTCGGTCACATGCACGAGACCTTCGATGAACAGCGAATCGAGCTGCACGAAGATGCCGAACGACGTGACGCCGTTGACCATGCCGCCATACTCTTCGCCGAGCTTGTCGCGCATGAAATAGCACTTGAGCCACGCTTCGACGTCGCGCGATGCTTCGTCCGCGCGGCGCTCGTTGGCCGAGCAGTGCAGCCCGAGCTCTTCCCAGATCGCCACGTTGTTCGTGCGAGCGCGGGCACCGCGCTTTTCCTCGTCGGCCTGCTGCATTGCGCGGGCGCGCGGCGACAGCGCGGTATTGAGCTCGACGCCGTGCGGCGGCTGCGGCTGATACTTGCGGCCTTGCAGGATCGCGTAGATCGCGCGATGCGTGAGCAGGTCCGGATAGCGACGAATCGGGCTCGTGAAGTGAGCGTAGGCCTCGTAGGCGAGACCGAAGTGGCCGATGTTGTCGGGGCTGTAGACCGCCTGCTGCATCGAGCGCAGCAGCATCGTCTGCAGCATCGAGGCGTCGGGCCGGTCGCGGATCTGCGCCATCAGTGCGGCGTAGTCGCTCGCGTGCGGCGTGTCGCCGCCGCCGAGCGTCAGGCCCATGCCGCGCAGGAACGTGCGCAGGTTCTCGAGCTTTTCCGCGCTCGGGCCCGCATGCACGCGGAACAGGCCCGGGTGTTTGTTGCGCTTCAGGAAATCCGCCGCGCACACGTTCGCGGCCAGCATGCATTCCTCGATCAGCTTGTGCGCGTCGTTGCGCGTGCGCGGCACGATCTGCTCGATCTTGCCCTGCGCGTTGCAGACGATGTACGTCTCCGTCGTATCGAAGTCGATCGCGCCGCGCTTCTGGCGCGCCGCGAACAGCGCCTTGTAGACGCCATACAGATTCTGCAGTTCCGGCAGCAATGCGGCACGGCGGGTCGCCTCGGGGCCCTTGGTGTTTGTCAGCACCGCGGCGACTTCGGTGTACGTGAGCCGCGCGGCCGAATGCATGACGCCCGGATAGAACTGATACGCCTTCACGTCGCCACGCGCGGTGACGATCATGTCGCACACGAGCACGCAGCGGTCGACTTGCGGATTCAGCGAGCACAGTCCGTTCGACAGCTTCTCAGGCAGCATCGGGATCACGCGGCGCGGGAAATACACCGACGTGCTGCGCTCGATCGCGTCGGTGTCGAGCCCGCTTTGCGGCAGCACGTAATGCGACACGTCCGCGATCGCGACGATCAGGCGGAAGCCGTCGCCGCGGCCCACCTTGACCGGCTCGCAATAGACTGCGTCGTCGAAGTCGCGCGCGTCCTCGCCGTCGATCGTGACGAGCGGCACGTCGCGCAGATCGACGCGATGGCGGATGTCGGCCGGGCGCACTTCGTCGGGCAGCTTGGCCGCTTCGCCGAGCGCGGCCTCGCTGAATTCGTGCGGCACGCCGTACTTGCGCACCGCGATTTCGATTTCCATGCCGGGGTCGTCGATATCGCCGAGCACTTCGACCACGCGGCCGAGCGGCTGCGAATGACGGCTCGGGAAATCGGTCAGCTCGACCACCACGACCTGGCCGACCTTCGCCTTGCGGGTGTTCTGCGTGATCAGGATGTCGTGGCCGATACGCTTGTCTTCGGGCGCGACGATCAGCGCGCCGTTCTCGTTGAGCAGACGCCCGATCACGCGCTTGTTCGCGCGGTCCGTGACCTCGACGATGTGCCCTTCGGGCCGCCCACGCCGGTCATAGCCGACGATGCGCGCGAGCACGCGGTCGTTGTGCATGACCTTCTGCATCTCGCCGTTGGGCAGGAACAGGTCGTCCTGGCCGTCGTCGCGAATCAGGAAACCGTAGCCGTCGCGATGGCCCTGCACGCGGCCCGCGACGAAGTTCGACGGATGAGTCAGTTGATAGAGATTGCGCTGATCGAGCCGGATCTGGCCGTCGCGCTCCATCGCGCCGAGACGCTTGAAAAATCCTTCGCGCTCCTGGCGCTTGATCGACAGGGCTTCGGCGATGTCGTTCGCGGCAAGCGGCGTTTCACTCGTGCGCAGCACGCCGAGGATTTCTTCGCGGCTTGGAATCGGATACGGAAATTTGCTCAAGGGCTTGTCGATGATTTTTTCTCGTTGCATGGACGTCGGTCGGCGATGTGGTCCGGCCTGGAAGGCGTTTGCTTAATGCGCGCAGTTGCGCTCGGCTGCATCTGTAAGGCGGCTGCGCTGCCTCGGTCATTACACCTGCTGCTTGCTGCTCTTCTGCTCGACTGCTCTACTGCGATTAGCACAGGAAACTGCCTGGGTTCGGCTCGTTCAACGCGAGGCCGACGCGCGTCTGGCTGATCGCATGTCGACACTCGCGTCGCGACACCGGATGTGCATCGTGCCAACGAACTACTGCGAGGCATTCTAACACCCGTGTCGGGCGCCACGCGGGCCTGCGCCGGTGGTTCGGACGCGTCGTGCGCCGGCTCGCCGCGAGGTTCAAACGCGTTCGGCAAATCGCTTGACAGGTCGGAATCGGTCGCTATAATGGCGGTCTTTGCAGTTCATCACCTGCCCAGGTGGCGAAATTGGTAGACGCACTAGGTTCAGGTCCTAGCGGTGGCAACACTGTGGAGGTTCGAGTCCTCTCTTGGGCACCAGATTCGAAAGTAGAGCCGCCTTCTGGCGGCTCTCTTTTTTGTGTAAGGCCTGGCAATCGAAATCGCTGTTCCTATTTCGATTGCCGGATCAGCAGGACGGTGGTTCGTTAGCGGTTGCATCACTTCGCTGCGCGTTCAACCGGGCAGATGAGAAAAGCAAGTTTGTTTGAAGCAGAGATTGACAAACTTAATCATCTTGCTAAAATAGCGGTCTAGCTTGAAGACGTGCCCAGGTGGCGGAATTGGTAGACGCACTAGGTTCAGGTCCTAGCGGTGGCAACACCGTGGAGGTTCGAGTCCTCTCCTGGGCACCACAAGTTGTTCCGGCGTAAGCCGAAGTAGTTCGAGAAACCCCGTAAGATGCGCGTCTTACGGGGTTTTTTGTTATTCCCAGCTGGGCTTCCGAAGCGCCAGGCCACGCTCTCAGCCCCACCTGCATTGCGGCACATGCGCCGATCTCGCCACGAAAGCCCGTCAACATCAATCCTTCCGCATGCGAACAACCAACGCGAGCAAGCGGGCGCGCATTTCATCGGCCGGCAAGTGCGTGGGCCAGCCGTGACCAGGAAGCAACCAGTCGAAGCGATACGCGGCTAACTTGCCAAGCGATTCGGTGAGCTCAGACCATGAATACCAGCACGCGTCCCTGAACGCGACGAGGTCCCCCGCGCGCGGGCTCCACGCAAGGGAATCACCCGAGAACAACACGCTGTCGTCGAGCAGGTACACGACGCTGCCGCGCGTGTGCCCGGGCACAGGGATCGCGCTTACGCCGACCGCAATGTCCGTTGCCGATCCATCGTCGAGCAGGTCCGTTGCATAAGGCGCGGCCGACATGTCTTCCCGGTGAATCCAGACGCGCGCGCCGAAATGACGGGCGTATTTATCTGCGTCCGCGACGTCGTCACGATGCGATAGAAGGATGTGCGCGATGCCACCGTTCTCATCAAACCATTTCACGAGTTCCGCCGCGTAGCGCGGTGAGTCGATCATCAGATTGCCGTCCGGACGCCTCGCAAAGTAAGAGTGCGCGCCAAACGACGACCGCGCGTTAAATCCGCAGCGCCACACAGCCGACGTGATCGGCTGTGGAAAGATCGCGACACCCGGACGAGGCTGCTTCGTTTCACTCCGTACCGACGCCGTAGGACACACGAGCACCGCACGCCATGCGTCGACGTGCTCTTCGGGCGTAACGGGCTGCCGCAAGAAGACACTCTTGTCGTTTCGTTCGACAATCAGCCCCGGCGCGACGTGACGCGATGCACCGCAATTGATGCACGCTGTGTCGATGTACCACTCGCCTGGGACGGAATCGGCGTTGCGTGTCGGCTTCATTCGATGCTCCTGTCGTCCGGTCGGCAAATCAGGATCCACATACGTTTTCGCCCCGGCGCCCGCGTACGAGAGAAAGGGCGGCTCCATCACCGGTTGTGAGCAAGTTTGCTCCCACAAGCCTTTCCTTGCACACCGCCATCGCCAGGCTCCGCCCTCGATTCTGCATAAGCCATCGGATAGGCCACACCCGCGCGGTCTGATCCGCGGACGCGGTCACCACCCGCTCGCCGTCCGGGCTGAAGGCGGCGGAGCTCACGGCTCCCAGGTGGCCGGTGAGTTGCGCGATCACCAGGCCAGTCGCCGCGTCCCATACTCGCGCGGTCTGATCCGCGGACGCGGTCACTACCCGCTGGCCGTCCGGGCTGAAAGCGGCGGAGTCCACTGCCCGCTCATGCCCGCTGAACTGGGCGATCTGTTTGCCCGTCGCCGCGTCCCACACCCGCGCGGTCCCATCCGCGGACGCGGTCACCACGCGCCGTCCGTCCGGGCTGAAGGCGGCAGAAAAAACGGTGCCGCGATGGCCGCTGAGCGCCAGGAGCTGTTTGCCGGTGGCCGCGTCCCACACCCGCGCGGTCCCATCCCAGGACGCAGTCACCACCCGCTGGCCGTCCGGACTATAGGCGACGGAATCAACCGGCTCCCGATGCGCGCTGAGCACCAGAATCTGTTTGCCCGTGGCCGCGTCCCACACTCGCGCGGTCCCATCCGCGGACGCCGTCGCCACCCGCTGGCCGTCCGGGCTGAAGGCGGCGGAAAAAACTGCCCCGTGATGCCCGCTGAGCTGCGCGAGCTGTTTGCCCGCGGCCGCGTCCCACAGCCACGCGGTCTGATCCGCGGACGCGGTCACTATCCGCTGGCCGTCAGGGCTGAACGCAGCGGAGTCAACCCACCCCTGATGCCCGCTGAGCAGCGCAATCTGCTTGCCCGTGGCGACGTCCCACACCCGCGCGGTCCTATCACGGGACGCCGTCACCACCCGCTGACCGTCCGGGCTGAAGGCGGCGAAAACAACTGGCTCCTGATGTCCGCTGAGCAGCAAGATCCCCTTCCCCGCGTCCCACGCGCGCGCTGTCCTGTCACGGGATGCAGTCAACACCCGCTGACCGTCCAGGCTGAAGACGGCGACGTTCACCGGCCCCTGATGTCCGATGAGCTGCACGATCATCTGTCCGGTCGCCGCATCCCACACCCGCGCGGTCTTGTCATCGGAGGCGGTCACCACACGCAGGCCGTCCGGGCTAAAGGTGGCGGAGCTGACCGGTCCCTGATGTCCGGTGAGCTGCGTGATCACGTGGCCGGTCGCCGCATCCCACACCCGCGCGGTTTTGTCATCGGACGCGGTCACCACGCGCCGGCCGTCCGGGCTGAAGGCCGCGGAGAAAACCGGTCCCTGATGCCCGGCGAGCTGCGCGATCACGTGGCCGGTCGCCGCATCCCAAACCCGCGCGGTTTTGTCATCGGACGCGGTCACCACGCGCCGGCCATCCGCGCTGAAGGCCGCGGAGCTCACCAGTTCCCGATGCCCGCTGAGCTGCGCGATCACCTGGCCGGTCACCGCATCCCACACCCGCGCAGTCCTGTCCGCGGACGCGGTCACCACGCGCCGGCCGTCCGGGCTGAAGGCCGCGGAGAAAACCGGCCCCTGATGCCCGTTGAGCTGCACGATCTGTTTGCCCGCAGCAGCGTCCCACACCCGCGCGGTCCTGTCCGCCGAGGCGGTCACCACGCGCCGGCCGTCCGGGCCGAAGGCGGCGGAATAAACCAGATCCCGATGCCCGCTGAGCTGCACGATCTGTCTGCCCGTAGCCGCGTCCCACACTCGCGCGGTCCTGTCCGCCGAGGCGGTCACCACGCGCCGGCCGTCCGGGCCGAAGGCGGCGGAATAAATCAGCCCCTGATGTCCGCTGAGCTGCACGATCTGTTTGCCGGTAGCCGCGTCCCACACCCGCGCGGTCCCATCCCAGGACGCGGTCACCACCCGCTTGCCGTCGGGGCTGAATACGGCGGAATCGACCGCATCCTGATGCCCGCCGAGCAACGCAATTTGCATCGATGCCTGCGCGCCGCGCATGAGCTCCAGCTCTGCGTCAACCGATCCCGGTGAGAGCCAACTCTTGCGCATCGCCAGTATCGCGAAGCGCATTGCGCGATCGTAGATTCCCGCGTCGTTCGCCAACGTCGCCGCCGACGCCAGCACAACAGAAGTCTGGCGTGCGACCGTCCGGGTCTGATGAATGATCCACCCCCCTGTCGCAATCAGAATGAACGCGATTACGCCCATCAGTACCTGGATGAGTCGCTGCGTGGACGCTGTCCGTGTCTGATCGATTCGCTGCAACTGCGACTCGCGCTCCTCGCGTGCGCGCTCCTCGCGCCCGCGGCAAGCCCGCAAATAGGAAAGGTCATCCGTGCCCAGCATTCGTTCGAAGTCCGAACGCTGCAGGATCGCTTCCGCGCTCGTCAGCCGCTCGCCGGCGTGGGCCAGCCAGGCCGTCCCCTGCCCGTGCTTTTGCCACTCGTGCGCCGCTCGCTGCACGGTTGCGACTGTCTTGAGCGCATCCGCGTCCGCGTCGAGCCAGGCGGCAAGGACAGGCCACTGCCGTAACAACGCCTCGTGCGCGATTTCAACGATGGTGGTTTCCTCATTGCCAGCTTCGGCCTTGCGCTGGTCTTGCAATAACAGTCGATACCGGATGAGACGCTTCAGGACGGCATGGGCGGATTCGGGAAGCTCATCCCAGCGTGCCCCGCGGCGCTCGCGCTGTTGCGTCAGCGGTTCGACGTGTGCGAGCCATGGGATCAAGCCCTCGCGCAGCAGGCGCTCGCGCTCGGCCTCATTTGCTGGAACGGCGGGCTCCGGTCCGGGATCGGCAAATGCCGATTCGACCGCGGCCTCGATGGAACTGCGCATACCCCCGATCGCCTGATAGTCGGCTACGCTGAAGTTTCCGGTGGCGCCATAGTCGGTAAATAGCCGCTCGAGCGTGAAGGCCAGCAAGGGCAATGCGTCTGCCCCTTCAGTATCCCGAAGAAGCCGCTCGGTCAGCGCAGGCTCGATCGTCAGCTTGCGCCCGGCGGCGGTAGCCCGCGCGGCAGGACCCTCGATCACCGCCTTGAATTCCGCGCGCTCTAATGGAGGGAGACCGAAGACACGCGGTGGCACGCCGCGCAGCGTTGGCGCGCTCTGCAATTGCTCGTAAGCGTCTGTGCGGATCGCCACGACCGCAAGCGCACGCTGCCGTTTGCCGATCGTCTGAATGCCCTCGTGTTCCGCCGTGGCGGGCGTCCTCGCAAGCAGGGACAGGAAGTGCGAAGACTCCTCTTCGCCTTCCGCGCTGAACAATTCCTCGCCCTGGTCGACGCAGACCAGAACGGTCGGCGCAACGGCATCTGACGCGAGCCGCGAGCAGTGCAGCGTTTGAAGCTGGCCAAGCAATTGCTCGAATCCATCAGGAGTCTGAACTGCCTGGCGGATCTCGGCCCGCGTCCTGAGTACCGCGAGTTCCTGAAAGGCCAGCTCGATACTGACGACGAGTCCCGTGGCGCCAGTAACAACAGCCCGCTCCGGACGGATCACTGGAAGCGGCAAAAAGTTTCGGTCATCGCGCTTCAGGCGCGGCCACAGGCCGGCCCGCACAAAGGACGACTTGCCCGCTCCGGATGCGCCGAGGATGACCAACATCCGCTCGATCCCCTGCTCGCGGACGCTGCGTAGCGTATCGAGCCCGCGCAAGACCGCCGTGTCCCGGCCAAAGAACACGGCCGCATCCTCGGCCTCCAGCGCTCTCAGTCCCGGATAAGGGGGGCGCTCGGCATCGTTGGCCGGCGGCCACGGAAAGCCCGACGGAGCGGAGCCGGCTCGTCGCAGCCCAAGCTCGAGCCGGGCAAGCCCCGCTTTGGCGAACGAGACTTCAGTTGCCGAAACGAGCGGGTCATGCGAGACCCGGAAGCTCTGGCGTTGAGTCCCGGCGGTGAGGTCACAGACCTGCCATTGCGCCGTCAATTCTTTCGGCAAGGCGTCGATCGGCGTCGCCTCGACGAGCACACCGAAGATTGTCTTGCCTAGGAATCTGGCAAAGGTTAACTGAGCCAGGCACGAGCGAGAGTCGCACCATGCGGGCGAAATCAGAAACAGCACGGCCTCGCAGCGGTCGGCCGCAGACTTGAGCGCTTCCTGCCAGCGTTCCCCAGCAGCCATCCCCTCGACCGGCTCGAGGTCCAGGAAGTAATTGTCCCAGCCGTTATCGGCAAGCCAGTGTCCGATCGCGAGCGCGAGAGCGTTATTCGCGCTGGCGTGGCTGATGAAGATCGTGGGCATCGCGCTGCGAACTTCAGTCCCGCAGTTGACTGCACTCGCAAAGGACACCATCCACCTCATGTGTTCGAGTCTGGCATCCCGCGCGCAGAATTGATTGCCTCAATGCTTTATAGCTCGCGCCTGGCGGACACGATGAGGGCGTCCAGCTTGTCCGCGGTCCGGCATTCGTCAAGCGGCGTGTAGACGGTGAGCTTGCGATCGGAGCCGTCCAGCAGCGCGAAACTGGTGTATTCGAAGACCATCAGGCCTTTTCGCGGATGCCTGATGCGTTTGATATTCGATAACGGATTGAGCACCTCGTGCCTGCGCCACCACGTACTGAATTCGTCGCTCCTGTGTCGCAGCGTCGATATCAGCCGTTCAAAGTCAGGATCGCCCACATAGCGGGCACTGTCGTTACGGAACATCGCAAGGGACGCACGCGCCACTTCCTCCCAGTCAACGAGCAAACGGCGGTGCCGCGCATTCGCGAAAACCATGAACATCAGATTGCGCTCATCCACCGAAAGCTGCCCGTAGTCACCGAATACCAGGGTGGCGGCCCGATTCCAGCCCAGGATATCCCAGCGACGGCCAGTGACGTAAGCGGGCTGGCCTGACAGGCTGGCGAGCATCCGTTGCACCGGCTCCTCGAGCTTTTCCGGATTCGTCGACTGGAGTTCCGGCGACGGACGATCGCTCAATACGAACAGATGCCGCCGCTCAACGGCGTCCAGTCGCAACGCATCCGCGATTGCGATCAGCACCTCTTCGGACGCGCGGACGTCGCGCCCCTGTTCGAGCCAGGTGTACCACGTGATGCCGACGTCCGCGAGCATCGCGACTTCCTCGCGGCGCAGCCCCGGCGTGCGTCGTCGAAAACCGTCCGGCAATCCGACCGCGGCCGGACTCAGGTGCTCGCGCCGCGACCTCAGGAATGCCCCTAGCTCACCACGGCGCCGTTCGGCGGCGAGGGTTCTGACGTTCATCGTCATCGTGGTAGCTCCCTATACCAGTATCGATCCAGCACTGTTTGTCGCGCGGCAAAGCGCACAGGATGAAGACGAAATCAACTTCCAGTCTATTCAATCATGAACATGACGAACAAGCTTGCGCTGGTTACCGGCTCCACCGACGGACTCGGCCGCTGCGTCGCGAATCGCCTGGCAGCCCAGGGCGCGCATGTGCTCGTTCACGGGCGAAACATGGAACGGGGCGAATCCGTCGTTCGCGAGATAGCGGATGCGGGAGGCAAAGCGACTTTTTATCCGGCTGATCTGTCTACGTTCGCGGAAGTTCAATCGCTGGCAAGCGCGATCGGACGCGCGCACGATCGACTCGACCTGCTTATCAACAACGCAGGCATCGGGACCGGTCCGCGTGGCTCGATCAGGCAAGTCACGGCGGATGGAATCGAATTGCGGTTCGCGGTGAACTACCTCGCGGGCTTTGCCCTGACGAGGCTTCTGCTGCCTCTATTGCTGAAGGGCTCGAGATCGCGGATTGTCAATGTTGCTTCCGCGGGACAACGCCCGATCGATTTCGACGACGTGATGTTGAGCCACGGCTATAGCGGTACCGCGGCCTATTGCCAGAGCAAGCTCGCGCAAATCATGTTCACGTTCGATCTGGCCGACGAACTGGCGCAGACCGGCGTGACGGCGAACTGTCTGCATCCGGCCACATACATGGATACGACCATGGTGAGGAATGGGGGAATCACGCCTCTGAGCACGGTCGAGGAAGGTGCTGACGCAGTTCTTCATCTTGCGGCCAGCACCGCAATGGAAGGCCGTACCGGCCTTTATTTCGACGGCATGAGGCTCGCCAGAGCTCATCCCGACGCCTACAACCCTGCGCTTCGCAAGCGACTGCGTCAGCTCAGCTTTCAGTTGACGGACCCGTCGCTGGCACATTGACACATCGAACTTCGATGTCGGTCCGCCCGGGTTCCGGAAACCCGGCATTTTTCAAAGAGCGGAAACTTCAACCATGTCACATCATGTCTTCATTGTCGGCGGTTCTTCCGGAATTGGCTTCGCTACAGCGAGCCGGCTACTGGACCGGAGATACGCGGTTACGATTGCCGGGCGAGATTCGGCGAAACTGGCCCAAGCGAAGGCCGCGTTGCGCGGCGCTGCAAATACGGTGAAATTCGATGCATCCGATGCATCGACCATCGCCGGCACGTTTGCCGAGATTGGCGCAATCGACCACCTGGTTCTCGCGCTCGGCAGTGGCAAGGGGGGAGGCCCGTTTTCAGCCGTCAGTCTCGATGCGGTGCGTATGGGATTCGATGAGAAAGTGTTTCCTCATTTCGCGTGTGCCCAGGCGGCGCTTGCGTCGATTGCGAAAACCGGAAGCATCACTTTTCTCTCTGCCGTATCGGCACACTCGGCCATGCCCGGAACAGCGGGCCTCGGCGCAGCGAACGCGGCGATTGCTGCGATCGTGCCGATCCTGGCGGCAGAGCTACGCCCGTTGCGGATTAACGCAGTGTCCCCTGGCGTCATTGATACGCCGTGGTGGGACTTTCTCTCGGAGCAAGATAAGGAGTCCGCTTTTGCCGGTTATGCGGCGAGAACGCCGGTTGGACGAATTGGCCAGCCTGACGACATTGCCATGGCGATTGAGTTTCTGATTTCGAACTCCTTCATGTCTGGGCAAACCATCATATGCGACGGCGGAATTGGTCTGGATTCGACTGGCCAGACCGTCCCGCTGACCGAGCCTCGCTGACGATCTGCATCAGGTGTCACCGGTGGGAACGATTCCCGCCGCCTCGACCATCAGGATCACCGTTTTCACAGGCGCTCGAGGGCGATGCAGCAGGCCTTTATGCACGACAAACGCTTGTCCCGGGCCCAGATCGACGACCCGGTCCTCGAGGTCGATCAGGAAGCGTCCGCTAACCACATAAAAGAATTCGTCCTGCGCGTCATGTTTGTGCCAATGATATTCGCCCTGCACGACACCCAGCCGAACTACCGACTGGTCCACCTGACACAGCGTCTGGTTGTACCAGGGATGACCGTTTGCCGCCACGAGGGCGGGCACGTCGATGACTTCGCCGAAGGAGTACAGGACGTTAAGGTGGGTCGAGTACGGAAAGGAATGGGTGCTCACATCAGTCTCCGTGAACGTTAGTTCGTGTCGAAGATGCGAGCCACTGTAGGCCTTGCCAGTTCTGTTGGTCTTGTACCGGACCGTCAATCTTTGGTACAGGAGCGACCTTCGAGCAACTGCGCGCGATACGCGCCTGGTGTCAGCCCCATCCTGCGCCGAAACACGCGCGTAAAGTGGCTTTGATCGGCGAAACCAGCGGCCTGAGCAATCGCCTTGAGCGAATGGCGTCCACTGCTCAATTGAGCACAGGCCAAATCGAGCCGAAGCTGGCGCACGTAATCTCCGACGGTACAGCCATAGTGCTTGCGGAATTCCCGCGCGAGGTGGTCGGCGCAAACATGGCTGTCCGAAGCGATTTCGTCCAACGTCAACGCCTCACGAAAACGATCGTGCAGCAATGCTTCCACGCGAGCGAGCCATCGACGTGAACCGCCAACCGTCGCCGCGCGCGGGGCGGCCCGCTCACAGGCCGCAAGAAGTTCGAGTACCAGCCCTTCGACTGCTAGCGACGTAGCCGAATCCTGCTCACGGCACTCGCGGACGAGACGGCGCATGAACGACAACGGAGCTCCACTGGCAAAGTCATCCGGGCGACCGAGGACTTGGGTCCGACCGCCCAGCCGCTCTAGCCACGAAGACGAAAATTCGACATGGAGCGCCTTGCCGCCGGCCCCGTACCAGCAATTTGCGTGCGGTACGGCTGCGGGGAAAAGCGTCAGTGACATCGGCCCGTCTTCGCCACCGCGTGACGGCCAGGATCGTGTACCGCGTCCGTCCAGCACGAAACAGAAAAACGGATTCACATGTTCGTGCTGCGGAATGATGAGATCCGTTGCGAATTGGGTCTCCACGACCGAGATGCCATCATCCCTGTATTGCAGGGTGGTAGCGCCGAAGTAGTCGCCCGGCTCAAGTACCCGTAGCATGGGATTGCTCCCAAAGAGACGTTGCAATCGATATTAGACACTTGTTGGCCCTGCAAGTCATCTCCTGCCACGATGTCGGAACGAGCACTTTATTTCAAGAATATTTTTACATTTAAATTACGCTTGCATATCGATCGATAGATAATTTTTTGTGAAAGATTCATTCGGAATGCACATGCTTCAAACGTGTCATTCCACTGACATTCCAAACTGACTAAATGTTGCCGTGCTGAAAGCTACAGAGCGGCACGGTTTCAATGCGTCCCGCCTGGACGAATCGCTGGCACATGTCCTCGATCAGGGGCAAACCGACCTGACAAATGATTCCATTCCAATCCAATTTGGCTATTTTGTTTTGATTATCTGGAGAGAAACAAAATGCATCGAAATCTCATTCAATCTGGATTTGCATTAGGATTATTGACAAGCTGTATTGCCTTTGCCGCACCGCAGGGCGACATGGAGCTTCTGCCGACCGGGCAGTTCATTTCCCCGCGAGCCATACCGGGTGCCGTGCAGCAGTTGCTCAACCCGCAGCTTTCGGCAAAGCCGACCCAGATCGTCAGCGGCGCGATCAAGTCACAACTCAGCCCGGATGGCAACACGCTCGCCGTGATTACGGCAGGCTATAACACCGTCTACACGGGTGCCGGCAACAGCACGCTGGACAAGACTGACTCGACCCAGTACATCTTCATCTACGACGTGTCGGGCGCTAACAAGGCCACGCCGAAGCTCGTGCAGGCCATCCACCAGAACAATGCGTTCGATGGCCTCGCATGGAATGGCAACCAGACGCTGTACGGCACCGGTGGCGCGGACGACGCGGTCTATGTATATAGCCGCCCGTCGGCTCTTGCGTCGGCCCAATGGTCACAAACCGCAGCCATCGCCCGGAACCATAGCAAGGGTATCGGGTCGGGGGTGAAGCCGAACGCCGGTGGTCTCGCTCTCTCCGGCAATGGCAGGATCCTCGTCGTTGCCAACAACTACAACGACTCGATCTCCATCATCGACACGACGTCGAACACCGTGATGTCGGAATACGATCTGCGTCCGTTCAATACGTCGGGCACGCAGGGCGTTGCCGGTGGCGAATACCCGTGGGCCGTTTCGCTGAAATCCGACGACACGGCGTTCATCTCGTCGGTGCGCGACCGTGAAGTCGTGGTGCTCAACCTGTCGAACCCGGCCGCGCCGCAATTCATCACTCGCATTCCGGTGAAAGGCAATGCCTATGGAATGACCCTTTCGCCGGATCAGTCCAAGCTCTACGTCGCGGTGGCGAATACCGACCAGGTTGCGGTCATCGATACGGCCAGCCACCGGGTCGAAAAGACGATCGACATCGCCCGCCAATCCGGCGACGGCGATGATCAGGGCAGCGGCAGCAACAGGAAGTACAGCGGCCGCGACACGGTCAACGTAACCGTATCGCGCGACGGCAGAACCCTGTATGCGGTCAACAACGGCGACAACTCGATCGCCGTGATCTCGCTCGATGGCAACGAGGGCTACCACGTCACCGGCCTGATCCCGACCGCGTATGCGCCCAAGGACGTCACGCTGAGCGCCGACGGCTCGCAGATGTACATCATCAACGGCAAGTCGAACACCGGCCCGAATCCGCTCTACACGTCGGGCACGACGGCCCAGTACCAGTTCGGTCTCGAGCAGAGCAGCCTCGTGAGCGCACCGGTTCCGAGGGGCGACGTGCTGGCCCGGCTGACCAGCCAGGTCGACGAGAACAACCACTATTCGGTCAGAGAGTCGCAAAGCGATCGCCAGACGATGAATTTCCTGCACGATCACATCAAGCACGTGATCTATGTCGTCAAGGAAAATCGGACCTTCGACCAGATTCTCGGCGACCTCGGCAACGGCTCGAACGGTGATCCGTCGCTGACGATGTATGGCAAGGCCACCACGCCGAACTTCCACAATATCGCTGGCAACTTCGTGACGATCGACAACTTCGCCGATCCGGGCGACGGCTCGATGGATGGCTGGTCGTGGGTGCAGCACGCGCACGTCACGCCGACCGAGGAAGTGGCGCAGCAGGAAAACTACGCTGGCGTGAGCCGCGGCATGTCGTATGAATCCGAAGGCGCCAATCGCGGTCTGCCGGTTGGCCTCGCCACCACCGCGATGCGCGATGGCGCCTCGGGCGGGGCCTACAGCACGGTCACGGCGTCGCTGCCGGGCGGCACGGCCAACGCGCTGCCGGGTATCGCCGACATTTCGGTACCGGATGCGCCGTTCGGCTACCAGAAAGCGAGCATCTATGACGCGGTGCTGCAAGCGGGCGGCACGGTTCGCAACTACGGCGGCATGGTCAACAACACCGGTTCGATCGGCACGATCGCGAGCCCCCTCCTCAACCCGTTTGCCGCCGGCAACATTCAGGCGCACCCGCTCAAGCCGTCGCTCGTCACGCTGACGGACCCGTACTACCGCGGCTTCGATCAGGCCTATCCGGACACCTTCCGCGAACTCGAATGGAACCGCGAGTTCCAGCAGTACGTCGCGAACGGCAATCTGCCGTCGTTTGAATTCGTCCGCATGGGTTCCGATCACACCGGCAGCTATGCACAGAACGTCGGTCAGATGGGGACGGCCGAACAGGAGCAGGCGGACAACGACTTCGCGGTGGGCAAGCTGATCGAAACGGTCGCCCACAGCCCGTACGCGAAAAGCACGCTGATCGTGGTGGTCGAGGACGACTCGCAGGCCGGTTCCGATCACGTCGACTCGCACCGCGCCCCGGCCTACGTCGTTGGCGCATACGTGAAGAAGAACGCCGTTGTCAGCACCGCGTACAGCCAGGTGAACGCGATCCGTACCATGGAAGACGTGCTCGGCACCCAGCACATCAATCTGAACACCGCGTATGCGCAACCGATGGCCGACGTCTTCGACACTGGCTCGGATGGTTCGTGGACCTACACTGCCGTTGCGTCGACGATTCTGAGAGGTACGAACGTGGGCAATGTGGCCACCGGCCCGACATCCGCCGGCAACGACGGCAATCAGTATGCACAGGGTCCGGACATTCATCCGCTGCATGACGCGACTTACTGGGCAAACGCGACGAAGGGCTTCGATTTCTCCAAGGAGGATCGGGTTCCGCCGGAGCTCTTCAACCGGGTGCTGTGGACCGGCGTGATGGGAGACAAGCCGTACCCGGCGCCGCATTCGATCTACACAAAGAGCTCTGCGGAGGGGACGAAGACGGTCGCCGCTGCCGACGACGATGACGATTGATCGAGGGTTCGCATCGCCCGTCGCGCTGCACACGCAGTAGCTGCAATCGGCGGGGGGCGGGAC